>NZ_CP165734.1:6885000-7485000 GCF_041200145.1 Bradyrhizobium sp. LLZ17
GATCAGCGCGATGTGGCGTGCGGAGAGCTCATGGCTATCGGCGATCGCTTCGCGGATCCGGCCCCTGATCTCGGCCGGATCGATGCTGTGGCGGGCGGTGCGCTCGACCTCCTGGACGATGACGAGCGCTTCCTCGCCGCTCTCGTCCGACACCGAGAATGCCGCGCCGCAGTTTTCGCGCAAGCCATCGTCGAGCGACTGCACGGTGCGCTCGATGTCCTGCGGATAATGGTTGATGCCGCGGATGATGATGAGGTCCTTGATGCGGCCGGTGACGAACAGATCGCCGGTGGCGGCGAGGAAGCCCAGATCTCCGGTGCGGAGCCAGAGCCCGGTCTCGCCGGCGATCTCCGCACCGAGGCCCTCGTGCGTGGCCGTGTCGTTGCGCCAATAGGCGCGAGCGACGTTGGCGCCGCTGACCCAGATCTCGCCGACGCGATCGGCCGCCAGGCGCGTGCGGCGTTCCGGCTCGACGATCGCGATCCGCTCGCCGGCAAGCGCGCGCCCGCAGCCCACCACGATCTGCGCATCGTCGGGATCGGTCGGCGCCTCCGTCACATGCGCCTGGAGCACTGCGCGGCCCACGCTGCGTGTGAGATGGCTGCCCCCACGCGTCCCGCCCGAGATCAGAAGGGTCGCCTCCGCCATGCCGTAAGCGGGATACATCGCGCGCGGATCGAATCCGTGCGGCGCGAAGGTCGCGATGAACCGCTCAATGGTTTCTGCATGAATCGGCTCGGCGCCGTTGAGCGCAACTTTGAGCGAGGACAGGTCAATGCCCTGCATCTGATCGGCGCGATAGCGGCTGACGCAGAGGTCGAAACCGAAATTGGGGCTGCACGCCACTTCCGCGCGATAATGCGAGATCGTGCGCAGCCAGCCAAGCGGCCGCTGCATGAAAGCGTTCGGCGCCATCAGCACGCAAGGCGCGCCGACATAGAGCGCTTGCAGCGCGTTCAGGATCAGCCCCATGTCGTGATAGAGCGGTACCCAATTGACATATGTCGATCGCCTGGTGTTGCCGAGCGCAAGCCGGATCATCTCGAGATTGGCGAGCAGATTGGCGTGGCTTACCATCACGCCTTTGGGCTCGGATGTGGAGCCTGACGTGTATTGCAGGAAGGCGATGTCGTCCGGTGCCGGCTCGGGCAGGTCGACCGTTGCGCTGGCGTCCGCGGCGAGATCGATTTCGATCCACCGGATGTTCTCCTGCGCGAAGCGCGCTTGCAAATCGCCGCGCAGCGCGAAGGCCGAGGTGGTCAGCGCAATCGCCGGTTCGCAATTGGCGAGGATGGCGGCGCTGGCGTCACGGGCGCTGTTTCGCCGCGGCATCATCATGGGCACGGCGATAATGCCAGCCATCAGGCAGCCGAAGAATGCCGCCATGAATTCGATGCCGGGCGGAAACACCAGGATGGCGCGCTCGCCCGGCTGCGCGACCATTGTCAGGCGCGACGCGAGCGCGCGTGAGGCGTCATGTAATTGGCGGAAGGTGAGGACCGCTTCCTCCGTCCCGCGATCGGAGACGAAGACATAGGCGCGATCGTTGCCCTGGTCCGCCGCACGGCGGGCCAGCAGCGCCACCAGCGAGCGAGGGGTTTGCATCCGGGTTGCGCCGGCTCAGCCGCTCTCAGGCGGCGGAGCGGATAGCGCGCTTGTCCGCCAGAAATCGCGACAGCGCCTCGACCGTGGGGTGGTCGTAAAAGTCGTCCGTCGACAGTTCGAGCTCGAGCTTCTCCTCAAGTTCCATCATGAGGTAGACGAGCATCGCCGAATCGAGGCCGAGACGGTTGAACTTTGTGCAGGTATCGACCCGGTCCGTCGAAATTCGCAGGAGATTGGCTAGCGCACTAACGCAGAAATCCGAAATCTGCTCGCGAGTCATGTGATCTCCCAGAAATAATGGGAAAGACAATACGGGCGACCCCGAGCTTGTCAATTTAGCCGAAACCCCGCGGCGCCAAAGGTTGGGGACTGTTGCTTTCCTGCGTCGCCGGCTGCTCAATTGATGAACAGGCTGCAGGCCTTGCCGTCGACACCAGCGCGCCAGCGCGGTGCCGCAGGGCTGATGGCGCGGCATGCTGGAGGGATTTGGCCGCGGCGACGCGGCGTTCAGATAGTGTCAGTTCTGGTAGTAATAGCCGCGCGGCTGATAATACGGCCGGGGCTGTTGCTGCTGATAGTAATAGCCCTGCTGGCCGTAGCCCTGGTCGTAAGATTGCTGCGGCTGCTGCTGGTAGACCTGCGCGCCGTAGGCGCGGCTGGTCATGCGCGGCGCCGGGTAGCGTGCGCCGGTGTCGCTGCCGTCGGCCGGATAGATGTAGTTGTCATCCTGCGGCATGTAGCGGCGGGCAGGCTGTGCCGGCGGCGTCAGATTCACGGGATCGCCGGTCGTTGCATATTGCTGCTCGTCGGCGGGCTGCTGGGCGCGGGCCACTGCATTGTTGGCGCGCCCGCGCGGGTTGCGGGCCAGCGCCACCTGTGCCGAGCCGGTCAACGTCACCGTGGTATTGAGCACGCCCTGCTCCTGCACCAGCGCATAAAGCGTGCTGGCATTCTGGCGCGACAGCCGCACGCAGCCATGCGAGGCCGGCGTACCCAGACGGCCGACCGAGTCGGTGCCGTGGATGGCGTGCCCGATCTTGGTGAAGAAGATCGAATGCGGCATCGGTGCGTCGTCGAATTCCTTGGAGTAGTGATCTTCTTCCATGCGGAAGGCGCGGAATGATCCGTTCGGCGTCTCGCGCGAGGGGATGCCAGTCGACACCGGCCAGTGGTAGCGCGTGACGCCGTCGACAGCGACGGTCATCTGCTGATTGTCCTTGTCGATGGTGATGTCGACTTTGGCCTGCGCGGTGCCCGCGCTCAAAAACATCAAGGAGGTGAAAGCAATGAAAAAGGAACGCATCTGACGTCTGGCCTCCGGCCTGTCCTTGCAAGCGCCGCGGCTCTCCGTCCCCCGGCGTGCATTATGCCTGCAATCCGGCTTTCGTTCCAGCGGCCTGCCAAGCTAACGTTCCCGCCATCGTTAACGTGATGCCGGGCGTAAGCAAGGCCGCTTTGTGCCGCGTCGCCTGCGGCGGTGCTGACATTTTCGCGAGCGGGCTGTGCGTTCACAACGCCGACAATTCGTCACAAAGGTGCAACCATTTGGCCGCTCCAGGCGTTGAACATGGCTTGCCTCGACAGGCGGCTTCCGCCGCCTGCTCACCCCTGGGATCGAAGATGAACAAAGCCCGTATCGCCGCCGCGCATCTACCGGCGCGTTTGCCTGTCCGCCTGGTTTTCGCAGGTGCAGCCGTCCTTCTCGCGCTGCTGTCGCTGCCGTATCCCGGCCATGCCCAGGGCATCGTGCGCGGTGCCCAGGAGGGCTCCTACGAGGGTAACCGGATTGCGGGCCCTGTGGGCGGCGCGGTCGGAGGTGTCGTCGGCGCCGGTGTCGGTGGCGCCGTCGGTGCCGTAGACGGCATCCTGGGCATTCCCTATCACGGCCGCCGCCATTGCCGCGGCTACTATGATGGTTATCACCACTTCCGCTGCTACAGGTGAGCTTTCACCGCCGTCATTCTGGGGAGCCCGCAAGGCGCCCCCGGGGATGACGAGCCTCGGTCAATTCTTCAGCCGGTATCCTGTCCGGAAAATCCACCAGATCACGCCCAGGCAGATCGCGAGGAACGCCAGCGTCATGCCGAAGCTGACGAAGATGCTGACGTCGGCGATTTCGTAAAAGCTCCAGCGGAAGCCCGAAATCAGATAGACGACCGGGTTGAGCAGCGCCACGGTGCGCCAGGCCGGCGGCAGCATGTCGACGGAATAGAAGCTGCCGCCGAGGAAGGTCAGCGGCGTCACCACCAGCATCGGGATCATCTGGAGCTTCTCGAAGCCGTCGGCCCAGATGCCGATGACGAAGCCGAACAGGCTGAAGGTCACCGCGGTCAGGACCAGGAAGACCAGCATCCAGATCGGATGCTGGATGTGCAGCGGCACGAACAAGCCGGCGGTTGCGAGGATGATCAGGCCGAGGATGATCGACTTGGTCGCGGCCGCGCCGACATAGCCGAGCACGATCTCGAAATAGGAGATCGGCGCCGACAGGATCTCGTAGATCGTGCCGACGAATTTCGGGAAGTAGATGCCGAACGAGGCATTGGCGATGCTCTGGGTCAGTACCGAAAGCATGATCAGGCCCGGCACGATGAAGGTGCCGTAGCTGACGCCTTCGACCTGGCTGATGCGCGAGCCGATCGCGGCGCCGAACACCACGAAATAGAGCGAGGTCGAAACCACCGGCGAGACGATGCTTTGCAGCAGCGTGCGCCAGGTGCGTGCCATTTCGAACAGGTAAATGGCGAGGACAGCGCGGTGGTTCATGACGTCCTCACGAGATCGACGAAGATGTCCTCGAGCGACGATTGCGTCGTGTCGAGATCATTGAAGCGGACGCCGGCATCGCGGAGATCGCTGAGCAGGCTGGTGATGCCGGTGCGCTCGCCCTTGGTGTCGTAGTCGTAGACCAGCGTCGCGCCGCTGTCGCAGAGGTCGAGCTGGTACTGGGCGAGGCTGTCCGGCAGCGCGCTGAGCCTGGTTTGCAAATGCAGCGTCAGCCGCTTCTTGCCGAGCTTCTGCATCAAGGTCGCCTTGTCCTCGACCAGAACGAGCTCGCCCTTGTTGATGACGCCGATGCGGTCGGCCATCTCCTCGGCTTCCTCGATGTAGTGCGTGGTGAGAATGATGGTCACGCCGGATTGCTGCAGCGTGCGCACGACTTCCCACATGCCCTTGCGCAGCTCGACGTCGACACCGGCGGTCGGCTCGTCCAGGAACAGGATCTGCGGCTCGTGCGACAGCGCTTTCGCGATCATCACGCGGCGCTTCATGCCGCCGGAGAGCGTGATGATCTTGTTGTCCTTCTTGTCCCAGAGCGACAGGTCCTTCAGCACCTTCTCGATATGGGCCGGGTTCTTAGGCTTGCCGAACAGGCCGCGGGAAAAGCTCACGGTCGCCCACACGCTTTCGAAGGCGTCGGTGTGCAGTTCCTGCGGCACGAGCCCGATCAGCGAGCGCGCCTTGCGGTAGGAGGTCTGGATGTTCTCGCCGCCGACCAAAACCTTGCCTTCGCTCGGATTGGCAATGCCGCAGATAATCGAGATCAGCGTGGTCTTGCCGGCGCCGTTGGGACCGAGCAGCGCGAAGATCTCGCCGTGCTTGATCTCGAGATTGACGTTTTTGAGCGCCTTGAAGCCGGACCCATAGGTTTTCGACAGATTGGCGACGGAGATGACGGAGGACATGATGGCCGTGAGGTGGGGGAAGGGAGGCGCTGGAACCCGCGCCGTGTCGGCGCAGACCAGCGGAGCCCTGAAATAGGAAGGGCTTTGCCCGGTCGCAATTGGCGAGAGAAAAATGGTCTCAAAACAGGCCCTTCAAGGGCACGTTTCAGGCAAGTTGTTGCGCGATGGTCACGGGTTGCGGCTAAGATCGTCGCTCACGCGGCTCTTTGTTGCGTCTGCGAGCGGGCCATGGCTACGATTCCGGCCAATTGCGAAGTGTCCCCAGGGAAAAGATCGATGAGACCGAACGGCCGTCACACAGCCGGCATCAGCCAGTTGTCCACCATCCGCATGTGGGCGATCTGCCTGCTCCTGCTGTCAGCTATCGCCATGAGCCCGACCGCTGCCAAGGCGGCGCCCAGCCAGGCAGCCGCCAGCACGCATGTCTACCTGCTTCGTGGCGTGCTCAACATCTTCTCGCTCGGGCTCGACACCATCGGCTCGAGGCTCGAGGCGCAGGGCATCCCGGTGACGGTTGCCAACTTCGTCTCCTGGTCCTCGCTCGCCGATGAGGCCGCAACGAACTACAAGGCCGGCCGGCTCAAGACCATCGTGCTGGTCGGGCATTCCTCGGGTGCGACCGCGCTACCCGACATGATCGCCAAGCTCAACCGCCTCGGCGTGCCTGTGAAGCTCGCGATCGGCCTCGATTCCGTGTTCAAGACCAAGCTCACCACCGGCGCCGAGCGCTACATCAACATCTATATCGGCGACGGTCCCGGCGAGCCTGTGCGTGCAGCCAACGGCTTTCGCGGCAAGCTCGACAATGTCGATGTCCGCGGCTCCGGCGTCGGCCACATCACGATCGACAAGAACGAGGCGATCCAGCGCCGCGTGATCGCCGAGATCGACGCCGCGATCGCGCGGTCGCGCGCGCCGGCACCGGTTGCCGAGCCCGGCGCGCCAAGGCCTGCACGAGCCGCGGCGGCCATTGCGCCGGCGCACAACTGAGGCCGGGCGCTCACGTCGAGGCGGACAATCGGTTTGGGCCGCAGCGCGTAATCCAATGCGCTAGCGGCCCGCGCTCAGCCCGCTGTCGAAGATATCGCGAGCCTACTGGCGCGGCGGCTGTGTCCGTGCCCCAAATTCCACCCATTCGGCCGTCACTAAGCCCCCGGGGGAGGCCTTTGCCTGCCGCGGTGGGACTGCTGGACTGATGATTGATTCAAGGCGAATTGTGGTGCTGGCAGCGATTGCGCTGCTCGCCTTCAGCACCGGCATGGCCGCAGGCTCGCCCGCCAAGACCAAGCCCGCCGCGGTCGCGCCTGCCGCCGCGCCGCCTCCGCCGGCCGAGCCGCTGCCACCCCCGAAAATCTACCTGTTTCGCGGCGCCATGGGGCCGATCTTCTCGACCGGCATGGACCGGCTCAGCGAGAAGCTGACGCAGGCCGGTTTTTCGGCTGACGTCTATGAATTCACCATCTGCCGATGGATCGGCAATCGCGCTATCGCGAGCTACAAGGAATCGCCGGCGCCGATCGTGCTGATCGGCCATTCCATGGGCGGGTTGTGCTCGGTAATCATCGCCGAGATGGCAGCCAAGGAGAACATTCCGATCAGCCTCGTCATCACTATCGACCCCGCGCATGCGACCGACGACGTGCCGCTCAATGTCGAGCGCTTCATCAACATCTTCCTTTCCGACAGCGTGCTTGGCGGCGGTAACGTCGTGGCGGTGCCGGGCTTCCGTGGCCATTATGCGAGCTACGACCTCAAGGAGAACTCGCGGGTCAGCCACATCAATATCGAGAAGTCCGACGACATCCATCGCCAGATCCTCGAGATGGTGACGCAGTTGCCGCGCATTCCGCCCCAGACCGAGGCCGATGCCGTACCGCTGCGCTATCTCGTGCCCGGCGATACGCTGGTCGAATTGTGGGATAGCGGCGTGCGGCTGCCGGTGCGCCGCGGCGACACCATGGAGAGCATCGCCGCCGCCAATCGCGTGCCGCTGTGGTCGCTCGCGCAGAGCAACTCGCTGCCGGAGAACGCACCGCTCACCCCCGGCCAGTCGATCATCGTCCCGCGTCATTTGACGCCGCCGGACACCGCCGCCGCGATGGCGGTGCCGCCGCCGGCTCCGTCCAGGCGCAAGTAGGGCGTTTTATCTCTCCGAAAGCTGCGGGCGGTTGAAACTCGTCATGCCCGGGCTTGTCCCGCCTGCGCGGCCGAGCCGCTTCGTGGAGGCGAAGGCCCGGGCTTCCACGTTCTTGTTGCCGCGGGAAAGATCGTGGATGGCCGGGACAAGCCCGGCCATGACGTCAAGTCAAGATTAAACATTCGACCCGTTGATCGCGTCGATCACGGCGTCGGTCACCTCTTTCGTCGACGCAGTTCCGCCGACGTCGGGTGTCAGCACGCCGGCCGCGCAGACGCGCTCGACCGCCGCCATCAGCCGCACCGCGGCGTTCTTCTCGCCGAGATGCTCGAGCATCTGCGCGCCGGTCCAGAACGTCGCCACCGGATTGGCGATACCCTTGCCGGTGATGTCGAACGCCGAGCCGTGGATCGGCTCGAACATCGAGGGAAGCGCCGCTGCGGATCGATGTTGCCGGTCGGCGCCACGCCGAGGCTGCCCGCCAGCGCACCGGCGAGGTCGGAGAGGATGTCGGCGTGGAGGTTGGTCGCAACGATCGTGTCGAGGCTCTTCGGATGCAGCGTCATGCGCACCGTCATGGCGTCGACCAGCATCTTGTCCCAGGCGACGTCAGGGAATTCGGCCGCGACCTCGGCCGCGATCTCGTCCCACATCACCATGCCGTGGCGCTGCGCGTTCGACTTGGTCACCACGGTCAGGAACTTGCGCGGGCGCGACTGCGCCAGCTTGAATGCATAGCGCATGATCCGCGTCACGCCGACGCGGGTGAACACCGCCACTTCGGTGCCGACTTCTTCCGGCAGGCCACGATGAGCGCGGCCGCCCATGCCGGCATATTCGCCTTCCGAATTCTCGCGCACGATCACCCAATCGAGATCGCCGACGCCGACATTGCGCAGCGGCGAGGCAACGCCCGGGAGGATCTTGGTTGGCCGCACATTGGCGTATTGATCAAAACCCTGGCAGATCGGCAGGCGCAGGCCCCACAGCGTGATGTGGTCGGGCACGTCGGGCGCCCCGACCGCGCCGAAATAGATCGCGTCAAATTTCTTGAGTTCAGCGAGACCGTCGGCCGGCATCATCACGCCGTGTTTCTTGTAATAGTCCGAGCCCCAGTCGAACGTCTTGATATTGAAGGCGATATCGCCGCTGCGTTTTGCAAGTGCCTCCAGCACGCGAATTCCGGCCGAGATGACCTCGGGCCCGATGCCATCAGCGGGAATCGCTGCAATCGAATGGGTGCGCATGGAAAAGCTCCGTTAGGGATATCAGTGGGATTGCGTGACGGGTTCGGCGGGCGCGGTCTGCGCCCGCGACAATAGCAGGGTGAGCACGTTGAGAGAACGAGCAGGCCGGCAACGAATTAAGCCCGTCGGCGGGCTGCCGCTGGCAGCCGTATGCCTGCGCAGCTATGCGCGGGAGACGTGAGGAGCTATGACGTTGGCCTGGACAGAAGGTGCGATGCGATGACCGGTCAGAAAGCTTCGAACGAATTGCGGGTTGCGATCGCCGGATTGGGCTCGATCGGCAGCAAGATCGCGACTGCGCTCGATCAGGGCATCGAGGGGCTGGTGCTTTCGGCCGTCGCGGTGCGCGATGCCGCAAAGCATCAGCCTTTCCTGAAAAGCCTTCGCCATCCGCCGCTGGTTTTGCCGATCGAGCAACTCGGCGACGTCGCCGATATCGTCGTCGAATGCGCGCCGAGCAGCCAACTGCGCGCGATCGTCGAGCCCGCGGTGAAACGCGGCAAGGCCGCAGTCGTCGTCAGCGTCGGCGGACTGCTCGACAATTTTGATCTGGTCGATCTCGCCCGCGCCAATGGCGGCCGCATCATGGTGCCGACCGGCGCGCTGATCGGCCTCGATGCGGTCAACGCCGCCGCGGTCGGCACCATCCATTCGGTGAAGATGGTCACGCGCAAGCCGATGGACGGGCTGAAGGGCGCGCCGTTCATCGTCCAGAACAATATCGACATTGATCATCTGCGCGAGCCGCTCAAGCTGTTCGAGGGCACGGCGCGCGAGGCTGCAAAAGGCTTTCCGGCCAATCTCAATGTCGCGGTGGCGCTGTCGCTCGCCGGCGTCGGGCCCGATCGCACGCAGGTGGAGATCTGGGCCGACCCGACCGTGACGCGCAATGTTCACCGCATCGAGGTCGAGGCGGATTCCGCGCGCTTCTCGATGGCCATCGAGAACATCCCGTCCGAAAATCCCAAGACCGGGTTGATCACGGCGCTGTCGGTGATCGCGCTGCTGCGTAAGCAGCGCGCCACGCTGTCCGTGGGGACGTGATTCTCAAGCGCCGGTGACGCGCCAGATCACGTTGCCGACGTCGTCGGCCATCAGCAGCGATTTATCCGGGCCGATCGCCACGCCGACCGGGCGGCCGTAGGACTCTTTCTCGTCCGGCGCCAGGAAGCCCGACAGGATGTCGCGCGCCGGGCCGGAGGGTTTTCCGTTCTCGAACGGGATGAACACCACCTTGTAGCCGGACAGCGTGCTCCGATTCCATGAGCCATGCTGGCCGATCACCATGCCGTCCGGAAAACCCGGCAACGTGCCCGCCGGCATCCAGCACAGGCCGAGCGAAGCGGTGTGGCCGCCGAGCGCGTAATCGGGCGTGAGCGCCTTGGCGACCATCGCCGGATCCTGCGGGACGCGATCGTCGACCGTCTTGCCCCAGTAGCAATAGGGCCAGCCGTAGAAGCCGCCGTCGCGCACCGAGGTGAGATAGTCCGGCGGCGTCTCGTCGCCGAGCCCGTCGCGCTCGTTGACGACGGTCCACAGCAGATTCGTGGTTGGCTCCCAGGCCAATCCAACCGGATTGCGCAGACCGCCGGCGAAGATGCGATGGGTGCCGGCCTCGAGATCGAGCTCGTAGACCGCGGCGCGGCCTTGCTCGACCTCCATGCCCATCTCGGCAATGTTGGTGAGCGAGCCGACGCCGGCATAGAGCTTCTTGCCGTCGGGACTTGCCAGCAGGCTCCGGGTCCAGTGTCCGCTCGGCTTGAAATTGGTGAGCCGCTTGCCCGGCGCGGTGATGCGGTCGGCATTCGCGACATAGGGAAACGCCATCACGCCGTCGGTGTTGCCGACATAAAAGGTGTCGCCGACCAGCGCCATGCCGAACGGCTGGCTCAGGTTTTCCATGAAGGCGCCGCGCATTTCGGCGACGCCGTCGCCGTCCTTGTCGCGCAACAGCGTGATGCGGTTGGCGCTGACGCCGAGCGCCGCGGCCCGGCGCATCGTCGCCTGCATCGCGTAGTGAAACACGCTCCGCGGGGTGCCTGCGATCTGCGTCGCTTCGGCGATCAGAACGTCGCCATTGGGCAGCACCTCGATCCAGCGCGGGTGGTCGAGGCCGGTGGCGAACGCATTGACCTTGAGACCGGGCGCGGCCGTCGGCTTCTGGCCCTCGCTCCAGCCCCGCGCGCTGGGCATCTTCAGGGTCGGCAGCGCCCCTTGCGGCTTTGCTTCGGGAATCGCCGGCGCCTCGCCCCAGGCCGGGGCGGGCGCGGTCCCCGACAGCTTTCGCCATTGCAGCGCGAGGCCGCCGACGAATGCGACGAATTGCGCAAAGATGCTGGAAAAAGTCATGAGAGGCCCCTGTTTGCGCGCGCATCCAACTTGGTGGCGACGAAAAGGTCAACCTTCGCGGAACTCAGTGCAGCTTTATTGTCGTGGAATGGCAGCCGACCGAATTTGCATGGACAGCAGGCGTTCAGCGGCCGATCTGCCGCTCCAGCCCGCGCGCCGCGCGAAACTCGTCGAGGTGATGGATGTTCGGCGCAAGCGCGGCCTCCTTGGACAGGAGATGATAGACCCGCGCGACCACGCGCTGCTTCTGCTTCGTCCGCCCCCGCGGCAGCGCCCGCGCCTTGCGGACGGCGGTGACCGCGTGCTCGCGAAAATATTCGTAGGCGTCCGACATGGCTCGATGCTCTGCAGCTATTGCATGCTTCGAGCGGCTAACGGGCGAGCGGAGGGGGCGGTTCCTTGTCCGGGAGATGGCTGCGTGCGCGAAAAACTCTCCGTGTCGTCCCGGCGAAGGCCGGGACAACATTGGGAGATGTGGGCGCTTGCTACGCTCGCAACGGTCGCGCCGTCGCTCCGCGCCTCAGCGCGGCGACAAGAACGGAATGATCATCGGCACTCGGCGGCAATAGGCGCCGTAGGCATCCTCGCCGAGCTCCTTTGACAGGAACACCTCTTCCATCCGGCCCTTCTGCCACATGCCGAGCGAGATCAGGATGGCGCCGAGGATCGTCGTGACCATGCCGATCGCGATGCCGGTGACGAGCATGCCGAAGATCAATCCCGTGTAGATCGGGTGACGCACGATGCCGTAAGGGCCGGTGTCGATGACGCGGTGGTCTTCCTTGTGAGTGATGGTGTTGGACCAGAATTTTCCGAGATGCAGCCGGCCCCACCAGGCGAAGGCGATGCCGGCGATCGAGAGGATCGCGGCGAAGGCGATCCCGGTGTTGCCGAGCACCCAGAGCGGCTTCCAGCCCAGGATCTCCGCAACCCACGGTGTGTACAGGATGCCGCCGACCAGGATCGGCAGGCTGTAGCGCTGCGACTCCAGCGTCATGACCTGCTTCTTGGTCCGGCCCTGCCAGAACGAGGCGCCCACCCAGCTGGCGAGAAAGGCGAGCCAGATCAGCGCCAGCAGTTCGGTCGGCCAGGCCGTGGTCCAGCCGCCCCAGGCGACGGAGAGAAGTTTGCTGAAATCGAAGGACATGCGGAAAGGTTCTTTGGTTTGGGCGGCGGCCTCAGCTCGCGCGCGAGGACAGCGCGTGATGCTTGATGGCGTCGGAGGGCTGCTGGCCGTTGCGGGCGAGCAGATGGGTGATGGTTTCGTGCAGCACCGGCTCGATCGGGCGCGGCGCATAGCCGAGCTCGGTGCGCGCCTTGCCGATCGAAAGATCGCTCGCGGCAAGCGCAATGCGCACGCCTTCGGCGGTGCCGTTCGGCGGCCGGCGCGTGACGTGATCGGAGAGATATTCGAGCAGGATGCCGGAGAACTCGGCGATCCTGCCGGGAACGACGACCGGAAACTGCCGGCGGCCGCTCATCGCGGACATCATCCTCAGGATCTGGCCGAGCCGGACGCAATCGCCGCCGAGGATGTAGCGCTGGCCGGCGCGGCCGCGCTCCATCGCCAGCACCAGGCCCATGGCGACGTCGCGGACGTCGACGAGATTGACCAGGAAGTCGAGATGCGGCTGCACCTTCTTCTGCAGGAAGTACCACAGCATCGCGGTCGGCGGCGTCAGATTGTGGTCGGCGGCGCCGATCGGCATGGTCGGCGTGCCGATCACGAGCGGGAAGCCCGCGGCCGCAGCCTTCGCGGCGTGATGTTCGGCGAGCGACTTCGAGCGCGTATAGGCGCCGGGCATCGCGTCCGCCGGCTGCAGAGCCTCTTCGGCGGGCGTGCCATTGAGGTTCGAATAGGGAAACAGGATCGATTCCGTCGAGCAGTGCAGGAAGCGCGACACGCCGCGCTTCATCGCGGATGCGAGCACCACCTCGGTGCCGCGGTAATTGACGTCGTGGAAGGCCTGCTTGTCGGCGACCCACATGCCGGGCAGGCCGGCGAGATGGTAGACCTGATCGACGCCGGCAACCGCGGCATCGACCGCGCCACTATCCAGCACCGATCCCTGCGCATATTCAACGTCCGCGCTCGCCGCGGCCGGCGGCCGGACGTCGAGCACGCGCACCCGCTGCCCACGGGCGCGGAGCGCTTCGACGAGATGCTGTCCGATGAAACCACTGCCACCGGTAACCAGGACGAGAGTCATGAAGAAGGTTTGCTGTTCCGCTCTGGAAGCTATCGGGTTGAAAGGGAGCTGGTCGGAAGAGGCGCGAGAATCGCAGCGAGATCGCGACGAAAACCCAGTGCAATGAATAATTTTGCCATGACGAACATCGGTCCAAGCAGGAAATGGGTGGGGTGGTCGACCATTGACGGCTGCCGCTCCTCAAATACCCTGTGGCCGACGATCTGCGATGCGATACCAGACCCGATCAGCACCGCAAAAATCGACCACATGATGGCGAGCGAGACCTGATTGCCGATTGCGGTTGCGACCGAAAGCAGCACGATCATCGCCGCGAGGATGCCGAGGCCAATCCCGGCGTCCAGCATCAGCCAATATACCAGCACCGGCAGGGCCAAAATCACCGCCAGGCTCACCTCGATCCCGAATATCTGGAAATGGACCAGCGTCAGCGGCAGCGTCGCACCGGTGAAGAGCAGGAGAATGCCGACCACATGCATCACGCAATTCCAGGGATCGCGGTGGTATTCGACATAATCCGCCAGTTGGCGTTGAAAATAGCCAGCCATCTCGGTCTCGTGCAGCACAGGGTCGGGAAGGACGAAAACAGGCTATAGCACCGGAGTGGGCAGTGCACAAACCGGCACTATTGTCGCGCAGAACCGTGCTGTCGCGCTGTGAGACAGGTCACAAAATGGCCGGACTTCAAAGGGTTCCGTCAGGCGCCGAGGCGCGCACGCTCAATGTTTCCTGGCGGGCTTTTTCGTCGCGGGCGCGGGTGCCGCAGCGGGGCGCGCCGGCTCGTCCTCGGGCAGCTTGGCAAAGGTGAGGATTTGCAGCTGGCCATTGACCGCGGAGGTCGGCCGGGCGCGATCGAGCAACTGCTCCTCGCCCAGCCCGATCGGCTGAAGCCGCTTGGTCGAAATCTTGAACGTGTTCACCAGCACGTCGCGGATCGCGTCCGCCCGGCGCTGGCTCAGGATCGCATTGGCCTCTCGTGTCTTCGTATTGGATTCGACATGGCCGACGATCAGGAACGTGTAGGGCAGCAGCGAGGCGTGCACCAGCGCGTCCGCGAGCCGGCCGACGGTCTGGTAGGAGTCCGGCTGGATGATCGGCGTGTCGGCGTCGAACTGGATCTGCGCGGTGAAGGTGGGTAGCTTGGCGAGGTCGGGCGCGATCAGCGGACGGTTCACCGGCCCCGGATCGTTCTTGATCCTGGCCTTGGCCCGCTCCATCACCTGCTGCTTCAGCGCGGGAATATCGACCTCGGCGGCCTCCTCGAAATGATTGAGCTTGCCGACGATGTCGTCGCGGGTCGGCGGAGCCGTCTGCCCGGCTGCGGCGCCCGCGAGCAAAGCAAGACCAAGAAAGCTACCGAGAGCGATGCCAATTCGGGAGGTGGTAAGCCCGGTCGCGCGCATCATCGGTATCCCGCGTCGTCGACGGCCTTCAGGCAGTTGTTGCTGATGCCCTTGGGCATCGAGACCAGGCAGGGGACCGACTTGCTGGTCTCCTTGGTCGAGCCGCCGCAGATCTTGACGATTTCGCGCTGGCAGGCGTTCGCCACCGTGACGCGGGCGGCGACGCGCTTCAGGATGGCGTCGAACGCCGTGAGGTAGTCGGTCTGGCATTGCGGCGACAGCACGTCGCGGTTGCGGGACAGGCACTCCTTCAGCCGGGTCGAATCCGGATTGACGCCGCGGCAATTCGCCACGATTTCCGCGCCGCAACTTTTCGCCAGCAGCCCGAGCGAATCGCCAAAGCTCATGGTCTCCGCCGCCGCAAGCGACGGCATGACCAATGCCAGCAAGATCAGTGTGATGGGGCCCCGAACCATGGCCGCATCTGATACGGGGAAGTTCGCGATGGTCAAGGGGCGTGGAAGGAAGAAACTCGGCGGCGTAACGCCGCCGCAACAGGGCCGGCCCTCACGCCCGCTGCACAAAGCTGTCCACGACCTTCTTCTCGCCGGCCTTGTCGAAGGCGATGGTGAGCTTGTTGCCGTCGACCTTGGTGACGCGGCCGTAGCCGAATTTCTGGTGGAAGACGCGGTCGGCGAGCGAAAAATCCGAGGTCGTGCCGGTCGATTTGGCCACCAGTTCGCCCTCGATCGTCATCGGCCCGCGCCGGCGCGACGAGAAGCTGCCGAAATCCGGCGAGGACGAAAACGACGAGGTCTGTTCCTCAAAGCCACCCTGGCCGCCGCCACTGCGTCCGCCGCCGCCGCGGTTGCGATTGGCCTGGGCGCGCTGCCAGCCCGGAGTCGAATAGGTGGAGCCGAACGCCTCCATGTCGTCGAAGCGCGAGGCCCCGTAGCCGCCTGTGCCGCCCCAAGCCGAGCCGCCCTTGGATTCCGTGATCTCGACATTGGCCGCAGGCAATTCGTCCAGGAAGCGCGACGGGATCGTGGTTGTCCAGGTGCCGTGGATCCGCCGGTTGGTCGCAAAATAGATCTTGGCGCGACGCCTCGCACGGGTCAGGCCGACATGGCCGAGGCGACGCTCTTCCTCGAGGCCGGCGCGACCCTGTTCGTCCAGCGTGCGCTGGCTCGGGAACAGGCCTTCCTCCCAGCCGGGCAGGAACACGTTGTCGAATTCGAGCCCCTTGGCCGAATGCAGCGTCATCAGCGACACCGCATCCTCGTCGGCGCCGCTGTCGCGGTCCATCACCAGCGAAATGTGTTCGAGAAATCCTTGCAGGTTCTCGAACTCCTCCATCGAGCGCACGAGCTCTTTCAAGTTCTCCAGCCGGCCGGCAGCGTCCGCCGAGCGGTCCTTCTGCCACATCTCGGTGTAGCCGCTCTCGTCGAGCACGATCTGGGCGAGATCTGTATGCGCGGTGACCTCGCGCTGCGCGCGCCAGCGGTCGAACTGGGTGACGAGATCGCGCAGTGACCCGCGTGCCTTCGGCTTCAATTCGTCGGTGTCGACCACGGCACGCGCGGCCTCGAACAGCGGAATGCGGCGCTTGCGGGCGTGATCGTGCAGCATCTGCACGGTGGCATCGCCCAAGCCCCTCTTGGGGGTGTTGACGATGCGCTCGAAGGCGAGATCATCGGCGGGTGAATTGATCACGCGCAGATAAGCCAGCGCGTCGCGGATTTCGGCGCGCTCGTAGAAGCGCGGGCCGCCGATCACGCGATAGGGCAGCCCGAGCGTGACGAAGCGATCTTCGAACTCGCGCATCTGGTAGGACGCGCGCACGAGAATCGCGATCTCGTTGAGCTTGTCGCCTTGGCGCTGGATCTGCTCGATCTCCTCGCCGATGCCGCGCGCTTCCTCTTCCGAATCCCACGATCCCGTCACCGTGACCTTCTCGCCGTCCTGGTCCTCAGTGCGCAGCGTCTTGCCGAGCCGGCCTTCATTGTGCGCGATCAGGTGCGAGGCGGCGGCGAGGATGTGGCCGGTCGAGCGGTAGTTGCGCTCGAGGCGAATGACCTTGGCGCCGGGAAAATCGTGCTCGAAACGCAGGATGTTGTCGACCTCCGCCCCGCGCCAGCCATAGATCGACTGGTCGTCGTCGCCGACGCAGCAGATGTTTTTGACATGGGGGGCGGCCACTGGCGCGCTAACCGCATGCTCCGTCATTCCGGGGCGATGCGTTGCATCGAACCCGGAATCTCGAGCTGATGGCCCATCTCCAGATTCCGGGTTCGGCTCTTCGAGGCGCCCCGGAATGACAGTAGGGGCGGTTGGCTTCGTCGGCGCCTGCGACAGCAGCCGCAGCCACAGATACTGCGCGACGTTGGTGTCCTGGTATTCGTCGACCAGGATGAATTTGAAGCGCTGTTGATACTGCCGGAGGATGTCCGGGTGCTCGCGGAAGATGCGGATGTCTTCCAGCAGCAGATCGCCGAAATCGGCGGCGTTCAGGATCTTCAGCCGTTCCTGGTAGCTCGCATAGAGCTTGCCGCCCTTGCCGTTGGCGAACGTTGCGGCTTCGCCGGCGGGCACCTGCGACGGCGTCAGGCCGCGGTTCTTCCAGCCGTCGATCAGCCCGGCCAGCATCCGCGCCGGCCAGCGCTTGTCGTCGATGTTGTCGGCTTGCAAGAGCTGCTTCAGGAGCCGCACCTGGTCGTCGACGTCGAGCACGGTGAAGTTCGACTTGAGCTGCGCCAGCTCCGCATGGGTGCGCAGGATGCGGCCGCCGATGGAGTGGAAGGTGCCGAGCCACGGCATGCCCTCGACGGCCTGGCCGAGCATCTGGCCGAGCCGGTGCTTCATCTCGCGCGCGGCCTTGTTGGTGAAGGTCACCGACAGGATCTCGCTCGGGCGGGCGCGACCCTGGCTCAGGATATGCGCAATGCGCGTGGTCAGGACGCGGGTCTTGCCGGTGCCGGCGCCGGCCAGCACCAGAACCGGGCCGTCCAGCGTCTCCACGGCGTCGCGCTGCTCGGGATTGAGCCCGGACAAATATTTCGGTCCCACCGAGGCGCGCGCACGCGCGGCGATGCCGCCGGCCGCGGGCTGGTGGTCGGGAACGCTCTCGGAGGTGATTTTGCTCGGCTCGGTCATGCGAATCATTTGGCCCCACGATGGCACCGCGGGGTGGTGGAAGGGAGCCTATAGCAGGGATTGGTGGCTATATGGGGTCGCGGGGAGGGGTTTTCCACGTGCGCCGGACGCTGATTTGTTCCAAGCGGGCGCGCGAATTTCCGCATGACCTGGTCCGGAACAATCGTTCCGAGGTCGAGATTGTCCCTGCAAGCGAGCCGCGGTGGCAAGCCACCCGATCGCAGACAGACATCAAGACAGAGGTTTGACCATGCTTGGCTGGGTTGTGACGTTTCTGGTTATCGCACTGATCGCCGGCATTCTGGGCTTTGGCGGCATCGCGGGCGCTTCAGTTGAAATCGCCAAGATCATCTTCTTCATCGCGGTCGTGCTGTTCCTGGTCTCGGCCGTGGTCGGTCTCGCCCGCGGCCGCAACAGGGTCTAGCGGTGTTATCCTCATGGTGAGGAGCGCGGAACGCCCATCTCGAACCATGAAGGCCCGACTGTGGCCTTGCATCCTTCGAGACGCCCGCTTCGCGGCTCCTCAGGATCAGGAGTTAGAGCGTCACCGCTTCGAGGGCATCGCCACGCTCCGGCCGGTGCCCTCGGGCCGCGGCAGGGTGCCGTGGGTCTTGGCGACCCCTGCGATACGCTGCTGGATGTCGGGCGGAAACGGCGCAACGCGCCGCGCAGTCATGTCCATGTGGAGCGACATGTTTTCGGACGTGGCCGACAGCCAGCCCTCGGTGGCGTGCCTCAGCTCCTCGAACGTATGCAGCCGCTTGTCGTCGGCTTCCAGCAACCACACCAGAATCTGCACGGGATCGCCGAGGTGGATCTCGCGCAAGTAACGCACATGGCATTCGGCGGTGAAAGTCGAGCCGTGGCGCTCTTTCTTGTAGGTGGGCCCGATCCCGAGCTCGAGCCAGAACTCGTCGATCGCCCGGTCGAACATCACATTGTAATAGGCCATATTGAGATGGCCGTTATAGTCGATCCATTGCGGCTCGATCTGCATGGTCGATGAGCGGAACGGTTCGGGCTTGAGCGCAGCTTTGGCAGTCTCCGGCATCTGTCCGTCCCTCGCTATGCGTCCGGTCGCTTGACTTGACCGGTGAGATGTCCTTTGCCACGGTTTGTCTCGTCGGGAGGACCATCCGTGGGTACGACCATCACCAATAATCCGCCGCGGCCGGCGCCGAAAGCCCTCGCGAGCGCGCTGGAGCAGCTTGCTGCACGCTTCGGCAACCGCCTCATCACCTCGCAGGCGGTTCGCGAGCAGCACGGCCACACCGCGACATGGCTCGCCAACCAGCCGCCCGATGGGGTGGTGATGGCGCAGCACACCGCCGACATCCAGGACGTGGTGCGGATCTGCGCGAAGAACGGCGTGCCCGTCATCGCCTTCGGCACCGGCACCTCGCTTGAGGGCCAGGTCAACGCGCCCGCCGGCGGCATCTCGATCGATCTGCGCGACATGAACAAGGTGCTCGCGGTTCATGCCGAGGACCTCGACTGCGTGATCCAGCCTGGCGTCACCCGCAAGGCGCTGAACGAGCATCTGCGCGACCAAGGCCTGTTCTTCCCGATCGATCCCGGCGCGGACGCTTCGCTCGGCGGAATGGCCTCGACCCGCGCTTCCGGCACCAATGCGGTGCGCTATGGCACCATGCGAGACAGCGTGATCGCGCTGAAGGTGGTGCGCGGCGACGGCGAGATCATCACGACCGGCACGCGCGCCAAGAAATCCGCGGCCGGCTACGACCTTACGCATCTGTTCGTCGGCGCCGAAGGCACGCTCGGCATCATCTCGGAATTGACCATCCGCCTGCGCGGTATCCCGGAGACGATCGCGGCCGGCGCGGTGTCGTTCGAGACCGTGCACGGGGCGTGTCAGGCCGTGATCCTGGCGATCCAGACCGGCATTCCCGTGGCGCGCATCGAGCTGCTCAACGCCGCCCAGGTGAAGGCCTGCAACGCCTATTCGAAGCTGACGCTGCCGGAGACGCCGCTCTTGCTGATGGAATTCCACGGCAGCGAGATCGAGGTCGGCGAGCAGTCCAAGGCCTTCGGCGAGATTGCCAGGGAATGCGGCGGCGGCGATTTCTCCTGGACCACCAAGCCGGAGGATCGCACAAAACTGTGGCAGGCGCGGCACGACGCCTATTGGTCGGTGAAGGCGCTGCGGCCCGGCGACAGCATCGGCGTGGTCGCGACCGACGTCTGCGTGCCGATCTCGCGGCTCGCCGAATGCGTCGGCGAGACCGAGGAAGATCTCAAGCGGCTCAATTTGTTGTCGCCGATCGTGGGCCATGTCGGCGACGGCAATTTCCACTGCTCGTTGGTCTGCGACACCAACGATGCCGACGAGATGGCGCGCGGCGAGGAGTTCATGCACCGCCTGGTCGAGCGCGCCCAGGCAATGGACGGCACCTGCACCGGCGAGCACGGCATTGGGCAGGGCAAGCAGAAATATCTCAGGGCGGAACTGGGCCCGGAGGCGCTGGACGCCATGCGTGCGCTGAAAAAGGCACTCGATCCGCAGAACATCTTCAATCCCGGCAAGATCGTGCCGGAGGCGTAGCGCACGGCGTTGCGCCCGTTTATGCTCGTTCCGTTACCACGGAGCGAGGCAATGCGGTGGTTTGCGCGCACGACGCGGAACGACATCTGGGACGAACCGATCGAGTCGCCGCTCGGCGACATCGACGCGGCTGAGCGCATCCGCGCCATCTGTCATGCCGCGAGCGCAGCTGCTTCGCGGAGCGACAAGCGCGAGAGCGAGCGCTATGAGCGCGCCGCGAAAGTCGCGATGGAAATCGCGATGAAGATCTCGGATGACCTGATGCGCGACGACGCCGTCCACCGCATCGTCGGTCTCTGCATGACAGCCAACGACACCAAGACCGCGCAGATCCTGTATCGCGCGATCCACGCCAGCTGGATCCGCGAGACGATCCAGCGCGATCATCCGACGTTGTCTTCGTAATCGCTCATTGTTGCTGCGAACGCGGTGCGCTCCCTACCCCGCTTGCGAGGGAGGGCCGGGGAGAGGGTGCTTCCGCAACGGGGATAATCCTCAAGAGGAGAGACCCTCACCCGGCGCGCAAAGAGCGCGCCGACCTCTCCCGCACGCGGGAGAGGTGAAGCGAGTTCGCGGCTCAACCGGTGTAACTCAATGCTATTCCGCTTTCGCCAACGTTCGCACGGCCTCGTCCACGCTGTGGAAGACGTGCTCGCGGGACAGGACATCGAACAACCTGAAGCGCTCGAACGCATCCTGCGCACGCACCGACTCCAGCCGCGCCAGTGCCACCGTGACACCCTGCTCGCTGCATGCCTTGAACAGGTCGAGCAGGATCTGCGCGGCGGTGAAGTCGATCTCCACCATGCCGCTCGCCTCCAGCACCAGCAGTTGCGGCGTGGTGGTCGTCAGAACGTTGCTCACGTCGCTGCGGAAGCCGGGCGCGTTGAGGAACGATAGCGGCGCCTGCAGCCCGATCACCGCGACACCGGTAATGCGCTCGCCGGTGACGTGCGGATGGGTCGGCCACCAGATCGTCGTGCCGGGCACGCGCTCGAACTCGACCAGCCTGGCACGCGTCGTGCTCCAGATCCCGTGCAGCAGCGACAGCACGATGCCGAGGAACGCGCCCTGTTGGATCGGCAGCACGATGATCAGCGCGGCTGTTGCAACGATCAGCAAAAACTCGCTGAAGGACTGGCGATAAATCGTGACGATCTGATTCAAGCGGATGATCCGCAGCGCGACGAACAGCAGGATGCCGCCGAGCGCTGCATCCGGAACGTGCTGCAACAGCCCGGTCCCGAACGCGAGCAACGCCAGCACGATTGCCGCGGCGGCCAGGCCCGCAAGCTGCGACTGTCCGCCGGTCTCGGCGACGATCCCCGTCCGCGGCGGGCTGGCATTGACCGGGAACGCGCCGAAAAGGCCGGCCAGCACGCCGCCGGCGCCGGCGCCGAGGAAGTCGCGATCGACATCGGCAGGCTTGTCGGGGTCGGATGGGAACGACCGCGTCGTCGCAGCGGTTTGCACCATCACCACGATCGTGATCACGAAGGCGAGCGGCACCAAGCGCACCCATTGCTCCGGCGCAAGCTCAGGCAAGGTCGGTCGCGGCAGCGTGCCCGGCACTATGCCGACGACGTTGACGCCCTTGCTCTCGAGCCCCAGCCCGATCACAGCAAGCGTCGCGGCCACCAGCCCGATCAGCGCGCCTGGAATTTTTGGACTGACCTTCTCCGAGACGAAGACCACCGCCAGCACGCCGAAGCCGATGCAAAAAGTCACGGGATTGGTCCGGCCGAGCTCGGTTGCCAGCACGCCGATGCGATCGAGCGTCGGGCCGCTTGGTGACTGCAATCCGAGCACGCCCGGCAATTGCGACACGATGATGTGCACGGAGATGCCGGCAAGGAAGCCGACCATGACGGGCACCGACAACAGATTGGCGATGCCGCCGAGCCGGAAAGCGCCGCCGGCGAGCATCATCGCGCCGACCATTAGCGCCAGCGCGATCGCAAGGCCCTGATATTCCGGCGAGCCGGTAGCGGCCAGTGCCGCAAGTCCGCCGGCGAAGATCGGCGTGATCGTGGAGTCCGCGCCCAGCGAGAGAAAGCGGTTGCCGCCGAGCAGCGCGAAGCCGACCGAGCCCGCCATGAAGGCGAAGAAGCCGATCTGCGGCGCGAAGCCGCCGAGCCGCGCGGTGGCCATCTGCTCGGGGATGGCAATCGCCGCGAGCGTCAGGCCTGCAATGAGATCGCCGGAGAGGGAATAGGATGCAAGCGACCGGAACACCGGCCATGCTTGCTTCGCTGTGTCTTTGGCGTGAGCGTCGTGCGGCATCGCTGTGAAGTCCCCGGAAAGCTGGCATCGGTCGTCAGACTACAGCATTTCCGGAATGGAAGGCGGCGGGGCGCGCAACTCCCCGGCCATCAACAGAATTGTCGCGGTGATGATTTGTTCTCTGCGGCCCCTCAGCCGTCATTGCGAGGAGATCTTGCGACGAAGCAATCCAGAATCTCTCCACGGAAACACTCTGGAGCGCTTCCCTTCATTCGCCATGACGGAGGACATCTTCGTCCTCCGTCTCGCACCTGCCTCAGTACCTGCCGCGGTCGCCGTGTCCCATCTCTCCGCCGCGGCCGCCGCCGCCACCCATGCCCATGCCGAGCCCGATTCCAACACCGATGCCGATGCCTTGCATGACGGCGCCGGGCGGCGGTCCTCGATCCGGCGGCGCGCGCTCGACGACCACTTCATCGGGCGGAGGCCGGCGCTTGGGCGGCGTGTCGACGACCTTGCGCTTCGGCGGCGTGTCGTCGACGCGCTTCTTGATGACCGGCGCGACGATCGGATTGATCGGGCTTGCCGGCGTCGAAGGCGTCGTGCACGGGCAGGTTGGCGCCAGCGCGACGGCGATCGGAGCAGGGGCCGCAGCCGCCGCAACCGGCAAGACATAGTTGCGGTTCTGCACGCGCAGCAGTAGCCTGCGCGCGGTCGCCGCGAGGTCGCTGTTGTCCCAATTGGCGAGATAGGCCTCGAACGACGCGCGGGTGTTGATCGCGACCGCGCGATCCCACGCCAGCATCTGGCGCCGGCGTTCCAGCACGGTGCGCAGGCGCGGCGTGCGGACGTCCTGACGGTACAATTCGACATAGGCCTGATACGCCGGCACGGTGTCGTCGGCGAGCACGAGCTCATAGGCGACCTTGGCATCCTTGCCCTGCAAATCCTTGCGCCAGTCCTCGACGCTGCGCGTGGCGCTGGCGAGCGCCGTCGAGGCTGCGCCCGGAGCAGGCGGCTGCTGGCCGCCGCTGTCGCCGAAGAACTTGAAGTCGGTCGTCAGTGACGAGCTTTCCCACGGGATCTGCCGTCCGTCGGTCGATTGCGCCACGGAGATGCGGATGCGCTTAAACGCTTCCTCGATCGGGATGTTCGGCTGCTTCGCAACCGTCAAAGCGGCGGTGGTGTAGGGACTGTCGAGGCCGGAGCCATCCTCGGCTTCCGCACCGGGCGAGGTCGAATAGGAGATGAAGGTGCCCTGCGCGCCGGCCTTGGTGTCGACGATCGCAAGGCCGTGGCCGGCACCGCTCAGCGCCGGGAACGGATTGTTGCGGCAGGCATCGAGCATGAAGATGCGCGCACGCGTCGGCAGCGCGCCGAGCGTGTTGAGAAGGTCGTTCAGCCGCACCCCCTGAAGCGGAATGTCGGCCTCGCGTTTCGGATCGAGATCGACCGGGACCAGATAGTTCTCGCCGTCGATCTGGAGGCCGTGGCCGGCATAGAACACCAGCGCGGTGGTATCGGCGCCGCTGGCGCTGACCTTGCCGGCGAAATCGGAGATCGCCTGCCGCATCTCGCTCTGGCCCAGATTGGGCGCGGTGGTGACGTTGAAGCCGGCATTGCCGAGCAGCTCCGCCATGCCCTTGGCATCGTTGGCGGCGTTGGGCAATTCCGGCACCGTGCGATAGGCCGATTGCCCGATCACCAGCGCAAGCCGCGCTTCGGCCGCGGCATCTGTCGGGGTCATCATTTGTGTGAGCGCAAGAAGACCGGACGCAAGAAATAAATTGCAAAGGACTGGACGGCGCATCGTGTCACCTCCATCGGCAATGGCGCGAGGATGTCATCTTTTCTAGTAGTCCGCCATGACTCTGTCTGTGCGCTATCTCACGCTCTCGCGTGCCGCAAGATGGGGCAGGAGGTCTGCCGGAGCTGACGCGTCAAGCAGTGCCGCTTCAGAACAGGCCGCGGTCCCAAGGCGGGTCCGGTGAAAAGCGCGCGGCGAGAAAGTCGATGAAGGCGCGCACTTTTGCCGGCGGCCGGCGGTCGGGCAGGTAGACCGCATGCACCGCGGAGGACTGCATCTCCGGCTGGTCGAGCGGAAGTGCGACCAGCGTGCCGGCGCGCAAATCGTCTGCGATGATGAAGGTGGGTTGTCGCGCCAGCCCAAGTCCGGCCAGCGTTGCCGCGCGCAGCGCATCGCCGTTGTTGGCGCGCAGATTGCCGGAGACCTGGACCCGGATCTCGCCGTCCGCGCCGAACAGCCATTCCGCCGCGCTCGCCTGCTGCGACAGCGTGTAGCCAAGACAATTATGCGCGGCGAGGTCGGCCACGCTGCGCGGCGTGCCGTGCTTCGCAAGATAAGAGGGCGCGGCGCAGACCACCAGGCGGTTCGGTGCGAGCCGTCGCGCCACCATGCTGGAGTCGCGCAGCTTGCCGATGCGGATGGCGAGGTCCCAGCCTTCCTCGGCGAGGTCGACGAGGCGGTCGTTGAGGCCTAGCTCGACCGTGACCTCGGGATGGCGTTCGGAGAACTCCGCGATGAGCGGCGCGATCTGCCTGGTGCCGAACACCACGGGCACGTTGACGCGCAGCAGCCCGCGCGGCTCGACGCGCTCGCGCGCGACAGCGGCGTCTGCGGCCTCCATGTCGGCGATAATTCGCTCAGAGGATTCGAGGTAACTGCGTCCAGGCTCGGTGATCGACAGCCGCCGGGTGGTGCGGTGGAATAGCTTGATGCCGAGCCGTGCCTCCAGCGATGCGATGTGCTTCGTGACCATGGTCTGCGACAGGCCCATGGCCCGGGCCGCGCCGGACAGGCTGCCGTTCGCCGCCACCTTGGCGAAGACTTCCAGGCTGGTCAGGCGATCGAGCATTCATCTCACTCTATTGGTGTGAGGTATATTTCCATAATAGCTTATTATCATCTCAATGGGAATAGATCAGAGTGCGCCGCAACAAGGAGATAGCCATGATCGATTCCCGAACCGCCCCTTACGCCGCGCTGGTGCTGCGCGTGACCCTGGGCGCGCTCTTCCTGGCCCATGCCAGCCTGAAACTGTTCGTCTTCACTCCCGCCGGGACCGCAAAATTCTTCGGCAGCCTCGGCTTCCCGCCGGAGCTCGCCTATCTCGTGATGACGGTCGAGGTGCTCAGCGGCATCGCTCTTATCCTCGGCGTCTGGACCCGTTATGCGGCGCTCGCCGGCATCCCGGTGCTGCTCGGCGCGATCTTCACGGTGCATGGTGCGGCCGGCTTCTTCTTCACCAATCCGAAGGGCGGCTGGGAATTCCCCGCCTTCTGGGCGATTGCACTCGCGGCGCAGGCGCTGCTCGGCGACGGTGCGTTTGCGCTGCGCCCCTCGCGCGATGTCGAGGCGGCGAACGGAACGCTGAGCGCCGCACTTTCGCGCTGATCTCGTTCCATCGTTGAATTGAGCGAACTGCGGGATCCCGGTCCCGCAGCTTTTTGCTGCGTCCGCATCCATCTGCGTTCGGCATCGATCCATACCTGAATTGGATCGATCTGCGTCAATCTCGCGCGGACCGTCATTCGGTCGCGATGCCGCATGGTCGAAAACATCGGCAAACATAGGCGTTCCACCGCATCTCTGCCGGCGTGCTGGCTCTCATGCGCTCGTAGCGCCGATCGACCGCAACCCTTGCCTGCCCCGTCGCTTTGGCCATACAGTCCGCGCAACAGGCTGCAGGCAACGACTGCAGCTGCGAAGAAAAAACATTCGGGAGAGACAGCACCATGACCATCGTGCCCGTCAGCCGTCGCACGTTCATCAAGTCGTCGACGGCAGTGACCGCCGGCCTCGTGCTCTCTCCCGCGATCATCGGCCGCGCCGAAGCCGCGACCTTGAAGCTGAAATGCTCCTCATCGCTGCCGAACGACCCCAAATACGCCAACGGTCGCGTCTACTACGACAATCTCGTCAAGAACTTGAAGGCGAACGGGCTCGGCGAGCAGGTCGAGGTCGCCTTCTTCCCGGACAACCAATTGGGCCAGGAAATCGACGTCATCAACTCGGTGAAGCTCGGCGTCATCGACCTGATGGTGTCGGGCTCGTCGATCTCGGCCAATCTGGTGCCGCTCGTCGGCACGTTCGATCTCGGCTACCTGTTCGCGAGCTTCCCGCAGCAGACCAAGGCGTTCGACGCCGGCGCAGCCAAGCCGATCGAAGATGCGCTGCTCAAGGGCGGCAACATCCGCATCATCGCCTGGGCCTATAATTTCGGCTCGCGCAGCGTGCTCGCCAGAAAGCCGGTGAAGACCCCGGAGGATCTCGCCGGTCTGAAGATCAGAACGTTGCCCAATCCGGTGATCACCGAATGCCTGCGTCTGATGGGCGCGGCCGCGACGCCGCTGGCCTTCGGCGAGATCTACACGGCCTTGCAGGCCGGGGTGCTCGATGGTCTCGAGCACGATCCGCCGACGATCCTTGCCAGCAAGTTCTTCGAGACGGCAAAATTCTATGCGCTGACGCAGCACAATTTCTCGCCGCTCGCGATCTATTTCAGCGACACCACCTACAACCGCATGGATCCGAAACTGCGTGACGGCTTCCTCGATGCCGCGAAGAAGGCCGCGGCCGATACCCGCGCGCATGGGCTTGCGGTGGAGAAGGAAGCGCTGGCAGCGCTGACCGAGAAGGGCGTGACGGTGGCCGAATGCGACCGCGAGGCCTTCCGCAAGCGCGTGCTGCCGCAGACCGACAACTTCATCAAGGCGCGGCCGGAGTCCAAGCCCGTCATCGACATCATCCGCGCCACGCAAGCCTGAGATGGTCAGGCCTGAGATGGCGATGACGAGCGCCGTTTCCCTCTCGGGCGGCCGTCACGGAAGCATCAGCCTCCTGCTTCGCGTGAGCGATGCGATCGCGGCCATCCTGCTCGCCGCCGACCTCGTGGTGGTCTGTGCCTCCGTGCTGCTGCGGTATCTTTTCAACGCGCCGGTCGAATGGTCGGATGACGTCGCGCGCGGCCTGATGGTCGGTTCGGCCTTCTTCGGCGCGGCAAGCGCGCTCGCACGCGGCGAGAATGTCGGTGTGTCCTTCTTTCGCGATCTCTTGCCGCTGCGGCTGCGCGCGCTGGTCGATGCCGCCAGTGCGCTGCTGATCGTGCTGATCTCCGGCTACGTCGCCTATAATGCGGTCAAGCTGGGCTCGCTGACGGTCGGGCAGACCACCGGCTCGGGCCTGCCGCTGGAACTGACGTTCTACCCGATGGGCGTCGGCGCGCTGTTCATGACGGTGTTTGCGATTGATCATCTCTGCGCCCGGCCGCTCCCCGACATCATCAGGGGCTTCGTTGCCATTGCCGTGCTGACCGGCCTCTACCTCGCCTGGGACTATCTGTCGCCGTCTTCGGTGCCGTCGTCGGGCACGCTGATGCTGATCGGCTTCTTCGTCACGCTGTTCGGTGGTCTGCCGATCGGCTTTGCGCTGGCGCTCGCCGCACTGATCTTCATCTGGGTCGAAGGCGCGCTGCCCGGCGTCATCTTTGCGCAGCAGATGGCGCGTGGCATCGACAATTTCGTCCTGCTGGCGATCCCATTCTTCATTCTCGTCGGCTACCTCATGGAAGCCAACGGCATGTCGGTGCGGCTGATCGAGCTGTTGCAGCGTGGCGTCGGCCGCATGCGGGGCGGGCTGAACGTCGTGATGGTGGCCTCGATGGTGCTGTTCTCGGGCATCTCGGGCTCGAAGATGGCGGATGTCGCGGCCGTCGGCTCCGTGCTGATTCCGGCGGCGCGGCGCTCCAGGCAGAATCCGGGCAGCGCGGTGGCGCTGCTCGCGGCATCCGCGGTGATGGCGGAAACCATTCCGCCCTGCATCAACCTGATCATCCTCGGCTTCGTGGCGAATTTGTCGATCGGCGGTTTGTTTATCGCGGGGCTCCTGCCGGCGGCGCTGATGGCGCTGGTCCTGATCGCGGTCTCCATCATCTTCGGCAAGCGGCCGGCTGCTGCCGAGGAGATCGAGCCGCAGATGCCGGTGTCGGGCTTGTGGAGCGGCGCGATCGCCTCGTTCGGCCTCATCTTCATGATCTTCTTCGGCTTCAAGAGCGGCTTTGCCACGGCGACGGAAATTTCTGCCTTCGCGGTGGCCTATGCGCTGGTCGTCGGCAGCCTGGTGTTCCGCGAGCTCAGCTTCACATCCGCCGCGCACAGCTTTGTCCAGGCCGCGACCCGGGCGGGGCTCGTGCTGTTCATCGTCGCTGCCGCGCAATCGCTTGCCTTCACGCTGACCTTGCAGCAGGTGCCGCACGCGGTGGGCGAAATCATGCTCGGATTGTCCAAGACCAGCGGGGTCTGGCTGTTCATGCTGCTGGCGATCGCCGTGCTGATCGTGATGGGCTCGGTGCTGGAAGGCGCCGCCGCCCTCATCATCTTCGGGCCGCTGCTGCTGCCGGTCGCGGTAGAGCTCGGCATCGATCCGCTGCATTTCGGCGTCGTGCTCGTCGTCGCGATGGGCATTGGCCTGTTCGCGCCGCCGCTCGGGCTCGGGCTGTACGGCGCCTGCCTGATCGGCAATGTGCCGATCGAGCAAACGGTGAAGCCGATCATGGGATATCTGGGCCTGCTGCTGCTCTGCCTGCTGGTGATCGCGTTCGTGCCGTCGCTCTCCACCGCACTGCCGCGCGCATTCGGCTATTGAAGGAGTTCTCCGTGAAGGTTCTGCTCGCCCACACGCCCGAGATGCGGCGCAACTACTACGGCGATCGCAGCCTCAACGGCTTGCGCTCGATCGCCGAGGTGATCCTGCACGAGGGCGATCAGCCGCTCGACGCTGCCGGCCTCGTGAACGCGGCGAAAGAGGCTGACATCATCGTGGCCGACCGCATGACCGAGGGCCGCGGCGAGATCTTTCCACAACTGCCACACCTGCGCGCTTTCGTCCGCTGTGCCGTCGACATCCGCAACGTCGACGTCGAGGCCGCCTCGCAAGCCGGCGTGCTCGTGACCCGCGCCGGCCCCGGCTTCGTGCAGGCCGTGGTCGAGCTTGCGCTCGGCTTCATGGTTGATCTGTCCCGCGGCGTGTCGCGGGCAACGGCCGACTACCACGCCGGCCGCAAGCCGGAGGCGCGGATGGGCCGCCAGCTCGGCGGCAGCAAGATCGGTATCATCGGCTATGGCAGCATCGGGCGCTATCTTGCCGAGGTGGCGAAGGTGCTGCGCATGGACGTGCTGGTGTCCGACCCGTTTGCGACTGTCAACGACAGCGCGATCAGACAGGTTACGCTCGATGAGCTCCTGACCGCATCGGACTACGTCGTCTGCCTCGCGATCGCCAACGAGCAGACCGAGAAGCTGATCGGGGAGGCGGCGCTGGCGCGCATGCAAAAGCGTGCCGTCTTCATCAATCTCTCGCGTGGCAATCTCGTCGACGAGGCAGCACTGGCCCGGGCGCTATTGGAGAACCGCATCGCGGGCGCGGCGATGGACGTCGGACGCGCGCCCGACCAGATGCCGACGCCGGAGCTTGCGAAATTGCCGAACGTCATCGCCACGCCGCATGTCGGCGGCCTGACGCCGCAGGCGATCGAATACCAGTCGCTGGAAACCGTGCGGCAGGTCGAGGCGATTATCAAGGGCGAGGCTCCGCAGGGCGCCGTCAACGCCGAGCGCTGGACCCGGCGCGGCTGAAAGCGCGCTCTGCCTTGAACCTCGTCCCGGCCCGCGACGTCAAAGTTCCATGCCGGGAAAATGGTTCATGAAGCGTCTGAGACCGAGTCGATGAAGTTTCTGACCGCTTCGGCGTGGGCGACCCTGATCGGTGTGTTGCTGAGCGCCTGCGCTAGCCCTACGTTCGACGAGGACAACAAACCTCCTTATGGCCAGTCAAACGGCAAGCGGCCCGATCGCTAGCAACCGAAGCGGTTGCAGGAAGGGCTGATCGCCTTACAACCGATCAACCGCCCTGAACGTCCCGTCCTTCTGGATCACCGTCAAAAACACCTTGGGAGAGGTGTCCATCGCGCGCGCGCCGAGCGTGATGATGCTGCCGCTGATCTCGAAGCGGCCGACTTCGTGGAAGATCCGCATCAGGTCCGCCCGCGTCGGATTCCGTCCGAGTTGTTCCAGCGCCGCGGCGACGAGGCGCCCGGAGATATAGCCTTCGAGCGACACGAAATCGGGCGTCAGCGTCGGGTCGAACGCTTTCTGCGCCGCCTGGTAGTCGGCCACGAGCTTCAGCGACCGGTCCCACGGAAACGGTACGACCTGCGAGACGATGACGCCGTCCCCCTCGGCTCCGAGTTCTCTGGCGAGCGCAACGGCGCCGACGAACGAGATGTTGACGAAAGTTGGCGAGACGCCGCTGCGGTGTGCGAGCTTGATGAATTCGGCGCAGGGACCATAAGTCCCGACCATGACGATGGCCTCGGGCTCGGCGCGCTTGATCACCCGCCAGGCCGCGCCGACCGCCCTTGTGTTGCGCTCGAAGGTGCCTTCGGCGGCAAGCTCGAGCCCGCGCTTGGCAAGCGCGCGCTTCACGCCCGCAAGACCGTCGCGGCCGAACGAATCGTCCTGGTAGAAGATGCCGATGCGGGTGAAGTGGCGATCTTCGGTGAGGTGCTTGATCCACGTCTCGGCTTCCGCGCCGTAGCTGGCGCGAATGTTGACGACGTTCGAGAGCTCGGCATCGCGCAAGAAGTCGGCGCCGCTGAGCGGCCCGATGAAGGGAACGTTGCTCGCGCTGGTGATCGGGATGGTCGCCATCGCGGTCGGCGTTCCCACTGCGCCGATCAGCGCGAACACCTTGTCGTCCTCGATCAACCGCAGCGTCTGTGCCACCGAACGGTCGGGATCGTAGCCGTCGTCGCGGCTGATGAGCTGCAGCTTCCGCCCATGGACGCCGCCCTTTGCGTTGATTTCCGTGAACGCCACGACGACGCCTTGTCGCATGCGTTGTCCGAGCGCGGAGGAGGGGCCTTCGAGTGCGGCGGCCTGACCGAAAAGGATCGCATCCTCACTGACGCCGATCTCATCGCCTCTGGCCGTGAGGTTGGTCGCGGCCAACAATGCGATGGTCAGGACGATGCATCTGGCTGATCGAAATCGATACATCAGGACGTCTTGCCGGGTACGGAGAGCGCTTTCGAGAAAGCTATCGCAGCGGCCTGAACAGCTCGCTAACCGGCGACGGTTTGGCGGCCCGTATTACTGCGGGGAAGCCGGCATCTCGCGTCCCTAAAGGTTCAGGTCATTCCTGCACTTCATTAACCACGCCGGGTCATGCGGAATAGCCGGGTTCCGAAATTGCAAAGTTCTTAACCGCAGGCCTGTTCCGATCGTCGCTCCGAGGAATCAACCAGAGGTTCGGTTGGGGTCGGGCGCGGAGAGGACGGCGGCTTCAGGATGGGCGATCGCGATCAGAATGATCAGGATCGGAGGCGGATGACCGGACGGTGGGGTCTCGCGCCGCTGTTCGCGCTCTATCGTCCTGCGCTGGTCGCAGCCGGGCTCGGGCTCTTGTTCGCGCTGGCGGGCGCTGCGGGGGTGGCGCGGTGGGAAGACCGCGTCAACGGGATCGAGTTCGACAGCGCGGCCGAAACCGAAGCGATCGTCATTCAGAACGGCATGAACGAATATATCAGCCGGCTGGTTGCGCTGCGCACTTTGTTCGAGTCGATCAACGAGGACATCACCCGCAGCGAGTTCGAGTCCTTCAGCGCCCGACTATTCGAACGTCACCCGGGCATGCTGCGCATTGCCTGGCTGCCGCGCGTCAACCGCAAGGAGCGCGCCGAATACGAGGCGGCCGCGGTCACGGACGGCATCTCCGGTTATCGCATCAAGTCGCTCCAGGGCGAGAGCTTTGCAACCGCGCCGCAGAGCGACGAATATTTTCCGGTCTTCTACTCGACGCAGCCGAAGACCTCGCCCGTCTACGGGATGGACTATGCGACCGTTCCGGAACGGCGCGCGGTGCTCGAGCGCGCCCGCGACAACGATCGCATCTCCGCCATCCGCACCCGCCTGTACGAGCCGAGGGAGGGCGGGCGCTTGCCCGACGTCCTCGTCGCCGTTCCCGTTTATGCCAAGGGCACCTCGCGCGAGACGGTCGCGGACCGGCGTCGCAATCTGGCGGGCTACGTCATCGGCGTGTTCGACCTGGCGCTGCTGATGCAGGACATTCGTGTGACGACCGGCGCAAGCCCCGCGATCAGCATGAACGTCTATCCGCCGTTCACGGGGCAAATCGTGAGCCTCGACCAGATCCTGCCGGATTATTCGTCGACGGCCACCGCGCCGCAGTCGATGCGCGACGTCGCGCAGGGCCTGCACTGGTCCGGTCATCTCAAGATCGGAGATACCGATTGGCAGGTGCGTGCGATGCCGACGGCCGGCGGTCCGCTGGAGATGGCTTACGACCGCACGGTCACGGTGCTCACAGTAGGTGTGCTACTCACATTCTCGCTTGCGATCTATCTGATGCTGGCCAGCCGCAATTCGCGGCGGCTGTCGCTGGCGAACCGGCGCGTGCTCGAGCTTGCCCAGACCGACATCCTGACCGGCCTGCCGAATCGCGCGTTTTTTTCTCGGGCGGCTTGACGAGCTCAACGGTCAGTTGAATGACTCTGGTGCGTCCTTCTCGATCCTGATGCTCGATCTCGACCGCTTCAAGAACGTCAACGACTCCCTCGGTCATGGCGCTGGCGATGCGCTGCTGCGTCAGGTAGCGCAGCGGCTGAAATCCGCGCTGTGGGCGGGCGACGTGCTGGCACGGCTCGGCGGCGACGAATTCGCCATCATCCGGCAAGGCGGCGAGGACCAGCGTGCGTGCGCGATCGAGCTGGCGGGGCGGATCGCCAAGCTCGTGGCGGAGCCGTTTCCGCTGCCCGGTCACCGCGTCGAGATCGGCACCAGCATCGGCATTGCCATCGCACCGGATCACGGCAGCGACCAGGAGCAGTTGCTGAAGAAGGCCGACCTTGCACTGTACCGCTCGAAATCGGCGGGCCGCAACTGCTTCACCGTCTACGACGAGGCGATGTCGACCGAGCTCGAAGCGCGCAACACGCTGGAAGGGGGATTTGCGCGACGCCATCGCGCTTTGCCAGCTGGAGGTGCACTATCAGCCGTTCGTCGATGCTCTCTGCGGGGCGCGGCGTGGCTTCGAGGCGCTGGTGCGCTGGCGGCATCCGACCCGCGGCCTGATCCCGCCCGACCAGTTCATCGCGCTTGCGGAGGAGACCGGGCTGATCGTGCCGCTCGGCGAGTTGGTGCTGCGTCGCGCCTGCGCGGATGCCGCCGCCTGGCCCTCGGAGCTGATCGTCGCCGTCAACCTGTCGCCGATCCAGTTCAAGGAGCCCGATCTGTTCGACACGATCTGTGCGGCACTGCGCGATTCCGGGCTGCCGCCGCAACGGCTCGAGATCGAAATCACCGAATCCGTCCTGCTCGAGCGTGGCACCGAGAACCACGCCTTCATGGAGCGGCTGAAGCACATCGGCATCGAGCTCGCGCTCGACGATTTCGGCACCGGCTACTCGTCGCTCAGCTACCTCACCGCGTTCCCGTTCGACAAGATCAAGATCGACAAGTCGTTCATCCGCAACCTCACGCACCAGCCGCGCAGCTCCGCCATCATCGCCTCGATCGTGACACTGGCGCGCGGCCTGGACATGTCGGTGACCGCCGAGGGCGTCGAGACCCGCGAGGAGTACGACCGCCTGAAGGCGCTCGGCGTCAACTTCGCGCAAGGCTATCTGTTCGGCCGCCCGCAGCCGATCGAGCGGATTCTGTTCGACGCGCCTGCCAAACCCTCGCAGCGCGACGCCGCCTGAGCTGACCGCCCGACCGGCATGCGCGAAAATCGCTTGACCAGGTCATTCCCGGATGGTCGGAAGGATCGTCCAGGGATGAAACACAATGCGGCTTCCGTTCTTCTACGGCTGGGTCGTTGTCGCGGTGACGTTCGTCACCATGGCGATCGGCGTCAACGCGCGCACGGCCTTCTCGTTATTCTTTCCTCCCATCGTCTCCGAATTCGGCTGGGAGCGCGGCGTCACCGCCGGCGCGTTTTCGTTCGGCTTCGTGGTCTCCGGCGTCGTCAGCCCGCTGATCGGCCGGCTGATGGATCGCGCGGGACCGCGCGCGGTGATGGAACTCGGCGTCTTGCTGATGGGCGGCGGGCTGCTGCTGGCACCGCTGACCAGCGCGCCATGGCATCTCTATGTCACCATCGGCGTCATGGTCGGCGCGGGCTCTGTGTGTCTCGGCTATTCCGGCCAGTCGCTGTTCCTGCCGAACTGGTTCATCCGCAAGCGCGGCTTTGCCATCGGCATCGCCTTTGCCGGCGTCGGTATGGGCTCGGTGACGCTGCTGCCATGGGTACAGCACATGATCGAGCAGACCGGCTGGCGCACTGCCTGCACCGCGATGGGGCTGATGGTCCTGATCGTGCTGGCGCCGATCAATTTGTTCCTGCACAAGCGGCCCGACGATATCGGCCTTCAGCCCGACGGCGACGCCGCGCCCGCTCCGGGTGCTGCAAAACCGGTCTCCAACATCGTCGACCCCGTCTGGGCCAACACTGACTGGACGCTTCGGCGTGCGCTTTCGACGGCGCGCTTCTGGTGGATTGCGCTCGGCTATTTCGGCGGCCTGTACATCTGGTATGCCGTGCAGGTGCACCAGACCAAATTCCTGCTCGACATCGGCTTCAGCCCGAGCGTCGCGGTCTGGGCGCTCGGGATCGTCAGCCTGCTCGGCATTCCCGGCCAGATCCTGCTCGGCCATGTCTCCGACCGGATCGGGCGGGAATGGGTCTGGGCCATCAGCTGCGCGGGGTTTGCGATCTGTTTCGCGGCGCTGATGGCGCTGAAATATCAGCCCTCGTTCTGGCTCGTCTATCTCATGGTGTTCACGCAAGGCGCGCTCGGTTATGGCCTCACCTCCATCATGGGCGCGGTGGTGTTCGAGATTTTTCAGGGCCGGCACCAGGGCAGCATCTTCGGCACGATCATGCTGGCCGCCCTTGCAGGCGGCGCGGCGGGTCCCTGGGTAACGGGCGTGCTTTATGATCGCGTCGGCGACTACACGCTCGCCTTTGCCATCGCCATCGTGGTGAGCGGGTTATCGGCGTTTTCGATCTGGCAAGCGGCCCCTCGCAAGGTGCGCGCCGTGGCCGGCCGTCTGCACGAGCTCAAGTCTGGCTCCGCCGCGCAATAAGCGTCGGATTACCTGCGGCTCCTTCGCGGAACGTTAAGCATGTCGCGTCTTGGGCAGGGCGCGGCCGGGCTGTACAAACGTCTTGGACACTATCGGAGCGTTAGCTTTTGGCCGATTGCCGCATCTTCCCGATGCCTCCGGGTCAAACGATGTCTGCCTCCGATGTTGTGACAGAAATTCCGGACCTGCTGCTGGCCGCGCTCGAATGCGCGGAGGATGGCATCGTCATCCTTGATGACGCGCGCCGGATCACGCATTTCAACGCCGGGGCCGAGCGGATCTGGAAGCTCGCGCGGACCGAGGTGCTCGGCCGCGACGGGGAAATTCTCTCGCTCAAATGCCTCCAGGCCGCCCCCGTTACGGAGTTCCGCGACGAGATCAGCCTCGTGCGCCCTGACGGCACCCGCATCAGGGCGGCCGTCGCGCTGTCCTGCGCGATGATCGCGGGCGCCGCTCATCACGTCCTGTTCGTGCGCGACGTCACCGTCGAGGCGGAGCGCCGCGCAAGAATTGGACTTCTCGATGCGGTATCGGACCAGACCAACCGTGCTGTCATTGTCACCGACGTCGGACAGAAGATCCGTTACGTCAATGCCGCCTTCACTCATCTGTTCGGCTTCACCAGCGCGGAAGCCGAGGGGCGGCACGCGGCGGAGCTCATCGCCGGCCGCCACACCGATCGCAGAGCCGTCGCGAAACTGATCAAGCGCCTGACGCGAGGCGGCCCGCGCGGCGAAATCGAGACGCTGGCCTACGACAAGAACGGCGAAGAGATCTGGGTGTGCGCCCGGATCGACGCCTTCCGCGACAAGAAGGGCCGGGCCAAGCATATCTTCTCGCTGCTTGAGGACATCACCGAGACCAGGCAGTTGCGCTCGCTCCAGCAGCTCATCATGGGCGCGCTTGCCGACGAGGTTCCGATCACCGAGATCGCCGACCGGCTGTGCCGCCGGGTCGAGGAGATCGCACCCGACGTGGTCTGCTCCCTGCTGCACGTCGATGCCGCGGGTCTCGTTCATCCACTCGGCGGTCCAAGCTTGCCCGAGGACTATTCCCGCGCACTGGACGGCCTTGCGATCGGGCCCGACGTCGGCTCCTGCGGCACGGCTGCCTTCTACGGCGAGCCGGTTCTGGCGATCGATCTCGACACCGATCCGCGCTGGCAGCCCTACAAGGCGATGCCGCTCGGGATTGGCCTGCGCGCCTGCTGGTCCACCCCGGTCAAGGCCAAGGACGGCCGTGTCATCGCCACCTTCGCCTTTTACTATCGGGAGATCGCGCGCGCCGAGCAATTGGCACCGGCGGATCGTCGATGCCTGCGTCAACCTCGGCGCCTTCGCGATCGAGCGCAAGGAGGCCCGCGCCGAGATCGCGCGGCTCGCCTATCACGACATCCTCACCGGCCTGCCCAACCGCGCGCAGCTGCGGCATCTGATCACCACGGCGATCGCCGCCTGTCCGACCGGCAGCCACGTCGCGCTCGCCTTCCTCGACCTCGACCATTTCAAGGACGTCAACGATACGCTCGGCCATGCCGCCGGCGACGAGCTGCTGATCCAGCTCGCGCAGCGCCTGCGCGAGCATATCGGTCCCGAAGACATGCTGGGACGGCTCGGCGGCGACGAGTTCGTCATCCTGCTGCCATATCGCGACGCCGAGAGCGCCGAGCGTGTCGCGGCCGAGATTACGGAGGCGCTGGCCGCGCCATTGCGGCTTGGCTCCAGGCAGTTGCAGATGTCGGCGAGCATCGGCATCAGCCTCTATCCCGATCACGCCACCGACATCGACACGCTGATGCAGCAGGCCGATGCCGCCATGTACATGGCCAAGCAGGCCGGTCGCTCCACCCATCGCCTCTTCAGCGCCGAGATGAACGGCCTCACCGAGCAGCGGCTGGCGCTGATCGCAGCGCTCCGCCGCGCCATCGCGGAGGGGACGCTGACGCTCAGCTACCAGCCGCAGATCCGCAGCTGCGACGGCGCCATTCACGGCATCGAGGCGCTGGCGCGCTGGCACGACGCCGTGCTCGGCGACGTCTCGCCGGCCAAATTCATCCCGCTCGCCGAGGAGTGCGGCCTGATCGAGCAGATCGGCCTGTGGTCGGTGCGCGAGGCCTGCCGGCAAATGGCGAAGTGGCGCCGCGCCGGGCTCGACATTCCTTGCGTCTCGGTGAACTTGTCGCCGCTCAATTTCCGCAACGTCACCCTTGCCGCGCGGCTCAAGGATATCCTCGCCGAATACGCGCTGCCGCCCGGCGCGCTGATGCTCGAGATCACCGAGGGCACGTTCATGCAGGACGGCGCCGCCGCGCTGGAGACGATGCATGCGATCCGCGCGCTCGGCGTCGGGCTTTCGGTCGATGATTTCGGCACCGGCTATTCCAGTCTCAGCCGGCTCGCCCATCTGCCGATCCGCGAATTGAAGATCGACCGCAGTTTCATGCGCGACATCGAGCGTGACCCGGGCGCAGTCGCGGTCGTCACCGCCGTGGTGCGCGTCGGTCAGGGCCTCGGCATGACCGTCGTTGCCGAAGGCGTCGAGACCGCGGCACAGCGCAAGATGCTGTCCGAGCTCGGCTGCGATGTCGTGCAGGGCTTTCTCTACGCGCCCGCGCTGGCGCCGGTCGCATTCGAACGCTGGCTGATCGAGCACTGCGCCGAGCAGGCGAGGGCGATGCTGAGCCGGCTCGATGTCGCGCCGGCGGGGCGCGACCCGGTGAAGCGCTCGGCCTAAGGCGCCCGTACTCCAGGTACGGTCGGCCCGCAAAGCACGCTTAAATCTTCATTGCTCTTGCCGCCTGTTCCAGACTGGCCGGCACAATCATACGATGAAACGGGGCTATCGTCGCAAGATAGATACGCCCCAGTCGGTTATGGCAATGCACGACGGTACCCGCGACCAGCTCGCGCCCATGTGCTGCATCGGCGCGCAGCTGGATGGTGACGCGGAAGTCGAGATGCCAGTCATCCTCGCCCAGGACCAACTCCGTCGCGCTCTTTGACAGCACCGGGAAGAAGCCGATAACCGGCCCACGCGCCGCTGCGGCAAGACCGACGGCGCGCGACGATTTGACGGCGACCGTCGCCATCACCACATCGCGGACACGCGTGAGCGCACGAATCCACCACGCCTGTCGCTCGAGCGCGGCGCGGGCCAGCACCTCTACATCATCGCTGGCCCCCGCCGGCAGTTGAATTGCATAAGCATCCAACAGGTCCGCGCCCGCATAGAGCGGCGCGAGCACGCTGTTGCTGGGCATGGGCATGGCGCGCGCTTTGGTCATGCGATGAGCTACCGATGCTGGGGGCGTAGCGCAGTTGGCGTTGCGGACGATGTTGCCGCCGCAGCCATTTTTTATATCGATGCGCTCTGCACCGCAACAATGCGGCGGCGACATGTCTCAGTAGGTCAAGGGCGAGATGCCTCCCAACCGCTCTCACTCCGACGTCAACCCCGTCCTCCGCCGCAAATCCCCAATCGCGCGCAAGAAACTATCCGCCGGCGTGGTCTCCGGATCGATCAGCCGGTGCAGCCGAAATCCGTCCTCCAGCGCCAGCACGACCGAAGCCATCCACGGCGGATTCAGCTTGTCGCCTCTCCCGTTGCTCTTCAGCGTGGCCTCGATGATGTCGGCGATCAGCTTGCGCCGCGCCCGCAGGCGTTTTGCGAGCTCGGGCCGGCGCTTCTCGGCGCGTGCGACGAACAGGATCATCTCCATTTGCAGCAGCGGCGAGCGGCCGAGCGGGTCCTGCCGGCTGCGATCCATCGCTTTCAGCGCCGCGATGAAATCGTCGAGATTGTCGTGCTGCGCGAGGATCTCCATGTTGCGCCGGATCGACTGCTCGACATGGTCCTCGAGCATGGCGATGATCAGCTCGTCCTTGCTCTTGAAGTTGGAATAGAACGCGCCGCGGGTGAAGCCCGCCGCAGCTGCAATTGCCTCGATGGTGGCGCCCCCGATGCCGTCGTCCTCGAACACGCGGGCGGCTGCTTCGAACAGCTTGTCCCGCGTGTCGTCCCTGGTCGGCCTGGTTCTCACCCTTGACATCCGGACAGTTTAGGGCAGAATGCAACTCGATACAACAATGTATCCAGTTGATAATCTCAGGGATGGGTTACGCGGGCATCGGGGGCAGCCGGCGTATTCGTGTCATGCGGCAACCGATGTGAGGTCACCATGAACGAGCAAGTGCAACCCGCGGGCGGCGATCCGCTGTTCAATCCGCTGTCGCCGGATTTCATTCGCAATCCCTATCCGCATTATGCGCGGCTGCGCACCACCGAGCCGGTCCACGTGACGCAGTTCGGATCGTTCGTGACCAGTCGTCATGCCGAGGTCAGCCTAGTGATGCGCGACAAGCGCTTCGGCAAGGATTTTGTCGAGCGCACCAAGCGCCGCTATGGCCCCGAGATCATGAGCGAGCCGGTGTTCCGCAGCATGGCTCACTGGATGCTGCAGGCCGATCCGCCCGACCACACCCGCCTGCGCGGCCTCGTGGTGAAGGCCTTCACCGCCCGGCGGGTCGAAGACATGCGGCCGCGCATTCAGGCGATCGTCGATCAGGCCATCGACGCGGTGATCGACCGCGGCCACATGGACCTGATCGAGGATTTCGCCTTCCGCCTGCCGGTCACCATCATCTGCGAGATGCTCGGAATCCCGGAGGATCATCGGGAGGTCTTCTACAACAGCTCGCGCGATGGAGGGCGGCTGCTCGACCCGGTGCCGATGTCGCCCGAGGAGATCGCGAAGGCCAACGCCGCCAACATGATGGCGCAGATGTATTTTCAGCAGCTGTTCGAATTGCGCCGCCGCACTCCCGGGGATGATCTCATCACCCAGCTGGTGCAGGCCGAGGAGGACGGCAGCAAGCTCAGCAATGAAGAGTTGACCGCCAACATCATCCTGCTGTTCGGTGCCGGCCACGAGACCACCGTCAACCTGATCGGCAACGGCCTGCTGGCGCTTCATCGCAATCCCGACCAGCTTGCTCTGCTGAAGGTGCAGCCGGACCTGATCACCAACGCAATCGAGGAATTCCTGCGCTACGATTCCTCGGTGCAGATGACCGGGCGCGTCACGCTGGAGGAGATCGACGATCTCGGCGGCGTCAAGGTCCCCAAGGGCGAGACCGTGCTCTGCCTGCTCGGCTCGGCCAACCGCGATCCGGCAGTCTATCCGGACCAGCCCGACCGCCTCGACATCACCCGGCCCAATGTCAGGCCGCTGTCGTTCGGCGGCGGCATCCATTTCTGCCTGGGGGCCCAATTGGCGCGGATCGAGGCCGAGATCGCCATCGCCACGCTGCTGCGGCGGCTGCCGGATTTGCGCATCGACGACGTCGAGAACCCGGAATGGCGGTCGACCTTCGTGCTGCGCGGCCTCAAGCAGCTTCCGGCAAGCTGGTAATAGCCGTCAGCGTTGGTTCTACGAGCGCTCTACCTCATCCTGAGGAGCCCGCCCTAAAGGCGGGCGTCTCGAAGGATGGCCGCAGGCGGGGGCCTCTATGGTTCGAGACGGCGCTTGCGCGCCTCCTCACCATGAGGATCTCGCACCGGGGTTAACCGCCGCGCCCAACAGTCGCTGTGACTTCGCCACACTTCCCCCTATATAAGAGGCTGTTCCGGCGCGCCTGAAGCCTCTGCGGCCAAGGTTTGGCGGCCAAGGTTTGGCCCGGTTGCCGGTTTGGCCGAGGGGAGACCCGTGCAGACGACGCTGCTCGGATTGGCGATTGCCTTCATCTTAGCGCTGCTGGCCGCGTTGATCGGGCCTTACTTCGTCGACTGGAACCAGTTCAGGCCCCAGTTCGAGGCGGAGGCGAGCCGTATCATCGGCGTGCCGGTGCGGGTGGCGGGCGAGCTGGACGCGCGGCTGCTGCCGGCGCCGACGTTGCGGCTGCGGGCGGTCACCTTCGGTGGCAACAACGATCTCGGCCGGCTGCGCGCCGACAAGCTCGATGTCGAGTTCAGCCTGAGCTCGCTGATGCGCGGCGAATGGCGTGCGACCGAGCTCACCGTCAACGGCATGGCGGTGGATCTCGGCCTCGACGCCAAAGGACGGGTCGACCTGCCGTCGACCGCGAGCGGCACCTTCAATCTGGCCTCGCTTGCCATCGAGCGGCTCAACCTCACCGGCCGCATCGCGCTGCATGACGCCGCCAGCCATTCGACACTGGAGCTCAACGACATCGCCTTCTCCGGCGACGTGCGCTCGCTCGCCGGCTCCGTGCGCGGTGACGGCAATTTCACCGCCGGGCGCACGCGCTATCCGTTCCGCATCTCCTCCGGCCCGAGCCCCGACGGCAGCGCCACCCGTCTTCACCTCAACATCGATCCAGGCGAGCGTGCCATTTTGGCCGATCTCGAAGGCGTGCTTGCCTTCGACAACCGCCTGCCGAAATTTGAGGGCGCGTTGACGCTGGCCGTGCCGGCGACACGGAAGCCGGGCGAGAGCGGGCCCACGCCCTGGAAGCTCACCGCAAAGCTCAAGGCCGACCCGGCCGGTGCCAAGTTCGACCAGATCGACGCGAGCTTCGGCAATGATGACGCAGCGCTGAAGGTCGGCGGCGTCGGCGATCTCAGGTTCGGTGCGTCGCCGCTGCTGCGCGCGGTGCTGTCGGCGCGTCAGGTCGATGCCGACAAGCTGGCCGGCAAGGATGATGCCGAGCCGCTGCGCATCCTGCCGGCGCTGCGCGCGGGCCTCGCCGCGATCCCGCAGGCACCGATCCCGGCGCAGATCGAGTTCAATTCCGACCAGATCATGCTGGGTGGCCGCCCGCTCCAGAACATCTCGGCGGAGCTGACGACTGACGGAAGATCGTGGACGTTCCAGCGGCTGGATTTGCGCGCGCCCGGCATGACGCAGCTGGCGCTGAACGGGGCCGCGCCGGGCTCCGACAGTTTCAGCGGCCGCCTCAGCGTCGAATCCTCCGATCCTGATACGCTGGTGGCCTGGCTCCAGGGCCGCAGCGAGGTCAACCGCCGCAGCACGCGGCCGCTGCGCCTGGCAGGCGATGTGACCATCGCCGCAAACCATTTCGCGATCGAGAAGCTGAAGGCCGATATCGAAGGCGGCACTGTGGAGGGACGGATCGCTTTCGTGCAGACCGGCGTGAACAAAGGCTCGCGGATCGACGCCGAGCTGAAAGCGGACCGGCTCGACCTCGATGCCGCCGCGAGTTTTGTCCGCGCGCTGGCGGGACCGCAGGGCGAATGGCCGGAAGAAGCAAAGCTCTCGCTCGACGTCGGCCGCGCGATCTCCGCCGGCCAGGAGCTGCGGCCGTTCGCGGCCAGGCTCGGCTATGGCGCGACATCGCTGTCGCTGGAGCAGTTGCGGTTCGGTCAGCCGAACGGTGTGACCACCGAGGCGAGCGGCAGCTTCGACCGCACCCAGGCGACGGGCCGCCTCGCGCTGAAATCCTCGGCCAACTCGCTGCGCGATCTCACCGCGCTGCTCGAGCCGATCGCGCCCGCGGTGCGCGCGCGGTTCGATGCTCTCCCGTCACCGCCCGGCGCGACCCGCCTCAAGCTCGATCTCAGCCTCGACAAGAACGCCGAACATGCCGACCGCAGCGACGCCCGCGCCGTGTTCGACCTCGATGCGCCGCAGCTCAAGGCCATTGCGACGCTGGCTGCGCAGACGCCGGCGGCCGCGCTCAATGGCATCGACATCGACCGCCTCCGCAACAGCGACTTCACGCTGGACGCGAAAGTGTCGACGCCGCAGGCGGGTGCGCTGCTGGCGCTGCTCGGCCTCGATCGCATCGTCGCCGCAGGCGAGGGCGCCTCGCAGTTCGAAGGAAAGCTGAGCGGCGCGTGGCGCCGGTCGCTGCAATTGAACGCCAAGCTCAGTGGCGGCGCGCTGGAGGCGGATGCCCTGGGCAGTGTCGAATTGTCTGGGCCGGAGCCCAAGGCCAATGTGAACTTGCATGTGCGCAACGCCAATCTGGCACCGCTGTTCGGGACCAGTCCGGCCGACAAATCCGCCCAGAGCGTCAGCCTGTCCTCCCGCCTCACGCTGTCCGGCAATCGGCTGACTTTTGACGATCTCGACAGCGCTGCCGCAGGTTCGCATCTGCGCGGCCATCTCGCCATGACCCTGGATCAGGAGAAGAGCGTCGATGGCGAAGTCGGGCTGGACACGCTCGATCTCATGCCCACGCTCGCGGTGGCCCTGGGTGCGGCCGGACGAGACGCTGGAGAGCCGCTGAGCGCGGGACTCGTCACGGGCTGGCGTGGCCGGATCGCCTTCCAGGCGTTGCGCGGAACTTTACCGGGCGCAATCGAGCTGCGTCCGTTCAGCGGCACGATCAGGAGTGACGGCCAGTCGCTCGCGCTCGACGCGCTCAAGGGCAGCATTGGGGGCGGCGAGATGACCGCAAGCCTCGATGCGCGCAACGGCGCCAACGGCCTTGCGCTGAGTGCGCGCGTCGATCTCAGCAATGTCGATGCGGCGAGTTTGCGCTACCGCGATCTCGCTTTGCCGAAGGGGCGCGCGTCGCTGCAGATGGCGCTGACGAGTCAGGGCCGCAGCGTCGCGGCGCTGACCGGCGCGCTCGCCGGCAACGGTACCGTGACGCTCGACTCGGCTGAAATCAACGGGCTCAATCCGCGTGCCTTCGAGATCGCCATTCGCGCCAGCGACAGCGGCCAGGTCTCCGACGACAACCGGCTGCGCCAGCTGGTCGACCCGGCGCTCTCGGCAGGCCCGATCACGGTCGCTTCCGCGCAGATCCCGTTCACGATTCGCGACGGCCGGCTGCGCGTCGGCGCCACGCCGCTGGAAGCGAAGAACGCCCGCGCCATCGTTTCCGGCGGCTACGATATTCCCGCGGACCAGGCCGATATCCGCGCCAGCCTGACGCCGATCATGACCGGGCTCTCCGGCGCCCCGCCGGAAATTCAGGTGTTTGCGGCGGGCCCGCCCGACAAGCTCAACCGCAGCGTCGATCTCGCGCCGCTGTCGTCATGGCTTGCGGTGCGCACCATCGATCGCGAGACGCGCCGGCTGGATGCCATCGAGCGCGGCGAACCGCCGCCGGCCACCGCCGCACTGCCGACACTGGTCTCTCCCGACCCCGCGCCCGAATCGTCGCTCACCGATGTGCCGATGCCTGGTCGCGATCCGCGCCGCGCACCGCCGAAGCCCAAATCTGAGCCAAGGTCTGAGCCAAAGGCCGAGCCAAGGGTCGCGCCGACGCCGAAGGCCCCGCAGGCCGCGCCCGCCGCGCCGAGCCCGCCGCTTGCGAGCCAGCAGATCGCGCCGCTGCCGCCGCCGATCGAGGTGAGGCCGGCCCCCGGCCCGCCGCCGCCAAGGCCCAAGCCGAAGCCGCCGCTGGTGCTGACGCCACAGAATCCGTAGAGCAGGTTTGGTTTGCACTGAACGGGCCGCGGGCTCGCTTGACCTCGCCCGCTTGCGGGAGAGCATAGGCCGCCTTTGGCGGCCGTCATCTAAGAACGCCAAGGCGCCGCCTCGGCTATGCCGAAGGCGCGGGTGAGGGCTTTGTCCGCTGGGGGATCGTCCCGTTGGGGAGACACCCTCACCCCAACCCTCTCCCGCAAGCGGGAGAGGGAGCGCACCTTCCGTGTTACGCGCCGCTAAACCCATTCCCCCGCATTTTAACGAATTTTGCCCGGCAAAACTGATCTGCCGGTTTTACCGGATTCTCGCGTTTGGTCCCTAGTGTCGGTTCCAGAGGAATTCGACGTCCTGCCGATCAAGGCAGGGCGAGCCGCCAAGAACTGGGGTGATCGACATGAACGGGGCAAAATCGCTTCTACACGATCTGGACGATGCCATCGCACGCGGCACCGACGAAAGCCGGGTGAAGGCGTTGTGGCATGCGACCGATATTTTGATCACCGGCCGCTATAGCGACGACGAGATCAGCATGTTCGGCGAGGTCATCGGGCGGCTCGCAGACGAGATCGAGGTCGCTGCACGCACGCAGCTCTCGGAATTGATGGCGGCCTGCGATCACGCGCCGCTCAACGTCGTCGAAAAACTCGCTCTCGACGACGAGATCGACGTCGCCGGTCCCGTATTGCGCGACTCTACCCGGCTCGACGAGAAGATGCTGGTCGAGAGCGCCATGACCAAGGGCCAGTCGCATCTGCTCGCGATCGCCCAGCGCAAGTCGATCGGCGAGGCCGTGACCGACGTGCTGGTCAAGCGCGGTGACCAGGAGGTCGTGACCTCCGTCGCCAGGAACGAGGGCGCGCGTTTCTCCGGCTCGGGCCTGCTGCACATGGTCAGGCGCGCCGAGGGCGACTCGATCCTCGCCGAGCAACTCGGCCTGCGCAAGGACGTGCCGCGGCACATCTTCCAGCAGCTCATTTCCAAGGCCTCCGAAGACGTCCGCCGCCGGCTCGAGCACGAGCGGCCCGAGATGATGGCGCAGCTGCAGAGCTCGGTCACCGAGGTCACCGGCGATTTGCAGTCCAAGTTCGGCCCGTCCTCGCGCAGCTACTTCGTTGCCAAGCGCGTGGTGACGACGCAATACCGTCAGGGCAACCTCAACCAGGACTCGATTTCGAACTATGCGCGCCAGCACCGTCTCGACGAGGTGCAGATCGGCCTCTCGCTGCTCTCGTCGCTGCCGGTCGACGTGATCGAGCGCGCGATGATGGACCGCAACCGCGAGATCCTGCTGGTGCTGTGCAAGGCGCTCGATTTCTCCTGGGACACGACCATGTCGCTGCTGTTCCTCGGCGCCAAGGACCATTTGATCACGGCGCGCGAGCTCCACGACAACGAGCGCGATTTCGGCCGGCTCAAGACCGAGACCTCGCGCAGCGTCCTGAAGTTCTACCAGTCGCGCAAGAACAATGCCGGCGCCGATCCCGCCCAGGGTCGTCAGCCCGAGCTCCACATGCACTGAGCAAGTGCACTGAGCCTCATTCGGGAATTGGCAGGAGAGTATTTGCTATGTTGCCTCAATTCGGCACCGCAATTCGCAAGACCAAAAGCCTCAACGCCGAGACCGGCGGGTCGGCTCCGGACAAGGCTTCCGTCGACGCCGCATGGCTCGCGCTGGAAGCCGCCAACGATCTCGGCGATCACGCCGCGATCGAAGCCTGTCGCCGTGTCATCGATGCCGAGCTGAACGGCACCGCCGCCGGCAGCTCGGATATCGATCTCGTGCTGGGGTATTTCAGGTAGGGCGTGGGCCTTCGGGGGGTAGATCTCCGGCTCTCAGCCGCAATTCCAGACCGCGCCGATCGGGGTGCGCGTCCAGCACGGACCGAAGCTGCCGCCATTGTAGCGAGGGCCGGCAAAGCCGGGCCGGCCGAAATAGTGCCAGTCGCCGTCATAGCCGTAATAGGCGGGCACCGGGTCGATATACCAGGGACGCCGGTTGTTGCGCGCATAGCGCCGCAGCCCATTCTTCTGCACGAAGAGCGGCTGACTGTTGCTCAGGGGCTGACGATAGCCCGGCAGGAAGCCGTAGCCATGCCAGCTTTGCGCCGGCTTCTTGTGCACGGGCGCAGCCGGCGCGGTGACCGGCAGCAGCGACAGGGCGACGGCAACAAATAGACATGAAAGGCGCGACATGGATCGACCATAGACAGCCAATTGCGCGAACGCCATTCAAATCCGGGTGCGATTTTCTTGCGGATTTGTACGAATTTGTGGACGACGGCATGCGCGGTTCGCGACACGCCGCTACTCGAATCGCGAGCTAGTTTTCCAGCATCGATCGAACGGTCCGAGCGAGATCAGCGGTGCGTTCCACCACATGATCCGCGCCTGCCGCTTCAAGCTCGTCCCGGCTACCATACCCCCAAAGCACGCCAAGGCCGCGCATCCGGACCGCGTGGGCGCCGACAATGTCATGCCGGCGGTCTCCGACCATCAGCGCCTCCGCAGCGATGAAGTCCTGTTCGGACAGGATTTGGGCGAGCAATTCCGGCTTGTGATCGAGCTTGCCACCGTCCACCGAGCCGTAGATTCCGTCGAAATATCCGGCGAGATTCAAGTGCCCTGCGATGCGTCGCGCAAAGACCTCGCGCTTCGACGTGGCAATGTAGAGGCGTAAGCCCGCCCGCTGCATCTCTCCAAGCGCCTCGCCAATGCCGGGGTAAAGCTCGCTTCCGAGAAAGCCGCTTTCGCCGTAGTGCCGGCGATAGGCCACCACGGCGGCGTCGAGGCGGTCGTCGCCATATCTCCGCAGCAAAGCGCGCAGCACGTCTTCGAGCGGCGGCCCGATGAAGGCCGTAATGTCCAGCGCTTCGTCAGGAGAGTGTCCCAGCGCGCGCAGTGCAGCGAGGCAGCTTGCGGCAATGCCGGGCCGGGAATCGATCAGGGTCCCGTCGAGATCAAGCAGGACTGTGTGGCGTCTGGACATCTTCGAAACGTACCATCGTTATGGCCATACGGCCCAGTGCGTAGGATGGGGAGAGCTCTTGCGAAACCCATCGTTGCCTCCGCGCTGAAGCGTGATGGGTTTCGCCTTCGCTCTGGCCCATCCTACTTGCTTGCCGGTTGGAAGAACTGGCCGTCATTGGAGTGGCTACCGCGCCGAATGCGATAAATCACCACGTCGTTGCCGTGACGCTGCGTGCTGCGCTCGAGGACATAATTCGATTTCTCCAGCACACGGCGCGACGCCGCGTTGCCGACAACGATCAAGCCGATCAGGGACGGCAACGCGAGTTGCGACAGTCCGATGTGCGTCAGCGCGGTCGCGATCTCGCTTGCCAGTCCCTGGCCCCAGAGCGTGCGTTTGATCGCATAGGCAATCTCGATCTCGTCTGTGTCATCCACCAGGATGTGCCGGAGTCCCGCTCGCCCCGCGAACGCTCCGTCTCGCGTTCTCAGTGCCCAGAGCCCGAAGCCGTGCTGATCCCAATGGGCCATGTTGACGGTGAGATACGACTTCGTCGCCTCGGCCGAACGTACGCCGCCGATGTAGCGGGACACCTCGGGATCGAGGTGAAGCGCAACGAGATCCGCAAGGTGGTGTTCGGCCAGTCTCTCGGCGGTGAGGCTGGTGGTTGTGAACTGATCCATGAAACCAGATAGCCGATGTCGAGCTGGTCACGATGCCGGGGACAGCCGATGTTGGCATCGTGAACCTGTTTTCCCCGACGGGTCAACCGTGGCAGTGAGGAGCTCGGATTTCGATTGGCTCCATTCGCGTTACGGCCAGAGATTTCGTACATGCGTAACCCGTTGATCTCACAGCTTCCGTCTACTGTGCATGGGGTTGTTTTCGCAGTTTTGGTTTCGAGGGGCCTATCCCACCCCTAACGCCACCGCGACATTGTAGGTCAGAAAGCTAGCGGCATAGGCCAGCACCAGCATGTACCCGAACGTCGTCGCCATCCAGACCCAGCTTCCGGTCTCGCGCCGGATCACGGCCAGTGTGGACGCGCATTGCGGAGCGAAAATGTACCAGGCGAGCATCGACAGCGCGGTCGCGAGCGACCATTTCGTCGCCAGCACCTGTCCGATCTGCTCGGCGGCTTCCTTGCCGCCTTCGATCGCGTAGACGGTGCCGAGCGCCGCGACCGCGACCTCCCGCGCCGCCATGCCCGGGATCAGCGCCACCGCGATCTGCCAGTTGAAGCCGACCGGCGCGAGCAGCGGCGCGATCGCGTGACCGATGATCGCGGCCAGGCTGAAGTTGATGGCAGGCTCGGTGGCACCCGCCGGCGGCTGCGGGAACGAAGCCAAAAACCAGATCAGCACCATCATCGAGAAGATCGTGGTGCCGGCGCGGTGCAAGAACATTTTTGCGCGCGTATAGACGCCGATCGCGATCGATTTCAGGCGCGGCATCTTGTAGTCGGGCAGCTCCAGCATGAAGGGCGCCGGCGCGTAGTCGCGCAGCATGAAGAACTTGATCAGGAACGAGACCAGCAGCGCGCTGATGATGCCGGCGGCGTAGAGGCCGAACATCACGAGGCCCTGGAGGTTGACGAAGCCCCAGACGTCCTTCGCCGGAATGAAGGCGGAGATGATCAGCGTATAGACCGGAATGCGCGCCGAGCAGGTCATCAGCGGCGCGATCAGGATCGTGGTCAGCCGGTCGCGCTTGTTGTCGATCACCCGCGTCGCCATGATGCCGGGAATGGCGCAGGCAAAGCTCGACAGAAGCGGAATGAAGGCGCGGCCGTGCAGGCCGGCGCCGCCCATGATGCGGTCCATCAGGAACGCGGCGCGCGCCATGTAACCGAAATCTTCCAAGAGCAGGATGAACAGGAAGATGATGATGATCTGCGGCAGGAACACGACCACGCTGCCGACGCCGGAGATCACCCCGTTCTGAACGAAGCTCTGCAACAGGCCGGCGGGGAGGGTGGCGTGCACGAACTGGCCGAGCGCATCGAAGCCGGAGTTGAGCAGCTCCATCAGCGGCTGCGCCCAGGCGAACACCGCCTGGAACATCACGAACAGGATAGCCGCGAGCACCACGAGCCCGCCGACGGGATGCAGCACCACGGCGTCGATCCGCGCGGTCCAGGTGTCGGGGCTAGCAGGCAGGCTGACGCAGTCGGCGATGATGCGGTCGGCGTCGCGCTGCGTGGCGCGCAGCTCGGAGACGCTGAGCGCGCGCCAGCTGTTCTCGGCGGGCTCGGCCGCGAGCCTTGCCGAGATATCGTCGGTCAGGTTCAAGAGGTCTGCGGTGCCGTTTTTGCGCACCGCGATCGATGTGACCACGGGCACGCCGAGTTCCTTGGCGAGCCGCTCGACGTCGACGCTGATACCGCGTCGGCTCGCGATATCGAACATGTTGAGCACCAGCAGCAGTGGCCGGCCGGTGCGCTTGAGTTCGAGCAGCAGGCGGATAGTCAGCCGCAGGTTGGTCGCATCGGCGACGCACAGCACAAGATCGGGCAGCGCCTCGCCCGAGGCCTTGCCGAGCACGAAGTCGCGGGTGATCTCTTCGTCCGGGCTGCGGCCGCGCAGCGAATAGGTGCCGGGCAGGTCGACCACCGAGACCTGGCGTCCCAACGGGGTGACGAAGAAGCCCTCCTTGCGTTCCACCGTGACGCCCGGATAGTTCGCGACCTTTTGCCGGCTGCCGGTCAGCGCATTGAACAGCGAGGTCTTGCCGCTGTTTGGCGTGCCCACCAGGGCGAGATGCAGCAGGGGTGCTTCCATTTGCTTAAAGGCCTTGGATCAAATATCCGGTCGCTGTCTACGCGACGATGATGGCCATGGCTTCGCGACGGCGCACCGCGATGGTGATGTTGTCGACGCGAACCGCGATCGGGTCGCGCCCGACCAGCCCTTCGTGCAGGACCTCGACCCGGGCCCCCTCGACGAAGCCGAGCTCGATCAGTCGGCTCTCGAGCTCGATGTCCGAGAGCGCCGAGCCTGCGTCCTTGGCGGAAAGGTGCTGAATGACGCCGGTGTAGCCGCGCTGGGCCAGACCCAGCGGCAAAAGCGGGCGCGTATCATGGGTGTCGGTCATGCCCTGTATTTTCAACGCAAGGCATCGAGGTCAAGCGCGCTCGCTCGCGGAAGCTGCACCTTAGAGCGATTTTAAAGTGCGGATCACGAAAGTGTGGGGCAAGCACCCCGGCGCTTACTGGGCCGGGACCTTTTCCGGCTGGACCGCCATGGCGCGGCTCTTGAAGTAGTCGAGCACGAACAGCCGGATCGCCGAGGATAGATTGCCCTGCTGACGACCGCCGTCGATTTCGCCAACGAGCTCGGACAACGTCATGTTGCGCAGGCTCGAAATCTCCTTCATGCCGTTCCAGAACGCCTCTTCCAGGCTGACGCTGGTCTTGTGGCCGGCGACCACGATTGATCGTTTCACGACCGGCGACTTCATGGCTGCTCCTCGCGATCGATCCGGTGCTGGTCCAGACGCTCCTTCGCCTGGTCCGCCCGCGTCTCCTCCGCCGACCGCTCCGCCTTGGTGCGGCCGAACTTCGCCCGGTTGGCGTCCGCCTGCTTCGCCGAGGTTTCCCGCTCGGCGCGCTTCCTGAAACGATTCAGGTTGATGACGTTCCCCATGCCGCGTCTCCATCACCCGATCCTTTTCAGACAGGATGAAACATCCAGAAACCAGGCGCCGCACCGCGCCCCAAGAGACTTGATCTGAGACTTGATCGCCATTCGCTTCTCCTCGTCAATCGGCCTGTCGGCCATCAAACGATGAATTTCGCCCCCCGCGAGGGGGAGACGAATGCGTAGCACGCATCCTTGCCGCGACATTGACGGTAATCAAATCCTCTCCGTTAAGCCTCATAATTGTGAGCGTCCGGGCTCCGTATCACTACGGATGACTATCGGAATTCGGAATTTATCCCGGCCTCGTCATCTTGTCCGGCTGCACCAAACGATCGAACTCGTCCGCTGAGACGAAGCCCAGCCGCAGCGCTTCTTCCTTCAGCGTGGTGCCGTTGGCGTGCGCGGTCTTCGCCACCTTGGCTGCGTTGTCGTAGCCGATCTTCGGCGCGAGTGCGGTGACCAGCATCAGCGAACGCTCCATCAGCTCCTTGATGTGCTTTTCGTCGGCGCGGATGCCGCTGACGCAATGCTCGGTAAAGGAGCGCGCGGCGTCCGCCAGCAGGCGGATCGAGTGCAGCATGTTGTAGGCCAGCACGGGCTTGTAGACGTTGAGCTCGAAATGGCCCTGGCTGCCGCCGACCGTGATCGCGGTGTGATTGCCGAACACTTGGCAGCACACCATCGTCATCGCCTCGCATTGCGTCGGATTGACCTTGCCCGGCATGATCGATGAGCCCGGCTCGTTCTCCGGCAGGACCAGTTCGCCGAGACCGGACCGCGGGCCCGATCCGAGCAGGCGGATGTCGTTGGCGATCTTGAACAGCCCCGTCGCCACCGAATTGATGGCGCCGTGCACCAGGACATACGCGTCGTTGGAAGCCAGCGCCTCGAATTTGTTGGCGGCGCTGGTGAGCGGCAATTTGGTGATCGTGGCCGCGTGCTTGGCGAACAGTTTTGCAAAGCGAGGGCTCGAGTTGAGCCCGGTGCCGACGGCGGTGCCGCCCTGCGCCAGCGGATAGAGGTCCTTCACCGCAACCTTCAGCCGCGCGATCCCGCTTTCGACCTGCGCGGCATAGCCGGAAAACTCCTGGCCGAGCGTCAGCGGCGTCGCGTCCTGGGTGTGCGTGCGGCCAATCTTGACGATCCTCGCAAACTCTTTCTCCTTCTTGCGAAGCGCGCCCAGCAGTTCACTCAGCGCGGGAACGAGGTCGTCCGTGATGCGGCCGGCGGCCGCGATATGCATCGCGGTCGGGAAGGAATCGTTTGAGGACTGGCTCATGTTGACGTGATCGTTGGGGTGCACCGGCTTCTTGGTGCCGAGTTCGCCGCCCAAAAGCTCATTGGCCCGGTTTGCGATCACCTCGTTGAGGTTCATGTTGCTCTGCGTGCCCGAGCCGGTCTGCCACACCACCAGCGGAAAGTGGTCGTCCAGCTTGCCCTCGATCACCTCGCGGGCGGCGCGGATGATGGCATTGGCGCGGCGCTGGTCGAGCAAGCCGAGCTCGCGGTTGGACTGCGCTGCGGCGAGCTTGACGATGCCAAGCGCATGCACCAACGAGATCGGCATGCGGTCGATGCCGATGCGAAAATTCTGGCGCGAGCGTTCAGTCTGGGCCCCCCAATAGCGATCAGACGGGACCTCGATCGGACCAAAACTGTCGGTCTCGGTGCGGGTCGCGGAGCGTGAGGGGCGGGCAGTCTTTGATCCGGCGGTCTTGGCCATGAGCACATCCATTCTGCCGCACGAAATATCGCGCGGTCTCTTCATGTGCTCATCTATATAGGGACTTGGCCGGGCGCGACGATCTCGCGCCCAACCTGGATCATTTCTTGCGGAAACGATCGAGCCGCACGACTTCGGCGCCGCCCTGGCTGGGCGGGGTCGGCTCCTCCGTGGTCTCCGCCTTGTCGCCGACGGGCGCGGGGACCGACACGGCTGAAGCAGCGGGGGTCGCCGGCAAGTTCTCGGGCGCGACATCGGCGACGTCGGAGGCCTCGAACTGGAGGCCGAATTTCACGGACGGGTCGAGGAAGCTCTTGATGGCGCTGAACGGCACGATCAGCCGCTCCGAATGCCGCCGAAGGACAGGCCGACCTCGAAGCGGTCTTCGAGCACGGTCAGGTCCCAGAACTGGTGCTGGAGGATGATCGTCATCTCTTCCGGATATTGCGCGAGCAGCCGCGACGAGATCTTCACGCCGTCGGCCTTCGAGGCGAATGTGATGAAGAAATGATGCTCGCCCGGCAATCCGCTGGCTGCTGCATCGGTCAGCACCTTACGCACCACCCCGCGCATCGCGTCGGTTGCCAGCACGTCGTATCGGATATGGTCGGTCGCCATGGTGGTCCTGTTGCATTCCAGGAGACGGGCCCTGCCGGCCCGACTCGCCAAGCCGCAATAGTACCGCGCCTGACGGGTCAGCAGGAGTCCCCGCCGGGAAGGAAATAAGAGGTAAGTGGAGGCTTCTGTTGCCAGGTGCCTCCGAACCCCGCCTAACGGAGCTTAACCCGTTAGGACTTCAAGATGGTCTTTCAAACTGCGTTACGCAGCCTGAGCAACCGGAGCAAAGTTGTCGTTGGCAACTATTGCATAGCCCGATAACGGCGGAACAATACCGGGAAAAAGTTCGCCCTTTACGCCCTCGTCGATCCTATTTCGCCCCCGCCAAAACCCGCCTCTCGGCAGGCTGAAGCCCGAAAATCGGTGGGCTTTGGTGGAGGCGCCGGGTACCGCCCCCGGGTCCGAATGGTTTATTGCGACGACCGTTTATTTCCATAGCCGGCGAACCGGCACCCCCAATATAGGGGGCAAACATTTCAAATGACAGGTGTTTCGAGCGGGAATCCCGCGGTTCCCTTTGGGATAGGTTGCGGACGGCCTTGGCCCGGCGGCGGACCGCGTTCTAAGCTGTTGGCATGTCCCCGGATTCAGCACCGGCCGCGCAAGTGCCGGATCTCACCGCCGTCCACAGCCTTCCGCCCAGCCTGCCGGCGCTGTTCATGGCCTTTGCCCGGATGTCGCTGGCCGGTTTCGGCGGGGTTCTGGTGTTTGCCCGGCGAGCCATGGTCGAGCAGCACGGCTGGATGACGGCGGACGAGTTCAACGAGACCTTTGCGCTCTGCCATTTCCTGCCCGGGCCCAATATCGTCAATCTGTCGATGGTGTTCGGGTCGCGGCTGCGGGGCATCGCCGGGGGCGTTGCCGCCTTTGCCGGGCTGTTGCTGCCGCCGACACTGATCATGACCGGGCTCGCGATCGTCTACGCCCGTTTCGGCGATGTGGACGTGCTGCGCCGCAGCCTTGCCGGCATCTCCTGTGCCGCGGTCGGCCTGTTAATCGCCGTGGTGTTCCGCATGATGACGCCGCTGTTCAAGCGGATGGACGCGGTCGCGCTCATCCTGATGCTCGCGGTGTTCACAGCCATCGGCGTGCTTCGCCTGCCGCTCCAGGCGGTGCTGCTGGTCGCGATCCCTCTCAGCATCGCGGTGAGCTTCGTCGTGCGACGGAAGGTAGCAGCATGAGCGGCGAGAACCCGATCTGGGCGTTGATCACCACCTTTGGTCTGATGTCACTATTCGCGGTCGGCGGCGCCGCGGCCGCAGTGCCCGAGATGCATCGCATCGCGGTCGACGTGCATCACTGGATGACCGACAAGCAGTTTGCCGACGCCTATGCGATCGCGCAGCTCTCGCCCGGTCCCAATGTCCTGATCGTTACGTTGATCGGCTATGCCGTCGCCGGCATTCCCGGCGCGCTGGCCGCAACGCTGGCGATGTGCCTGCCAACGGCGTTGCTTGCCTATTATGTCAGCCGGCTCCTGAACCGACCGAGCCAATCGCGCTGGCCCGCGCTGATCCAGGCTGCGCTGGTTCCGCTCTCGATCGGCTTGATGGCCGCGAGCGCCCTGATCCTGGCCCAGGCGACAGATCGCAGCATTGCTGCGCTGCTTCTGACCGCGACGGTTGCAGTGATAGCATCCGTCTCGCGCGTCAATCCGTTGTGGCTTCTGCTCGCAGGGGGCGTGTTGGGTTTTGCTGGCATTGTGTGATGAAAATCGCTACGCAATGACCCGGGCGGGGGGAACGATTTCCAGCCGATTAGAACAACAGTGCTCGTGACTTAGGAGTCACGGAGGAGACATGCATGGCCGATACAATGGGCCACTCGGCGACAGCAACCAGAAACACCTCGGTCGCGATCGGTTTCTGTCTGCTGGCCCTGGCGCCGCAGATTTTCGAATTCATCTGGTCGATCGGAACCATCTTTGGCTGGGGCGGCGGCCGTGGCCCGGCCACAGTCCTGATCAGCCATGCAACGGCGCTGTTCGCAGGCGCACCTGCTGCGCTGCTCGGAGCCGTCGGTGGTGACACCAAGAAGGCGTCGTCCGATGTGCTGCTCGCGCTGATCTATTCCTATCCGCTGTTTGCGGTGGCGATCCTCACGATCTTCATGACGATCAGGTCGGCGCAGGACTATGTCGGCGGCATCGTTCTGATGGCGCTCGCATTGTTCGCGCTGTGGGCCTCGAGCGATCTGCAGGGCATGCGCGGCTTCTCCTTTGGCGCAGGTACGGCGCCGCGGATGTTTGGCGGGCTGCTTGTCGCGCTCGGCGCCGGGATCGCGTTGACGGGACTGCTAACCGACGGGCCGGCGATGGCGCACTATGCCTGGCGCGGGCCCCTGTTCGTCATGATCTCGATTGTCTTCTTCGCCCTGGCGATTCGTCCGCTTGGCGTGGTGGTCACCGCCTTCACGAGCTTCCTGATCGCGGCGATGGGCACGCATGAGACGCGTTGGGTCGAAGCGATCATCGTCGGCGCCTGCCTGACGCTCGGCTGCGCGCTGCTCTTTCCCTACGTGCTCGGGCTGCCGATGCCGATGTTCCCGCGCTTCCTGGCTCAGTGAGGGTTTGATGTTCGATCTCTTCCACAATCTGGGCCTCGGTTTCGGTGTGGTATTTCAGATCTCCTGGTGGTCACCCTGGTGGCTCTACGGCCTGTCGCTGCCGATCTCGATCAACATTCTCATGTGCCTGATTGGCGCATTGGTTGGCACGCTTGTCGGCGTGCTGCCCGGCATTGGCACTGTCGCAACCGTGGCGATGCTCCTGCCGATCACGTTCGGACTGCCGCCGGTCGGCGCGCTGATCATGCTCGCCGGCATCTATTACGGTGCCCAGTATGGCGGCTCGACCACGTCGATCCTGGTCAATATTCCCGGTGAGGCGACATCGGTCGTCACGGCCATCGACGGCCACGCGATGGCGAAACAGGGCCGTGCCGGCCCGGCGCTGGCGATCGCAGCAATCGGCTCGTTCTTTGCCGGCTGCGTCGCGACCGTCCTAATCGCCGTGCTCGGCGCGCCCTTGACCAAGCTCGCGCTGGCGTTCGGCCCGGCCGAATATTTCTCGCTCATGGTACTCGGCCTGATTTTCGCGGTGGTACTGGCCAAGGGCTCGGTACTGAAGGCGATCGCGATGATCGTGTTCGGCCTGTTGCTGTCGATGGTCGGCTCCGACATCGAGACCGGCGCCTCGCGCATGGCGTTCAACATTCCGGAGCTTGCCGACGGCTTGGGCTTCGCGACGGTGGCCATGGGCGTGTTTGGTTTCGCGGAGATCATCCGCAATCTCGACGCCGGCGCCGAGATGAACCGCGATCTGGTGCAGCAGAAGATCACCGGCCTGATGCCGACCAGGAAGGACCTGATCGACTCGACGCCCGCGATCCTACGCGGCACCGTGCTCGGCTCGATCCTCGGCATCCTGCCGGGTGGCGGCGCTGTCATCGCGTCCTTTGCCTCCTACACCCTCGAGAAGAAGATCGCCAAGAATCCCTCGCGGTTCGGCCGCGGTGCGATCGAGGGCGTGGCGGCACCGGAAAGCGCCAATAACGCCGCGGCACAGACCTCCTTCATCCCGCTGCTGACGCTCGGCATCCCGCCGAACGCGGTGATGGCGTTGATGGTGGGTGCGATGACCATTCATGGCATCGTGCCGGGTCCCCAAGTGATGCAGAAGCAGCCGGAACTCGTCTGGGGCATGATCGCCTCGATGTGGATCGGCAATCTGATGCTGATCATCATCAACCTGCCGCTGGTCGGAATCTGGGTGCGGTTGTTGCGTGTGCCCTACCGCCTGATGTTCCCCTCAATCGTGATCTTCTGCGCGATCGGCATCTACTCGGTGAACAACGCGCCGGTTGACGTCATCCTCGCGGGCGTGTTCGGCCTGATCGGCTATTGGCTGATCAAGCACGATTTCGAGCCGGCGCCGCTGCTGCTCGGTATGGTGCTCGGCCCGCTGATGGAAGAGAACCTGCGCCGGGCGCTGCTGATCTCACGCGGCGACTGGACCGTGTTCCTGACGCGTCCGTTGTCGGCCGCACTGTTGGCGATCGCGGCCTTCCTGCTGGTGCTCACGGTGCTGCCTTTCCTGCGGGCCAAGCGGGACGAGGTGTTCACCGAATCCGAGAACTGATCGCCAGCACAATCAAAGTGATAGGCGAGGGGGCGGGATGCGAGTTCCGCCCCTTGTCGTTTGCTGCGGGAAGGCTCACTTTTCCGGGTATAATCGGTCGAGGCGGCGAATCGATGCTGTCGCTGCGCCGAGGCGGCCATTAAGTTCGCCGTCCTCCCAAAAGGCTGCCGTTTTTCCAAAGGTTTTTGGCACATGCACCAGTATCAGGACCTGCTCGAGCGGATTCTTTCAGACGGCGCCGAGAAGACCGACCGGACCGGCACCGGCACGCTGTCGGTGTTCGGCCATCAGATGCGCTTCAATCTGTCCGCCGGTTTCCCGATGCTGACCACCAAGCGGCTGCCGCTGAAGGCGATCGTGCATGAGCTGCTGTGGTTTCTGAAAGGCGACACCAACGTCAAATATCTGCGCGACAATGGCGTCACCATTTGGGACGAGTGGGCGGACGCTAATGGCGATCTCGGCCCGGTCTATGGCCATCAATGGCGCTCCTGGCCGGCACCGGACGGCCGCAGCATCGATCAGATCGCCAACGTCATCGACATGATCAAGCGCAACCCGGACTCGCGCCGCCTGATCGTCTCGGCCTGGAATCCGGCTGAGGTCGACAAGATGGCGCTGCCGCCGTGCCACTGCCTGTTCCAGTTCTATGTCGCGAACGGAAAGCTGTCATGCCAGCTCTATCAGCGCTCGGCCGACGTGTTCCTCGGCGTGCCCTTCAACATCGCCTCCTACGCGCTCCTCACCCTGATGGTCGCGCAAGTCACAGGTTTGAAGCCCGGCGACTTCGTGCACTCGTTCGGCGACACCCACCTTTATTCCAACCATCTGGAGCAGGCGCGGCTTCAATTGACGCGCGCGCCGCGTGCGCTGCCGGTGATGCGGATCAACCCGGACGTGAAGGACATTTTTTCCTTCCGCTACGAGGATTTTGAGCTCGTCGGCTACGATCCGCATCCGCACATCAAGGCGGCGGTCGCGGTTTAGCGCTGATGTCTTTCAACATCCGCCGTGCGCGTCCAGGCGAAGCCGGGCTCGTTCTGTCCTTCATCCGCGAACTCGCTGCGTACGAAAAACTGTCGCACGAGGTCGAGGCAACCGAGGCGATGATTGCGGAGGCGCTGTTCGGCAGCGATCCGCGGCTTTGTTGCGCACTCGCCGAATGGAATGGCGAGCCGGTCGGCTTTGCGGTCTGGTTCGTCAATTTCTCGACCTTCAGCGGCCGTCACGGCATCTATCTCGAGGATCTGTATGTGCGGCCGTCACATCGAGGTCACGGTCTCGGCAAGGCGTTGCTGGTTTATCTTGCCAGGGAATGTGTCGAGAACGGCTGGTCGCGCCTGCAATGGGCGGTGCTCGACTGGAATGCGCCGTCGATTGCGTTCTACAAATCGCTCGGCGCGGACATGATGGACGACTGGACGCTGTGCCGCGTCACCGGGCCTGCGCTGTCGCGGCTTGCGGGGAGCGGGACCTGATGGAGATCGTTTTCGTTTTAGCGGTCGCGGAGAACGGCGTCATCGGTGCCAAAGGTGCCATCCCGTGGCGACTGAAAGCTGACATGCAGCGCTTCAAGGCGCTCACGATCGGCAAGCCGGTCGTCATGGGCCGCAAGACGTTTGAATCCCTGCCTCGGCCGCTGTCCGGGCGAACCAATATCGTCGTCACGCGCGACGCCGGCTATCGCGCAGTCGGCGCGGTCGTCACGACCTCGAACGCAGATGCGGCCGCGGTGGCGCGGGGCGATGCCCTGCGGCGCTCGGTCGCCGAGATCGCGGTGATCGGCGGTGCCGAAATCTACCGGCAATGGTTCGATCGTGCCGATCGCCTCGAAGTGACGGAAGTGCATGCGCGGCCCGAAGGCGACACACATTTCGACATCGATAAGGCAGAGTGGGAGGAGACGAGCCGCGTCCGACACCGGGCCGGCCCGGACGACAGTGCCGACTACTCCTATGTGACATATCGTCGGCGGTCACCCAATTAACCGCATTCGCCAATGTTTACATTGACTTTTCCGCTCCCGAGCATAGCTCGTGGGACGGTCATGGCCGCGTTGTAAGGGACCTGCCGGTCCCCTATAAAGCCGGCACCGGACAATGCGGGCCGGGTCAGTTCTAGTCCTGGTCTGCCGAGGAGAGCATCGAATGCCGTGGAAGAATCAGGGCGGTGGCCCGTGGGGCTCGGGTCCGAAGGGGCCATGGGGCTCAGGCCCGCAACCGGTCGGGCCGAGGCCGCCGGATCTGGAAGACCTTCTGCGGCGTGGCCAGGACCGGCTGCAGCAGATCATGCCCGGCGGCTATTTCTCCGGCATCGGCATCACGCTGATCCTGCTCATCATCATCGCGCTCTGGCTGTTGTCCGGCTTCTTCAGGGTACAATCCGAAGAACAAGGCGTGGTGCTGCGCTTTGGCAAGCATGTGCGCACCGTCGATCCCGGCCTGAACTACCATCTGCCCTATCCGATCGAGACGGTGCTGCTGCCGAAGGCGCTGCGCGTGTCCACCATTTCCATCGGCATGACGCTGATCGACGATCCGGCCCGGCGCGGGCGCTCGATCCGTGACGTGCCCGAAGAGAGCCTGATGCTGACCGGCGACGAGAACATCGTCGATGTCGACTTCACCGTGTTGTGGCGCATCAAGCCCAACGGGGTCGGCAATTTCCTGTTCAATATCCAGAATCCCGAGGGCACCGTGAAGGCGGTCGCCGAAAGCGCGATGCGCGAGGTGATCGGTCGCTCCAATATCCAGCCGATCCTGACCGGGGCGCGGACGCAGACTGAAGCCACCGTGCAGGACCTGATGCAGAAGACGCTCGACGGCTACGGCGCGGGCATCCAGATCACCCAGGTGCAGATGCAGAAAGTGGATCCGCCGGCGCAGGTGATCGATGCCTTCCGCGACGTGCAGGCGGCGCGGGCCAACCTCGAGCAGTTGCAAAACGAAGCCCAGACCTATGCGAACAAGGTCGTGCCGGATGCGCGTGGCCGCGCGGCCAAAATCCTGCAGGACGCCGAAGGTTACAAGGAGCAGGCGGTCGCCGAGGCCAAGGGCCAGAGCGCTCGCTTCCTGAAGGTCTACGAGGAATACAAGAAGGCGCCCGACGTGACGCGTGAACGGATCTATCTGGAGACGATGGAGCGCGTGCTCGGCGGCTCCGAGAAGCTGATTTATGACGGAGGCTCCTCGGGCCAGGGCGTCGTGCCTTATCTGCCGCTCAATGAATTGACGGCCAAGCGGCCTGCCACCACCGGCCAGCCGTCGAGCGGAGGCACCCGATGAGGTCTCCGGTTACAGGCATCGTGGCGCTGCTTGCGCTGCTGCTGGTGATGATCGTCGCCTACATGTCGCTGTTCACGGTGCAGCAGACCGAGCAGACCATCGTGCTGCAATTCGGCAAGCCGGTGGACGTCGTCACCGACCCCGGGCTGCACTTCAAGGCGCCCTGGAACTCGGTGATTAACATCGACAAGCGGATTCTCGATCTCGAGAACCCGTCGCAGGAGGTCATTGCCTCCGACCAGAAGCGGCTCGTGGTCGATGCCTTTGCGCGCTACCGCATCAAGGACGCGCTGCGCTTCTATCAGAGCGTGGGCTCGATCCAGGCCGCGAACCTGCAACTCACCTCGCTCTTGAACGCGGCCCTGCGCCGCGTGCTCGGCGAGGTCAATTTCATCACCGTGGTGCGGGATGATCGCGAGAAGCTGATGGGACGCATCCGCGAGCAACTCGACCACGAAGCCGATGGTTACGGCATCGAGGTCGTCGACGTCCGGATCCGCCGCGCCGATCTGCCCGAGCAGAACAGCCAGGCGGTGTACCAGCGCATGCAGACCGAACGTCAACGCGAAGCGGCCGAGTTCCGCGCGCAGGGCGGCCAGAAGGCGCAGGAGATCCGCTCCAAGGCCGATCGCGAGGCAACGGTGATCATCGCGGAGGCGAACTCGACCGCCGAACAGACCCGCGGCGTCGGCGACGCCGAGCGCAACCGCCTGTTCGCGGAAGCCTATGGCAAGGATGCTGACTTCTTCGCATTCTACCGATCGATGTCGGCCTATGAAAACGGGCTGAAGTCGAGCGATACCCGCTTCCTGCTGCGGCCGGACTCGGATTTCTTCCGCTATTTCGGTAACCCGGGCGGCAAGACGGCCACCGAGACACCTGCGAAGCCATAAGCCAGACCAAGGGCGGCGCTTCTGCCGCCCTTGGTCCAGACAAGAACTGAATAACGGGAGGTTCCAATCCGATGAGGTCCATTGCGTTCGCCGACTTCCTCATCGGCCTAGGCATCCTGTTCGTGCTCGAAGGCCTGATGTTCGCGGCAAGTCCCAGTTGGATGCGCAAGGCCATGAAGAGCGCAATCACCACGCCGGACAACATCCTGCGCGCTGTCGGGATCGGCTCGGCTGTGGCCGGATTGATCCTGATCTGGGTTATCCGGCGGCCGATTTAGAGGGCCGCATCAACGCCAAAGTGAAGGCGAGGGGCCGCTTTTCGCCGTATTGTCCGGGCCCTGAGGCCCGTTAAGCTCCGTGCTTGCGCCGTCCCCCGGTTCGAGCGCAGTCTGGAGTCGAATCCTTGTTCTCTCTGGAGACCGCTATGACCGCTGCCACCATTGCCATGACCCGCTTGCGCCCGATCCGCTTGCGATTTGGGCTGGCTGCGATCGCCATCGGCGCCTTCAGCGCGCTGGGCTCGCCGGCCTATGCGCGCGGACCGGAGGGCATCGCCGACGTCGCCGAGAAGGTGATCGACGCGGTCGTGAACATTTCGACTTCGCAGACCGTCGACGCCAAGACCAGCGGCGGCGGCAGCAACACCATGCCGCAACTTCCTCCCGGCTCGCCGTTTGAGGAATTCTTCGACGACTTCTTCAAGAACCGCCGCGGACCCGGTGGCGGCAGCAAGGGTGGCGACAACAACCCGACGCCGCGCAAGACCAACTCGCTCGGCTCCGGCTTCATCATCGACACCTCCGGTGTCGTGGTCACAAACAACCACGTCATCGCGGATGCCGACGAGATCAACGTCATTCTCAACGACGGCAGCAAGATCAAGGCCGAGCTGGTCGGCGTCGACAAGAAGACCGATCTCGCCGTGCTGAAGTTCAAGCCGCCGAAGCCGCTGGTGTCAGTGAAGTTCGGCGACTCCGACAAGCTGCGCCTGGGCGACTGGGTGGTTGCGATCGGCAACCCCTTCAGCCTCGGCGGCACCGTGACGGCCGGTATCGTCTCGGCCAAGAACCGCGACATCTCGTCGGGCCCGTATGACAGCTACATCCAGACCGACGCGGCCATCAACCGCGGCAATTCCGGTGGCCCGCTGTTCAACCTCGATGGCGACGTCGTCGGGGTCAACACCCTGATTATCTCGCCCTCCGGCGGCTCGATCGGCATCGGCTTCGCCGTGCCGTCGAAGACGGTCGCGGGCGTCGTCGACCAGCTCCGCCAGTTCGGTGAGTTGCGCCGCGGCTGGCTCGGCGTGCGCATCCAGAGCGTGACTGACGAGATCGCGGAGAGCCTCAACATCAAGCCGCCGCGGGGCGCGCTGGTTGCCGGTGTCGACGACAAGGGTCCGGCCAAGCCCGCCGGCATCGAGCCCGGCGACGTCGTCGTCAAATTCGACGGCAAGGACGTCAAGGACCCGAAGGATCTCTCCCGCGTCGTCGCCGACACGGCGGTCGGCAAGGAGGTCGACGTCGTCATCATCCGCAAGGGCCAGGAAGAAACCAAGAAGGTTGCGCTCGGCCGGCTCCAGGATGCCGACAAGGTGCAGGCCGCCGTGAAGACCGACGAGCCCGCGCCGGAGAAGCCCGTGACCCAAAAGGCGCTCGGCCTCGATCTCGCCGCGCTCAGCAAGGATCTGCGCGCGCGTTACAAGATCAAGGACACCGTCAAGGGCGTGGTCGTCACCAATGTCGAGGCCAGTTCGGATGCCGCCGAGAAGCGGCTCTCCCCCGGCGATGTCATCGTCGAGGTGGCGCAGGAGGCGGTGTCGAGCGGCGCCGATATCCAGAACCGGGTCGACCAGCTCAAGAAGGACGGCAAGAAGTCCGTGCTGTTGCTGGTCTCGAACGGCGATGGCGAACTGCGGTTCGTGGCGTTGAGCGTGCAGTAACGGCACGAGCAGCCACACATTCACTTTCATGCTCTGCGAAACCGGGGCATCCAGTACGCCGCGGCTTTTCCGTATCGTCGCCCTGTCTCTGGAATACTGGATCACCCGCTTTCGCGGGTGATGACCGCGGAGAGGAGACTATTCCTCCACGAACTCCTCGCGCTTGTACCCCTGCGCATACAGCAGCGCGGTGAGATCGCCGTGATCGATCCGCGCGGCCGCCGCGGCCGCCACGGCTGGCTTGGCGTGATACGCTACGCCCAATCCCGCCGCCTGGATCATCGCGAGATCGTTGGCGCCGTCGCCGACCACGAGCGAGTCGACATCGTCGAGATCGAAGGATTCCATCAAGTCCACCAGCGTCGCGAGCTTGGCCGCGCGGCCTAAGATCGGCTCCTTCACCTCGCCGGCGAACTTGCCGTCGCGCACGACCAGCTCGTTGGCACGGTTCTCCTGGAAGCCGAGCTGTGCGGCGACCGCGCGCGTGAACAGCGTGAAGCCGCCGGAGACCAGACAGGTGTAGGCGCCGTGCGCGCGCATGGTCGCGACCAGCTCACGGCCTCCCGGCGTCAGCGTGATGCGTTCGGCCAGCACCTTGTCGACGACGTCTGCGGGAAGGTCCTTCAGAAGCGCAACGCGCTCGCGCAGTGCCGGCTCGAATTCGATCTCGCCGCGCATCGCACGTTCGGTGATGGCGGCCACGTGGGCCTTCAGTCCGGCGAAATCGGCGAGTTCGTCGATGCATTCCTGGCCGATCATGGTGGAATCCATGTCGGCGAGAAAAAGCCTCTTGCGCCGGAAGCCGGCCGGCTGCACGACGATGTCGATCGGCAGGTCGCCGCGAAGCTCGCGCAACCGCTGTTCGATGGCGTGACGGTCGCCTTCGAGGTTACTGTCCGCGCCGAAGGGAATGTCGACCGCGACCCCGTCGAACAGCCAGTGCGCCGGTGCTGCCTTGGGCAGCACGGCACGGGCGCCGTCGACGATGGTGCTGTCGAGGGCGGGATTGGCGGGATTGCAGATCAGCGTGGCGACAAGGGACATTTGAGGTTTTCGTGAGCGAGGGGCAAGTCGGCGGAAGGCATGTTGGCAAGGCGGTGCTTATCGCAGGCCCGACCGCCAGCGGCAAGTCGGCCCTGGCGCTCGAGCTCGCGCTCGCCAGCAATGGCGTCGTGATCAATGCCGATTCCATGCAGGTCTATCGCGACCTCCGCATCATCACGGCGCGCCCGACCCATGGCGACGAGGCGCGCGTGCCGCATCGCCTCTATGGCCATGTCGATGCTGCCGTGAATTTCTCGGCCGGCGCCTGGGTGAGCGACGCCGCGAGGGCACTCGAAGAGGCGCAGGCGCAGGATCGCCTGCCGATCTTCATCGGCGGCACCGGGCTGTATTTCAAGGCGTTGACGGCCGGGCTCTCGGTCGTGCCGCCGATCCCGGCGGAGGTGCGCGAGAGCGTACGGGCGCGGCTGGAGCAGAACGGCGTCGAGGCGCTGCACGCGGAACTCGCGCGCCGCGATCCGCGCGCGGCCGACCGATTGAACCTGCGCGACCGCAGCCGCATCGCGCGCGCGCTCGAAGTGATTGAGGCGACCGGCCGCTCGCTGCTCGACTGGCACCGCGAGGGGAGCCGCCGCTGTTGCCGAAGGACAGTTTTCGCGCGGTGTTCCTTAGCCCGGAGCGCGACGAGCTCTATGCCCGCATCGATGCTCGCTTCGACGCCATGCTGGGGGCCGGTGCAGTGAGGGAAATCGAGCGGCTGGTTGCCAGGCGGCTCGACCCACTTCTGCCGGCCATGAAGGCGCATGGCGTGCCGGCATTGATGCGGCACCTGCGCGGCGAGCTCAGTCTGGACGAGGCCGCCTCCATCGGGCGCGCCGATACCCGCCACTACGCCAAGCGGCAATTCACCTGGTTCCGGCACCAATTGCCCGAGTTCGAGTGGGTGAAGCCCGAGGAGGCGAGGGGGTGGCTGGCCGCTGTCGTCAATGCGGCGCGGGACCCGGAATGACGGGGTTTTGTGCGTCGCCTCGCGAATTTGCTCTCGCCGAACTCGGGGAACGCCGCTACACTGCCAAAATCGCGCGGGAACGGCCGCATTGCCTTGACATCCGGGCTTTGGCCGCTATGTTCGCGCAACCTTTGGGAAGCTGAGCGCCAGCCATGCGTAATATTATTACCAAACTCCTTATCGCCGTCGTACCCAGGCACACCGCCGGGGGTGGCTAGCTGCCATCCGCATGACAGGCGGTGTGCATGGGCCCTCTTCGGGGCCTTTTTTATTTCCCGAACCCGACACGAACGAAGCCGCTGGCAACAGCGCATCCGGAGCAAGCCAATGAGTGACAAGAGCCACGATCCGAACCAGATGACCGGCGCCGCGATGATCGTCCGCGCGCTCATCGATCATGGCGTGACGGATATCTTCGGCTATCCCGGCGGCGCGGTGCTTCCGATCTATGACGAGATCTTCCAGCAGAGCGAGGTCCAGCACATCCTGGTCCGCCATGAGCAGGGCGCCGGCCATGCTGCTGAAGGCTACGCGCGCTCGACCGGAAAGCCGGGTGTTGCGCTGGTGACCTCCGGTCCGGGGGCCACCAACATGGTGACGCCGCTCACCGACGCGCTGATGGATTCGATCCCGCTGGTCTGCATCTCCGGCCAGGTCCCGACGCATCTGATCGGCAACGACGCATTCCAGGAATGCGACACCGTCGGCATCACGCGCCCCTGCACCAAGCACAATTGGCTGGTGCGCGATGTCAACGATCTCGCAAAAGTGCTGCACGAGGCCTTCTATGTCGCGACCTCCGGCCGTCCCGGCCCGGTGCTGGTCGACGTGCCGAAGGACGTGCAGTTTGCGACCGGCACCTATCATCCGCCGCGCAAGTCCGACGTGCACCGCTCCTACGCGCCGCGGGTGAAAGGCGACGCGACGCAGATCCGCAAGGCGGTGGCGCTGCTCGCAGGCGCCAAGCGCCCGGTGATCTACAGCGGCGGCGGCGTCATCAATTCCGGTCCCGAAGCCACCAAGCTGCTACGCGAGCTGGTCGAGGTCACCGGCTTTCCGATCACCTCGACGCTGATGGGCCTCGGCGCCTATCCGGCGTCGGGCAAGAACTGGCTCGGCATGCTCGGCATGCACGGCACCTACGAAGCCAACATGACCATGCATGATTGCGACGTCATGCTGTGCGTCGGCGCGCGCTTCGACGACCGCATCACCGGCCGCGTCGACGCGTTCTCGCCGCATTCGAAGAAGATCCACATCGACATCGATCCGTCCTCGATCAACAAGAACATCCGGGTCGACGTGCCGATCATCGGCGACTGCGGCAACATCCTGGGCGACATCCTCCAGGTGTTCAAGGCGGAGGCGAAGAAGCCCGACATCAAGGCGTGGTGGCAGCAGATCGCCCAGTGGCGCGCCCGCAACTCGCTGTATTACAAGAAGAGCAGCGATATCATCCTGCCGCAGCACGCGATTCAGAGCCTGTTCGAGGCGACGCGCGGCAGGGACACCTACATCACGACCGAGGTCGGCCAGCACCAGATGTGGGCCGCACAGTTCTTCGGCTTCGAGGAGCCGCATCGCTGGATGACCTCGGGCGGTCTCGGCACGATGGGCTACGGCCTGCCGGCCGCGGTCGGCGTGCAGGTGGCCCATCCCGACAGTCTCGTCATCGACATCGCCGGCGACGCCTCGGTGCAGATGACGATGCAGGAAATGTCGACGGCGGTGCAGTACGAGCTGCCGATCAAGATCTTCATCCTGAACAACCAGTACATGGGCATGGTGCGGCAGTGGCAGCAACTGCTGCATGGCAACCGGCTGTCGCATTCCTACTCGGAAGCGCTGCCGGATTTCGTCAAGCTCGCGGAGGCCTATGGCGGCGTCGGCATTCAGGTGCACAAGCCTTCCGATCTCGACGGCGCCATCCAGGAGATGATCTCGGTCAAGCGCCCGGTGCTGTTCGACTGCCGCGTCGCGGCGCTGGAAAATTGCTTCCCGATGATCCCGTCCGGCAAGGCGCACAATGAGATGCTGTTGCCGGAGCAGGCCAATGACGAGGCCACGGCAAAGGCGTTTGCCGGCGGCAAGGCGCTGGTGTGAGCGCGATCGTTACAAACTCCGCTGTCATCGCCCGGCTTGACCGGGCGATCCAGTACGCCGAGGCCTCTCGATCACTCTCGGGGGCTTCTGGAATACCAGATCCCCGCCTTCGCGGGGATAACAGGTGTGAGCAATGGTCCATGGAAGGGCTACGATGTTCGACCTGAGGGAGCTCGATCGCGCGCACAAGATCGTGGGGCAGGCGATGCCGCCGACGCCGGCGCATGTCTGGCCGCTGCTGAACCAGCGGGTCGGCACCGAGGTCGTGGTCAAGCACGAGAACCACACCCCGGTCGGCGCCTTCAAGGTGCGCGGCGGGCTGGTCTATCTCGATCGGCTCAAGCGCGAGCGGCCGAACGTTCCCGGCATCATCTCGGCGACGCGCGGCAATCACGGCCAGAGCCTCGCTTTTGCCGCGAACCGCCATGGCGTTCCAGCGGTGATCTATGTGCCGCGCGGCAATTCGGTCGAGAAGAACCGTGCGATGAAAGCCTTTGGCGCCGAGCTCGTCGAGCACGGCGAGGACTTTCAGGCCGCGCGCGAGGAGGCCGGACACCGCGCGCAGTTCGCCGGGCTCCACATGGTGCCGTCGTTCCACACCGACCTCGTGCTGGGTGTCGCGACCTATGCGCTCGAACTGTTCAGGGCCGCGCCTGACCTTGATGTCCTCTATGTGCCGATCGGGCAGGGCTCCGGCATCTGCGGCTGCATCTTGGCGCGCGACCTGCTCGGCTTGAAGACCGAGATTGTCGGCGTGCAGTCGACCGAGGCGCCGTCCTACGCGCTGTCGTTCGCCGCGGGGAAGATCGTGACGACCGAGACCAGCAATACGCTCGCCGACGGCATGGCGACGCGGATTCCCGATCCGGAAGCGCTTGCCATCATCCGCAAGGGCGCCTCGCGCATCGTCCAGGTGACGGACGACGAAGTCGCCGCAGCAATCCGCGCCTACTGGACCGACACGCACAATCTCGCTGAAGGCGCCGGAGCCGCCGCGCTCGCCGCGGCGCTTCAGGAAAAGACAAAACTGTCAGGCAGGCGCGTCGGTCTCGTGCTGTCCGGCGGCAACATCGATTTTGATCTGTTCCGCCGTTGGGTCGGGACGGACGTGCCAGCGATGGCGTGACGAGAGACAAGAGGGGACGACAATGAATCAGCCCGCATCCGCCTATTTCATCGAGGAGCGTCACGATCCCAGCGAGACGCATACGCTCTCCGTGCTCGTGCAGAACGAACCGGGCGTGCTCGCGCGCGTGATCGGCCTGTTCTCCGGGCGCGGCTACAACATCGAAAGCCTCACGGTGTCGGAGACCGAGAGCCAGAAGCATCTCTCGCGCATCACCATCGTCACCACGGGTACGCCGATGGTGATCGAACAGATCAAGCACCAGCTCGACCGCATGATTCCGGTCTACCGCGTCGTCGACATGACGCTGACCAAGCGCTCGATCGAGCGCGAACTCGCCATGGTCAAGGTGCGCGGACAGGGCGATCACCGCGTCGAAGCGCTGCGGCTTGCGGATGCGTTCCGCGCCCGCGTGATCGATGCCACCACCGAGAGCTTTGTGTTCGAGATCACAGGCAATAGCGAAAAAATCAACCAGTTTATCGATCTGATGCGCCCGCTCGGCCTTGTCGAGGTGTCGCGCACCGGCGTTGCCGCGATCGGCCGCGGGCCCGAAGGGATGTGACCCATGCTCGCGCGCGACTGGTACTATAACGAGCGCAACCGGATCGGCATCGGGCCCGCGGTCGCCTCGATTTACGACAGCCACGATGACGCCGATCTGCGCGCGCGCGCCGCGCTCAAGATGCTCGGCGTGCAGCGGGGCTGGCGCATCGCCGATATCGGCTGTGGCAACGGTGTGCTGGCGACCGAAGCCGCGCTGATGGGTGCCGAGGTCGATGCCATCGACATCTCGCCGGCGATGCTGGCGCTGGCCGAGATCTATGCCCGCGATCGCAAGGCGCCTGTCCGTACGCAATCGGCGGGCCTGCTCAGCTTCTCGTACCAGCCGGAAAGCTACGATCTGATCGTCAGCGAGTTCACGCTGCACCATCTGCCGGATTTCTGGAAGGCGGTGGCGATGTCGCGGATCTATCGCGCGCTGAAGCCGGGCGCGAGCTTCTATCTGCGCGATATTGTTTATGTCTCGATGCCCGACGCCGTCGACCGCGACGTCGAGCAATGGGCCGACTTCCAAACCAACAACCACGATTTCTCGCGCGAGAGCGTGATGGCGCATATGCGCGACGAATATTCCACCTTCGGCTGGGTGATGGAGCGGATGCTGACCGATGTCGGCTTCACGCTGGTCTCGGTCGACTACCACGCGCCGATGCACGGCACTTATCTGCTGCGGAAACCCAAGGCCGGCGAGCAAGCATGAAGCTGGCCGATATCCTCATTGCCATCCTGGTGGCGATCATCTGGGGCCTTGCCTTCGTGGCGAGCCGGATCGCGCTCGACGAGTTTTCGCCGGAGCTGATGACTGCGATGCGCTTCCTCATCGCCGCGGTGCCTTGCCTGTTCGTTCGCAAGCCCAAGATCGCATGGTCGCTCTTGATCGCGATCAGCTTCACGCTGTTCCTCGGTCAGTTCCTGAGCCAGGCCTATGGCATCGCGCATGGGGTGCCGGTGGGCTTGACCTCCGTCGTTGTGCAGAGCCAGGCGCTGTTCACCATCGGCTTCGCCGCGCTCGCATTTGGTGAGCGCCCCACGCCGGTGCAGACGCTGGGCGTCGTCATCGCGGCAGTCGGCCTGCTGATGATCTGCGGCACTGTCGGCTACGATTTCAGCGTCGCTGCGTTCGGGGTGCTGATGATCGCGCCGGTCAGTTTTGCTATCGGCAACGTTTTGCTGCGGGGAGCCCGTGGCGTGCCGATGTTCGACCTCTTCGCGTGGCTGTGCCTCACTTCCGCAGTGCCGTTGTTCGCACTCGCGCTGGCCGTCGATGGGCCGGCGCCGACCTGGCAGGCGGTGATCCACATGTCGCTGAGGGGCCTCATGTGCCTGCTCGTGATCGGTGCCATCTCCACCAGCATTGCCTATTGGCTGTGGGGCCGGCTGCTGCGTGATTATCCGGCGGCCCAAGTGGTGCCGTTCGCCCTGCTCGTGCCGTTCGTCGGTTCTGCCGCCTCCAGCATCGTGTTCGGCGAGAAGTTCGGCCCGCTGCGCCTCGCCGGCATGCTGACCGTCATCGGCGGCATCGCGGTGATGGTGCTGGTCAGGCGGCCGCACGCGCTGCCGAACACCGCGTGAGGTGAATATGGCCTATTCGCTCTTCTATGCCTTTCTCGCCTTCATGGTGGTGATGTACTTCACCCCCGGGCCGAACAACATCATGCTGCTCGCCTCGGGCCTGACCTATGGCTTTCGGCGCACCATCCCCCACATCGCCGGCATCGTCATCGGCTTCGCCTTCATGATCGGCGCTGTCGGCCTTGGGCTCGGCACCGTCTTCCTGGCGTATCCGATCCTTGAGACGATTTTGAAATACGCCGGCGCGGCCTACCTGCTTTATCTCGCCGCCGTGATCGCCTTCTCCGGCCCGGCCAAGCCGGGCCAGGCAAGCGCCCGCGGGCCGATGACCTTCTGGGGCGCGGCCATGTTCCAGTGGATCAACGCCAAGGGCTGGGTGATCGTGATCGGGACCATCACCGCCTATGCGGCGATTGCCCGGTTTCCAATCAACATCGCGATCCAGACCCTGATCAGCCTGCTCGTGGGCACGGTCTCAACCGTGGTCTGGGCGCTCTTCGGCAGCGCGCTGCGGCCGGTCCTGACCTCCGAGCGGCTGGTCCGCGTCTTCAACGTGTTGATGGCGATCCTGCTGTTGGCATCGCTCTACCCTGTTTTCATGGATGCATGATGCCGCGGATTTCCATGCAGAAACGGGTTTCCCAGGGGGCCGAAAATGCTCTAGACAGCCCCCGAAATCCGCAAATTTCACCGCCCCCGAGACCTGACCAACGGCCGCTTCCGGCCCCTGAATGAGGAAATGACCATGCGTGTTTATTACGATCGCGACGCCGACCTGAACCTGATCAAGGGCAAGAAGGTGGTCATCGTCGGCTATGGCAGCCAGGGCCACGCCCATGCGCTCAACCTCAAGGATTCCGGCGTCAAGGACGTCGCGATCGCGCTTCGCAAGGGTTCGGCCTCGGCCAAGAAGGCGGAAGCTGCCGGCTTCAAGGTGATGGAAGTCGCCGAGGCTGCCAAATGGGGCGATCTTGTCATGATGCTGACCCCGGACGAGCTCCAGGGCGACATCTATCGCGAGCACCTGCACGACAACATGAAGAAGGGCGCAGCGCTCGTCTTCGCGCACGGCCTCAACGTCCACTTCAACCTGCTGGATCCGCGCGCCGACCTCGACGTGCTCATGATCGCGCCGAAGGGCCCCGGCCACACCGTGCGCTCGGAGTATCAACGCGGCGGCGGCGTGCCCTGCCTGATCGCGATCGCCAAGGATTCGTCCGGCAACGCGCATGACCTCGGCCTGTCCTACGCCTCCGCCATCGGCGGCGGTCGCGCCGGCATCATCGAGACCTCGTTCAAGGAAGAGTGCGAGACCGACCTGTTCGGCGAGCAGGTCGTGCTCTGTGGCGGCCTGGTCGAGCTGATCAAGAGTGGCTACGAGACCCTGGTCGAAGCCGGCTACGCCCCGGAGATGGCCTATTTCGAGTGCCTGCACGAAGTGAAGCTGATCGTCGACCTGATCTATGAAGGCGGCATCGCCAACATGAACTACTCGATCTCCAACACGGCCGAGTACGGCGAGTACGTCACCGGGCCGCGCATCGTCACCGACGAGACCAAGAAGGAGATGAAGCGGGTTCTGAACGACATCCAGTCGGGTAAGTTCGCGCGCGACTGGATGCTCGAGAACAAGGTCAACCAGACCTCGTTCAAGGCAACCCGCGCCAAGCTCGCCCAGCACCCGATCGAGGAAGTGGGCGCGAAGCTGCGCGACATGATGCCCTGGATCAAGAAGGGCGCGCTGGTCGACAAGAGCAAGAACTAAGGTCTGGGTCCCCCGGACGCAGCGCAACACTGCTGGCGATGCGAAGCATCGTCCGGCGGCGTGCGTTGCTGGTCCGGGGAGATACCTGCGCGCCATTCCTAACCGGAGTGCCCGGCGTGGGGTGGGGTACTGATCGGTATGGAGATGCCTCCGGCATCCATCCGTAGGACTACCGAGTTCAATTTGCGATAGCCGGTTCAACCAAATCTTAGCGTTGCAAGGGCGATGGTGGGCCGTTCGCTCGAACCACAGACGCGCAATGCTGAAAGCTTGGCGAAGGCTGGCCGGATCGCCGGGATCGTCTGTGACGATCCTGGGCCTGCTGTTTTCGTTCGTCGTCGTCGCCTTGTTTCTCGTCGATCTGGCCGTCCGCTATCGAGAAGCGGTCGCGTCTGCCAAAACCGATGCTCTCAATCTCTCGGCCATTCTGGCCGAACACGCCGCGATGACGTTCGAAGACATCGATCGCGTGTTGCTTGAGGCGCAGGCGATCCGCAACGACGCTTCGTCGGGAAAATACGCCGATCCCGGTGCCGCCAACGCCGCGTTGCGGCAACTGGTCAAGAGCTCGTCGATTCTTGTCGCAGTGGGTTGGACCGATGCATCCGGAACGGTCGTTGCGCACTCCTACGACCACGCGCTGCCTCGCAACAACATCTCCGACATGGCGCACTTCGTCGCGCAGCGCGATGGTGCCGGCAGCGGATTGTTCGTTGCTCCACCCTATCGCTCGGCGGGCGGCGACAAATGGTTCAGTGCGGCGTCGCGCCGTTTGAGCAACCCGGATGGGAGCTTTGCGGGCATCGTCACGGCGCCGCTGGATCAATCCTTTCTCCTCAAGATCTACCGCAAGATCGATCTTGGCCCGAATGGCTCGGTGGTGCTGCTCCATCGCAACGGGCGGATCCTCGCGCGCGTGCCGGAGCAGAACAAGGTGCTGGGGATGTTGGTCGCCGACGGGCCGCTGTTCAACCAGTATCTGCCGGTCTCCGAGGTCGGGTCATACGAACTGACGAGTCCCGTCGACGGCGTCGCGCGCATCGCGGGCTACAAAGCCGTGTCCGGTCTGCCGCTGGTTCTGGTCGTGACCTACGCGCGCGCTCACGTGCTGCAGCCATGGTATCGGCATCTCTACACCTTTGGACCACTCGCTGCTGCGATCGTCGCCATCCTTCTGATCGGCACCTTTCTGCTGCGGCGGCAAACGAATGCGCTTGCGGCCGCGAGCTCCAGGTTTGACGTCGCGTTGAGCAACATGCCGCATGGGCTCAGCATGTTCGATGCCGACGAGAAGCTGCTGGTCGCCAACAGTCGTTATCGCGAGATTTATCACCTCACGGAGTCGCAGGTCGAGCCTGGAACGCCGCTCAGCAGCATCGTCCGTGGCTACAAGAGCGTTGCAGGCGATCTCGATGTCAGGGAGTTCCTCGACGGCGCAAGGCACCGGACTCCGAGGATCATCACACTCGCCGATGGCCGGACCATCTCGATCGTGCGAACGCCGATGCTGGATGGTGGCTGGGTCGCGACCCATCAGGATATCACCGAGAGGCAGCGAGACGAGATCCTGCTGGCCGAAAATGCCGCCGAACTGAAGCTGATCAACGCGCGGTTCGATGTCGCGATCAATAACATGAATCAGGGCCTGTGCCTGTTTGACGCAGACAAGAACCTGGTCGTTTCCAACTGCCGGTACCAGCAGATGTACGATCTGCCGGACGAACTCGTCAGGCCCGGTACGCCGCTGCAGCGGATATTGCAGCACTATCAGGATCGCGGCGAAACCAGCTCGCTGAGCGTCGATCAGCATGTCCAGCTCATGCCGAAACAGCGACAGCAGGATTACGAGCTGAAAGACCACCGCCAGATCCTGATCCAGCGCAAGCCGCTGCCCGACGGCGGCTGGGTCGCGACGCACGAAGACGTCACCGAGCAGAAACGTGGCGAGCAAATGTTGGCGCAGAAAGCTGCGGAGCTCGAGGCCATCAACTTGCGCTTCGATGCCGCCCTCAACAACATGTCCCAAGGGCTTTGCATGTTCGATGCGGAGCAGAGGATCGTGGTGTCGAACGCGCGCTATTGCGACATTTACCACATTGACTACAGCCGGATCAGACCCGGAATCACGCTGGCGCAAATTCTCGAGTATCGTCGCGAGCAAGGTACGCATTTCGTCGATGTCGCACCCGACGTCTATCTCGATCGCAACGTGAAGCAGCTCAACGAGACCCGAGAACTTGCGGACGGGCGTGTCGTCGCGATTGCGCGGCACATGATGCAGGACGGTGGCTGGCTCACGACCCATGAGGACATCACCGATCGGGCGAGAAACGAGAAGCGTATCGCGTATCTCGCGCAGCACGATCTGCTCACGGGTCTGGCGAACCGCGCCGTGTTCTCGGAAAAGCTCGACGAAGCGGCAAAGCGTTTGCAAAGGCATGGCGCGACATTCACCGTGCTGATGCTCGATCTCGACCGGTTCAAGCTGGTCAACGATACGCTCGGTCACGCCGCAGGCGACCAGTTGCTGGTCGAGGTCGCGCGCCGACTGAGTTCGTCGCTGCGCAATACGGACGTGTTGGCCCGTCTCGGCGGCGATGAATTTGCGATCATCCAGGAGAACGAAAGCAATCAGAGCGAAGGTGCGATCGCACTGGCGCTGAGGATCATTGGCCTCATCGAGCAACCGTTCGATCTCGGCAGCAACCGCGTCAGCGTCGGTACCAGCATCGGGATCGCCTTTGCGCCTGAGCATGGCGTCAGCCCCGAGACGTTGCTACAGAAGGCTGACCTCGCACTTTATGCCACGAAATCCGGCGGCCGAAACGATTTCCGCATCTTCCAGACCGACATGACGGAAGCTGCCGACACGCAAAAGTGGATGGAGGGCGAACTGCGGGACGCCATTGATCGCAATGAATTCGAGCTGCACTACCAGCCCGTGATTGATGTTCGGACGCGCGCGACGACGAGCCTGGAGTGCTTCGTGCGCTGGCATCACCCTTCGAAGGGCGTGCTGCCGCCTGCGCAGTTCCTGGCCGCTGCCGAGGCGTCCGGACTGATGTTGCCACTTGGTGAATGGATCTTGCGGCAGGCTTGCCTGGATGCGTCCGCCTGGCCGGCGCACATCCGCGTCGCCGTCAATATGAGCGCCGTCCAGTTCCACAAGCCCAACATCCTGGATATCGTCCTGTGCGCGCTGGTCGAGTCGGGGCTGTCGCCCGAGCGGCTCGAACTCGAAATTCCCGACGCTGCACTCGTCGAGGGGAATCTGGCGGCTCACCTGCTCACGGTGCGGCAGCTGAAGAACCTGGGCATTGGCGTCGTGCTCGATAATTGCGGGGTGGGCTATTCCGCTGCAAGCTACCTCCAGAGCTTTCCATTCGACAAATTCAAGATCGACCGGGCGATCGTGCAGGGCTGCGCGACGCGAAGGGACTGCGCCGCCGTGGTCGCCTCCGCCGTCGCATTGGCGCGCGGTCTCGATGTCACGACGGTCGCGAAAGGTGTCGAACTCCCCGCGCAATTCGAGGCCTTGAAAGCGGCCGGAGTAGACTTCGCGCAAGGATATCTGTTCGGGCGGCCGGTGCCGAACTCCGAACTCGACTTCAAGGCGATCTTGCCGGTGCAGAACGTCGCGTGATGGCATGATCTCCGCCGGAACGCAGGCGGCTCATTGTTCAGGATGCAGAAGATGAACTTGGAGAACGGCCTGATCGATCAACTCGAGGCGACGCTGGCCAGCCGCGAGCTGTCAAAGCGTGCCGAGCTCCTGCGAAAGGTCGCCGATCTCTTCGTGTTCGGCTCGGGCAAATTTACGAACGAGCAGATCGATCTATTCGACGAGGTGATGAGCACGCTGCTCCGGACCATCGAATGTGCCGCCCGGGCGTCGTTCGGGAGCCGTCTTTCCAGATTGCCCGACGCACCCCGCCGGACCATCCGTCTATTGGCGTTTGACGACGCGCCGGAGGTGGCGATGCCGATACTTGAGCACTCGCCACGGCTCGACGAGGCGACGTTGGCGGAGAACGCGAGGACCAAGAGCCAGGATCACCTGCTGGCCATCGCCGGTCGAACCCAGTTGACGGAACCCGTCACCGATGTCCTCGTCGGACGCGGCAACAACGATGTTGCGGTACGGGCCGCAAGCAATGGCGGCGCCAGATTCTCGCCACAGGGTATGTCCAGCCTCGTCGGGCGCGCGCGAGACAATAGCGCGCTCGCGATGTGCATCTGGGCCCGCCCGGATATTCCGCGCGAGACCTTGCTGAAATTGTTTGTCCATGCATCCGAGATGGTGCGATCCAAGTTGGAGACGGCTGATCCACGCCAGGCAACTCTGATCCAGAGTGCCATTGCGGAGGGCTCCAATAAGCTTCAGACGGTAGCGCGAGCAGGCTCAAGCGAGCACGCCCGGGCGTTGGCCGAGGTGAAATCCCTGCATTCGGTCGGGCAACTCGACGAGGCACGCGTGCTGGGCTTCATCGGCGAGCGAAGTTTTGACAAGACTGCCGTTGCCCTGTCGCTCATGAGCGACCTGCCGATTGGAGCGATCGAGCGTGCGCTGGTCCGCTCCGAGCCCGAGCAGATTCTCATTCTCGCCAAAGCCGTCGGTTTATCCTGGGACGCGACGAAGGCGATCTTGACGTTTCAGCCCGGCGCAGCCCACGAGGCGAAAGAACGATTGGAGCAATGCTTTGCGAGCTTCCTGCGGCTGAAGCCGAATACCGCGAAGGCGGCGCTCCAGTTCTATCGGCTCCGGGAGCGCGCAGGGCAGGGTGCTTCGCACTAGCCCCCGGTGGTCGAACCACGCTTGCTCGCTGGCCTCCCGAAGCGTTGCGGCTTATTCTTCGCCGGCTACAAACCTGCATTTTCCGAACTGCTCGCGGTCGGCGCGGCAGGGGCCTGGAAAGACGCCAGGTACTCGCGGATCGATTGGTCGGGGATCGCCTTGCGCGCAATCAGGTGGTGAACGCAGTTCGCGGCAAGGTCGAACGAACGGTAGCAATGATGAGCAATCATTGCGAGATGTTTCAGTTGCTCGACCGTCATCTCGGCTGGCCGCATGAAGTTTCGCACATAGACGATGTCAGCCTCCAGCAACTGGTTCATGGCCGCATACGGATTGGACGGGTCGCTCAACGGGGCGATCATGCGCCGGTTGATCGCCGTAAAAGCGTGGGGAACGAACCCTTGTTTGCGCAATTCGACGTCGATATCGCCGAATGTCGGCTGCTCCTTGTAGAGGCAAAGAAACGAGACCTCCGTTTGGATGGCGACCGCCTGCTTCAGCTTTTGGCGCCCGCTTCCGAAGACAGCCAGTTCGGAGCCCTGAACGTCGATTTTCAGCAAATCCAGATCGCGGATTTCGGCGATATCGTCGAGCCTGCGGGTCTGGACCGGATGTTCACTGACCACGCTGCCCCATTCGGCGAATTTAGCGAAATGCGACAGAACATTCTGATCCGGAAGCAGCAGGCTTGTCATTCCCGGTGTTCGGCAGAAGCGCAGTTTCGCCTTGTGCCCGTTTCCGAGGACATAGTGATAGTAGCTCTCCAGGTCGCTCTTGCGGGCATTGAGCACAGCGAGCGCCTCGTCCTGCGGTTCAAAACCAACGACGGTGCAAAGTCTTCGTTGCAGCATCGCTTTGTAGGGCGGGTCACCGTCAATCGGGTTGGCCCCGACATCGACCACCGACGTCAGTCGCGCCGGCTGGATCAGACCGTTGAGTAGATCCGGTTCGTTGTTGTTCATGTGACCGCCGTGACCACTTCTCGTTGTTCGGGCAGATTGGATCGCGATGCAATGGCGACTCGAAGAAGTCGCGCGTCGAAAGGCATAGGTTTGACAACAGTATTCGTTGTCTGTGGCGCTAGGTATATCGCAGACGACGATGCGGGATAAATGGATTCCTTTGCGCAAAGTCAACAACGGCGGAAGCAAACACGATCAAGACGAACATCAACGAACGCGGCTGAAGCAAACAGCCAGTCGGATGGAGTGGGATAAGAGTAGCCAAGAGGCCGACGCATCCGAGGGAGACGATGCGAACTGAACGGCAGGCTCTTTGCTGGTCAACGCGGTCGCGCGATGAGGAACGCGGACCACTGCGAATCTACAGAGTTCAGGCAGGGTACACTCAACGTGCCCGGCGCGGGTGCACGGTCCGTCCTGCGGACGGTTGCTCTTGGATCGATGCCCGCGGGTTTAAATCGCAATATACGTTCGAGCGGCCAGAAGCTGACGCCAGGCATTGAGCTCTCGTACTGTATGAGCAGTCATAGCCCATCTCACCTCCCATCACGCACCATGGGTAATCATAGGATATGCGAGAGGCTGGTGCGTCGGCAGTGGGCGGGCTCGGCGCCGCCAACGCCAGCAAAAGCAGAATGGTATGCATGATTGGTGCTTCTCGTAGGTGGTCTGAAGAGCCCGCCAGCTACGCTGGCGGGCTGAGGTCGTTGGCCGAGACGTCTAATTTGTTGTCTCGCCAAAATCTACACGGCGTTTCCGCAACTCCTTAGCGGTGGGTAGGATCTTCTCCTCTGCCTGGATGAATCGCATTTCTTTGAAGCCCTCCGGCTCCTCCACTTGCGCCGCTGCTCCCCATGCCGGAATTCCCTGCGCCGCTAGCTCCGACGCCTCCCGTGCCAGCTCCGGTTGTCCCGCCACCGCTCACCCCGGCTCCTGCGCCACTTCCAGCCCCAGTTCCGGCCCCTGCACCGGCCCCGGCCCCAGCGCCACCAGCTCCACCAGTGCCACCGGCTCCTTGAGCATAAGCTCCCGTCATCGAGGCCGCGGCGAGCAGCGCACACGTGAAGATCGACAAGATCGTATTTCGCATTTCACAACTCCAGTTTGATTGCAGGTGCGGGACAAACTGAGCGGAGCGTGAACGTTCCTATTGGGCAGACATGAGGGTTTGCGGCTGGCGCTTGTTAGTGCCGCTGCTCCAGGCGAGTAGGCGCATCTCCGTCGCGCGTCATCGTGGCCAGGGCTAATCGCGATGATCGAGATGCTCCGACGTGAGCATACGCAAAAAGACCGTAGTCGGAGGTCTGTTGGAATAGTCGCTTGCGGGGAATTGACGGCGGCGACGATGGCGAAGGGCATGCAGCGCTGGCTGCTCGGCGAACCTATGCAGAATCCTCCGAATCGCTCAGAAGCGACTCACTTCTCCTTCTCCTTGCCCGATAGCACGTCGAAATAGGTCCGCTTCGAGTCATCAGCGCCGGAGCCGTAGGCATAGTTGGACGAAGGGGTCTGGTATCCCGGCGGCGGCTCTACGAGGCTCCTCCGCGTGGGTTCTCCCGTGAACGGCTTCTGTTCGCTGCTGCCGCTCTTGAACAACGTACCGAACAAGCCACCTGAGTAGCCGAGCTGGGCAGGGCTCAGAGTCGGTTGATTCGGGCTGACCCCCGGCTGGACGGGATCAGAGTTCTCCCGTGGTGCTGCTACGCGGCCGGCATCGAGTTCTTTCGGCGTCAAGGGTTGGGCAGCCACATACGGGTCGACCGCCCTGTTGCCTCCACTTTTCTTCCTTGCGGCAGCGGCTTCCCTGCGCCGCCTCTCGTCGGGATCCTTGGGCCAGTTAGGTGCGACCTTGGCTCCTTCGGCTGAAGTCGGCTGCGGCAAATCGAGTTTGGGCGGAACCACCAAGGGCGACCGCTCGCGATATTCGATGCCGGGAGTTTCCATGCTCTTTGCGCCGAGACCGGACATGAGGTTGTCGATGATCCTCTCCTCGAAGGTTCTATCGTCGTCCTCATCGTCATCGCCGGCGCGGGCCACACCTGCCGAACATACCAGACCGACACCCAGCATCACGGCGGCGAACTTCAGCCGGCGCCTCATACCCTGCCCGGGGCGCCCGACGATCGACCTGGTGGTGAAGCTGCCCATTGAATACCGTCCGTAATCGAGAATTTTCACGTGATGCCGTTCGCGCAGGACAAGGTTGATCTGCGGCAATGTCGGCGCTTTTACGACCACGTTCCAGCAGAATCGATATGACGGGAAGCGTCGAGCCGGCAACCTATTCGCAAGACATTCGTGGAGCATGAGGCTCCCCGGAACCGCCGCCAATCGGGGGGAAATGCGGACCGAATCCAGGCGCCACGACTCGCCGAACGTCAACGGGATCGATTCTGGTCCGCCACCAATGGCTGAGATGGAGATGCCGCGTAAGCATCACGGCACGGGCGGGGAAATCGGGCAGGTTTGGCCTGCCATCGAGGCGGACATGGTGCGGTTGGGGACAAGTGTATATTGAACGATTCCAGCGAAAATACGACGTTTTATCAAGCGCTTGCAGGCCATTCTTCGGTTCAAGCAATCGTGATATTTGTGCAACAATCGCTGGAAAACGGCCGTTCCCTGCCCAAACCGAGGCAATCGATCATTGATTGATCAGGTCCGATCGTTTCTTATCCCGTTGCGACGGAGGGGGGCATCCCGAGGTCGTCCCGTCTAAGTCTTTCGCTTAAGTCCCTCGCGTTTATGCGGGTGTGTCCCAAGACGCGATCGGCTCTAGCGGTGATTAGAGGGGGAGCGGGGAATTGGCCGTCCGGTCAATGACCGTCCCTGGAGAGCAAACTTGGAGGTTAACATGAACTTTAAGAGCCTTTTGCTCGGCTCAGTGGCGGGTCTGGTCGCCGCTGGCGGAGCCCAGGCAGCCGATCTTCCGTTGAAGGCCAAGGCCGTCGAATACGTGAGGATCTGCTCCCTGTACGGTGCGGGTTTCTACTACATCCCGGGCACCGACACCTGCATCAAGCTGGGCGGCTATCTGCGCGCCGACTTGATCCTGGGCGGTGCTGGCGACTACAGCTTCCGGCAGGGCTCGTCAGCCGGTACGAACAACCGTCTGACCGACTACTACCATAGCCGCGCTCGTCAGGACCTCACGGTCGATACGCGCACTGCGACCGAGTACGGCGTGGTACGCACCTTCGCCGATCTGGTCTTCACCTGGGACTCGACCTCGGTCACCGGCAGCACCCCGTCGGCGTTTTCGACCGGTTCCGCCTCGCTCGGCCTCTACCATGCGTTCATCCAGTTCGCTGGCTTCACCTTCGGCCGGACGGTCTCGATCTTCGACGCTCCGTGGCAGAGCTATCCCGCTGGCGGTCCCGATACGCTTCCGGGCGGCAGCAACAACGTGACCGGCATCAACCAGGTTGCCTATACGGCTGACTTCGGCCAGGGCGTCACCGCTTCGATCGCGTTGCAGGACATGACGACGGCGGCCGGTGGCCAGTCGAACCTCTTTAACACCAACGGGTTCACAGCTGCTGGTTTCATCACGGGCACCTATGGCGCCAATGATTGGGGTGGCACGCGTTCGCCCGACATCGTCGGTCAGGTCCGCGTCGACCAGGCCTGGGGTCTGGCCCAGATTTCGGCCGTCGCGCATGAGATCCACTCCGCGTACTACGGCACGACCGAACCCACTGACCATCCCGCCGATAAGTGGGGCTGGGCGGTTCAGGGTGCGTTGTCCATCAAGAACATCCCGACAGGGGCTGGCGACAGCATCAACCTGCAGGCTGTCTACACCGATGGCGCATCTCGGTACAACTTCCAGAGCTTGTTCCCGCAGGCCTTCTTCATGTACGGCGGCAGCAGCGCGGCGTACCAGAGCATCGGCGTGGCCGGAATTGCTGACGGCGTCTTCGGCACCATTGGTGGCGTGAACACCGGTATCGATACCGTCAAGACCTGGGGCTTCCGCGGTGGTTATACCCACAACTGGAACCCATACTGGGCGTCGGGCATCTACGGTGCGTATGCTCAGTTGAAGTATGGCGATACGGGCAAGGCACTCATCTGCGCCGGCTTCGCTACGCTTGCAGTCGCGGGTTCTACCTGTAATCCCGACTTCAACTTCGCGGCTGTCGGCATCAACACCGCGTGGACCCCGGTCAAGAACCTGACCTTCACCGCGGACCTGAGCTACTCGGTTCTGGACCAGAAGTACTCGGGCTTCATCGCCGCCCCGGCGTTTGCAGCCGCTGCCAAGCCGGCAGCTGTGTACGAGCTGAAGGACCAGAGCTCGCTCCAGATGCTGCTGCGCGCTCAGCGTAACTTCTAAGACTTAATTCTGAGCCGATACCAAAGGCCCCCAGCGGTTTCGCTGGGGGTCTACTTTTTGCGGGTCAGCTTGAACATCTTCGCCGCGCGAAAATTGGAGATGCCGTGTTAGGGTCGCAAATCGTCGGAGTTACATGATGCGCGCGCTTCCCTTTCTCCTCCTGGTTTGGATTGCAATGTCCGTGGCCGGTCCAGCCGCGGCTCAACGGTTCGGCGGCGATTATCCGGTTTGCCTGCAGAAGTGGGAGTGGGGCGGCGGCACTTCGATTTCGTGCCGGTATAGTTCGTGGGAAGAGTGTAGAGCGTCCGCTGCGGGACTTTCCGCCATGTGCTTGGCGAACCCTTATGTGCAACGGCCGTCCTATCCAGACCGCGGTCCACGTCCGCGATAGCTGCGATCGCGGCCACCGCAATTGCCCGGCATCGATATTCTCGCGCGCGAATCTAGGTACCCGCACGGTCGTTTCGCGCCTTGAGGCGCAGGTCTGGCCGTTGTTCTCTCCATGAAAGCCGACTAGAGTTTTTGTGCGAATTCGCCAGAGCACAAATCCTTCATCCAGAAACCCAATCACATGTCGCAGCAAAGCCGAAACAAGGGAGCTTCGGCCCCTTCACTGCATACGTCGGCTATTCTGGACCAGGCCGTTGCGGCGCACCGTTCTGGCAATCTGTCGGAAGCAGAGCGGACTTACGCGGCCATCCTGAGGGGAAGCCGAACGCATCCCATCGCGCTTCATATGCTGGGGCTGTTGCACGCCCAACGTGGCAATTTCGCGGATGCCGAGCCATTGCTCAAGAAGGCTGCCCGGGTCGATCCCGGCAATCCCGACGTTCTTTTCAACTATGCCAACGTGCTGCGCGCATTGAACAAGCCAGACGATGCGCTCGCCTGGCTTGCCAAAACGATTGCGCTGTCGCCCGACTTCGCGGACGCCTATGTGAATCGCGGAGCGATCCTGATGGCACGGCAGGAGCTTCGCGGCGCGATCGCGGAATTTGATCGCGCCATTGCGATCGCGCCATCGAGCGCAGCGTTCGCAAACCGAGGCAGTGCGTTCCAGCAGCTCGGCCAGCTGGACCAGGCGCATGACAGCTACCAAAGGGCCGTCGAGCTTGTGCCTTCGAATCCGCATAACCATTTCGTCCTGTCTGAGGTCCTTGCCCAAATGGGCCGGCACGACGAAGCCATCGCAGCGCTCGAAAAAACGGTCGCGCTGAACAAGGCTTTCCCGTTCGCGTTGAGCAAGCTCGTTGCTGCCAGGCGGAAGCGTGGCGACTGGCGCAGTTTCGAACGTGAACAGGCCGCGCTGGACGAGGCGGTCGAATCCGGCGTGGCGGTCGACCCCTTCACCTTCTTTCATACCTCGTCGTCTCCCGCGCACCAATTGACCTGTGCCAAGACCTATGTCGCCGAGGTCGCACCGGACCGAGGTGCCGCGAGACCTGGAACTCCGTCGCCGGTTTCCCGGCTGCGGGTCGCGTACATGTCTGCCGATTTTTGCAATCACGCCGTCGCGCATTTGGCGGCTGGCCTCTTCGAGGCGCACGATCGCGAGCGCTTCGACGTCAGCGCTATCTCCTACGGACCGGACGACCGGGGCAAGATGCGCGACCGCCTCAAGGCCGCATTTGAACGCTTTGATGATGTCAGCCACGTTCCCGACGAGGACGTGGTCAAGCTGATACGCCAGCTCGACATTGAGGTGCTCGTCGACCTGGGCGGCTTCACCGCCGGTGCGCGGCCGAAAATCCTGGCGCGCCGGGCGGCTCCCATCCAGGTCAACTATCTCGGTTTTCCCGGCACCATGGGCGCGTCCTATATGGACTACATCATGGCCGACCCGATCGTGATCCCCGAAGCAGAGCAGAAGTATTACGCCGAGAAGGTGATTTACCTCCCTCATAGCTATCAGGCGACCGACGCAAAGCGACCGATCCTGCCAAAGCTACCGGCCCGGAGCGAGGTCGGACTTGCGGATGATGCATTCGTCTACTGCGCGTTCAACAGAACGTCCAAGATCACGCCGGTGCTGTTCGATGTCTGGATGAGGCTGCTTGGCAAAACCGCCGGCAGCGTCCTTTGGCTGCTTGATGCGGACCCGATCGCCAGGGAGAACCTGAGGCGTGAAGCCGTTGCGCGCGGCATCGCCGCCGAACGAATCGTGTTCGCCCCATTCGCGGCTGCCGACGAACATTTGGCGCGCCACCAGCTGGCGGATCTGTACCTCGACACATTGCCTTACAACGCCCATACCGCGGCCAGCGACGCTCTTTGGGCTGGCTTGCCCGTCCTGACCTGTCTCGGCACCGCCTTTGCGGGACGTGTCGCAGCCAGTCTCTTGAATGCTGTCGGCCTTCCTGAGCTGGTGACGCGATCGCTGGACGAATATGAGACCCTAGCGCTTCGGATCGCGCATGATTCCGAACTTCGAACCGCCCTCAAGAGCAAGCTGGCGGCGCATCGGTCCACTTGGCCTCTGTTCGATACTGTGGGTATGACGCGACACATCGAAAACGCCTTCAACGAAATATGGCGCCGGCATCGCGCTGGCGAAGCGCCGGCCTCGTTTGCCGTCTAGACCTGCTCTCTCGAGCTGGCGACGCGGTCGGCGCTCGCTATGTGGCGTCCTGACTAAGTGGTCTAGGGATGAATCTGGTGCGCGCGCGAGGAAACGCCGCCCGTGGGCTCGTGGTCCCGCGAGCGGCGCAGAGCGCAACGCATCAGAAACGATCGGTTACTGCGACCGGTCCGAGGTCCAGCCCTTGTACTCGGCGACATTGTTCCGGGTCACGAGCTTCGAGGGCAGGAGCTCGACCGTCGAGGCTGGCTTCTGGCCGTTGAGTATGCCGACACCGATCTGCACCGCGCGCCGCGCCATGAAGAACGGGTCCTGCGAAGCGGACGCCTGGATCTGCGCCGCCGCCGGGTCCTTGAGCGCGGCCTCGATGTCGGGCGCGCCATCGACCGCGGTGATGATCATGCCGGTGCGGTTTTGCTGGCGCGCCGCGAGGTCGGTGCCGATCGCCTGCGGATCGTTGATGGCGAAAATAGCGTCGATCTTGGGGAAGCGGGTCAGATAGCCTTGCGCGACGGTGAGGCCGCCTTCGCGCGAGCCCTTGGCGTCCTGGTCGCTGGACAACACCTTGATGCCGGGATTCTTCGAGAAAACATTCTTGCAGCCGGTGACGCGGTCGATCACGGCGGAAACCTGCGGCCCGTTCTCGATGATGACGTCGCCCTTGCCGCCCAGCTTGTCGACGATGTACTGGCAGGAAATCTCGCCGGCCTGGACGTTGTTGGTGGTCACGGTGGCATCGGCGCCTTCGGCCGCGGTGTCGACCGCGACGACCACGATGCCTGCCGCCTGCGCCTTCTTGATCGCCGGCCCGATCGCCTTGGGATCACCGGGGTTCAACAGGATCAGGTCGACGCCGGCGGCGATGAAATTGTCGATCTGGGTGACCTGCTTGCCGAGGTCGTATTCGAAGCCAACGGTGGTGATCTTGACATTGGGATTGGTCTTCTTGGCCTCGAACTCGGCGCCCTTCGACAGCGCGACGAAGAACGGGTTGCCCATCGATCCCAGCGAGACGCCGATCGACTTCAGCTCTTTGGCAAAGGACGGCGCGGTGCTCAGGGCAAGCGCCATCGCGGCGCCGGCGAGCGTGATCGTCTTCAACATTGGCTTCCTCCCTGGTCTATCTTCAATCCGGCACGGCAGACCAGTTGCCGTAACGGAATCTCGCGTCATCAAACCTGTGCGCGCTTCATTTTCAAGTGCCGCAAGCCTGCTCGGCCAGCCGATACCGTCGCGTGCGACCGCGCCGAGGATCGCCAAACCCTTGATCCCATATTGCCAGACATCGCATGCCCCGATCAAGACGTGGCAGCGGTGTTCACTCGCTCCCTTCCATGTGGTTGCGGTCCACAACCCGCAACGTCTGTCGCACCATGCCGTCGACAATGGCCGCCGACTCGCTTGGTCGCAGATGAATCGCCGTGGACTTGAGCAGCGATGGCAACACCGCTTGCTCGAGCCGCTCCTCATAAGCGCGGCGCATCATGTCAAATGATTGAAGGCCGGGTCCCGCCAGGATGACGTGATGTGGGCGCAGCACCGATATCGTCGCCGCGACCGCCTCGGCAAGTGCGCGGCCTGCCTGCTGGAACAGGTGCTCGAGGCGCGGATCGCCGTCCAGCGTCCGCTCGCGCAGCAGAGCCATCTGCGCTTCGGACGGCTGTTGCGAGTCCGCAGGCGGCAGGTCGAGAAACGTGCGGGCGTCGCGGTAGAGCGCATAATCGGCAAGATAGGCCTCGATGCAGCCGCGCTGCCCGCAGCGGCATTGCGGACCGTCCGGCGCCAATTTGACATGGCCGAGCTCGCTGCCGGCGCCCCAGCGCGCTTCACCGTCGACGACGACACCCATTCCGATGCCGTGACCGACCATGATGGTGGCGGAGAGGCCCTGGGCCAATGCCGGTTCGGCGGCTGTGAGCGTGAGCGCAACGGCGACGGCGTCGTTCGCCATCACGACGTCGACGCCGAACGCCCGACGTAGCGGCGTTGCCAGATCGACGTCGGTGATCGACAGTGCCGGACTCCAGAGGGTCCAGCCGGTGTCGACGTTGACGATGCCCTGCAGCGCAAGCCCAATTCCCAACAGCTGACGGCGTGGCGTCGCCGTCGCGTCGAGCATCGCATTGATCTGCCCGATCACGAGATCGCGCAGTCCGCCTGCATCGAGAGCGCGCGTCGGCAGCGCAAGGCGCGACTGCGCCAGGCCGGAGCCCCTGAAATCCGCGATCAGCGTCTCGATCAGGTTCATGCGGACGGAGACCGCGACGATGCGCCCAAAGTCAGGGTTCAGGGTCAGCAGCACGGCCGGCCGGCCACGGCGTCGGCCATTCAGCCCGTCCGCATCCTCTTCGTCGGGATCGTCGGACCATGAGGTTGCCGCTGTCTCGGTCTCGCACAGCAACTCTTCCGCGATCAGGCTCGACGTCAGGCCCGAAATGGTGGGGAAGCTTAGCCCTGTATTGCGGGCGAGTTCCACGCGCGGCAACGGCCCCAGGCGCCGCAAGACTTCGACCAGGCGGCCGCGGTTCGATCCGCGAGGCACGCTTGAAAAAGGTCTGGGCAGCTCAGTGGCCATGGTCCCTTTAATTCGGCAAAGTGAAATTAATCAACGCGTGCGCCGGTAGCAGGCTCGAAAAAACACAGCTACCAATCCGTATTTACTATTGTCTCGCCTCATGTACTATTTAGACTTGAAGAAGGCGCAGGTACATCCTGAATCCGGCAATTGTCTCTGTGACATTTCTTCGCGACGTAAATAAAAAAGGGCGCCAAGGGTGCCAAGGAAGCCAAGGGAGATGGACATGAACGGATCAATGAAGAAATTGATAGTGCCGCTGCTCGCGACCGCCGCTGCGTTCGCGCTTGCCACGGGTGCGGCGCAGGCCCAGCAGAAAAAGACCATCGCGCTCGTCACCAATGCCGCGGCCGATTTCTGGACCATAGCCGGCCGTGGGCTCGAGAAGGCTCAGAAGGAGCACCCGGAATACGACATCCAGTTGATCGTCACCAACGATGCGACCGCGGCCGGCCAGCGGCGCGAACTGGACGACCTGCTGGTGCGCGGCGTCGCCGGCATCTCCATCTCGGTCGACGATGCGCCGCACGCAACCGAAGAGCTCAACAAGGTCGCGTCCCAGACCGTGTTGATCACGACGGACAGCGACGCGCCGCAGAGCAAGCGACTCGCCTATATCGGCACCGACAACGTCGCGGCCGGGCGGCAAGCAGGCGAGGAGTTCAAGAAGGCCTTGCCGAACGGCGGCAAGATTGCGCTATTCGTCGGCACGATGGATGCGGACAACGCCCGCGAGCGAGTGCAGGGTATCAAGGATGCGATCGCCGGCACCAAGATCGAGCTGGTCGACGTGTTCACGGACCAGGTGGACTCCGCCAAGGCCAAGGCGAACATGGAGAACGTGCTCGTCAAATATCCCGACATCGCACTGCTGTCCGGCCTTTGGAGCTACGAGACTCCGCTGATCTATGACGCGGTCAAGGCGGCGGGCAAGGCCGGCAAGGTGAAGATCGTCGGCTTCGACGAGGACCAGCGCACGCTGCGGGGAATTTCCGACGGCACGATCGAGTCGACGGTGGTGCAGCAGCCGTTCGAATTCGGCTATCTCTCCGCCACCAACATCATCAAGACGCTGAAGGGCGACAAGTCCTGGATTCCCGCTGACAGCAAGCTGATCGTGCCGACCCAGGTGATCAACAAGACCAACGTCGCGGAGTTCACCGCTCACATGAAGGAGCTGCTGAAGAAGTGAACCTCTGTACCTTTCGACGCCCGGCGAGCATGCCGTCGGGCGTCGGTTGGGAGGACGTGAATGGCGGAAATCCTGTTCGAACTCGCCGGGATCAGCAAGTCCTATCCCGGGGTGATGGCGCTCAACGATGTCAGCCTGCGCGTGTACCGTGGCGAAGTGTTGGGCCTGATCGGCGAGAACGGCGCCGGCAAGTCGACTTTGATGCGCGTGCTGGGCGGCGTGATCGCGCCAAGCGCGGGCGTGATCCGCATCGGCGGCGCTGACCATGCCGAATTGACGGTGAGCCAGGCGACGCAGACCGGCATCGCCTTCGTGCACCAGGAACTGAACCTGTTCGAGAATCTCGACGTCGCCGCCAACGTCTTCATCGGACGCGAGAAGCTCGTCGGCGGCCCGCTGAAGCTGGTGGACAGCACGCAGATGCGCGCGCGCGTGACGCCGCTGCTGCAGCGGCTGGGCGCCGATTTCACCCCTGACACGCTGGTCGACAATTTGTCCATCGCCCAACGTCAGATGGTGGAGATCGCCAAGGCGCTCTCGATCGACGCCCGCGTGATCATCATGGACGAGCCGACGTCGAGCCTGACGATTTCCGAGACCGAGCGTCTGCTGGAGGTGATTGCCGATCTGAAGGCGCACGGCATCGCAGTGATCTATATCTCCCACCGGCTCGGCGAGATCATGACCTGCGCCGATCGCGTCGTGGTGCTGCGCGACGGGCGCACGGTGGGAGAGCTGGCGCGAGACCAGCTCAGCCACGCCGCAATGATCCGGTTGATGATCGGCCGCGACCTCAAAGCGCTGCATACGCCGCCGAAACGGCCGCCGCAGCCGGGCGGCTGCGACATCGTCGGCCTCGTGACGTCGGCGTTCCCCGACCGGCAGATTGACCTTTCCGTGCGGCATGGCGAGATCCTCGGACTGGCAGGACTGGTGGGCGCTGGCCGTACCTCGCTGGCCCGCGCGGCTTTCGGTATCGATCCGGTGCTGGGAGGCGAGATCAGGATCGACAACGCGCCGGTCGATGTCGCGTCGCCCCGGGATGCGATCAGGCAAGGCATCTATCTGGTGCCGGAGGACCGCAAGAAAACCGGGCTCGTGCTGGAACTGCCTATCCGCGAGAATGTGACGCTGGCGAGCCTGCTGAATTACGCGCGGATGTGGCTGGTCAACGGCGCGTCCGAGCGTAAGGTGGCGAAGGAGCAGGTCAGGCGGCTCTCCATCAAGGTGCCGAGCGTCGATATGGAGGCCGTGACCCTCTCCGGCGGTAACCAGCAGAAAGTCGTGCTGGGCAAGTGGCTTTCCATGCAGCCCCGCGTGATGTTCTTCGATGAGCCGACCCGCGGCATCGATGTCGGTGCCAAGAGCGAGATCTACGCCCTGATGCGCGAACTCGCCGACCAGGGCGTTGCGATCGTGATGATCTCCTCGGACATGGAGGAGGTCATCGGTGTCTCCGATCGGGTCGCGGTGATGCACGAAGGCAGCGTCAGCGGTGTGCTGGAGCGACCGCAATTCAGTGAATACAACGTGCTGCGGCTTGCGATCGGCCAGGCGCTGGAAACCGTGGAAGCCGCTGCCCCATGAACAAAAAAGAACTCGGCCTCGGCCTGCTGCTCGTGGTGATTTCCGTCATCACGGGCATGATCAATCCGGCCTTCCTGTCGGTGGTGAACCTGCTGAACATGGCCAATCTGATCGGCCTGTTCGGCGTGTTTGCGCTTGGCGAAGGGCTCGTGATCATCACCGGCGGCATCGACCTTTCGCTCGGCTCGATGTTCGCGCTGCTCGGTGTCGTTTTCGTCGACCTTCTGACGACATACCAGGTTCCCTGGCCCTTGGCGCTGCTGGCCGTGTTGCTGGGTGGACTGATGCTGGGGGCCGTTCAGGGGATCCTGATCACCCGGCTGAAAATGCAGCCCTTCATCGTGACGCTGTGCGGGTTGCTGATCTATCGCGGCGCGGCCCGCTACTACACGACCGACTCGACGCGCGGCTTCGGCTACGGCGACGAGGCCGGGACCTTGAGCAGCATTGCCTCCGGCCATGTGGCAGGCATCCCGAACACCTTCATCCTCCTGATCATCCTTGCGCTGGTCCTCGGCGTGCTGCTGCACCGCTCGGTCTACGGACGCTGGCTTTATGCCGTCGGCAAGAACGAGGAGGCGGCGCGCTTCTCCGGCATCAACACCAATATGGTGATCGCAACTGCGTATATCATCAGTGGTGGGCTCGCCGGAGTTGCGACGGTCTTGTTCGTGTTCTACACGAACTCGGTGTCTCCGAGCTCCTTCGGCAATTTCTATGAGCTCTATGCGATCGCGGCTGCCGTGCTGGGCGGGTGCAGCCTGCGCGGCGGCGAGGGTTCAATTCTCGGTATCGTGCTGGGGACTGCGCTGCTGCAGGTGCTGCAGAACCTCGTGAACATCCTCGGCATCCCCAATTCGCTGAACTTCGCGGTGATGGGGACGGTGATTCTGATCGGCGTGTTGGCGGACCAGCAATTGCAGGAACGACGCCGGCGCAAGCTGGCGCTGGCCGGCCTCGCCCGCACGGCACCGAAATCGACGCCTGGACAAGGACAACAGGGCGCGTCAGCACCACCGCGCGGCGCGGATCCGTTGCCGGTGAGAACGGGCGACCAGGCATAAGGGATCCAGGCTCCAGTTAACACGAGGCCACTTCGTCGGCGACTGGCCCATGCACCGTGGGTCTCGTGTGCCCTGGTGCCGGCAAGGCCGAACTGAGCGGGATTGTGCCACGCGCCTTCCTCCGACATGATGACGGGGATTATTGGGGGGAGACCATGCGATCTGTCGTCGTCACCGGCGCGTCCACCGGCATCGGCTGGGCCATTGCGAAATTCTTGATTGGACGCGGCTATCGCGTCTTCGGCAGCGTCCGCAAGCAGGCCGATGCTGATCGGCTCACCGGCGAATTCGGCGCCAATTTCACGCCGCTGCTGTTCGACGTCACCGACGAAGCCGCCGTGCTGGCCGCCGCGCGAACGGTGCGCGAGGCGCTGGGCGGCGAGACGCTGGCCGGCCTCGTCAACAATGCCGGCGTCGCAGTCGCTGGTCCCGTGCTCGAACTGTCGGCGGATGATTTCCGCCGCCAGATGGACATCAACGTCATCGGTCCCGTGATCGCGACGCAGGCGTTCGGGCCGCTGCTCGGTTCGGATCCGTTGCTGATGGGACCAAAGGGCCGGATCGTGATGATCAGCTCGGTCGCCGGCAAGAACGGCAATCCGCTGTCGGCGCCTTACTGCACCTCCAAGCACGCTATCGAGGGCCTCTCGGAGAGCCTGCGCCGCGAGCTGATGCTGTTCGGCATCGATGTCATCATTGTCGCGCCCGGTGCGGTGAAGACGCCGATCTGGAGCAAAGCGGAGCAGATGGATCTGTCGGTCTACAAGAACTCGCCTTATTTGCCCGCGCTCAACAAGGTCATGGCCTTCATGATGAAGCTCGGCGAGACCGGCCTGCCGGCCGAGCGGATCGCGGAAATCGTGTTCGAGGCGCTCACGGCTGCGAAGCCCAAGGTCCGCTACCAGATCACGCCGGATCCGATGCGCCATCTGATCGCGGCCACGCTGCCCAAGCGCGTGGTCGATCGCATCATCGCCAAGCGTCTCGGGCTACTGCCGCAGGGCTGAGCCATGGTGAGGATGAAACGGTTACCCGAGCTCGCGGCGGAGCTCGCCGAGCGGCAGGTCGGTGCGATCGTCACGATGGGCGGTAACGTGGCCGCGCTCGCGGCCAAGCGGGCAACCTCGGCCATTCCGATCGTGTTTCTCACCGGGGACGCCGACGAGGTCATCGAATAGACGCTGCCACAGGTTTTCGGTGGGTGGGCGGAGGTTGAAATGCCGGCTTATGTGATTTTCGACGTCGAAATCAGGGATTTGCAGCAGTACCAAAGTTTCATGTCGGGCGTGAAACCGGCGTTGGAGGCCGCAGGCGCCAGGTATCTGGCGCGAGGCGGGGCTCACAAGGTCTACGAGGGAGATTGGGAGCCCCGCAGGATTGTGCTCCTGGAATTCCCGTCCGTCGCGGCGTGGGAGGCCTTCTACGATGGCGCGATCTACCGGGGGCTCAAATCCATCCGGGATGCCTGCAGTTCTGCCCGCCTGGTCAGCGTCGAGGGCCTCGACTAGACGCCAAGTCTGTTTTGGCAGCGCGGCATCGCTTTGGCGAAGATGAGTTCGACGCGGAGGCCGCGCGCCCATCGGCCCCGCTAACAATAAGCCAACGTCGGGTCGCCGCGCGCGTTGCTTGTCTGTGACCGTTCCACTACAGTTTTATGACACGGCGCAGGCTTTCCGGCTGCGCCGAAAGCCGCAGGCCGGTTTAGACGGCTTGGCATCACCGCCGGACCAGCTGTTGCGTGTCGTCGATGGCGTCCGCGCCGAATCCAGGTCCTTCCGCCACCGCCGTTCTGGCGAGCGTTGCCGCGCTCGGAATCTGGCGTTTGCTCGCTGTCGCGGCGCCGCATCTTGCGGCCATTGCCCTGATGTACGAGACCGAGACCGATTTCGGCTCGCGTCTCTTGTTCGTGCTGGCCTGGAGCATCCTCAACTGCTTCTGGATCACGCTGCTGCGGCGGCCCGCGCTCTCGGGCGCGCTGTCGCTGACCATGGTGGTGGTGCTGGTGCTGCTGTCGCGGCTCAAGCACGACGTCGTGCAGATGACGGTCAATTTCATCGACCTGATGATGATCGACCGCGACACGGTCGCGTTCCTGTTTGCGATTTTTCCGAACCTGCGCTGGTCGGTGATCGGGGCAGGTCTCGTCACGCTGCCGCTGATGTATGCGCTGTGGTGGCTCGATCCGTTCCGCATCCGCCGTTTGCCGGCACTCGCCTGTAAGCTCGCCTGCCTCGCCGCACTGGTTGGTTATTCGCTCTATCATCCCGATGAAGCCTGGCGCGGCTATTACGACGACGGCTATCTCTCGAAATTCTTCCGCTCCGGCGTCAGCGCAGTCTCCGACTTCGCGCAATACGGCTTCATGGAGTCGGCCGGCTCGACCAACGAACGGCTCAATATGCCGCTGGTCGATGCGTGCCATCCCGCGGGACGCCGGCCGAACATCATCATGATCCATGATGAATCCAGTTTCGACATCCGCGCCGCGCAAGGCATCAAGGTGCCCGCTGGCTATGGCAGTCACTTCAAGTCCTTTGACGGAAAGCAGCGCACGTTCCTGGCGGAGAGCAACGGCGGTCCGAGCTGGTTCACCGAATACAACGTGCTCGCCGGCCTCTCATCGCGCTCGTTCGGCCGCTTCGCCTATTTCGTGACGCGCATCGCGTCCGGCCGCGTCGAGCGCGGCCTGCCGCTGGCGCTGCGCCGCTGCGGCTACGACACCATGTCGCTCTACCCCGCCTATGGCGGCTTCATGGGTGCGCGCAGCTTTCAGACGACGACCGGGATCGAGCGCTTCTTCGACTCGAAGGATCTCGGCGCCAAGGACGTCGAGCCTGATAGCTTCTTCTATGACAGGGCGCTCCGGCTGATGGGTGAGCGCAAGCCGAACAAGCCGCTGTTCACCTTCGTCTATCTTGGCGCCAATCATTTCCCCTGGGAGACGCGTTTTCGCCCCGACCTGATGCCGAACTGGCGCGCGCAAGGCAACGCTCCTTCGATCGACGAATATCTGCGACGGCAGGCCATGAGCGCCGAGCAATACAAGACCTTCATCGCCGGCCTGAAGAAGACCTTTCCAGGCGAACCCTTCCTGATCGTGCGCTATGGCGACCATCAGCCGGAATTCGCGCCGCAGATCCTCGAGCCCGGACTCGACGAAGGCGCGATCGGCAAAAAGCTCGACGATTACGATCCGCGTCTCTACGCGACCTATTACGCGATCGACGCCGTCAATTTCGAGCCGGTCAGAAGCGATGCCGTAATGGACACGATCGACGGTGCCTATCTGCCGCTGGTAATCCAGGAAGCCGCCGGCATTCCGCTCGATCCCTCCTTTGCCGAGCAGAAGGAGATCATGCTCCGCTGCAAAGGCCTGTTCTACGCCTGCAAGGATGGCGCCGAGGCGCGGCGGCTGAACCGGCTGCTCATCGACGCGGGCATGATCCATGGGCTCTAGCGCTTCTGCACCCGCTGCCTGGATTTTTGCCAAGATATATCGTATTACGATATATTAATGTTTCGGGTCTCCGCGCCGTTTTCAAACTAAAGTCTGAGCCGAAAGTGCCCGCTATCACCGACTTGTAATTGGAACGGCGCTTCACCACCCAAACTTCGTCACGATTGCTCCCATCATTCGACGCATCGCCGCCCTGCTTTTTCGGCGACACGATGTCCGTCCCTCGTCCACCCTTCCTTGCAGGAGTATCGTCCATGCGAGCGCTTGATGCTGCGCGTCTTGCATTTGCCCTCACGCTGGTCAGTCCCCTCGTCCATGCCGCCGAACCGTCGCATGAGATCAAGGGTCTGTATCTGATGACCGACTATCCGGCGATCACGGTGCGCCCCGGCACCACCACCAACGTTGCGTTGCGCTTGCAGGATTACGGGCTGTCGCCGGAGCGCTACCAGCTCTCGGTCGCAGGCGTTCCCAGCGGCTGGACCGCGACGCTGCTCGGCGGCGGACAGCCGGTCGGCGCGGCGATGCCGGCCCCTGATGGCAGCGTCGCATTGCAGCTCAGGCTCGATGTCCCCGCCGGCAACGATCTCAGCGCACACACGCTCACGGTCAAGGCCGAAGGGCAGGGCACCAACGCGGAGCTGCCGATCGCGGTGTCGCTTGCCAAGGAGCTGCCCGCCAAGCTCAGCGTGAAGTCCAGCCTACCCTCGCTGCGCGGCACTCCGAAATCCAACTTCGACTACACGCTCTCGATCAAGAACGATTCGGGCCGCAACCTCGTCGCCAGCTTCGCTGCGGAAGCGCCGGCCAATTTCGAGACCTCGTTCACCGAAGCCTACGGCACCCAGGAGCTGTCCTCGATCCCGATCGACGCCGGCCAGTCCAAGGACGTCAAGCTGAAGGTCCGTCCTCCGAGCACGATCGATGCCGGTCATTTCCCGGTCAAGGTCACCGTGAAGGCGGAGGACGCTTCGGCATCGACCGAGCTTGCGCTCGACGTGGTCGGCCAACCGCAACTCCAGATCTCCGGCCGCGACGGCCTGTTGAGTGCGCGTGCAGTGGCAGGGCGGCAGAGCTCGATTCCGATCGTCGTGACCAACACCGGCACGGCGCCGGCCGAGAACATCGCGCTCGCCGGGAGCGCGCCGACCGGATGGAAGGTGACGTTCGAGCCGGCGACGATCGAGCGCCTCGTCCCCGGCAAGGACAGCGAGGTCCAGGCACTGGTGACGCCGAGCGACAAGTCGCTGGCCGGTGACTACCAGGCCACGCTCCGCGCCACCTCGCGCGGCGAGAGCGCGTCCAGCCAGTTCCGCGTCACCGTCGGCACCTCGACGGCATGGGGCATGGCGGGCGCGGGCGTCATCGGGGTCGCGCTGCTGCTGATGCTGGGCGCCGTTGCGAGGTTCGGACGGCGATGAGCGATCAACAGAACGAAATCCCAACGACCGCCTCCAAAACGACTGCCTCGGATCCCGTCATCACCGCGCGCGGGCTGACGAGGCGCTACGGCAAGATCGAGGTCGTGGATGCCATCGACTTCGACATCGGTCGTGGCGAGGTGTTCGGCCTGCTCGGACCGAATGGCGCCGGCAAGACCACGACCATCCTGATGATGCTCGGCTTAACCGAGATCTCGTCCGGCGAGGTCAGCGTGCTCGGTTTCAATCCGGCGCGCGAGCCGCTGAAGGTCAAGCGGCGCGTCGGATATCTGCCGGATGCGGTTGGCTTTTACGATCAGCTCACCGCGACTGAAAACCTGGCCTATACCGCCAAGCTGATGGGCCTGGCGCGCGCCCAGCGCGGGCGGCGGATCGAGGCAGCCTTGGCGCGGGTCGGCCTGGCCGAGGTCGCGTCGCGGCGCGTCGCCACCTTCTCGCGCGGCATGCGCCAGCGGCTGGGCCTTGCCGAGATCATCGTCAAGCGCGCCGAGATCGCGATCCTGGACGAGCCGACCTCCGGGCTCGATCCGCAGGCCACCCAGGAATTCCTCGCATTGATCGGGGAGTTGAAAGCCGAGGGCGTGACGGTGCTGCTGTCCTCCCACATGCTCGACCAGGTGCAGCGCATTTGCGATCGCGTTGCGCTGTTCCAGGCCGGCCGCATCGTGCTGATGGGCGCGGTGCCGGAGCTGGCGGTCAAGGTGCTCGGCGCCGGCTTCGTCGTGGAAGTCGAGGCCGAGGGGCTCGGCATCGCGCGGCGGCTCGCGATGATCCCCGGCGTGACCCAGGTCGAGACGCTTGCCGCCGATCGCTTCCGCATGACCGCGGAACGGGACGTGCGGCCGGACGCGGCGCGGGCCGTGGTCGCGGTCGATGGATCGCTGCGAAGATTGTCGGTCGACGAGCCGAGCCTGGAGGCGATCTATGCGCGGTATTTCCAGGCCCAGCCCACGGGGGACGTTCGTCATGCGGCGTGAGGGTTCACCGTTCCAGGGTCTGTCCACCGTCTTCGTCAAGGAGCTCGCGGATCACATCTCCAGCGTCCGCATGCTGATGCTGGAGCTGCTGATCGTGTTCACTGCGCTTGCCGCGCTCTACGAGGCGATCAACAGCCTGCGGCAGAACACCGCCGAAGATCCGTTCCTGCTGCTGCGTCTTTTCACCATCGACCAGGCGCCGCTGCCGTCCTTTGTTGCGATCCTCGGATTCCTCATTCCGCTGATGGCGATCGGCCTTGGCTTCGACGCCGTCAACAGCGAGCACAACCGGCGGACGCTGTCTCGTATCCTGGCGCAGCCGATCTATCGCGATGCGCTGCTGATGGGGAAATTTCTTGCAGCGCTCGCCACCATCGGCATCAGCCTCGCCGCCTTATGGCTCCTGGTGATCGGCCTCGGCCTGATCTTCCTCGGCGTGCCGCCGGGCGGGGAAGAGATCGCGCGCTCGCTGGTGTTTCTGGTGGTCGCGATCTTCTATGCGGGCGTCTGGCTGTCGCTGGCGATGCTTCTCTCGATCGTGTTCCGCTCGCCCGCGACCGCCGCGCTGGTCTCGCTCGGCATCTGGCTATTCCTGACCGTGCTGTGGCCGATGTTGGCCCCTGCGATCGCGCAGGCGATCGCACCGGTCGATCCGCGCTACGCAATGCTCGGCCTGAATGACCCCGCGACTGCGGTCTGGACCCAGGAACTGCTGCGGCTGTCGCCCAACGACCTGTTCGGCGAGGCGATGCTCGCGGTGCTGTCGCCGACGACGCGCACGCTCGGTCCGGTCTTCCTCGATCAGCTCCGCGGCGCCGTTATGGGCGCGCCGCTCCCGTTCGGCGAAAGCGTCATGATCGCATGGCCGCAGACCGTCGGCCTTATCGCGGGCACTATCGTGCTGTTTGCGTTCGGCTATGTGCTGTTCCAGCGGCAGGAGGTGCGAGCCTAAACTGATTGCGGTTTGCCCTCTCTTCCTCCAGAGACGGGCGAGAGAGGGTGGCCGGAGTTCCCCGCCGCGGCCACCCTCTCAACTCTCACCTATGGTCGCCCGATCTTCTCCCATAGCCATCTGGCAACCGCATCGGGCGAGGAGTTCGCGTCGTTGCCGGCGGCGCGCAAATTTGCTTCTCGCATCGTGGCGATGTCGATCTTGCCCAACAGCGGCTTCAGCGCGGCTTGCAATCGTTCGTCGCCGGCGCGTTTCGGTGCCAGCAACAGAATCGCATCGTAAGGCGGGATCGCCTGTTTGACATCGTCGAGCACGACGAGATCGTATTTCGCGATCAGTCCGTCGCTGGTATACCCCGCAATCACGTCGACCTCGCCGCTGGCGACCGCCGCATACATGAAGTCCGGCTGCATCTGCCGCTGCGCACGGAACTGAAGGCCGTAAGCTTTTGCAGCCCCGCCCATTCCGGGCGCGAGAAGAATTCGTAGTCGCCGGCGATCGACAGCGTCGATGCATGGCCCGCGAGATCGGCGATGGTGCGGATGCCGAGCGCGTCAGCGCGCTTCTTCGGCATCACCAGCGCATAGGCGTTCTCGAAGCCGAGCTCTCCGAGCAGGGTGATGTGGTCCCTAGCAAGTGCCGTCTTCAACTCCGCCACCAGTTCCGCGCGTGGCTTGATGTCGGTGCGGTGCAACTGGTTGGCCCAGAGCGTGCCGGAGTAATCGACATAGAGGTCGATGTCGCCGGCCTTCAGGGCCCCGAAGATCACGCTGGAACCGAGGCCCGATCGCGCGCTGGCCGGAAGGCCGGCCGCCTGCAGGCGATCCCTGAGCAGCGCCGACAACACATATTGCTCAGCAAACGTCTTGGCGCCGACCGCGTAGCCCGACGGCGAACGCCCCATGGTCGGCACCAGCGTCGCTGCGACAAGCGCGGCGATGCCAATCACGCCGACCCCCGCACGCAGACGGCTGCGGTGGCGCAGGCCGCTCTCGATCAGGCCGAGCAGTTGGTCGACGGCCAGCGCCAGCAGCGCAGACGCAACGCAGCCGAACAGCACGAACACCCAGTTTTGGGTTTGCAGCCCTGCGAAGATGTAGTTGCCGAGGCTGGTCTGTCCGATCGGTGTCGACAGTGTCGCGGTTCCGATCACCCACACCGCGGCGGTTCGGATGCCGGCCATCATCACCGGCAGGGCCAGCGGCAGCTCGACCATCACGAGCGACTGCCGCGCGGTCATGCCGACCCCCTCGGCGGCTTCGATCAGTGCCGGGTCGATGCCGTTAAGCCCGGTGATGCCGTTGCGCAGCACCGGCAGCATCGAATAAAGCGCGAGCGCCAGCATCGCCGGCAGGAAGCCGAACGCCGAGAAGGAGATGCCGAACCACGCCAGTGTCACGGACGCCGCAGCCAGCAGCAGCGGGTAGAACAGCGCGAGCAGCGCCAGTCCCGGCACGGTCTGCACGATGCTGGCGAGCGCGAGGAGGATACTTCGCGGTGCAGGTCGGTTGCGGGTGAGAATTGCCAGCGGCAGGCTGATGACCAGGCCGAGCGCAAGCGCGGCAAGGCTTACCCGCACGTGGTTGCCGAGATAATCGGGCAAATGCGACAGCGCCTCGCCCCAGCGTGGATCGGAGAAGAGGCTCATGCCGCACCGCTTTGCGGCAGCAGCGCATTCAGCCGCTCGACCTGGCGCCGCGGTGTCCGCAACAGCTCCAGCACATAGCTATCGCTGCTTTTCGAGAGCGCTGCCGGCGTGCCCTGTGCCAGCAGCTTTCCGCCGCGCATCACGGCGATACGATCGGCGAGCAGGATCGCCTCCGTCATGTCGTGCGTGATCATCACGGTGGTCAGTCCGAGTTTGCGATGCAAGCCGCGAAAGTCGTCGCCGAGTGCATCGCGGGTGAGGGGATCGAGTGCGCCGAACGGCTCGTCCATCAGCACGATGCGGGGGCGTGCCGCGAGCGCCCGCGCAACGCCGACGCGCTGGCGCTGACCGCCGGAGAGCGCATCGGGCAGGCGGTCGCGATGCGCGCTGCGATCGAGTTGCACGAGCTCGATCAACTCGTCGATCCGCGCAGCGATGGCGGCCGCCGGCTCGCCCAGCAGCTTCGGTGTGATCCCGATATTGTCGGCGACGCTGAGATGCGGGAACAGCCCGCCGCTCTGGAAGACGTACCCGATCCGGCGCCGGAGCGCGACCGGGTCGATGTTTTGGACGTCCTCGCCCTCGACCGTGATGGTGCCGCCATCGGCCTCGATCAGCCGGTTGGCAAGCCGCAGCAGCGTCGTCTTGCCCGAGCCCGAGCCGCCGACGACGGCCACGAACTCGCCCTCGGCAATGTCGAGCGATACGCCGTCCACCGCCTTGAGGCGGCCGAAGCTCTTGGTGACCTGTGCATAGCCAATCATCGGCCGGGAAGGCATCAGACGCGCGCTCGGTTTGCTCGCCCCCAGGGAAGGGCGAAGGGGATGACCGGACCATCCGTACCACGCTTGGCGGCTTGATTGAACTTGGCCGCGCGAGAGGCTAAGGCATCGACCTGGGACCGGAGGAAACATATGACGACGCCCACGGCAGTGGCGCTGGAGGACACCAAGGTTGCGTTCCGGTTGGGGGACGGGCGGGTCTATACGGCGGTGGAGAAGGCGCATCTGACGGTGGCCCAAGGCGAATTCGTCGCCATTGTTGGTCCGACCGGCTGCGGGAAATCCACCCTGCTCAACGTCGCGGCCGGCCTGCTGAAGCCCGCCGCCGGCAAAGTCCAGATCTTCGACCGGCCGCTCGCCGGGCTGAACCGGGACGCCGGCTACCTGTTCCAGGCGGATGCGCTGTTCCCCTGGAAGACCGCGCTCGACAATGTCGCGATCGGGCTCGAGATCAGGGCACGCCCCGCGCCGAGGCGCTTCCGCGGGCGCAGACATGGCTGACCTCGGTCGGCCTCGGCGCCTTCGCCAACCGTTACCCGCACATGCTCTCGGGAGGCCAGCGCAAGCGCGTGGCGCTGGCGCAGGTGCTGATCCGGGATCCAAAGATCCTCCTGATGGACGAGCCGTTCGGGCCGCTCGATGCACAAACCCGGCAAGTCATGGGCAATCTCCTGCTCGAGCTCTGGAACGCGGACCGCAAGGCCGTGCTGTTCGTGACCCATGATCTGGAAGAGGCGATCGCGCTCGCCGACCGCGTCGTGATCATGTCGGCAGGGCCGTCCTCGCGCATTATTGGCGACTGGCGCGTGACGCTTCCGCGCCCGCGCGACATCTTCGAGGTGCGGCTGGACAAGGCGTTCCACGCACTCCATCGCGAGATCTGGAGCGTGCTCAAGGACGAGGTGATGAAGGGCTACGCCCAGTCCACCCAAGCGGTGGAGGCGGTCTGATGTCGCGCGTGACGCTGCTTGCGCTGCAAGTCCTGGTCGCCATTGTCTGCATCGTGCTGTGGCAGTTGTTGTCGACCGTTCCCATCTTCGGCAAGATACTGCTGCCGCCGTTCTTTTTCTCCAATCCGATCGACGTGTTCAGCCAGATCGTCAAATGGTTTGCGAGCGGCGTGATCTGGAAGCATCTCGCCATCACCTTGTGGGAATCCATTCTGGCCTTCGTGATCGGATCGCTCAGTGGCGTGCTGGTGGGGTTCTGGTTCGCGCGGCAGCCGCTGGTCGCCGCGGTGTTCGATCCCTATGTGAAGATGGCCAACGCTTTGCCGCGCGTCGTGCTCGCGCCGATCTTCGCGCTGTGGCTCGGCCTCGGCATCTGGTCGAAGGTCGCGCTCGGCGTGACGCTGGTGTTTTTCATCGTCTTCTTCAACGTCTATCAGGGCGTCAAGGAAGTCAGCCGCACCGTGCTCGACAACGGCCGTATGCTCGGCATGAGCGAGGGACAGCTGATGCGCCACGTCTATTGGCCGTCGGCGCTGTCCTGGATGTTCTCGTCGCTGCATACGTCGGTCGGCTTCGCCGTGGTCGGCGCCGTCGTCGGCGAATATCTGGGATCGGCCGCAGGGCTCGGCTACCTGATCCAGCAGGCCGAAGGCGTGTTCGACGTCGCCGGCGTATTCGCCGGCATGTTCGTGCTGTCGGCCTTTGTTATCCTGATCGACTTCGGGGTGACCCTGGTGGAGCGGCGGCTATTGGTGTGGCGACCGACCGTGGACGGCCGCGGATAGCCGTAAACGGTCCGCGCAAGGGGATTCATGGATGATCCTCCCCATCAACAATGGTTGTTACGCACACATGCTATTGCGCCGAAATGCGCGATGGCGAGTTGCACTTAGGCAGTGCTTCTCAAGCCAGTCCCGCTGCTCTATGGTGCCGCCAGCCGAACGGAGGAAACCAATGAAGAACACGATTGCCAGGCTTGCCGGCGCGCTGCTCGCGCTGACGCTCAGCGCGGGTTTTGCCGCAGCGCAAAGCAAGGTCACCGTCGCGATCGGCGGCGGTGCCTGTCTGTGCTATCTCCCGACGGTGCTGGCAAAGCAGCTCGGCGAATACGACAAAGCCGGCCTCAATGTCGAGCTGGTCGATCTCAAGGGCGGCTCGGACGCGCTCAAGGCCGTGCTTGGCGGCAGTGCCGACGTGGTCTCCGGCTATTTCGATCATTGCGTCAACCTGGCGGCCAAGAAGCAGGAGCTGCAAGCTTTCGTGGTCTATGATCGCTATCCGGGCCTCGTGCTGGTGGTCTCGCCCTCGCACACCAACGAAATCAAGTCGGTCAAGGATCTCGCCGGCAAGAAGGTCGGCGTCAGCGCGCCCGGCTCCTCCACTGATTTCTTCCTCAAATACATGCTCAAGAAGAACGGGCTCGATCCGGCTGGCACCGCCGTGATCGGCGTCGGCCTCGGCGCCACCGCGGTCGCCGCGATGGAGCAGGGGCAGATCGACGCTGCCGTGATGCTCGATCCTTCCGTCACCGTGCTCCAGGGCAGCCATCCGGATCTGCGCATCCTCAGCGACACCCGCACGCAGAAAGACACGCTCGAGACGTTCGGCGGCGAATATCCGGGCGGTGCGCTGTACTCGACCGCGGCCTGGGTCAATGACCACGACAAAGAGGTGCAGGGGCTCACCAACGCGATCCTCGGCACGCTCGCCTGGATCCATTCGCACTCGCCTGAAGAGATCATGGCGAAGATGCCGGAAGAGATGGTCGGCAAGAACAAGGACCTCTATCTCGCCGCACTGAAGAACACGATCCCGATGTTCTCGGAGACCGGCAAGATGGATCCGAAGGGTGCGGATGCCGTGCTCGCGGTGTTCAGCGTCGGCTCGCCGGAGGTGGCGAACGCCAAGATCGACGTCAGCAAGACCTTTACCAACAAGTACGTCGAGCAGGCCAAGAAGACGACGGGGATGAACGCCAAATAAGTGACGCGATCCCGCGGTAATCAGGCCTCATGACCTCACCTGTCATTCATCGCGTCGCGACGCTTGATCTTGCCGTGCGCCCGGTCGTGTGGCCGTTCGCGGAAGAGCGGCGCGCCGAGATCGAGGCGCATTTCGCCGAGAAGCAGCGCGAGCGGCCCAAAATCTGGAACGGCCGCGTCCTGCTTGGACGGGATGCCGTGTTCACCGATGGCCATCTCGCCGCGACCTATTTCGAGACCGACTTCGCGAGCTTCCTCGCCTGGCGCGACTGGGGCTTTCCGGATCCGGCCGTCTTCAATGGTTTTGGCATGGGCGCGCTGCGCGCCTCCGACGGCGCCTTTGTGTTGGGCGAGATGTCGCACCACACCGTCAATGCAGGCCGCATCTATTTCCCGTCGGGTACGCCCGACCTCGACGATGTCAGGGATGGCGCGCTCGACATTCCCGGCAGCGTCATCCGGGAGATCGCGGAGGAGACCGGCCTGTTCCCCGCCAACTATGCGGCAGAGGCAGACTGGCACTGCGTCGTCAGCGGCCGCGCGATTGCAATGATTCAGATCCTCAACCTCGACCTGCCGGGCGAGACGGTTCGCGCCCGGATCGAAGCCAATCTGGCGGAGCAGCACGAGCCCGAGCTGTCGGCCATTCATCTCGTGCGCGGGATGGATGATCTCGCGCCCACCATGCCGCGATTTGTCACGGCGTTCATCGCGCAGCAGTTTGCTTCGCGCTGACGCGCGAAGGCTTGACATCGCGTCGCTCAGCCCATGTGATGGGCGAAAGCGAAAACAAAATCGCAATGCACAATCGTCCAGGGAGGTTTAGATGCGCCTGCGCATGGCTGCCCGCTTGGTCCATGAACTGTTGATCGCGATTGCGGCGGACACCACCTCCGGCAAGCAGTAGCGGCGGAGAGCGACGGTGCTGGAGGTCAGCGGGCTCGTGAAGCGGTTTGGTGGCTTCACCGCCGTCAACAACGTCTCGTTCAAGGTTGATCAAGGCGAGATCCTTGGCCTGATCGGCCCGAACGGTTCGGGCAAGAGCACGATCTTCAACATGCTCTCCGGCACGCTGGCGCCGACCTCCGGATCGATCATGTTCGCCGGCGCGGAGATCGCCGGACTTGCGCCGCACCGGATCATCAACCGCGGCATCGGCCGCACCTTCCAGATTCCGCGCCCGTTCCGCCGCCTGAGCATTTTCGAGAACGTCGCGCTCGCCGGCTTCTACGGCCAGGGCCGCCACAGCCGCGCCAAAGCAGAGCAGGCGGCCGAGCGTTCGCTCGCGATGGTGGGCCTGCCGACCGATCGCCGCGCCAGCGTCGACGGCCTCGGCGCCGCCGGCCTCAAGAAACTCGAGCTCGCCAAGGCACTCGCGACCGCGCCAAAACTGCTGCTCGCCGACGAGAGCCTCGGCGGCCTCGACGAGGCCGAGATGTATCAGGCGGCCGACATGCTGCGCAACATCCGCGACGAGCTCGGCATCACTATCATCTGGGTCGAGCACATCATGGGCGTGCTGATGCGCGTCGTCGATCGCGTCATGGTGCTCGATCACGGCGAAAAAAATCTCGGAGGGGCTGCCGAGCGCGGTTGCGGGCGATCCACGCGTGATCGAAGTCTATCTCGGCACCGATGCCGAGACCACCCAGGCGGCCGCCGCCGAAGCGCGCCGCCGGGCCGGAGGCTAGGCGATGCTGGAGCTGCGATCCGTCAGCGCCGGCTACGGCACGTTCCAGGCGCTGTTCGACGTCGATCTCGACGTGAAGGCCGGCGAGGCCGTCGGCGTGATCGGCCCGAACGGCGCCGGCAAGACCACCCTGATGCGCGTGATCTCGGGCCTGCTCCGTCCCTCGCGCGGGTCGATCAAAATGGAAAGCGTCGATGTCGTCGCGACGCCGGCGCACAAGATCGTCAGCCTCGGCATCGCGCATGTGCCGGAGAACCGGAGGCTGTTTCCGCAGCTTTCGGTCGACGACAATCTCAAGATGGGCGCCTTCATGAAGGAGGCGCGCGGCCACTATGCCGAGCGGCTGGAGGTCGTGTTCGACCTGTTTCCGCGCCTGAAGGAACGCCGTCACCAGATGGCCGGCACCATGTCTGGCGGCGAGCAGCAGATGTGCGCGATCGGGCGTGCCCTGATGTCCAATCCAAAGCTCCTGCTGCTCGACGAGCCCTCCGCCGGGCTCGCGCCGGTGGTGGTGCAGCAGGTGTTCGAGCTGGTGAAGCGGATCCGCGCCCGCGGGCTGACGGTGCTGATCGTCGAGCAGAACGTGCAGCAGGTGCTGCGCGTGGTCGATCGCGCCTATCTGATCGAGGCCGGCACGATCAGGGCGTCCGGCACCTCGGCGGAGATGCTGGCGAGCGACACGGTCAAGGAAGCGTATCTCGGGGTGTGAAGGGGGCGGGCGAGGGCATGCAGGCATTGCTGGACATTTTCGACATCTATCTGCTGGAAGCCGTGATCAACGGCATCCTGCTCGGCGGCGTGTTGGCGCTGCTCGCGCTCGGCCTCAACTTGATCTTCGGCGTCATCGACGTGACCTGGATTTGCTACGCCGAGCTCGTGATGATCGGCATGTACGCGATGTACTTCCTGGTGCAGTATTACGGCATCAGCTATTTCATCGCCGCGCCGCTCACCATCCTGCTCGTCGCGATGCTCGGCGCGCTGCTGCACTACCTCGTGATCGCGCCGCTGCTGACGGCGCCGCCGATCAACCAGCTGCTTGCGACCGGCGGCGTGTTGTTCGTGCTCCAGAGTTTTGCCACCGTCGCCTTCGGCATCGATTTCCGCAATCTCGGCATCCGCCTGCCCGTGCTCGCTTTCGGCGACATGAATTTCAGCTACGCGCGACTGCTGTCGTTCGCTGCCGCGCTGGCCGGCATGGTCGCGGTCTATCTCTTCATGACCCGCACGTTCACCGGCACGGCGATACGCGCCATCTCGCAGGACCGGCAGATCATGGCGCTGATGGGGGTCGACACCAAGAAGATCTACCTCATCACCTCCGCGATCGGCGGTGGCCTGGCCGGGCTCGCGGCCTGCCTGCTGGTGCTGCAATACGACGTGCACCCCTTCGTCGGCCTGTCGTTCGGACCGATCACCTTCCTGATCTGCGTGCTCGGCGGCCTTGGCAATTTTATCGGCGGCTTCATCGCCGCCTTCCTGTTCGCGGAGATCATTTCGCTCGGCGGATTGTTCTCCGATCTCGAATGGGGCTACGTGCTCGCCTTCGCCTTCTTCATCGTCATGATGTTCATCCGGCCTGCGGGCCTGCTCGCGAGGCGCCGATGATCGGGCAAGGCCGGCTTTTGGCGTGGGCAATCGGGCTCGCGGCGCTGATCGCGCTGCCGTTCGTCGATCGCGAGCCCTATCATCTGCACATCCTGGTGCTGATCCTGGTCTGGTCGTTCGCCTATACGTCCTGGTCGATGATGGGACGGTTCGGCCTGGTCTCGCTGGGACACGGCGGCTTCATGGGGATCGGCGCTTATGTCACGGCGCTGTTGTGGAATCATCTCGGCCTGTCGCCCTGGATCGGCATTCCCATCAGCATGATCGCGGCCGGTGTGCTGGCGCTGATCGTCGGTTATCCCTGCTTCCGCTTCCGCATCACCGGGCATTATTTCGTGCTGGTGACGCTGGCGCTGTCCGGCATCGTGCTTCAAGTCATCACGGCGACGCGCGACTATACCGGCGGCTCGCTCGGCTATACGCCGAACCGCGCCTCCGGCAGCAAGCTGCTGGCGCTGCAATTCGACGACAAGACGACCTGGTATCTGGTCGCGCTTGGGATCTGGCTCGGGGGCATCATCGTCTGGCACCTGGTCGACCGCAGCATGAGCCGCTACGCGCTCGAGGCGATCTCCGAGGACGAGGACGCCGCAGCTGCCGCCGGGGTCGACGTCACCGCGGAAAAATTGAAGATCACGCTGATCAGCGCGCTGATGACGGCGCTGGCGGGCGCGCTCTACTGCCAATACCAGATGTTCATCACGCCCGACACCGTCAGCGGCATCGCGGTCTCGCTCCAGATGGTGTTTGCGGCGATCGTCGGCGGCCTGTTCGTCTCGCTCGGACCGACCGTCGGCGCGGTCATCACCATCCTGCTCGCGGAGACCCTTCGCATCGGCTTCGGCACCAAGGCGGTGGGCTGGGACAATCTGGTCTATGGCGTGCTGCTGGTGCTTTTCATCATATTCCTTCCGAAGGGCATCCTTGGTAGCGTGCTCGACCGATTGAAGCCGCAACGCAAGGTGTCCCGCGCTCATGAGCAAGAAGCCGTCCAAATCGCTCGCCCAGGAACTTGACCGCTACATCACGCCGTTCCGCCACGACGGATCGGGCAAGTTTCATCTCAAGGCGCACAAGACCAACGCGAAGGGCGACCTCGACAAGGACAAGGCGCAGGAGATTCTTGAAGCCAACAAGAAGCGCCTCGCCGAGTTTCAGGAAAAGCTCTACGCCCAGGATCGCTGGTCGCTTCTCATCGTGCTCCAGGGCATGGACGCCGGCGGCAAGGATTCCGCGATCAAGGCGATCTTCGAAGGCATCAACCCGCAGGGCTGCGAGGTTCATGCGTTCAAGCAACCGAGCAAGGAGGAGCTCGATCACGACTTCCTCTGGCGCCACGTGATCGCGCTGCCGGAGCGCGGCCATATCGGCATCTTCAACCGCTCCTATTACGAGGAATGCCTGGTGACCCGCGTGCACCCGGAGATCCTCGCCAAGGAGAAGCTGCCGCAGAAGCTCGTGACCAGGAACATCTGGACGGAGCGGTTCGAGGACATCTCCGGCTTCGAGCGCTATCTCTGCCGCAACGGCACCGTGGTGCTGAAATTCTTCCTCAATCTCTCCAAGGACGAGCAGCGCGAGCGCTTCCTCGACCGTCTGGAAGACCCGTCCAAGCAGTGGAAGTTTTCCATGGACGACATCAAGGAGCGCGCGCTGTGGCCGCGCTACCAGGCTGTCTACCAGGACATCGTCCGCCATACCGCAACGGCGCATGCGCCCTGGTACGTCGTGCCCGCCGATCACAAATGGTTCGCGCGCGTCGTGATCGGCTCGGTGATCGTCGCGGCGCTGGAGCGGTTGGACCTGCGCTTTCCCCGTGCCGACAAGGCTTCGCTCGCCGAATTCAAGGCGGTCAGCGAGGCGCTGGAGAAGGAGAAGAAGGGGAGGGGAAGCGTTAAGTTGCAGCGAGCGCCGAACGATCTCCGCTCTCGTAGGGTGGGCAAACCGTAAGCGTGCTACAAGTCCTGCGATTTCGCGAAAACAACCCCATGCACAGTAGCCGATGGTCGTGAAATCAATGGCTTGCCCGCCGGCGCGAATGATATTCGGAATCAGCGAATTTCGTTTGACCCGTCGGGCAAAACAGGGGCATGATGTCACCATGCCCCCGTCGCCTCCTCAATACCCGCGGCCCCACCAGTAGCAGAAGCGTTCCACGTTGGCGGGCAGGCCGGTCTCGTAATTCGCCCATTTCTCGTATTTCGGCAGCTTCACTTCCTTCATGGCGGTGTCGAAGCATTTGCCGGCGTCGGCTGCTTTCTTCACCTCGGCGGACAGATCCTCCATGTAGGCGATGTCGTCCTCGACATCCTTCTTGGTGCCGAGCCGGCCGCCGGCATTCGGATGGCCCGGGATCATCCGCTCCCAGTCGAGCGCGGCGAGCTTCTTCAGCGAGGCGATGTATTCCAGCGGTGAGGCGTTGTCGGGAATGTTGCGAAACTGAACCGCCTCGATCGGCGCGAAGTCGACCACGAAGATCAGCTTCTCCTTCGGCAGCCGCATCACCAGCGAGTTGTCGGAATGGTTGCGGCCGACATAGTCGAGCTCCAGCGTGGTGCCGCCGAGCGTGATGGTCTTCTTCCCGTCGACCACCTGGTCGGGCATCACGACGTCTGCCAGCAGTGCATTCTGCTTCTTGAGCTCGAGCAGCCGCTCCTTGGTGCGACGATGGGCGATAAAGGTGGCGCCAAGATCTTTGAACGGCTGGCCGCCGGCGATGTGGTCGTAATGATGATGGCTGTAGATGACGTATTTGATCGGTTTGTCGGTGACCGCCTTGATCGCGTCGATATAGGGCTTTGCGGGACGCAAATAGGAGATCGGATCAGTTGCGATCACGCCCTGCGGCGTGACCACGAACATCGACTGATGGCCGCCATAGCGGAAGATGTAGACGTTCTCGGTGCCCTCGACCTTCCTGGTCGAGGTCTGCGGCGGAGACTGCGCGAACGCTGATCCGGTCACGAGGGCTACGACAACCGCGATGCAAAATGATGCTTTCATCTCTGGCTTTCTGGAAAAGGGGAGTGCGGGAGAGGCGGGTACTCTCCGAGACAAACTCTGCGAAAGGGCATTTATTCCAGCCTATCTGCGGCCAATCCGCCGCCGACAAGCGATAGACGCGTCCGCAAATGTGATCCACACCCGATTGATGCCGCTTGACAGTTTTGTGTCACGGGAGGACCATCCAAGCGGTCGCGAACAAGCGACAAGGTCCACATCGAGAGCAAGGGGAGGTCTATGACACCACCTCCGCAGAACCCGCCGCGTTGAATGCGATGGAGCTCATTCGGACTATCGCATAGCGGCAGAAACGCGAACGGCACGCCGGGTCAAGGTCTAGAGGGCTGCATCAGTAAGGCAGAGCCCCTACCTGCCCGGCGCTGTGCTTTCTTGCAAGGCGCTCGTCGTGTCAGATGTCTTCGTGTCGGATTCCTTGGCGCGAGCTAACTGCCGGACGAGGTAACTGGCGCAAATATCCCGATTTCCTTCACTCCTCCTCCTCCTCGCCGTCATTCCGGGTCCGATTCCCGGAATGACGGGAGAGAATCTCTGTGCCCCCCGGCATTCGAGCTGCCGCTCGTCTTCGTTGAGCCGCGGTTTTGCATTTTGCGTTGCGGCAAATGCCAAGAGATTGTCGCCTCATCGGCAAACTTCCGACACAGGACGCGGGCGAATAACGCCAATCCGACATGACGCATGCGTTTCGGCGGTGGCGATTCCGACTCCGCCGGAGCGCATCTATTTTTTAAGGAATCCTCGTGTCGCATAAGCTTGCCCGGGCGCTTCTCGCCGCTCTCTTCCTCGTCATCTCATCCTTCTCCGGCGCTCGCGCCGAGCCGGCCGCGGCTGCGGCCAACCAAGCGGCCGCGCTGTCGCCGGACGAGGCCAGGCGCGCGCTGGAGACGCTTCAGGACGACAAGAAGCGCGCGCAGATGATCGAGACCTTGCGTGCGATCGCGAGCGCCTCGGGTCCGCAGCAGCCTGCGCCCGAGCAGACATCAGCGATCCCGCTCGCAGCCGACGGCCTCGGTGCGCAACTCCTGCTCAGCGTGTCCGAGGAGATCGGCGAGATTTCGCGCGAGGTCGCCGATATGGCCCGAACGCTCACGCATTTCCCCGCGTTCTATTACTGGGTGGTTCGGACCGCGAATGACCCTGCCGCCTATGATCTCCTGATCGAGATCGCCTGGAAGCTCGCGCTGGTGTTCGGCTGCGCCCTCGCGGCAGAGTGGGTGATCTTCCGCCTGATGCGGCGCCCCCTGGCATACCTCGAACGGCGCGCGCCGCAAAACGCGCGCCTGCCGGCGCAAGTGCTGCCCATTGCCGATCCGCCGTCATCGGTGGCCGACGTCACGTCTTTGCCTGAATTGCACAAGCGCCGCCACAGTCTCGCGCGTGCCTGGCAATTGTTGCTGCGACTGCCCTTCGTGTTCGGACGCCTCGTGCTCGAACTGCTCCCGGTATTCTTCTTTGTCGGCGTGGCGACGGCGCTGCTCGGAACCGAGATCGGCGATCCCGCAACCGTCCGCCTCGTGATCCTCGCGGTGGCGAACGCCTATGCTTTCTCGCGCGGACTCATCTGCGTCGTGCGTGCGCTGGCAGGTCCGTTCGGCCTGTTTCCGGTCCGCGCCGAGACTGCCGCCTATGTCGAGATCTGGGCGCGCCGCATCGTCGGCTTCGGCGTGTCCGGCATCGCCTTCGCCAATGTGGCGCTGCTGCTCGGCCTGCATCGCGCCGGCTACGCGGCGCTGCTGCGCATGGTGATGCTGGTCGTGCATCTGTTCATCGCCGTCATCATCCTGCAATGCCGCCGCCAGGTCGCCGACGCCATTCGCGCACCGGCCGGCCGGCAGGGCATCGCGGCGGGGCTGCGCAACCGCATCGCGGGCGGCTGGCATTATCTCGCCATCGCGCTCGATCTCGCGCTGTGGACGGTGTGGGCGCTCAACATCCGCAACGGCTACTCACTGCTGCTGCAATATTTCGTCGGCACGATCGCGGTGGCGCTGGTCACGCGGATCGCCATCATGGTGACGCTGGGCCTGATCGACCGCGGCTTTCGCATCAATCCCGAGATACTTCAGCGCTTTCCAGGGCTGGAGATCCGCGCCAACCGCTATCTGCCGCTGCTGCGAAAGATCGTCTCGGGCGTCATCGCCTTTATCGGCGTCGTCGCCGTGCTCGAAGTCTGGGGTGTCGACGCCATCGTCTGGTTCTATGGCGGCCAGATCGGCAGCCGGCTGCTCTCCGCCGTGGCGACGATCGGCGTTGCCGTGTTCATCGCCGCGGCGATCTGGGAAGCCAGCAACGCGTTGCTGGATCGCCAGATCAATACGCTGTCGCGGGACGGGCACTATGCCCGCGCCGCGCGGCTGCGCACCTTCCAGCCGATGCTGCGGACTGCGTTGCTGTGCGTGATCGCAACCGTCGTCGGCCTCACCGCGTTGAGCGAGATCGGCGTCAATGTCGCGCCGCTGCTCGCGGGTGCCGGCATTGTCGGCATCGCCATCGGCTTCGGCTCGCAGAAGCTGGTGCAGGATCTCATCACCGGGCTGTTCCTGTTGCTGGAGAACACGGTGCAAGTCGGCGACACCGTCAGCGTGTCGGGCCTCACCGGGGTGGTCGAGAACGTCTCGATCCGCACCATTCGGCTCCGCGCCGGCGACGGCGCCGTGCACATCGTGCCGTTCAGCGCGGTGACGACCATCACCAATGCCAGCCGTGGCGCCGGCAACGCATCCGTCAGCGTCAACGTCGCCTACAAGGAGGACACCGACCGCGCCGGGCAGATCCTCAAGGACATCGTCGACGAGATGCGCCGCGAGCCGGAATTCCGTGGATTAATCCGCGGTGACCTCGAGCTCTGGGGCATCGACAAGGTCGACGGCGCGATGGTGTCGATTGTCGGCCAGATCCGGTGCACCGAGACGGGCCGCTGGCCGGTCCAGCGCGAATTCAACCGCCGCATGAAGCAACGTTTCCAGCAGCACGGCATCGAAATCGCATCCGCCACCCAGACGATTTTGATGCACGTTGCGCCCCCGGCCGATGTCGCCACAAACCTGACGCCACGGCGGGCGGCGGGATAAATTCCGGCTTGTCTCCGCTCAGTTGGCGGCGTTCACTCGGACGAGGCGGGCCCGGCCAGGCCTCATCACAAGCCCTCATCCTGAGGGCCCGCCAAAGGCGGGCGTCTCGAAGGATGCGCTGCGAGCCGGGGTCTTCGTGGTTCGAGACGCGCGGAGACGCGCTCCTCACCATGAGGAGAGGGAGCGTCGCCCTGTTAACCCTTGCATCGCGCGCTGCGATCTGCACTAAAATTCTCGCTGCGGTGCGAGATCACAATCGCGGCCTGCGAGGCAACGTCCTTGATCTCAACTGAGCACTGGCCGACAATGCTTCCCCTTCAATAAGAAATTCCGTGGGGGATTCGTGAATAGACTTGCCCGCGTCGTTGCCCAAACGACATCGCCCGATCCCGCTCACGGCATGGCGCTGCTGCGCGATCCCCTCCTCAACAAGGGCACCGCCTTCACGGAAGCGGAGCGCGGTGCGCTCGGCTTGCGCGGCCTGTTGCCGCCATGTGTGCTGACGATCGAGACGCAGGTCGAGCGCGTGCTCACCAATCTGCGCGCGCTGCCGACCGATTTGGAGAAATACGTCGCGCTCAATGCGCTGCACGACCGCAACGAGGCGCTGTTCTTCCGCGTCGTCGTCGACAATATCGACGAGATCCAGCCGATCATCTACACGCCGACCGTTGGGCTGGCCTGCCAGAAATACGGCCTGATCTTCCAGCGGCCGCGCGGCATGTTCATCTCCTCGCGCGATCGCGGCCAGATCGGCGAGATCCTGAAGAACTGGCCTTATCCGGCCAAACTCATCGTCGTGACCGATGGCGAGCGCATCCTCGGTCTCGGCGATCTTGGTGCCAATGGCATGGGCATCCCCGTTGGAAAGCTCGCGCTCTATTCGGCCTGTGCCGGGGTGCATCCCGAGCATTGCCTGCCGATCGTGCTCGACGTCGGCACCAACAACGAGGAGCTTCTGAACGATCCCTATTATCTCGGCCTGTGCGAGCGGCGGCTCACGGGCGCAGCCTATGACAGTTTCGTCGACGAATTCATGGTTGCCGCGCGAAAGACGTTTCCGGGCGTGCTGATCCAGTTCGAGGATTTCGCCAATCACTCGGCGTTCAAGCTGCTGCACAAGTACCGCGACGAGACCTGCGTCTTCAATGACGACATCCAGGGCACCGCGGCGGTGGCGCTCGCCGGTTTGTTTTCGGCGCTGCGCATCTCCGGCGGGAAGCTGAGTGAGCAGCGCATCCTGTTCCTGGGCGCGGGCGAGGCCGCAACCGGCATCGCCGATCTCGTGGTCTCCGCGATGATGGCGGAGGGCGCCACCGAGGCCGAAGCGCTCCGGCGCAACTGGCTGGTGGATTCCCGCGGGCTCGTCGTCAGCGGCCGCGCCGGCCTTTCGGGCCACAAGCTCCGCTATGCGCATACCGAGCAGGCGCCGATCACCGATTTCCTCACCGCGATCAAGACGCTGAAGCCGACGGCGATTATCGGCGTTGCCGCGGTCGGCGGTGCGTTCACGCCCGAGGTGCTGAAGGCGATGGCCGAACTCAACGAGCATCCGATCGTGTTCGCGCTGTCCAACCCGACCTCGAAGGCCGAGTGCTCGGCGGAGGATGCCTATCGCTACACCGCAGGCCGCGCGCTGTTCGCCTGCGGCAGCCCCTACGACCCGGTGACGCTCAACGGCCGCACCTTCGTGCCGCGGCAGGGCAACAACTCCTACATCTTCCCGGGCGTCGGCCTCGGCGTCATCGCCAGCCGATCGCGGTTAGTCACGGACGAGATGTTCATGGCGGCGGCCCATTCGCTCGCCAACTGCGTCGGCAAGGACGACCTCGCACAGGGCAGTCTCTATCCGGCATTGCCGCAGATCCGCGAGGTCTCCATCGGGATTGCCGCTGCGGTCGCGGACGTCGCCTATCAGCGTGGATTGGCCGACGGTCCCGCGCCGAACGACGTCAAGGCGCTGGTCCAATCGCAAATGTACGAGCCGCGGTACTGACGTCTGACGACTTTTGACTGACTCGATCTGGCGGCTGGCTCGGTCACCTCTCCCGCTTGCGGGAGAGGTCGGCGCACTTGCGCCGGGTGAGGGCTCTATCCTCTTGGGGAGTCCCACTGCGGAGACACCCTCACCCCAACCCTCTCCCGCAAGCGGGAGAGGGAGCGCACCGCCCTCGCAGGTCGCAACGCGCCTCATCAGGGCAGCACGGCGATACTATTCCAGGTAGAATGCCGTTGCGCGGCACGATCCTATATGCGACGATCTGTAGCATACGAGAACTCAAGCTGCTGGGTAGGCCACCATGGACGATCGTTTGCCCGACCTGGGCGACCTCGAGCACGAGGTCATGCAACTGGTTTGGGCCCATGGTCCGGTGACGGCCGAGGTCGTGCGCGAGCGGCTGTCGCGGCCGCTGAAGGATCGACCGTGCGCACGGTGCTGCGCCGGCTGGAAGAAAAGGGCTATGCGAACCACACCGTGGACGGTCGAACCTATGTCTACCACGCTGCCGAACCACGGGCGCAGGTCGCGGCCAAGGCGGTGCAGCGGATTGTCGACTGGTTCTGCAACGGCTCGATGGAAGAGGTCCTTGTCGGCATGGTCGACAACGCGATGCTCGACCAGCAGCAATTGCGCACACTGGCCGACCAGGTCGCCAAGGCGAAGAAGGCGAGGGGAGTGAAGAAAGAATGATCGCAACTCTGGCTGAGGCGGCGCTACGCTCCTTCGTGCTGGGAGGCGTCGTCTGGTTCGGTCTCAACCTGTTTCGGGTGCGCAATCCGCACGTCCATATGACGGCGTGGGTCGTCGTGCTGCTGGCATCGCTGGCGATGCCTTTCGTGATGCATTGGCCGACGCTCACGGTCGATCGCCTGCCCCTGTCCCTGCCGATGGCGGACGAACTCTGGCCGGCCGATATGTCGATGCTGGAGGCGCCGCAGCCGGCCTTGCCGGTTGCCCCCAGCACTGCCGTCGCGCTGCCGGTGAAAAGCGGTCCCTCGGTCCATTGGGGGTTGGTGGCGACGATCGTCTACGCCGGCGTCGCCTGCTTGCTGCTGCTGCGGCTGGCAATTGGCCTTTGCCTGACCTGGCGCCTGGCACGCGCGGCGAAGCCGATGCAGGCTCCGCACATGATCGATGCCGATGTTCGCGTCAGCCGCGACGTCGGCGGCCCCGTCACCTTCGGCTCGACCATTCTGGTGCCGCCGCAATTTTTCGGCTGGGACGCGAAAAAGCGCCTCGCAGTGCTCGCGCATGAGGGCGCGCATGTCGCCAACGGTGATTTCTACGTCCTGCTGCTTGCCTCGCTCAACCGCGTGGTGTTCTGGTTCAGCCCGTTCTCGTGGTGGCAGCTCGCGCATCTGGCCGAGCTTGCCGAGATCATCAGCGATGCCCAGGCGATCGAGGTGATCGAGGACCGGCTGTCCTATGCCGAAATCCTGCTCGACGTCGCAACCTCGGTGAAGCCGCGACCGATGGAGCTCGCGATGGCGCGGGTCGCGACCGTGCGTGCCCGCGTCGAGCGCATCATCACGGCCGCTGCGCTGCCCGTTGCCGTCGGTTGGCGCAAACGGCTGTGGATCGCGGCGGCGATCGTGCCGGTCGTCATCGTCTCCACCGGCATGATCGCCTATCGCACGCCGGACCCGGCGCCGTTCGCAACAAATCTCGGTGAAGAGCCGGCGCAGCATTATCGTCCGTTCGTCAATTTCTACGCCATGGGGCCCGCCTCGGTGTTCGCCGTCTTCCGCGACGGCGACGAGCTCTACGGCCAGCTCACCGGACAGCGCAAGCTGCGCCTGTCGATCGGCAATGACGGCACGGCCTCCTATGCGGGTTGGTTCGGCGAGATCACGTTCCCGCTCGATGCGGAGCGCAGATCCCCCGAGCTGATGCTGCATATGAACGGCCGCGACGTGCGCGCGGTGCGCGTTGCGAAAATGCCGCTGCCGGCCGCGGACCCGACCTCGCTCGATCAATATGCGGGCTGGTACAGGATCGCGCCCAACCGCGTGCTCACCGTGCGCAGCGACGGCGATCGTCTGCAAGTGCAGGAAACCGGGCAGGGCGGATCGCAGGTTCTCGCCGAGGGCGCCGATGCGTTTTCCGTGCACGGCGATCATCTCCTGATCTTCCTGCGCGACGAGCAAGCCAGAGTGTCGCGCGTGCTGGTCCACAGCGAGGTCTTCGGCGCGCGACTCGCACCGCGGATCGACGCAGCCGTGGCTCAGGCGGTCGAGGCCGACTTCGCCCGCCGCCTCGCCGAAGTTCCGGATCGATTCCGCGAGCAGGTCCCGGCCGCGGGCGGCAAGGAGATGATCTTGCGCGGCATCGAGGACCTGCGCGCCGGCACGCCGAGCTACGATCGCATGAGCGCGCCGCTCGCCGCCAAGATCCACGGCCAGCTCGAGCAATTGCACGCGACATTCGTCGCACTCGGCGCGATCGAGTCGATCTTCTTCCGCGGCGTCGGCCCCGGCGGCTATGACATCTACGGCGCGAAGTTCGCGAACGGTACGGCGGAATTCCGTCTGCTGCTCGAGCCCGACGGCAAGGCCGGCGACGTGACCTTCCGTGCCGACGGCAATGACGAACTCGGCGGCATCATGCCTTGCTCGGAGCAGGCGAACCTGCGCGGCCGCGCCGGCACCTCGCCGATCAGGATCATGGTCTATAACGAGCTGGGCGAGGACATCCAGGTCTTCAATCTCGACGCGGACGGCAACCGCAAGACGCAGAGCGTGGTCAGGCCCAACATGAGCTGGGCCTCCCTGACCACCGTGAACGATCCCTGGGTGATCGCCGACAAGTCGGGACGTTGCCTCGAGGTCCTGGTGCCGGGCCGGCAGACCCGTTTCCACAATGTCGAGGCTTCGAGTCTCGGCGCGCGGCCGGGGCGCGCGGCACGGCGCGCCGTTCCGATCGCCAACGGCGAGGAGATGTTGCGGAGCTACATCGAAAGCGTCGGCAGGGGCCAGCCGGACTACGAGCGCATGACGTCGGAGGTCGCCGACATCACGCGTCAGCAGCTTCCGTTCGACCAGGCGATCCTGACGCGGCTCGGCGCGTTGCGCGCGATTTCGTTCCGTGGCGTCACCGCGCTCGACAGCGACATCTACATCGCCCAGTTCGCCAACGGGTCGGCGGAGTGGCGCATCGGCGTCAGGAACGGCACCATCACCAAGATCGCGCTGGGGCCGAATTTCTAGGCCTCTCCCGCGCATGCGCTGGATTACGGATGCGCGTTCGATCGGCTTCAATCTCCGCTTGCAAAGGCCTGGCTCAAGTGTTACGTTCCGTAGCATACGGATCGTAGCTTGATGCGGCGACGTCGGCCGCCGTCGGACTGCTGGAAGAATCGGGCGTTCGTCATGAGCAATTCCGCAAAGGCCGAGGCCGTGCTGGCGCTTCATCGTTTCGGGATGGGGCCGCGACCCGGTTCGATTGCTGCCGTCGGGGGCGACCCGCGCGGCGCGCTGATTGCCGAGCTCGATCGGCCGCTGGTGCTGACCGCTGCGGCCAGCCTGCCTTCCAGCGCGAAAGCCTATCGCACCGTGGCCGACGCCAACGCACGGCGAGCGGCGCGTGCCAAGCAGGCCCAGCTGCAGGCAAAGAAGCAGCAGGCGGCTGCGACGCCGATGATGTCGGAAGACCAAACGCAAGGGCAGGCCCCGGGCGCCGAGAAGGACGCCGCGGCGATGGCGGCCAAGCAGGCCGCCGAAGCCGTTCCCGATCCCGGACGGCCGATCTATTTGCAGGAAGCCAAGCTGCGCATCGAAGCCGCGCTCGGCGCGGACATCGGCTTCGCCGAACGGCTGGTGTGGTTCTGGTCCAATCATTTCTGCATCTCGGCCTACAAGATCCAGAGCATGTCGGGTGCCTACGAGCGCGAGGCGGTTCGCGCCAATGCGCTCGGCCGCTTCGCCGATCTGCTTCAGGCGGTCGAGGGCCATCCGGCGATGCTGTTCTATCTCGACAATCTCGGCTCGATGGGCGCGAACTCGATTGCGGGCATCAACCGCAACCGCGGGCTCAACGAAAACATTGCGCGCGAGATCATGGAGCTGCACACGCTCGGTGTTCGCGCCGGCTACACCCAGGACGACGTGATCAGCTTCGCCAATGTGTTGACGGGATGGACGCTCGTGCCACCCGGCGTCAATCCCGAGCACGGCGGCGAGTTCACCTTCAACCCGCGGCTTCACGAGCCCGGCGGGCAGACGGTCCTCGGCAAGCGCTACGAGCAGGAGGACGTCGAGCAGGGCCGTGCCGTGCTGCGCGACCTTGCCGCACATCCGGCGACCGCGACCCATGTCGCGACCAAGCTCGCACGGCATTTCGTGGCCGACGAGCCGCCTCCGGCCCTGGTCGAACACATGGCAGAGACGTTTCGCGACACCGGCGGCGATCTCAAGCAGGTCGCGATTGCGATGGTCTCGTCGGACGACGCGTGGCGCGTGCCGCCGTCAAAACTCAAGCGTCCGGGCGAATGGGGCGTAGGCATGGTGCGCGCGACCGGCCTCAGGGAGGTCGATCCCGCACTCTTCACCGGGGCCCAGGACCTGCTCGGCGAGGGACTGTGGCGCCCGTCGGCGCCCAAGGGCTTTCCCGACGACGAGGCCAGCTGGATCGACGGCATTGGCCGGCGGCTCGACATCGCCAACAATTTTGCCGAGCGCGTGGCGGCCACCGCGGATCCGCAGGTGATCATCGAGGATGTCTTCGCATCCGAGATCACAGCAGAGGTGAAGCAGGCGGTCGGTCGCGCCGAGAGCCGGCAGCAGGCGCTGGCGTTGTTGTTCATGTCGGCGGATTTTCAGAGGAGGTGAGCATGGGCGTCGCCAATCATTTGCCCACGCGGCGCGAACTTCTGGTCGGCTCCGGCGCGCTGTTTGCGTGGAGCCAGATGCCGCGGCTCGCACGCGCCGAAGGGCGTGATCCGCGCCTGCTCGTCATCGTCCTGCGCGGCGCGCTCGACGGCCTTGGTGCGGTCGCGCCGGTCGGTGATCCCGACTGGATCTCGCTGCGCGGCGATGGCGCGCTGACGCTGGACGGCAAGGCGCCGGCGCTGCCGCTCGATGCCTTCTTTGCGCTCAATCCGGCGATGCCGAACCTGCACCGGCTCTACAAGACCGGCAAGGCCTCGATCGTTCATGCCACAGCGACGCCCTATCGCGAGCGCTCGCATTTCGACGGCCAGGACGTGCTGGAGAGCGGATTCACCAAGCCCGGCGCGACCTCCTCGGGATGGCTCAACCGCGCGCTGCTCGCACTGGAGTCGGGCGGGCGCGTCGACCCGCGCGGCAGCCGCGCGCTCGGCATCGGCGCGGTGACGCCGCTGGTGGTGCGCGGTACCGCGCCGGTGATGACATGGGTGCCGCAAAAACTGCTGCCGGCGAGCGAGGACACCCAGAGCCGCCTGCTCGATCTCTACCAACACACCGACCCGAAGCTCGCGACCGTGCTTCAGGCGCGCATCAAGCTTGCCTCGCTCGCCGGTGCGCCCGGCACCGGCGATCCGATGTCGGACGATCCGACCTTGATGCCGCCCGGCATCGAGCGTGTGCGCGCCTATTTCGCCGAAGCCGCGGGCACCGCGGCGCGCTATCTCGCCAAGCCCGACGGCCCGCGCGTCGGCGCCATGGGCTTCGTCGGCTGGGACACGCATATCGCGGAAGGTGCTGCGTCAGGCCAGCTCTACAATCTGCTCGGGGCGCTCGACGGTGCCTTTGCCGCGATCGAAAAGAATATGGGCGAGGCCTGGGGCGAGACGGTCGTCGCGGTCGTCACCGAGTTCGGCCGCACCGCGCGCATCAACGGCACGCAAGGCACCGACCACGGCACCGGCACGGTCGCCTTCCTCATCGGCGGCGCGCTCGCCGGCGGCCGCGTGATCGCGGACTGGCCGGGACTGAAATCGGCGCAGCTGTTCGAGGACCGCGATCTCAAGCCGACCACCGATCTTCGCGCAGTGCTGAAAGGCCTGCTGCGGGATCATCTGCGCGTCGAGGAGAAGGTGCTCGCCGAAACGGTCTTCCCCGGCAGCGCGGACGTCAAAGCGATCGGCGGCCTCGTCGGCTGACGGGGCCATCGCAACTGGATCGGGTTCATGATGTGCACACTGACGCAACGGGAGCTCGACTTTCTCGCCAGCCTGACAACGGGCTGGCGGCGGCTCTATCGGCGCGAGCTCATGCGGCTCCTGAAGGGCGACATCAGGACCGGTGAGGCTCAGTCGGACGGGCGCCCGATCATCTGGCGCATCGTATCGGGCTGATTTTCGCAAGGTTGTCCCGATCCAGGACATGCGACTGTGGTGGAATCGCCACAGCCGGCGCGAAACGATGGTGGCCCTAAGGCCGCTTTTGTTCAGCCAAGGTTCTGCCCTCATTGCCCACCGAAACTCCGGGTTGTTCGGAGGGCGCATCATGTCTCGCTTCGCACGTGCCGAAACTGCCCGGATTTGCCTTGCAACCTCGTGCCGCCAATCGGCCCGGCTGCTGCTCGCGATCGTCGCCGCGGCATCGCTCGCGGCCTGCGCCCAATCGCCGGTCGGCCGCCAGAAGGCCGATCTGGTCGGCACCAGCAGGCAGGCGGTGATCGAGCGTCCGCACAGGGTGGCGGCGCTGCATCCGCGGCCGATCCACCGGGCGCGTCCGTCCGATGATGCAGGAAGCATGCAGACGGCCTCGCGAGGCGTTGCCAGCTTCTATTCGGATACGGAGACCGCCAGCGGCGAGAGGTTCGACAAGAACGAACTGACCGCGGCCCATCCGACGCTGCCGTTCGGCACAAAGCTGCGCGTCACCGATGTCTCGTCCGGCCGCTTCGTCACCGTCAGAGTCAACGATCGCGGACCCTATGTCCGCGGCCGCGTGGTCGACATCTCTCCGTCCGCGGCCGAGGCTCTTGGCATGGTGGACAGGGGCGTCGCCAATGTCAGGCTCGACGTCGTGCAATAGCGCGTGATCGATCGGCGTCGAACGGGCGGCTTAACCGGCTGTTAGCCGCTCTCGCGCACGATGGCTGTCCAGACAAAATAGCGGCTGCCAATTGGGAGCCTTTGGGGGAGGCGGCGTTTGAACGCGATCCAGTATCTCGAAGATCAGGCCGCACGCGCCGAGCGGATCGCCAAACGGATCACGGATACCAGGACGATCGAACAGCTCCTGACCTTCGCAGGCGAACGCCGCCGCGAAATCGAGCTCATCGCCGCAAGGCGACGGCAGGCTTAACTCCGGCAGACCATCCCTGCGCCATGCATTGACGATGCGCGATCAGCTATGGCTCTCGACGAAATCGCTGAGATAGTCCGGCAGCTCCATGCCCTCGATATCGCAGCGAGCCCGAATTTCACGGGCGACGTCGATCGAGATGTCCTTCATCCAGTGCTCGAGCGTGTTGAAGGAGATCACCTTGACGGGATCGTTGAAGCAGCCGGCGACGAGCTCGCGGATGGTCGCGTCGATGTCGCTTCGCTCGACGCGGATCTCGGTCGCCTCGTCGCGACGATCGATCACGACGAACAGGGTCTGGTCGGCGCCATAGGGCACCGTTGGATCGGGCATGCTGGTTTCGAGCATCTCGGGCACTCACGCCTCGGCTTCCGATCCCCGACAACCGCAGAATCGGCGAGAAGGTTCCTAGCTTGCTGAGAGGCCCGGCGTGCACGTGCAGATATCGCATCTACCCGCAATCAGAGAAACTCTCTCCAGCGCGATAATTCTAGGACGTGCTCGGGCGACAGGATCTCGGTGACCAGCGGCGGCTGCGGTCTCGTGTGGATCTCGTAGAGATGCCTCGTGGTCTCCGGCTTGGCCATGAAGGCCGAGATGCATTCGTCGAGCGTCCCTTCGCTGACCTGGTAGGGCTCCCGCTCAGGTCTTCGCTGGTTGGCAAGCGACGGCCATTTATGCAGCGCGGCGCGCGCGCCGAAATCGACCTTTGAATCCGTAACCGGTGCGTCCCCCATCGGCTCCGCCTCACGCAAAAAGAACCCCAGCACACAAGTTTTGCTTGGGTGCCGGGGCCCACATCAATCGCTACATCTCAATGCCACGCCCACCAACGCAGCGGCCGGGAAATGGTTCCGGGCGGCCCATGGCGGCTCAGCTCGCGGCCGCTGCTATCCTGTGCCCTGGGCTGGCATGCCCGTGAGCGTTCTCGTCGCCACGCCGCACCTCCGGCGGAAGCCCGGCAAAGCGCCGCAAGGCCTCGGCCATCTGCACCCGGCCCGAGACGCCGGTGATCACCACGTCCACCATCACGAAGGACGAGTGGAAATGGCCACGGGCCTTGAACTGCTGGACCGGCACGCCGGCGGCCGCCATGGCGTCGGCATAGGCGATGCCCTCGTCGCGCAACGGATCGAACTCGCAGGTCACAACGAAGGCCGGCGGCAGTCCCGCGACCTTGCCGCGCAGCGGCGAGACGCGCGGGTCGGTGCGGTCGGCCGGTGAGCAATAGAGGTCCCAGAACCAGTACATCAACGAACGCGTCAGGAAATAGCCGGACGCATTGTCGTTGTAGGACGCACGATCGAAGCTGCAATCGGTGACGGGGCACACCAGGAGCTGGCCTGCGATCTCCGGCCCGCCGCGGTCGCGTGCGAGCTGGCAGGTGACGGCGGCGATGTTGCCGCCGGCGCTCCAGCCCGCCACCAGCACCGGGCCCGGCTGGCCGCCGAGTTCGGCCGCGTGCTCGGCGATCCAGCGCGTTGCCGCATAGCCGTCCTCGGCCGCCGCGGGAAAACGATGCTCCGGCGCGCGGCGGTAGCCGACGCTGACGAAGATCATGCCGGTTCGCCGCACCATGTCCCGGCAGAACGGATCATCGGACTGCTCGTCGCCGAGCACCCAGCCGCCACCATGGAAATAGACCACGACCGGATGCGGCCCCGGCGTTGCAGGCTTGTAGACACGATAGGGCAGGGGACCGTCGGCGCCGGGCAGCGTGCCGTCGGTGACGGCGCCGACCGGCCGTCCCGCTGGGCGGCCCTTGTTGAATTCGTCGACGAAGGCGCGCGCGCCGAGCGCGCCCATCGACTCGATCGGCGGCAGGTTGAGTGATGCCAGCAGGTTCAGCACCAGCCGCACATCGGGTTGCAGGCGGACCACCTCGCCGTCATGGCATTGTGCGGCGACATCGGGGCCGCTGAGCTTGAAGCCGAGCATGCCGCGGCTCGCGACCTCGTCGCAGATGCTGCGATAGGGGCCGACGCCGCCCGTATAGGGCATCAGCGCGTGCACCTTGCCGGGCACGTTGGCGCCCGTGTACCAGGTGTTGGCAAGCCGGTGCAGCGTCAGCGTCGCACAGTCGGCCATGTGCCGGCCCCAGCCGGCCTGCGCCGTCTCGGTGGCTTCGATCGTGGTGAAGCCGGCGTCACGCAGTGCGGCAAGCCGCTCGACCACCCAGTCGACATGCTGCTCGATCGACACCGCCATGTTCGACAGCACCGACGGACTGCCGGGACCGGTGATCATGAAGAAGTTCGGAAAGCCCGCGACGGTAAGGCCAAGATAGGTCTGCGGCCCCTGCGCCCAGACGTCGGACAGCGACTTGCCGCCGCGTCCGGTGATCGGATGCACGGCGCGGATCGCGCCGGTCATGGCGTCGAAGCCGGTCGCGAACACGATGACGTCGACATCGAAGCTGCGCTTCCCGGTGGTGATGCCACCCGCGCTGATTGCCTTGATCGGCTCCTGCCGCAGATTGACCAGGGTGACGTTCGGCCGGTTGTAGGTGGCGTAATAATTCGTATCGAGGCACGGGCGTTTTGCGCCGAACGGATGATCGTGCGGTGTGAGCGCTGCGGCGGTTTCGGGATCCTTGACAATGGCGCGGATCTTTTCCCGGATCAGGTCCGCGACGATGTTGTTGCCGTCGATGTCGACGCCCTGATCGGCCCAGAGCTGGGTCAGGATGTAGATCAGGTCGCCCTTGCCCCAGGCCTCCTCGAAGCGCGCGCGCAGTTCGGCCTCGCTCAATTGCCAGCTAACCGCCGTCTGCTGCGGGTAGGGCACGCCGGTCATCGACTGGCGCGCCTGTTCGCGATAGCCGGCGCGGTCGCCCTGCAGCAGGCTCATGCGGCCGGACGGGGCGGGGCCGTTATGGGCTGGCAGCGCGAAATTCGGGGTGCGCTGGAACACGGTTAGATGCGCGGCCTGTTCGGCGATCAACGGGATCGACTGGATCCCTGAGGAGCCGGTGCCGATCACCGCGACGCGTTTTCCCGCAAGATTGACACCGCCATGCGGCCAGCGTCCGGTGAAATAGACCTCACCGCCAAATTGGCTAACGCCGTCGATTTCCGGCGGCTTCGGCGCCGAGAGGCAGCCCGTGGCCATGACGTAATGGCGGCAGGACACGGGCGCACCATTGTCGGTGCCGAGCTGCCACCGTTCGGTCGCTTCGTCCCATCTGGCTTCCGTGACCTTGGTCTTGAAGCGGATGTCGCGCCTGAGCTCATAGCGGTCGGCGACGAAGCCGAGATAGCGCAGGATCTCGGGCTGGGTCGCGTATTTCTCCGACCAGGTCCAGGCGGCTTCGAGTTCCGGATCGAACGTGTAGCTGTAGTCGATGGTCTGGATATCGCAGCGCGCGCCGGGATAGCGGTTCCAGTACCAGGTACCCCCGACATCGCCGGCCTCTTCGAGCACGACCGTCGTGAACCCCGCCTTGCGCAGGCGGTGGAGCAGATAGAGGCCGGCAAATCCGGCGCCAACCACGGCGACGTCGACCTGTTGGGTTGTTCCACTTGCCGACTTGGACTCGCGTGTGGCGACCGTTGCGTCAGGCATGGCTTTCCTCCGGTGCTTTATTTTGCCGTCAGGCTATCGCCGCCGACCCGGCTTGTCATCAAAACAAGCGCAATCTGCGGTAGCGGTTTGCGGCGTCATCGTGGCCGCGCGAACGTTGCTTCGATGCACGCATCGCGATGCACAATGGCCGTGATTGCCCGGGCTAATCATGACCGATCCGTCTGTGTATGCTTGCGGCTACAAGCCACGCGTACCGACCGGGCGTCATGACAGAGTTGAGCGAGCGGACCAAAGCCAACATGGACGTCGTCCTGGAGGAGACGTGCCGCCAATTGCCGCATGGCGGCGATCACGACAGCCGCCGCTTCATCGCCGAGCGCCTGATCGAGGCAGCGCGATCCGGCCATTCAACGCTCGGCGAACTCGGCATCGTCGCGCGGCGCGCGCTCGCGGAGATTATCGGCAAGGGCGGTTAGGTTTGCAGTCGATGGGACAGTCCGGACCTGGGCGCCAGGTTCGGCTGCGACGTTCCTGCCAGAATGCAAACGGGGCGGGCGCTTCAAGTCTCATTTGGACTGCGAGCGATGAACTCGGCCGCACGGGTGCGCAATATCCCATGTTCGGCGAGCAACTGCGCTGCAGGGCTTCGCGTCTCCGGAAATATGCCGATCAGCATGTTCGCACCGGTTACCGCGGGGCGTCCAAGTTCATACGCATGGATTTCTGCACGCTGTTCTGCGCGTTGGAATGCGGCGGTGGGTTTGGCGTCCTCGTCATTCTGGGTGACGATATTGTCGAGCTCCCGATCGATATAGGCTTTGATGCTCGCTCTCATGCCGCCGATGTCGGCGTTGCAAGCCTGCATCACGGCGACGGCGTCGGCATCGTCGAGGAGCGCGAGCAGGAGATGCTCCAGCGTAGCGTATTGATGATGCCGCTCCGTGGCATAGCCGAGGGCGCGGAGCCTTGTTGTCTGGAGCGCCGGCGAGAGCGGGCGGCGAAACTCCATGAACGCGTCGACCTGCCTCAGCCGCGCGACTGGATCGAGGGTCGCCAGCAGATTCTGCTTGTCGGCCATCGGCAATACCAGCCGCGTTGCGATGATGTCGGCGACGCGTCCCGGATCGCGGGTCTGTTCGAGCAAGGGCCATACCCCCGGGATGCGGATGTCACGGGCCGCCGTATAACGTTCGAAGCGCCTGACGGCGCGAAGGATCAGTTCCGGTGCATCGGGGATCGGCCCCTCCGAGAGGGCAACAATCTCCGCCTCGTATGCGCCGCTGCCGGTGACGAAGCGTTGGATCAGGACGCGGCGATTGACTTGCGTGAGCACTTTCAGCGTCCCGTCAGGAAGCGGTTCAAGTTCGAGCAGTTGGGCGAGGACGCCGATTGCATGGACATCCCCGTCCCCCGGCTCGTCGGTGCCTTGCTCCTTCTGGATCGCCAGCACCACCTCGCGCTGTCGTCCGAAGGCGTGGTCGAGCGCCTGCATGGTCTTTGGGCGTCCAACGAACAAAGGGTACGTCGCAGTCGGGAAGGGGACCAGGTCCCGCAACGGAACGGCGGGGTAGGTTGCCAATCCGGCTTGAGGTCCTGCTGCGTGCGCGCTTGCGGGTGGCGCCTGACCGTTGCGTCGGTCGGCCTGGAGCAGCGCCGACATGGTGTTCCAGTCGGTGAGGCCGAAGATCCTGGAGACCAGGTCCAGGCTCTCGCCGTGACTTATGTTGATAGCTTTGGTCTGGAGTTGGTCGCGCAGGGTCTGCGCCATAGCCTTCGCATCGCGAAAATCGCGCATCGGTGTCGTCCTTTGCTATGAGCGAACCAGGCGTGTCAGGTGGTTGCGTTGCTGACCCGGTCGCTCGGGCAAAGGCAGGCCGAAAACGGCTTCGATACGTTCACCGTCCCGTGGAGGGTGCAACCGGCCGGTCGTATCAACCGAACGAAAAAGTGACCCAAAGTGCGCTCGCTGTCAATCGCAACGGCGCCCGCGGCGAAGCTTGCCTCGCTGCCGGCCGCAGACGTAACCTGCCGGGGAACCTTTCCGCGCATCGAGATGTCCGAAGATGCGGTCCCTGCTTGCGCTCGTTGCGGCTTCCGTCGTGCTCTGCTGCGCCGATGTGGCCGCGGCTCAGGCGGTCGGCCAGTTTCCGTTCGCCTTGACGCGGGAAGGCCAGATGCTCGGCGCCGTCGAAGGCGAGGTGGCCTCCTTCAGAGGGCTTGCCTATGCGGCGCCGCCGGTCGGCGCGCTGCGCTGGCGTCCGCCGCAGCCGATGCCCGAAAGCTCGGAGATGCGCACCGTCTACGACTACGGTGCGCCGTGCCTGCAACCGTCGCTGCCGGGCGCGAGCGAGGACTGCCTGACGCTCAACGTGTTTCGTCCGTTCGGGGTCGACGGCCCGTTGCCGGTGATGGTGTTCGTTCACGGCGGTGGTTTTGTGACCGGCACCGCGAACGATCTGCTGTTCGACGGCGCAAAGCTGGCGCAGGCCGGCGTCATCGTGGTGACCGTGAATTATCGTCTCGGCGCGTTCGGCTGGCTCACTGAGCCCGCGCTGCCGGAGGGCGCCTCCGGCAATTACGGATTGATGGACCAGATCGCAGCGCTGCACTGGGTCCACGACAACATCGCGGCGTTCGGCGGCGATCCCAACAACGTCACCCTGTTCGGGAACGGCGCCGGCGCGACATCGATCGCGCTGTTGATGCTGTGCGCGCAATCGCGCGATCTGTTTCAGAAAGCCATTCTGCAATCGGTGCCCGGCCGTGCGCGGCTGCACTCGCCGCAGGAGGCAGAAGCTGTGGGCCGCCAATTCGTGGCCGCGCTCGGGCAGGGGGCGGATTTACGCGCAGCCACGCTCGCACGGCTGCTTGCAGCTGAAAAGAAATTGCTGGAAAAATCGCCGCGCAGTTTTGCGCCGGCAATCGATGGACGCCTGGTGACCGAGGACGTCGCCGCGGGATTTGCGGCGGGACATGAGAGCCGCATTCCCCTGATGATCGGCTCGAATGATGACGAGACGCGGTTTGGCGGCGAGCTTGAGATCAAGGAAGCGCTGTGGTCCATAGGCGACAGCATCGACGCGCTTCGCAAGCTTTATCCAGACGCTGCGACGCCTTCGGGCTTCGCGGCGCGTCTCTATACAGACAAGGTCTTCTCCGAGCCGGTGCGATTGCTGGCTCGCCTCCATGCGGCAACCGGCGCGCCGACCTTCCGCTATCGCTTTGGCTATGTGCCGGAAGCCCGGCGCAGAAATCCCGACGAAGGGCACGGGCGGGAGCTGCAATTCGTCTTTGGTGTAGAAGGGGTGCCCGGTGCGGGGATCTTCTCGCGAAGAGATCGCGAGGTCGCCAGCCGCTTGCGCACCTATTGGATCAACTTCGCCAGGAGCGGCGATCCCAACGGCGCCGGTTTGCCGCATTGGGACGCCGCCGACCGCCTGCTGCTGATCACGAACGATCGCATCGCGAGCGGCGACGACCCCTGGTCGGAGCGTCTGGACCGGCTGGCGCGTGAGAGCAAAAACTGAGTTGGAGTTACGCCGCGAGTTCGACGCGGGGCGCCGGTGTCAGCCGGTCTTCCTCCAGATAGTCCATCGCGCCGTCCTTCTCGACGGCGTAGAACTGCTGGCCTTCCCTGGATTTGAAGGCGGCGCGAACGACGCCGCGGCGGCCCTTGTCACTGTTGACGACGTCCCCCAGCGCAAACTTCTTCATCTCACGTCTCACTTGCCTTCTGGCCGATTCCTGTGGCCACAGCTGGATTGTGAGAGGCAAATCGTTAACGCCTTGCTAACCATCACGGTTTCCCTATGCTCATCTCATATGGCGCGGCTGTTGCGCGCGCATTGCTGCGAAACAGGCGAGCCGACATCCATGACGCGATTACCGACCTTCTTCCTCTCCCACGGCGGCGGCCCGTGGCCCTTCATGGAGGACCGCCGCATGCAATACGCCAAGACTGCCGCGGAATTCGCCCGGCTGCCGCAGCTTCTGCCGGCGCAGCCGAAGGCGGTGCTCGTCATCACCGGTCACTGGGAGGCCGAGGCATTCACGGTGTCGAGCTCGGCGCATCCGCCCATGGTGTATGACTATTACGGTTTCCCCGAGCACACCTATCATCTCAAATACCCCGCGCCGGGCAAGCCCGAACTGGCCGCAGAGGTGAAGGCACTCCTCACGCGCGCGGGGCTCGATTGCCGGGAGGATGCCAATCAGGGTTTTGATCACGGCACCTTCGTGCCGCTCGGCTTGATGTATCCAAACGCCGATATGCCGATCGTGCTGTTGTCGCTGAAGTCGAGTTACGATGCGGCCGAACACGTCAAGGTCGGGCAGGCGATCGCCTCGTTGCGCGACGAGGGCATTTTGATCGTCGGCAGCGGGCTCACCTATCACAACATGCGCGGCTTCGGACGCGCCGAGTCCAAGCCGGTCTCCTATGATTTCGAAGCCTATCTGAACGATGCCATCAGTGCGCCGGATGCGGCGCGCCGCAACGCGATGCTGGTCGGCTGGCAGAACGCACCGACTGCGCGCCTCGCCCATCCCCGCGAAGATCACCTGCTGCCGCTGATGGTGGCGGCCGGTGCGGCCGGCAGCGACGTCGGCCGGCGCGTCTTCGTCGACGAGGTCGCGAATGTGGCCATGGCGTCGTATGTGTTTGGCGGCTGATTCTGGCCGTCCCTAGATTTTATGCTGAGCCATTATTTTGTAATCCCCCGGAACGCACTTGTAATGCTGAATATGCCAGCTTTCAGAACGGTAGACGGGATGATCTTCCTTCCATTTGGCTAAGCCAGCTTGACCTCCGATGGCGCAGCTCTGAAACGTCACCGCGCTGTCTAGTGCCGAGCTGGTGACGATTTCTTCGATGCAAGCGGTGGATGACAAATGGCAAAGCACAGCGACAACTGTCACAAACATCTGGCCCTCAAATTGATTTCGAAAAATAAGCGGTAAAAAGTATTCAGCCTTCATACCAGAATGGTTGCTGCTCGAAAAGCATCACCACTCGCCGGCGCAAAGAATACCGTGCGTCCCCTGTTACCACCGGGCCCTTAAAGCATCCTGGGCCGGCTCAGGTTTCTATGCCCGCTCTATCGCGTGGATAGGATGGCGGTCACGCCGTGCGGCGGGAGGCGATCAGGTCGCGATACAGCGTGGCGTACTCGCCCGCCCGGTTGCGCCAGGAGACGTCGGTCGAGAGGCCGGCCAGCTGCAATTTTCGCCAAGCCGGCTTGTCATGGAAGGCGAAGCTCGCACGTCCGAGCGCTGCCGAGAGGTTTTTGGATGTGACCGGTCCGAACGTGAAGCCCGTCGCCGCGTCGCTGACGGTGTCCGCAAGACCGCCGACGCGCGACACGATCGGCACGGCGCCATAACGCAGCGCGCAGAGCTGGGTCAGGCCGCACGGCTCGAACCGCGACGGCACCACGAGCGCATCGGAGCCGGCCTGGATCAGATGGGCGAGCGCTTCGTCATAGCCGATCACGGCCGCGATCCGGCCCTGATGCCCGCGTGCGGTCGCCTGATAACGATCCTGTAGCTCGGCATCGCCGCTGCCGAGCAGTGCCAATTGCATTCCATCGGTCAGGATGGTGGGCATCGCCTCGAGCAGGAGATCGAGCCCCTTCTGCCACGACAGCCGGCTGATGACGCCGAGCAGCAGCGCATCCGGCCGCGGATCGAGGCCGAGCCGCTGTTGCAGCGCTGCCTTGTTGGCCGACCGAAACGACAGCTCTTCGGCGCTGAAGCGATAGGCGATGTGCGGATCGGTGTGCGGATTCCAGACCGAAACGTCGATGCCATTGAGGATGCCGCTCAGCACGCCGGCGCGCTCGCGCAACAGGCCGCCCAGTCCCATGCCGCCTTCGTCGCTCTGGATCTCCTGCGCATAGGTCGGCGACACCGTGGTGATGCGATCGGCGAGTTGCAGCCCGGCTTTGAGAAAGCTGATGCCGCCGAAATATTCGAGGCCATGGACGTCGAACGACGCCTGCGGGGGCAGGCCGATCGCACCGGCCAGCTCGCGCGAAAACTTGCCCTGATAGGCCATGTTGTGAATGGTCATCACGGTGCCGGGCCGCGGGCGGTTGTCGTAGTGCAGATAGGCCGGCGCGAGCCCGGCCTGCCAGTCATGGGCATGCACGATGTCGGGCACGAACGCGGGAACGAGGCCGTGGCCGATGTCGGCGGCGATGCGCGACAGCGCAGCGAAGCGCACGCCATTGTCGGGCCAGTCGAGGCCCTCGGCCGTGACATAGGGATTGCCGGGCCGCGCATAGAGATGCGGCACGTCCAGAACCAGCAGATCGAGCCCGTCGCGCGAGCCTGCGAGCAGGCGGCCCGGACCGCCGAAATAGTCCGGCCAGCGCCGGATTTCCTCGGCGCCCGCGAGCTGCCGCATCACGTCGGGATAGCCCGGCATCAGCGTGCGCACCTCGACGCCATGGGCCTTCAACGCGATCGGCAGCGCACCGGCGACATCCGCGAGGCCGCCGGTCTTGAGGATGGGATAGACTTCAGATGCGACCGCGAGGACGCGAACAGGCGTCATGTATTGAGCCTGTCGATCATCGGCTGGGTGACGAGGGAGATGCCCTGCTCGGTGGTGCGGAAGCGCTTTGCGTCGAATTCGGGATCGTCGCCGATGACGAGTCCCTCGGGAATCTCCACGCCGCGATCAATCACGACGTTCTTCAGCCGCGCGCCACGGCCGACATTGACGTAAGGCATGATCACGGCGTTCTCGACATTGGCGTAGGAGTTGATGCGTACGCCGGTGAACAGCAGCGAGCGGCGCAGCGACGCGCCCGAGATGATGCAGCCGCCGGAGACCAACGAGCTCACCGCCTGGCCGCGCCGGCTTTCCTCATCATGGACGAATTTCGCCGGCGGCGTGATCTCCGAATAGGACCAGATCGGCCACGCCCGGTCGAACAGGTCGAGCTCGGGCACCACGTCGGTCAGGTCGATGTTGGCGGCCCAATAGGCATCGACGGTGCCGACGTCGCGCCAATAGGCGCGCGGGTCGTTGCCGGTTCGCACGCAGGAGCTGGAGTATTGATGCGCGATCGCGCGGCCATTCTTGACGATATAGGGAATGATATCCTTGCCGAAATCGTGGTTGGAGTTCGGATCCTCGGCATCACGCTTCAACTCGTCGAACAGGAACTTCGCGTCGAATACGTAGATGCCCATGCTGGCGAGCGAGACGTCCGGCTTGCCCGGCATCGGCGGCGGATCGGCCGGCTTCTCCAGGAACGACTTGATCCAGCCGTTCTCGTCGATATGCATGATGCCGAAGCCGGACGATTCAGCTCGCGGCATTTCGAGGCAGCCGACGGTGACGTCGGCGCCGCTGTCGACGTGCTGGCGCAGCATCACCTCGTAGTCCATCTTGTAGATGTGGTCGCCCGCGAGCACGACGATGAACCGGCAGGCGTGCGGCTCGACGATGTCGATGTTCTGGTAGACCGCGTCGGCCGTGCCGACATACCACATCGACTCCGAGACGCGCTGGCTGGCCGGAAGAATGTCAAAGCTTTCGTTGCGCTCGGGGCGGAAGAAGTTCCAGCCCATCTGCAAATGCCGGATCAGGCTGTGCGCCTTGTACTGGGTGGCGACCGCGATGCGGCGGATGCCGGAGTTCACCGCGTTCGACAGCGCGAAATCGATGATGCGGGATTTGCCGCCGAAGTACACCGCGGGCTTGGCGCGCCGGTCGGTCAGCTCCAGGAGCCGGCTGCCGCGTCCGCCGGCCAGGACAAACGCCAGCGCTTGACGGGCAAGCGGCTCAGGTCTCGCGGCACTCATGTCATCCTCCCACATTCCATCGCACGCCAAGGCCTTTGCGAGAAGCCTCTCGGCCGCGCACTCTTGGAACCGATACTAACGGTACGAACACTAAATCGGGAAGGTGCTTATTGGTTGCGAACGCGCGGGAAGCTTAATGCTTTGCCGCGGTCGTGGACGGGCGGAAGCGCGCAGGGTCCGGGCGCGGGGCCGGATCAGAATTGAGGCAGATGCGGGCCGTCTTGTGCGGTGCACCATCTTCCGCTGTCTCCTGCGGACATTGGTGAGCGCGCCGTTGGTCAAAGCGAAAACCACACGATCAGGCTCATGCAGGCGAAATGCGCGAGCACGATCGCGGCGAGATGCAGCGGGCCGGCTGTGAGGCGAAGCCATCGCATCTCGCCGCCCCCGCCTAGAGCCGTATCCGTTCCGATGAATCGGAACGGGGCTCTAGATTCCTGTTTTGCCGCGTTTTCTTCACGCGAACCGGTATCCACTTCGCTCGAAAACGCGCTAGTTCGATCCGGCGGCCGCGGCGGTGAAGCTGCGGTCGACGGCCTGGCTCACGTCGAGCTTCTTCGGCAGGATGCCGTAGCGCGTCGAGCGGTCGGACGCCTCCTGCACGTCCTTTACCACGTTCTCATCGATCGGAATCGGGCTGGTGCGCTGCGCCGTGTAGGCCGAGAGCAGCACGTCCTCCGGCAGCTTGGTCAGCTCGGCCGTGTTCCTTGCGTATTCGCCGAGGTGATCCAGCGACCACAGCCGTGCCTTGTTGAGGCGCTGCACCAGGTCCTGCACCGCCGCGCGCTTGGTGGCGATGGCGTTGTCGGAGGCGACGATGAAGGTGATGGTCGGCGTCAGGCCTTCGCCGTCGGCGATCACGCGGGCCTTGTCCTTCAGCGTTGCAAACGAGACGTAGGGCTCCCACACCGCCCATGCATCGATCGAGCCGGCGACCAGTGCGATCTTGGCATCGACCGGGCCGAGCGGCGCGAAGGTCGCATCCTCCAGCTTGATCTGCGCTTTCTCCAGCGTCGCATCGATCAGGAACTGGCCCCAGCCCCCGCGTGTGCCGGCGAGGCGTTTTCCCTTGAGGTCGGCGGCCGATTTGATCGGCGAATCCTGGCGTACCAGGATCGCCTGCGTCTTCGCATCCGAGCGGGTGCCGCCGATCGCCTTGATCGGCGCACCGGCCGCGTAGACCGACAGGAACGAGAGATCGCCGGTATAGCCGACGTCGAGCGCACCGGCATTGAGCGCCTCCAGAATCGGGGCGGCCGCGGGGAATTCCGACCATTCGATTTTGTAGGGCAGGTCCTTGGCGTAGCCGGAGATTTCGAGCAGCGAACGGTTGCCGCCCTTCTGGTCGCCGACGCGCAGCACGACGGTGTCGGCCGCGAACGAAGCGGCCGCCGTCGACAAGGTCACGGCCGCCGCGAACAGCGAGGCCGCGAGTCGGCGCGTGATGGAATGATCGTGGGAGTTGATGCTCATATGCTCTGTCTTGTTGTCTTGCTCACGACGCGTGAGCGAGCGATGCAGCTGGATCATCAAGTCTATGAGCGCGCGTGGTGCAGTCAATGAAATGGCCGACCGTATTGCGCGCACGCCAGACAAGGACGTTTCAACGAATGGCCGCTTTCGAGAACGTGCCGTGCACGCGCGCGAAACTGCATCAAAACAACGCAGGTGAAAACATGGAGGTGACGGAGTCGTGATTGTGACAGCGAGCCACAATGGCCGCGAAAATCGTTTCGTCGTTCCCGCGGGTGCCGATGGAGAGAATGACTTCACCGCGCGTTACATTCGAAATTCCATTTCATTGACGATGCGGCGGGCGCGCCGCATGATTTGCCCATGCATCAACGCGGCGTGTGAAGCGCCGATGCAAAGATTCTCTCTCGACGCAGCTCCGCACGGAACATGCGCAACGCGTACCGTTGCGCAGGCGGAGGAGCCGTACCAGCGCAGGAGCTACAGCCCGATGACCAACGAGACCAGACGCGGCGGATCGACCCTCGACCGCCGTCACTTGCTCCGGGCGGGCCTCGCGGCAGCTTTTGCCGCGCCGCTCGGGACTCTTGGCGCGCAGGCCTTCGCGCCGCGCGCGCCAGCGTCTGGCATCGATCTCTCGGAATCTCCGCTGTGCCGGACGGCGTCCGAGGCCCCCGCGCTCACCGGCGCGCCGCGCAAGCTGAAGCTGTCGTGGAATGCCGGCGCGGTCTGCCTCGCGCCATTGCCGGTCGCCATTGAGCAGGGCTTCTTCCAGAAGCAGAATCTCGACGTCGAACTCGTCAATTATTCCGGCTCGACCGACCAGTTGCTAGAGGCGATCGCGACCGGAAAGAGCGATGCCGGTCTCGGCATGGCGCTGCGCTGGCTGAAGCCGCTGGAGCAGGGCTTTGACGTCAAGATCGCTGCCGGCACCCATGGCGGCTGCATGCGCGTGCTCAGCCACGCCGATTCCGGCGTGAGCAAGCTCGCCGATCTCAAGGGCAAGATCGTCGCCGTCGGCGATCTCGCCGGTCCGGACAAGAACTTCTTCTCGATCCAGCTCGCCAAGCTCGGCATCGATCCGAACAAAGACGTCGACTGGCGCGCCTATCCCGGCAACCTGCTCAACGTTGCCGTGGAAAAGGGCGAGGTGCAGGCCTTCCTGTCCTCCGACCCGCTGGCCTATCTCTGGCTAAAGGACAGCCGATACAAGGAAGTGGCTTCCAATCTCGACGGCGATTACCGCGACAAGAGCTGCTGCATCGTGGGCCTCCGGGGCAGCCTCGTACGCGAAGAGCCGCAGGTCGCGCGCGCCATCACGCAGGCGTTGCTCGACGCCGCGATGTTCACTTCGCAGAACCCGACCGTGGCGGCAAAGTCGTTCCAGCCCTATGCACCGAAGGCGGCGTCGCTCGCCGATATCGAGGGCATGGTGCGCTACCACACCCATCATCACCATCCCACAGGCGAGGTGCTCAAGCGCGAGCTCAAGGCCTATGCCGACGATTTGAAGAGCGTGCAGGTCTTCAAGCAGAGCACCGATACCGCCAAATTCGCGGAGCGTATCTATGTCGACGTATTCGCTGTCTGACGGGCTTGCCTCGGGCGCGCCGCGCCTGGCGCGCGCGCCGCTGGTTGCGTGGGTGCGGGAATCCGGTGTCGGCGGTCTTGCCAGCGTCGCCTGGATCGCCTTCGGGCTGTCCTGCCTGTTATGGGAAGACGTCGGGGACTGGTCGCGCACGCATTCGCTCGGCATCGCGGCCTTCATCGTTGCCGCGGTCGCGCTGTTCGGAACTGTCGGCGCAGACTATCTGGGATCGGCCGGCCGCGGCTTGCGCCAACGCGCGCCGTGGCTGATTGCGCTTGGTGCCTTCCTGACGCTGTGGGAGCTCGTGACCGCCAAATTCGCCTGGCTGCCGCTGCCGTTCTTTCCACCGCCGCAATCGATCGTCGAAGTCTATACCGATGATCTGCCAAAGCTGCTCGACAGCGTCTTTGCCTCGGTCAAGCTCCAGCTCGGCGGCTATCTGATTGGCGCCTGCGTCGGCTTCCTCACCGGCGTCTCGATCGGCTGGTCGCGCGCGGTGGGCTATTGGGTACATCCGGTGCTGCGCTTCATCGGCCCGCTGCCGGCGACCGCCTGGTTGCCGATCGCCTTCTTCACCTTCCCCTCGAGCTGGAGCGCCTCGACCTTCCTGATCGCACTTGCAACCGGGTTTCCGGTCGCCGTGCTGACGTGGTCGGGCGTGGCGAGCGTCAGCAGCGCCTATTACGACGTCGCGCGCACCCTGGGCGCCAAGCCGTCCTTCCTGGTGCTGAAGGTCGCGATCCCGGCCGCGCTTCCGCACGTCTTCGTCGGCCTGTTCATGGGGCTCGGCTCGTCGTTCGCCGTGCTCGTCATCGCCGAGATGATCGGCGTCAAGGCCGGGCTCGGCTGGTACCTGCAATGGGCGCAGGGCTGGGCCGCCTACGCCAACATGTATGCGGCGCTGATCGTGATGTCGCTGCTCTGCTCCGGCGCAATCACGCTGCTGTTTGCGATCCGCGATCGCCTGCTGGTCTGGCAGAAGGGGACGGTGAAATGGTAGAAGCAGCTGTCGCAGAAGCGGTCACGCATCCGCTCGCCGGCGCCGCGCTCGATATCGAGCAGGTCAGCCACGCCTTCGACATCGACGGTGCCGAGCTTCCGGTCCTCAGCGATGTCAGCATCGCTGTGGAGCCCGGCGAGTTCGTCGCGCTGCTCGGCCCGTCCGGCTGCGGCAAGTCGACCTTGCTGCGTCTCGTCGCGGGCCTCGACAAGCCGAAAGCAGGAACGCTGCGCGAGGACGAGAGCCGCATCAGAAGCCCGCATCCTTCGCGCGTCGTCGTGTTCCAGGATCCGACGCTGTTTCCCTGGCGCTCGGCCTGGGACAATGTCGCGCTCGGGCTGGAAGCGCAGGGTATTCTGAGGAGCCAGCGCCACCGCGTCGATGCCGCGCTCGACCTCGTCGGGCTGTCGGATTTCCGCAATGCCTATCCGCACCAGCTTTCCGGCGGCATGGCGCAGCGCGTCGCGCTGGCGCGTGCGCTGGTCAACGATCCCAAAATCCTGATCCTGGATGAGCCGCTCGGCAAGCTCGACTCGCTCACCCGCATCACCATGCAGGCCGAGCTGGTCTCGCTGTGGCAGCGCAAGGGTTTTACCACGCTGCTAGTGACGCATGATGCCGAGGAAGCGCTGGTGCTCGCCAACCGCGTCATCGTCTTCAGCGACCGTCCGGCGCGCGTCAAGGCCGATATCCGGGTCGACCGGCCTTATCCGCGCCATCGCGGTGATCCTTATCTGGCTGATCTGCGCCGCCAGATCCTCGGCCTGCTGGGATTGGATGCCACATGGTGAGTTCTGTAGCCAAAGGGCGCGCGGCCCACAGCGAGCCCGACTACATCGCACGCGCAGAAGCATTGGCCGAACGCTTCGCCGCGCGTGCGGCCGAGCACGACCGCACCGCCAGTTTCCCGTTCGAGAATTTCCGCGAGCTTTCTGAGGCAGGCCTGCTGTCGCTGACTGTGCCCGCAGCCCATGGCGGGGCGGGCGCCGGCGCCAGATACAGCGCGCGCGTCGTTGGCATCATCGGCAAGGCCGATCCGTCGACCGCGCTGGTGCTGTCGATGCATTACATCAACCATCTGGTGATGGGACGGAGCCCGGCCTGGCCGTTACGGCTGGCGCGGAAGCTCGCGCGCGAGGCAGTCGAGGGCCTTGCGCTTGTCAACGCGTTGCGCGTCGAGCCGGAGCTTGGCTCACCAGCGCGCGGCGGCCTGCCGGCGACGATCGCTCGGCGCACCGAGACCGGCTGGCGCCTGACCGGCCACAAGATCTATTCGACGGGATCGCCGATCCTGAAATGGTACCTGGTCTGGGCGCGAACCGACGAGGCCGAGCCCCGGGTCGGACAATTCCTGGTGCCGGCGGGCCTGCCGGGCACGCGCGTCGTCGAGACCTGGGACCATCACGGCTTGCGCGCCAGCGGCAGCCACGACGTCATCTTCGAGGACGTCGTGATCCCGCTCGATGCCGAGGTCGATGTCCGCAAGCCTGCGGACTGGCGCGGGCCCGACGTTACGCAGGCGACCGTCCATACGATTCTGGTCGCCGCGATCTATGACGGTGTCGCCCGCGCCGCGCGCGACTGGCTGATCTCGTTCCTGAAGCAGCGCGTTCCGGCCAGCCTTGGCGCGCCGCTGGCAAGCTTGCCCCGCGCGCAAGAGATCCTCGGCGCCATCGAGGCCCGGCTCGCGGTCAATGCGCGGTTGATCTCATCCTTCGCGGGTGATTTCGACGAGGGTGTCGAGCTCTCCGCCTCGGAGGCGAACGTCATCAAGCTGACCGTAACCAACAATGCCGTTGCCGTGGTCGAGGACGCGCTGTCGCTGACCGGCAATCACGGTCTCTCCCGCACCAATCCGCTGGAGCGGCATTATCGCGACGTCCTTTGTGGCCGCGTGCACACGCCGCAGGACGATTCCACGCGCATCGGCCTCGGCCGTGCCGCATTGGGACTTTAGGTTTCTGCCAAACAATCAGGGAGACGATCATGTCGGTCGAGTTCATCGGCTTTATCGCCAACAGCAATGCTTCCGAGACCATCTTACGCCAGGGGCAGGTGCTCGATCCGGCTTACATCGAGACGGTCGCGAAGGCGCACGAGTTCGCGGGTTTCGACCGCGCGCTGCTGGCGTTCCACTCCACCACGCCGGATGCGCTCCAGGTTGCCCAGCACGTGCTGACCATCACCAAGTCGCTGAAAGTGATGATTGCACAGCGGCCGGGCTTCACCGCGCCGACGCTGCTGGCGCGTCAGCTTGCGACGCTTGACCAGCTCTATGGCGGTCGCGTCTCGCTGCACGTCATCACCGGTGGCAATGCGATCGAGCTCAGACAGGACGGCAACACGCTCGACGACAAGGACGAGCGTTACGCCCGCACCAGCGAATTCCTCGACGTGGTGCGGCTGGAATGGACCAGCGACGAGCCGTTCAACTACAGCGGCAAGTACTACAACGTGGAGAACGGCTTTTCGCAGGTGAAGCCGCTCCAGACGGGTGGCATCTACACCTTCGTCGGCGGCGGCTCGGATGCCGCAATCGAAGTCGCGGGCAAGCATGCCGACACGTTTGCGCTGTGGGGTGAGTCCTACGCGCAGGTGCGCGACGTCACTGCGCGGGTGCGCGCGGCAGCCGCCAAGCATGGCAAGCCGGCGCCGCGCTTCAGCCTTTCGGTGCGGCCGATCCTTGCCGATACCGAGGAGCAGGCGTGGAGAAAGGCAGAGACCATTCTGGAGCGGGCCACCGCGCTACAGGACCAGACCGGCTATCGCCGGCCCAATCACGCGACCGATGGCGCCAAGCGGTTGTTGGCGCTCGCCGACCAGGGCAGCCGGATCGACAAGCGGCTCTGGACCGAAATCGCAAAGCTCACCGGCGCCAACAGCAACACCACGGCCTTGGTCGGCACGCCTGAGCAGGTCGCCGAGGTCTTCGCCGACTACTACGATCTCGGCGTCAGCCACTTCCTGATCCGGGGCTTCGATCCGCTTCCCGACGCCGTCGAATACGGCCGCGAACTGATCCCGCTGACGCGCGAACTCATCGCCAAGCGCCAGGTGACCCATGGCGAGGCGGCGGAATGATCCGTCTCGTGCTGGCCGGCGCGCTGCTGCTCGGTTCGCTCGAACTTGTGGCAGCGCAAACCACGCTTCGGATCGGCGATCAGAAGGGCAATTCGCAGGCCGTCATGGAGGCCGCAGGCGTGCTGAAGGACGTTCCGTACAAGATCGAGTGGAAGGAGTTTCCGGCGGCCGCGCCGCTGCTGGAAGCGCTCAGCGCCGGCGCGATCGAGACCGGGCTCGTTGGCGATGCGCCTTTCACTTTTGCCGCCGCGTCCGGCGCGCCGGTGAAAGCGATCGCCGCGATCCGCCAGACTCGCGAGGGCCTTGCGATCCTGGTGCCCGAGAACTCCCCGATCAAGAGTTTCGCTGATTTGCGCGGCAAGAAAATCGCAACCGGTCGCGGCTCGATCGGCCATCAGCTGATCCTGGCCGCGCTGGAGAAGAACGGCTGGGGTGCGAGCGACGTGCAGATTGCATTCCTGGCGCCATCGGACGCCAAGATCGCCTGCACGCAAGGCTCGGTCGATGCGTGGTCGACATGGGAGCCCTATGTCAGCCAGGAGGAGGTGCTGTTCAGATCACGCCGCATCATCACCTCCGAAGGCCTGACGCCGGGGCTGAGCTTCCAGGTAGCGCGGCCCGACGCCATCCGTGACAAACGCGCGGAGCTGACCGACTTCATCCGCCGCCTCACCACGGCGCGGGCGTGGTCGCTGAACAATGTGAATAGCTATGCCGAGACCTGGGGCAAGCTGATGAACATCCCGACCGCCGCGCCGCTAAACTGGCTCTCGCGCGCAAAGATCCGGATCGCGCCGATCGAGGACGGCGTGGTCGCCGACGAACAGAACACGATCGATCTCTATTTTCGCTGGGGCCTGATCAAGCAGAAGCTCGATGCCGCCGAGGTCGTCGATCGATCGTTCGCTGGCGCGATTGCGAAAGCGGGGTTGTAGGGCAAGCCTCGTGTCCCGGACGCGGTGCAGCTCCGGCGTCATTCCGGGGCGCGACGAAGTCGCGAACTATGATGCGCAATTGCGCATCTGAGAATCCATTCATCTACAATCATTGCGGCCCGATGGATTCCGGGTTCGCCCTCGGGCGCCCCGGAATGACGATTGAGGGTGGCAGAGTTCGCGAGTCTCCTCAAGCATCCGTGAAGCGGAAAGAACGCATTCCAGCCCTATCCAGTTTTTCGAAACGTTTCTTCTGCATTCCGTGACGCCGACAACATCCCCATTGCTATTTGCGCCACCTCCCTTGCGACGCGGTCCATCCCGTCAAAAATCAAGCAGACGACCGCATCGGGAGACCTGGCCATGGGCCTGCAAGAAACAAAAATCGAATCGCTTCCTTTCGTCACCGCTGAACTGAACTATCTCGCGCCGGTTTCCGGCAAACCGCGCACCTATGCTTTCGATCCGCCCCCGGGCGAACCGAAAAGCACATCGCTGCCGGAGCCGCATCAGGTCCCGATCTTCGACGCGCGGCTGATCGCCGACAACTTCTCGCTCGATCGTGAAGGCTTTGCGCTGGTGCGCCATCCGAACCAGGTCAAGGACTTCTACAACGACGACGAAGTGAGGGCGGTCTACTATCCCGCTGTCGAAGCCTTTCTCCGCGCGACGCTGAAGGCCGACCGCGTCGTCATTTTCGATCACACCGTGCGCAGGCGCGTTGACGGTGCCCCCGATCTTCGCGACGGTGGCCCGCGCCAGCCTGCGACCCGCGTCCATGTCGACCAGACCGCGACCTCGGGTGCCAACCGCGTGCGTGAGCATGTGCCTCATGAAGCCGAGGAGTTGCTCAAGGGCCGCGTGCAGGTGATCAATCTCTGGCGACCGATCCGCGGTCCCCTGCGCGATTCACCGCTCGCGATGGCCGACGGCACGACGGTCGCGCCTGACGATCTCGTCGCCTCCGACCTGATCTATCCCAATCGTCGCGGCGAGACCTATTCGGTGAAATACAATCCGAACCACCGCTGGTTCTATTTCCCCGAGATGAGCGCCGACGAGGCGCTGCTGCTCAAGTGCTACGATTCCGCAACCGACGGTCGCACCCGTTTCGCACCCCACACCGCCTTCGTCGATCCGACCACGCCGGCAGATGCGGCGCCGCGCGAGAGCATCGAGGTGCGCACGCTGGTCTTCCACAAACAGTAACAATGTGTGATGGCGCTGCCGGAACTTCCCGGCAGTGCCCCAGGAACCCAGGGAACCAACAAACGTTTGCGCCCCGGGCAGGGCCAACCCGGAGCATTGCCGTGCGAGCGCAGACCACGCTATTCACTTGCCTTGCCAGTGTTTCGCTTTCTGCTGTTTCCGTTGCACAAGCCGAAAGCGGACTTGCCTCATACTACGGCTACGGAAAAGCCGGCAAAGGCGAGTTGACCTGCGCGCACCGGACGCGCCCGTTCGGCAGCGTGCTGAGGGTGTCCTATGGCGGCCGCTCGATCCAGTGCCGCGTCAATGATCGCGGTCCTTTCATCCGGGGCCGCATTGTCGATCTCTCCATTCCCGCCGCCCGCGCGCTCGGCATGATGAGCGCCGGAGTGGTCCGCGTCTCGGTGGAATAGGCCATCGTTCGGGCTATAGTGCCGCCCAAGCAAGGCGAGGGGGCACAATGGCGAGGATCAGGGTTGGGCTCATAGGCTGCGGCTTCGTCTCGGAGCTGCATATGTATGCGTTCCGGCGTGTCTACGGCGTGGATGTCGAGGTCGCGGCGGTGGCCGCGCGCGGCGACCACGTCGCGGAGTTCGCAGGCCGGCACCAGATCCCGCGCGTCTACCGCAGCTTCGCGGAAGCGATCGCCGACCGGGAGCTTGATGTCATTGACATCTGCACGCCGCCCAATCTCCACGCCGAGATGATCGTCGCCGGCATGCAGGCCGGCAAGCATGTGATCTGCGAAAAGCCGTTCGCGGGGTATTTCGGCCGCGATGGCGACGCTCGGCCGATTGGGAAGCACGTAGCCAAGGCTCTGATGTATGAGCGCGTGCTGGAGGAGATGTACGCGACGCGCGCGGCGATCGAGCGCACCGGAAAACTCTTCATGTATGCCGAGGATTGGATCTACGCGCCCGCGGTGACCAAGACGGCGGAGATCATCAAGGCGACCAGAGACAAGATCCTGTTCATGAAAGGCGAGGAGAGTCATTCCGGCTCGCACGCCGCCCATGCCGCGCAATGGGCGATGACCGGCGGCGGCTCGCTGATCCGCATGGGATGCCATCCGCTTTCGGCCGTGCTCTATCTCAAGCAGGTCGAGGCCAAGGCGCGCGGCGAGACCATCCGCGTCGCCAGCGTCAGCTGCGATGTCGGCAACGTCACAGCTTGCCTGAAGCCCGAGGAGCGCACCTACATCAAAGCCAATCCGGTGGATGTCGAAGACTGGGGCACGCTGACCGCCACCTTCTCCGACGGCACCAAGGCTACCGTGTTCTCCGGCGACATGATCATGGGCGGCGTGCGCAATCTGATCGAGACCTACACGAGCGGCGGCTCGCTGTTCGCCAACATCACCCCGAACACGCATCTGATGAGCTACCAAACCTCCGAGGAGAAGCTCGCCAGCGTCTACATTACCGAAAAGGTCGACCGCAAAACCGGTTGGCAATATGTCTGCCTCGAGGAGGAATGGACCCGCGGCTATCTCCAGGAGATTCAGGATTTCATGGAATGCGCCGCGACGGGACGGCAGCCGTTATCCGATCTCGCGTTGGCGTATGAGACCATCAAGGTGAACTATGCGGGGTATTGGGCTGCGGAGGAGGGGAGAAGGGTGGTGTTGTAAGGATAGCGTGAGGTCGACGCGCGCGCTGCAAATCCTTCTCCCCTTGTGGGAGAAGGTGGCGCGGAGCGCCGGATGAGGGGTCTGTTTCGGTAAATCCGGTGAGAGTTGGGCGTGCCGACAGATACCCCTCACCCGTCTCGCCGCGCGGCGAGCCACCCTCTCCCACAAGGGGAGAGGGTGCATTGAGCATCTCACGCCCCGTAAGTCGAACCCTTCGGCAGCGGAAACACTGGATCCTTCGTCCTGATATTCGTCGGCCACACCACCGAGATGTGCTCGCCGGCGTTCTGCATCACCACCGGAGTCGAGCGTTCGTTCTGGCCGGAGAGCGGCGTGCCCGGCGGGAAGAATTTGACGCCGTAGCCCTGGATGGTGCCGCCGGCGGGAATGTCGACGTCAAGCGCGGCTTTGCGAATGGCGTCGGGCTCGAAGCTGCCGTATTTCTCCTTGGCGACGGGCAGCACATTGTTGAGCAAGACCCAGGTCTGGTTGAAGCCCATCGAGCAATGCGGCGGCACGTCTGTGGCGCCCATCTTGGCCTGGTAACGCGAGACCATGGTCTTGATCAGATCGCCCATGCCTGGCGCGAGTTTTGACGGATCCAGCAGTTGCGCCGGTACCGGGTCGATGTTGCAGAAATGGTCGATGTCGGGGCCGAAGGTCGCGCGCAGCTTGTCGAGCTGGCTGTAACCGGCGCCGGCACCGAACAGCATCTTGAAGCGCAGGCCGCTCTCGCGGGCCTGGCGCAGGAACAGGGTGATGTCCGGGTTGTAGCCGGCATGCGAAATCACATCGGCCTTGGCGCGCTTGATCTTCGTGACCAGCACCGACAGGTCCGGTGCCGAAGCCGAATAGCCCTCCTTCAAGACAACCTGAAGTCCGGCCTCCTTGGCATAGGATTCGTCTGCGGCGGCGACGCCGACGCCATATGGGCCGTCCTCGTGGATCAGCGCGATCCGGACGTCCTTCGGCTCCATGCCGAGCTTGCCCTTGGCGTGCTCGCTCATGAAGCCGGCAAAGGCCTGGCCATACTGATCCGAATGGATCTGCGCGCGAAACACATAGTGCAGGTTCTTGTCCTTGAACACGGCGGTCGAGACCGCGGTCGTGATCCAGAGAATCTTCTTCTGCTGCTCCACCTTCGCCGCCATCGGCACCGCGTGCGCGCTGGAATAGACGCCGTTGATGATGTCGATCTTTTCCTGGCTGATCAGGCGTTCGGCCTCGTTGATGGCGACGTCGGCCTTGCTCTGGGAGTCGGCCGCAACGGGCACGATCCTGGTCTTGCCGCCGATGCCGCCTTTCTCGTTGACGAGGTCGATGGCGATCTGTGCGCCGACCGATGAGGCGACCGAGCCGCCGGCGGCAAACGGGCCGGTCAGGTCGTAGATCAGCCCGATGCGCAATGTTTCGGCCTGTGCCTGGGCCCGGGTCCAATCGAGGCTGAGTGCGGCGGCAGCGGCCGCCGATGTCTTCAGCAGCTGCCTGCGTGAAGTGGGCATCCTATCCTCCCCTCAAAACCATCTTGTGATTGGTTGTTGTTTTTTTCGAAGTATGGGGAGTGGCACGGCGGAAAGTCAACATCGCCCAAGGTCGATACGCGGTGCGCCGCGGCCACAACGCATCTGCGAGAAGCAAGGAAAAGCTCATCGCTCGCAAGCGAGCGATGAGCTCGATGTCAGCGTGAAACGATTACTGCGACAGCTTCACGAAGTCCGGAAACTTCAGCTTGCCCTCGGCGATTTTCTCGGGCCAGACCACGACCTGCTTGGAATCCTGCCACTGGAAGACGAGGCCCGTCACGGTGCCGGGGCCGGACTTGATGCCGTGGGTGAATTCGTCGTCCTTGCCGTAAAACTGGATCCGGCCGATCGTGCCCTCGTAATTGGTCTTCTCCATCTCCGCGACCATCTTGTCGGGATCCGTCGAGCCGGCGCGCTTGATCGCATCGGTGATGATGTAGACGTCGTCATAGGCCGTGTAGCCGGTATAGGCCGGCGGCGTGCCGAACTTGGCCGCGAAGGCCGCCGCGAACGGCTTGGTCTTGGGTGTCACGGCGACGTCAGGTGTCGCCACGGCCAGCGACGGCACGCCATCGGCGGCGCCATTGGTGTCCTTCCAGAACGTCGGGCTCAGCGCCTGCGCGCTGATGCCGAACATCGGGATCGGCACCTGCTGGTTCTTCCACTGCACCGTCGGCTGCACGCCGACATGCGAGATGCCGGTGACGATCACGTCGGGCTTCTTGCCCTCCATGTTGTTGAAGATCGGCGTGAAGTCGGTGGTATCCGGCGAGAAGCGCACATGCTCGACCACCTTGAGCCCGGCCTTGGGCAGGCAGGCCTCGTAGCCGACGTCGAGCGGCTTGGTCCAGGCGGCGTCCTCGCTCATGATTGCGACCGTCTTGAACTTGAGCTTGTCGACCAGGAGATCCTTGGCGGCGTCGCAGACGATCTGGGCTTGCGCTGCCGAGGTCAAATAACCGTGGAAAGTATACTTGTTCTTCTCGTAGTCGTTGTGGATCGCCTTGGTGATCTCGTTCGATGCCGCGCCCGGCGTGATCAGCGGCATCTTCAGCCGCGCCGCCCACGGCTCCAGCGCCAGCACGACCTCGCTGATATAGCTCGCGATCACGGCGGAGACCTTGTCCTCGCTCACCGCGCGCTGGAATGCGCGCACGGAATCTGCTGACGAGCTCTTGTTGTCGTAGGTGACGATCTCGACCTTGCGGCCGAGGATGCCGCCCTTGGCGTTGATCTCGTCGGCGGCGATCTGCGCGCCGCCCGGTGTGGCTGCACCTGCAATCGACTGCACCTCGGCGATGACGCCGATCTTGATCGGGTCGTTCGACTGTGCGTAGGCCGGGACGGCGAGGCATACCGCCAGCGCGGAGGCGAAAAGCAAGTTGCTGCTCAATTTCGTCGATGATCGCATGGTCGTTTCCTTTCTTGTTCTGTTGTTTACGTTGCGAACTAGAGAAAGTCGGCACCGGCCTCCGCGGCGAACCGGCCGGGATCGCCCTCCCAAACGATGCGGGCGTGTTCGAGCACATAAACGCGGTCGGCATGCGGCAGCGCGAAGGTGACGTTCTGCTCGCCGAGCAGCACGGTGATCGAGGTGGTCTGCCGCAGCTTCTCCAGCGCCTTGGACAAGAGTTCGAGGATGACGGGCGCAAGTCCCAACGTCGGTTCGTCGAGGATCAGGATCTGCGGCTGCATCATCAACGCGCGGCCGATCGCGAGCATCTGCTGTTCGCCGCCGGAGAGTGTCTGCGCCAGCTGGCCCTGCCGCTCTTTCAGGATCGGGAACAGCTCGAACAGCCAGGCGAGCTGGGTGGCGCGTTTCTCGTCGGTGAGATGCTGGCCGCCGAGATCGAGATTTTCCCGCACGCTCATCTCGCCGAAAAGCTCGCGCGATTCCGGGCATTGCACCAGGCCGCTCCGGGCGATCTTGGCTGGGCTCGTACCGCGCAGCGTCTCACCGCCACGCACGATCTCGCCGCTATAGGGAAGGAAGCCGGAGATGGTGTTGAACAGCGTCGTCTTGCCGGCGCCGTTCAGTCCGACGATGGAGACGAACTCGCCCTCGTGGACGTGGATCGAGACGTTCTCCAGTGCCTGCGCCTTGCCATAGAACACGCTGACATTGTCGACCTGGAGCAGGGGCACCTTGTCCTTGAAGCTGGTCTCCGGCCGCGCATGGCTCTCGAGCGCGCCGCCGAGATAGACCCGTCGCACGGTCTCGTTCTTCATGACGTCGTCGGCCTTGCCGGTGACGATCTCCTCGCCGAGATACATCGCGAGCACGCGGTCGACGAGGGCCGCGACGCTCTTGACGTTGTGGTCGACCAGCATCACCGCGCGGCCCTCGTCGCGAAAACTGCGGATCAGGTCGGAAAAGACGTCGACCTCGGCGCGCGTCAGGCCTGCAAACGGCTCGTCCACCAGCACGACCTTGGGATCGCGTGCGATCGCCTTGGCGAGTTCGAGCCGGCGCAAATCGGCGAAGGGCAGCGTCGGCGGCCGGCGGTTCATCACCGCGCCCAGCCCGACGCGATCCGCGATCCACTTGGCGCGCTCGAGCAGCGCCTTGTCCGGGAACAGCATGAAAAGGCTGTCCGGCAGCAGCGCCACCATGATGTTCTCCAGCACGGTCTGTCTGTTCAGCGGTCGGGAGTGCTGGAACACCATGCCAAAACCTTTGCGCGCGATCCTGTGCGCGGGCAGGCCTGCGACATTCTCGCCCTCGAAGATCACGTCGCCGGCGGTCGGGCGCTCGATGCCCATCACGCTCTTCATCGCAGTCGACTTGCCGGAGCCGTTCGGCCCGATCAGGCCGAAGATCTCGCCGCTGTTGACCTCGAAGCCGAGGTTCTTCACCGCCGTCAATCCGCCGAAGCGCTTGGTCAGGCCGCGGACTTCGAGCACGGGTCGGTTTGCAATCCTCTGGTCCATTACGAGCGTGCCTCGCGCGAGAGGGCCGCTCCGAGGAAGCCGCCGGGGAAGAACAGAACGACGAGGAGGGCGACCGCCGAGACGATGAAGGTCGCAAGTTCGCCGGTTGGCCGCAGGAATTCGCCGGCCACGATCAGGAAGATCGCCCCTAGCGCTGCCCCGAGCACCGTGCGTCTTCCGCCGAGCACGGCCGCAACGATCACGTTCACGCCGACCGCGACATCGACGACGGTGCCGACCGATGCGGTGCCGAAGTAGAACACCAGCAATGCGCCGGATAGGCCCGAGAAGAACGCGCTGACGACGAAGGCGGCGAGCTTGTGCTTGACGATGTTGAAGCCGAGTGCGCCGGCCTGCACCGGATCCTGACCGCTGGCTTGCAGCACGAGCCCGACCGGCGACTGCGACAGCCCATAGAGGATCGCCGCGGAGATCGTCATGAAGCCGAGCGCGATCCAGTAATTGGTGCCGGCGTTGATCGAAATGACGTCGGGGATGGTGAGACCGATCTCACCGCCGGTGAGATCTGCAAACACCACGATGAAGTTTTGCAGCATCAGCACCGCGACCAGCGTGGTCAGGCCGAAATACGGCCCGCGCACCCGCAACGCCGGCAGCGCCAGCACGAGGCCGGCTATGACCGAGGCGAGTGCGCCGAGCACGATGCAGAGATAGACCGACCAGCCGAACTGGGCATTGAGGATGCCGGCGGTGTAGGCGCCGACGCCGATCAGGAAGGTCGGCCCGAAATTCACTTCGCCAGCGAAGCCGAACAGCAGGTCCCAGGCCATCGCGAACACGCCGAAATAGAACGCGACGGTGAGCAGACCAAGCACATAGCCGGAGACGTAAAGCGGCAATGTTGCCGCGATTACCACCAGCGCAAGCGAGACAAAGAACAGGCGCGACGTAAAGAAGCTTGCCATCTCAGCGCCTCCCCAGAAGGCCCTGGGGCCGGATGTACATCACGAACACGAGGAGCAGGAGCGCCGGAATGGTGCGGTAGGCCGGTGATACCAAATAGGCCGTGAAGGTCTCGAGATAACCGACCACGAAGGCCGCGATCAACGAGCCGGAGACACTGCCGAGGCCGCCGAGCACCACGATCGAGAACGCGCTCGCGGTCAGCGGTCCGACGCTGTAGGAACTGACACCCAGAAACATCCCAAGCAGCACGCCGGCAATGCCGGCGAGGATGCCGTAGATCGCCCACACCACGACATAGATGTTGGTGAGCTCGAGCCCGAGCAGGGTGACGCCGCGCGGGTTCATCGAGGCGGCCAGCACCGCCTTGCCGGTGCGGGTGCGGTTCACCAGCAGCCACAACAGGGCGATGACGAGGCAGCAGACGATCGCGGTGAAAATCTCGTTCTTCGGTGTGCGCACGCCGAGCACGTCGACGACGCCCTCGACGATCGGCAGCACGGTCTTGGCGTTGTTGGTGAAGAAGTAGGCGATCAGCTCCTGGATCATGATGCCCCAGAGCAGCGTGCCGGTCAGGACGAAGATCTCCTTCTCCTCATTGGGGATGCGCCGGGAGTCCTGGATCGGCTTCACGACGGCGAAATAGGTGGCGAACGCCGCGACGAGGGCAACGACGACCCCGATCAGTGCGCCGGCATAAGTGCCGACGTTCAGGATGCTGGCGGCGGCCCAGGCCGCCACCGCTGCTGCCACCATGATGGCGCCGTGCGAGAGATTGAGAACGCCGGAGACGCCGAAGATCAGCGTGAAGCCGGTGGCACCGAGGGCGTAAAGAGCGCTGATGGCAAAGCCATCGATCAGAATCTGGAATACTCGCATCTAAGATCGGCCAAGAGTCCTGCTGGAGGGAAGGTGCTGCGGGGCGCCGCATGTAGAAGCTCCCGGGAGGTGGTCCCGGGAGCGTGTCCTGCTAGTTCGAGAGCTTGATGAAGCTCGGGAACTTGATGTCGACCTTGGCGACTTCCTTGGGCCAGACCGCGCTCTGCTTGCCGTCCTGCCATTGCAGCATCAGCCCGGTGATCAGGCCCTTGCCGTATTTGATCGAGTGGGTGAACGGATCGTCCTTGCCGTAGAACTGAACGCGGCCGATCGTGCCTTCCCAGTCGGTCTTCTCCAGCGCGTCGACCAGCTTGTCGGCATCCGTCGAGCCGGCCCGCTTCACCGCGTCCGCGATGTAATAGACTTCGTCATAGGCGGTGTAACCGGCATAGGACGGATAATTGCCGAACTTCTTCTTGAAGTTTTCCGCGAACGGCACCGACTTCGGCGTCACCGCCACGCCCGGCCCCGAGACGCCCTGATAGAGCACGCCTTCGGCCGCCTGGTTGGTGTCCTTGCCGAAGGTCTCGTTGGTCGCCTGCGACGAGATGCCGAACATCGGGATCGGCACCTGCTGGTTCTTCCACTGCACCGTCGGCTGCACGCCGACATGGGAGATGCCGGTGATGATCACGTCGGGCTTGGCGCCCTCGATCTTGTTGAAGATCGGTGTGAAGTCGGTGGTGTCGGGCGAGAAGCGGATGTGGTCGAGCACCTTCAGCCCGATCTTGGGCAGGCATTCCTCATAGCCGACATCGAGCGGCTTGGTCCAGGCGGCATCCTCGCTCGTGATGACGGCCGTCTTCATGTGCATCTTGTCGACGAGAAGGTCCTTGGCACCATCGCAGACCGAGAGCGCGAGTGCTGCCGAGGTCAGATAGCCGTGGAAAGTATACTTGTTCTTCTCGTAATCGGCGTGAACGCTCTTGCTGATCTCGTTGGAGGCCGCGCCTGGTGTGACGAACGGCGTCTTCAGCCGTGAAGCCCAGGGCTCCAGCGCCAACACCACCTCGCTGATATAGCTCGCGATGACCGCGTTGACCTTGTCCTCGTTGACCGCGCGCTGGAATGCGCGCACCGAGTCTGCCGAGGAGGAGTGATTGTCGTAGCCGATGATCTCGATCTTGCGGCCGTCGACGCCACCGGCGGCGTTGATCTCGTCGGCGGCGAGCTGTGCCGCCTGCGGAATGGAGGCGCCGGCAATCGCCTGAGCTTCCGCGATCACGCCGATCCTGATCGGATCCGCCGCGAATGCCGCGCCTGACGCCATCGTCAGCGTCCCGACCGCGGCCGCACCAAATGCCATTCGCAATGCAACAGAGTATCGCATGTTATTTCTCTCCCTTGAACAAGCCTCTAATGAGCTATTGCGCGGGACTATAGCGGTGAGGTCATTCTCGGCAAGCGAAACTGCATTCAGGATTATGCGAGGAGAACTAAAGTCTAGCGCGGCGCAAAGCTTTCACGCGCAGGCATGCAGATTTCGGCGGCGGGCATGCGATTGCATGCAGGCGTACAACTGTGTCATCGTGATCATCGTCGGCGCACATTGAGTGGCTTGAGGCGGGCAGGGTCGAATGGCGCGAGATCGACATTGCGCGTTGCGCCTTCGACGATCAGCTCCGCCAGCGCTTCGCCCGTTGCGGGGGCGTTGAGGATACCCCAGACACCATGTCCGGTCGCAACATACAGGCCGTCATCCTGCGGCACGCGGCCAATCAACGGCAAGCCGTCCTCGGTCACCGGACGAAAGCAGGCCTGTGTCGCGATGATCTTCTCCGGCCGGAACAGTGGCGATAGTCGCTCCGACATTCGTTGCAAGTTGTGCAGACGGTTGTACTCGGGCTTCACGTCGGCCGGATCGGTGGGGAAGGCAGCGGTGTCGGGCCAAGCGGTCACATAGGTGCTGCCGTCGGGGCGAGGGAACACCTCGATGGGGGTGACCGCGCCGTAGATCTCCATCTCGAGAAACAAGGCGTCTGCCGACACATGCGTGCCGGTGTCGTACACGATGCTCGGGCCGCGTTGACCATAAAGGGCGGGCATGTTCATCCAGATCGCGGCGAGCAGCGACCAGGGACCCATCGCGATCACGATGGCATCCGCTTCAATGATGCTGCCTTCGACCTCGACGCCTTTCGCGCGGGTCCCATGCGGATCGCGGCCGATGCCGGTGACGCGGCCGAAGCGAAGCTCGGCGCCTTGCGCGAGCGCCGCGTTCATCATGGCCGACGTGAACTTTTGCGGATGAACGATCGCGGTCGTCTCGGTGGTGCCAAGGGGCTGCCCGATCACGATGCCATCGCTGAGCCAGTCGAATGCCGATGGTGCAGTCCGCCGCGGATCGCCATCGGGCACAACATGGCCGGCATACGCGCTCATCGGGCGATAGCCCCAATCGCCCTCGATCTCTTGCGGCAGTCGCGCGTGAAGCGCAAAGCTGCGCCGCGCCAGCGCGTCGAGCGGCGTTCCGCTACACCAGTCGCGCGCCAGGAATCCGCCGGCCTTGCCGGAGGCCGCGGCCGCCACTTCGGTCCGTTCCACGACGATGACCTCGACGCCGTGCCGGCGGAGGAAGTAAGCGGTGCAGGCCCCGATCACGCCGCCGCCGCAGATCACAACGCGCATGGTTGGTTTCCTGACCCGAGTCTATCGTTGGGAGCCAAGCGTAGCACGCAAAGTTTGAGGCGCCAGCGGGGAGCGCGGGCGCCTCGTCGCAATTCAGCTCGCGCATGCTCAGCCCGGCCCGGCACCCTGCGTTGCCGTGTACACCGCATAGAGCGACTGGCTCGCGGCCATGAACAGGCGATTGCGCTTGGGCCCGCCGAAGCAGATGTTGCCGCACACTTCCGGCAGGCGGATGCGGCCCAGCAACTTGCCCTCCGGCGACCACACCGTCACGCCGTTGTAGCCGACGGCGCGGCCCGCATTACTGGAGGTCCAGACATTGCCGTTGACGTCGCAGCGTACGCCGTCCGGCCCACACTTCACGCCGTCGATAACGCAATCGGCAAACCGCTTCTTGTTGGAGAGCTTGTTGTCGCTGCCGACGTCGAACACGAAGATCTCGCCATTGCCGCCCGGGCCGGTGTCGCCCGGGCCCTTGCCGGTCGAGACGACGTAGAGCTTCTTGAAGTCGGGCGAGAAGCAGAGGCCATTCGGATCGGGCAGCTGGTCCTCGCTGACGACGAGGTCGATACGGCCCGAGGGATCGATGCGATAGCAGTTGGTCGGCAGCTCGCGCTTGCTCGGTGCGAAGCCGGCCGGCTGGCCGATCCGTGGGTTGAGCTTGCCGGGCGCATTGCCCGGTCCGCCCGCCGCATCGGGCTCCCCTTCATAGAGCTGGCCGCCATAGGGCGGGTCGGTGAACCAGTAGCTGCCGTCGGGATGCGCGACGACGTCGTTCGGCGAGTTCAGGCGCTTGCCATTGTAGTTGTCGCACAGCACGGTGGCAGTGCCGTCATGCTCATAGCGTGTGACCCGTCGGGTCAGGTGCTCGCAGGAGAGCTGGCGGCCCTGGAAGTCGAACGTGTTGCCGTTGGAGTTGTTGGAGGGCGAGCGGAATACGCTGACGCGGCCGTCGTCCTCGCTCCAGCGCATCTGCCGGTTGTTGGGAATATCGCTCCACAACAGATACCGGCCCTGTGCGCTCCACGCCGGACCTTCCGCCCAGAGCACGCCCGTGTAGAGCCGCTTGATGGAGGTGTTGGGTTGCGCAAGGTCATTGAAGGCCGGATCGACGGCGATGATGTCGGGGTCCCAGAAATAGGTGGTCGGCGCGCCATGGGGGCCGAAGTCGCGCGGCGGGGTGGTGATCGTCGTGGGCGGCGCGGCGGGGCTGGCTTGCGCCAGCGCGGTGCTCGTTCCGGCCATTGTGGCTGCGGCCCCGAGCGCAAGCCCTTGAACCAGCGTCCGTCGTGAAAGCGCAGTCTCCTGGTCACGCTGTTGTTGGCGCGTCATCGCGTCCTCCCGGATCATTTCACTGGCCGGTTGATCCGGCCGAGCACGACAAGGTTAGTTCGGTCCGCGGCCGGTTGCGAGTGCCATCTGGCATCCTCGCGTAACCGCGAGCGCAATCAATTCACGTTCCGATTTCGTCGCGATTGTGCGCAAATTGCGTCATCACCGAGAACCGAAAACGTTCCGGGCCGTCACACGAAAATTTTGTTTGCATGAAGATCACGCGTCGCCCGTTCGGGCCGTGTCAAGCATTGACCTCGCGGCCGATCCTGGCAGAACTTGCGGCTGAAACAGCCGGAGCTGATTGTGCAAGCCGCTATCATGTTGATCGTACTGCTCGGGATCGGGTTTGCGGGTGGTTATTTCACGCGCGATTTCGTTTCCCGCAAACGGCGGGCGGAGGCTCGCCGCTGGCGTGAGTACATGCAGCCCGACTGGCTCCCCGCCGCCGCGGCCGCCAACACCAACGAGATCGCCTTGCCGGCCACCGGTGAACTCGGCCAAATGCTCGATCGCTGGGAAAGCAGAGCCCGCGCCCGCCGCGCGGGTTAGCGGTCCACCTCGCGCGCCGATCGGTCTGCATCAGTTGTCGTCATTCCGGGGCGCGCGGAGCGCGAGCCCGGAATCCATCATGCAGCGGGTTACGCCGAGAAATGGATTCCGGGCTCGCGCAAAGTGGCGCGCCCCGGAATGACGGAAGGATGTATGTCCGACTGCCCGGGAGGCATCCCTGCAGTCAGGTCAGCTCCGCTGACCATCTTTTGGCGTTGCAGTGGCGCCCATTTCTCGTCTAGAACCGCCGTATCGAGCCTCCCGGCAACCAACCGTCAACGGTTTTGACCGAGGATCTGAAGGCTCAAAAGGGTCTGGCAATGCTGATTCGCGGCCAAATTGATGGGATTTCGAGGGAGGTGGCTCTGGCCGCCGCCACGATCCCGGCCGCGCTGCTGCCTACCCTCCTGATCGGCGGGCTTCTTCTTAGCTGCCCCTGAGGGCCGGCTGGGCGCCATGCGCCTGGGCGCTCAGGGGATGTACGAGATCAGCGGCCCCCGTTAGCGCCCCCAGCAACGACCGGCGCGAAAGCTCAAAAGGAAATCTGAAATGGCCTCCGTGAACAAGTCCGACAAGGACCGCGTCATCATTTTCGACACCACGCTGCGCGACGGCGAGCAATGTCCCGGCGCTACCATGACCTTCGAGGAGAAGCTCGAGGTCGCCGAGATGCTGGACGATATGGGCGTCGATGTCATCGAAGCCGGCTTTCCGATCACCTCCGAAGGCGACTTCCAGGCGGTGAGCGAAATCGCCCGCCGCTCCAAGAATGCGGTGATCGCCGGCCTGTCCCGCGCGCACCCGGCAGATATCGACCGTTGCGCCGAGGCGGTGAAATTCGCCAAGCGCGGCCGCGTCCATACCGTGATAGCGACCTCGCCGCTGCATATGCGCGTGAAGTTGAACAAGACCCCGGAGCAGGTGCTCGAGACCTCGGTCGCGATGGTCGCGCGCGCGCGCAACCAGATCGACGACGTCGAATGGTCGGCCGAGGACGGCACCCGCAGCGAGATGGATTATCTGTGCCGCATCGTCGAAGCGGTCATCAAGGCCGGCGCCACCACGGTCAACATTCCGGACACGGTCGGCTACACCACGCCGGACGAATACACGCACTTCATGAAGACGCTGATCGAGCGCGTGCCGAACTCCGACAAGGCGGTGTTCTCCGTGCACTGCCACAACGACCTCGGCATGGCGGTGGCGAACTCGCTGGCCGGCGTCATCGGCGGCGCGCGCCAGGTCGAATGCACCATCAACGGCATCGGCGAGCGCGCCGGCAACGCCGCGCTGGAAGAGATCGTGATGGCGATCAACGTGCGCAACGACAAATTCCCCTTCTGGAACAAGATCGACACGACGCAGCTCACCCGCGCCTCGAAAGTGGTATCGGCGGCGACCTCGTTCCCGGTGCAGTACAACAAGGCGATCGTCGGCCGGAACGCGTTCGCGCATGAGAGCGGCATCCATCAGGACGGCGTGCTGAAGGACGCGTCCACCTACGAGATCATGCGGCCCGAAATGGTCGGCCTGAAGCAGTCCTCGCTGGTGCTCGGCAAGCATTCCGGCCGCCATGCCTTCGTGCACAAGCTGGAGGAGATGGGCTACAAGCTCGGTCCGAACCAGCTGGAAGATGCGTTCACGCGGATGAAGGCCTTGGCCGACCGCAAGAAGGACATCTACGACGAGGACATCGAGGCGCTGGTCGACGAGGAGATGGCGGCGTCGCACGACCGCATCAAGCTGACTTCGCTCACGGTGATCGCCGGCACGCACGGTCCGCAGCGCGCGACCATGAAGCTCGACGTCGACGGCCAGATCAAGATCGAGGAGGCCGAGGGCAACGGTCCGGTGGATGCGGTGTTCAACTGCATCAAGGCGCTGGTGCCGCATGAGGCCAAGCTCGACCTGTATCAGGTCCACGCCGTGACCCAGGGGACCGACGCGCAGGCCGAGGTCTCGGTACGGCTGTCGCATGAGGGACGTGCGATGACCGCGCGCGCGGCGGATCCGGATACGTTGGTGGCGTCGGCGAAGGCCTATCTCGGCGCGCTCAACAAGATCGTCATGAAGCGCCAGCGCGACGCCGTGACCACGGCAGCGGCGAGCTGACGAACGAAGTTCGTCATTCCGGGGCTCGCGAAGCGAGAACCCGGAATCTCGAGATTCCGGATTCGGTCCTACGGACCGCTCCGGAATGACTCTGCATTTGCGGCGAATAGCTGCCCTGCTAACGGCCAATAGCAGTTCGATGCGTGAGCCGCTATTGATCTCCCGGCTAGAGGATAGGCGGCCGCGTTAGGCTGCCCAAGAGAATATACAAGGGAGACATCATGCGCACCTTCGCGATCGCGGCGTCCATCGCGGTCCTGGCACTTGGCTTGGCCGGCCCGGCATCGGCCGAGTCGCCGATCATCATCAAGTTCAGCCACGTGGTCGCCACCGACACGCCGAAGGGCAAGGCGTCGGAGAAGTTCAAGGAGCTCGCCGAGAAATACACCGGCGGCAAGGTCAAGATCGAGATCTATCCGAACTCGTCGCTCTACAAGGACAAGGAAGAGCTAGAGGCGCTCCAGCTCGGCAGCGTGCAGATGCTGGCGCCGTCCAACTCGAAATTCGGCCCGCTCGGCATCCGCGAATTCGAGGTGTTCGATCTGCCCTACATCCTTCCCGACCTGAAGACGCTGCGGAAGGTGACGGAAGGCCCGCTCGGCGCGCGGCTGCTCAAGCTGCTCGAGCCCAAGGGCATCACCGGGCTTGCTTATTGGGACAACGGCTTCAAGCAGATGAGCGCCAACAAGAAGCTCATCACGCCGGCGGACTATCAAGGCGTCAAGTTCCGCATCCAGTCCTCGCGCGTGCTCCAGGCGCAGTTCAAGGCGCTCGGCTCGCTGCCGCAGGTGATGGCGTTCTCGGAAGTCTATCAGGCGCTCCAGACCGGCGTGGTCGACGGGCAGGAGAACACCTGGTCGAACATCTATACCCAGAAGATGCACGAGGTGCAGAAGTACATCACCGAGACCAACCACGGTTATATCGGCTATGTCGTGATCGTGAACAAGAAGTTCTGGGACGATCTGCCGGCCGACATCCGCGACCAGCTTGCGAAGGCGATGAAGGAGGCGACCGACTTCAATAACGCGCAGTCGCAGAAGGAGAACGACGACGCGCTCGCCGAGATCAGGAAGAGCGGCAAGAGCGAGATCATCAAGCTCGCCCCGGAGCAGGACGAGGCGATGCGCAAGGCGATGGAGCCGGTCTACAAGGACGCGGCGAGCCGCGTCGGCCAGCCGCTGATCGACGAATTCCAGAAGGAAGCCAAGAGCACGACAAACTAACTCGGTTACATGGATGTATAGTGCAGGCAAGAATGGCTCCTGTGCACCGCATGGGAGCCCTTTTTGTTGCGAATGATTTCAGTTTGCGTCTGAACAGACGTTAACGGCGACTACATTTCTGCAGGAACGCGCTTCCTGTCCAAGTTGTAAGTTGCGCGCGGAGGCCGCCGGGCTCATCTTCAAACCATCCTTTCCAGAGGAGGTTGTTATGAGAAAGTTCACCATCGCCGCCATCGCCGCGCTCAGCATCGCCGGCTCGGGCGCGGTCTACGCTCAATTTCACCGCCCGTGGATGGAGCACTTCCACCACATGCGCATGAACCCAGAAGACCGCGCCGCCATGGTCGACGCACGGATCGCTGCCGTCCATGCCGGGCTGAAGCTCAATGTCGACCAGGAGAAGTTGTGGCCGCCGGTCGAGACCGCCGTGCGCGACTTCGCCAAGCTGCGGATCGACCGCGCCAATGCGCGGATGAATGCCGGTCCAGGCGATGCCAACAAGGATGCCGACAAACCCGAAGATCCGGTTGCCCGTCTGCGCCAGCGTGCCGAGGACATGGGTGCGACTTCCGCGGCGCTTAAGAACATCGCCGACGCCGCCGATCCTCTGTACAAAACGCTCGATGAGGGCCAAAAGCGGCGCCTCGCCGTCCTGACCCGCCACCGTGGCCCGTTCGGCGGCGGCGAGGACGGTCTGCGGCATCGGTTTATGGACCGCTTCCACGGCGGGGATCGCTTTAACCGGGACGGTGGCGGGGACCGGGAAGGCCGATTGTGAGCGGACCGGGATTTCCCGGGATCTAGCCTTGGCGAAGCCGCTGGAATCCAGCGGCTTTTCGCATTTCGGGGCCTGTGGAAGAACCTTGGAAAACCTGCGCTGCATCGCTTGCCATACCCGGATCGCTTTGCTAAACGACCGGCCTCGCAAGGCTTTTGACCGCCTTTCGGGCGCATAGCTCAGTTGGTAGAGCAGCTGACTCTTAATCAGCGGGTCCCAGGTTCGAGCCCTGGTGCGCCCACCACCCTCAAGAGGTTGGCCCGCAAGGGCTTTTTTAGTTTCCCCGGCAGAACAAAGCGGGTCTCGTGCGACGTTTTTCGTGGTCGTACGTCGCACGCCGTGCGACGAGTTCATGTTTTCTCAGAATTTCTTAGCCGGATCCGATCCGCGGCGATCATATGTGGCCAGCATAGGTCCTAGGGACTATCCACGTCAGAATTGAGCGTTGGCGTCCTCTTCGCAAGACGCCGTTGTCGAACAAGATGGAGAAGAGAGTCCGCCTTGCCACCCCCCTGGATTTTGGAAGCAATCCTTCCGAAGTCTGAGAGATCCCGACGTGTTGGATACGTCCGCCGGCGTGTTACCCAAGGTCCCGCCCACTCAAGCGAGATAGCCGGAAGCGCCGTCCCACAGTAACTTCAATGCCGTCACGACCAGCAGTCCGTAGCAAGCACGATAGATCTGACGCTGGTCCAGCGAGCCGTGAAGTCGCCAACCCAGCCATACGCCGCCGGGAATGGCGAACAGACAAATCGCCATCAAGGTCCAGACGCTGGCGGTCGGTTTGACCAGCAGCAGCCACGGCACCGCCTTGGTCGCGTTGCCGACGGTGAAGAACAGGCTTGTCGTTCCGGCGTAGATTTCCTTGCTGAGGCCGAGGGGCAGTAGATACATCGCAAGCGGCGGCCCGCCTGAATGCGCCACCATCGTGGTTATTCCCGAGGCAAGACCGGCGGTGATTGCCTTCGGCCTGGACCGCGGACGTGTAGCAATTTCCGCGCCTGCAACCAGCCATAGGCCAACAAAGATCAGAGTGAGCACCGCCATCAAAATTGCGATCGCGCGATGGTCGAGTAAGCGGAACACCAGGTAGCCAAACCCGATGCCAATTACGAGTCCCGGCAACAGCAGCGCAAGGTCAGGCTTCGACCAGGTCGAAGGCTTCCAGTACAGCAGCGCGAACAGATCCATCGCGATGAACAAGGGCGCGAGCAGACCACCGGCGGTGACCGGGTCCATCACGCACGACAGTAGTGGAATGCCGACGATGGAGAATCCGCCACCGAACGCTCCCTTCATGAAACAGATCAGGAAGACGCCGGCAAAGGCGACCATGATCGTGGTGAGCGTCAACTCCATGGGAGATCTCCATTGGTTGCTCCGGGCAATGCGACGCCTTTGGCGCAACCGCTCCTCGAGCGGACCGCGCCTTGATTGAGGAAGTCTTCGCATCCCCGGTAAGATTGGGTTGATGTGGCCAGAATGACCCGATACAGTTCTCGGTGCAATGAGAACATTGAACTCGGTGCAATAAATGTCGAAGCCCGAATATCTGAAGCTCGCTGATGCAATTGCCTCGGAAATAGCTGCAGGCGCCTTCAAGCCGGGCGACCGCCTGCCGCCTCAGCGCAATTTTGCTTGCGAGCGTAAGATCGCCGTCTCGACGGCGGGCCGCGTCTACGCCGAGCTACTGCGCCGCGGGCTCGTCGTCGGCGAGATAGGTAGGGGCACCTTCATCTCGGGCAATGCCAGGCGCGGAGCGGCAGCGCCAAGCGAGCCGCGGGGCGTCCGGATCGACCTCGAGTTCAATTATCCGATGCTTCCCGATCAGACCGCGCTGATCGCAAAAAGCCTGAATGGCCTGGACAAAGTTGCGGCGCTCGATGCCGCATTGAGGCAGGGGACCAGCATCGGAACAACGGCGGTCCGAAGCGTCGCGGCTGAATATCTGTCGCAGGGTGCCTGGTCGCCCACCGCTGAACAACTCGTGTTCACCGGGAACGGGCGGCAGAGCATTGCCGCCGCACTTGCCGCAATCGTGCCTACCGGCGGCCGCTGCGGCGTGGAGGCCCTGACCTATCCCTTCATCAAGGGCATCGCGGCCCGGCTGGGTGTTTTGCTGGTGCCTCTAGCGATGGACGAAGGCGGCGTACGGCCTGACTCGGTGCAAAAGGCGCACCGTGAGGCCCATCTCTCGGCCATCTACATTCAGCCGGCGATCCACAATCCGTTGGGTATGACAATGACCTCGGCACGCCGGGCCGATCTCCTGCGCGTCGTCGAGAAGCTCAACCTTCCGATCATTGAGGACAACGTCTACGGCTTCCTGGACAATGAGCCGCCACTTGCCGCGCTGGCGCCGGAGGCCTGCATTGTCATCGACAGTCTCTCGAAGAGGGTCGCGCCGGGCCTGACCCTGGGCTTCATCGTGCCGCCGCCGCGGCTACGTGAAACCATGGCGGTCTCGGTGCGTTCGGGCGGGTGGACCGCATCGGGATTTGCGTTTGCGGCTGCGCAGCGAATGATGGGTGATGGCACCATTGCCGAGCTTACGAGATTGAAGCGCCTCGATGCGCGCGCGCGTCAGAAGCTTGCGGTTGATTGCCTTTCGGGCTTCGAAATCCAGACCAACGGAAAATGCTATCATCTGTGGTTGACTCTGCCGGCACACTGGCGCTCGCAGACCTTAGTCGCTGCCGCAGCCAGGCGCGACATTGCACTGACTCCGTCGACGACCTTTGCCGCCACGCCTGGCCATGCACCCAACGCCGTGAGGCTGGCTTTGGCGGCTCCGACCATGGACCAACTCGATACTGGCCTGCGTACATTGGCAGCGATGCTGAACGCGAAGGAGGAGGATTTCGATGCGACCGAATGAGCGTCGCTGTCGCAATGCTCGCTCCGTTCTAGAGCTGCGGGGCGCCGTTGACTGAGCGATGTAAGGTCCTGGTTTCTGGCGGACCTTCTCGCGAAAATACCCGCACTAAGAGCGCTTGTTCGAGCGGATTTTCAGCCTCGGCTGGGCTTTCCACAATTTGGAAGGGCTCCTTCCGCTATGCGCGCCTGTTGGCGCATCGTCCTCGCCCCATCTCCTGGACCAGACGCCGCCAGAGCGCGGCCCAACACACCAGGAGGCGGTTATGGGAGAAGTTGTCCGATTTGTGTCAAAGGCCGAGCGCGAGCGACTCCGCCTGATTCGAGAAGCCCGCGCCATTTACGACAGCGTTTTTCCGCCGTCTCAATCGATCAACGAGCAGCGAGACGAGCCGCCACTGATGCATGGTGCCAACGGAGCCAATGCTCAGCACCCCCACAACATTCTGTCGTGATCACCAAGATCGCTATGCTCTGCGACCACTGAACCCTTGTCGCAAACAACAGGAGAGCGCCATGTCAATCCAAAACATGCTTGCCGCAACCGTATTTGCTTTTACCTCTCTGACGACCGCTCATGCTGATCGCCTCCGTCCGATTGAAGCGACGAGCATCCACCTTGGCGATATCTCGGGCGTGGCCTACTACACCGCCGAGCCTGATGGGTTTCACGTCGTCACAACCATCGCGCAAGGCGAGGCAGGAACGCCGATCCGCGTCGTGTCTGTTCTTGCGCCGGGCCAGCGTGTGGTTCTTTCGACAGCGGATCGGGCGAGCAGGCTGGAAATCAGCCGGCAAGGCGACAGCGTCCTCGTCCGCAAGGCTAACGCAGCCGTGGACTGAGTCTTGGCCTCACATAATGTAGCTACGGAATAAGGAAGCCAAGCATGTCGACGATCCGACTCCATCGAACGACCACTTTGACACCCGAACAGTATATCGCCGGGCTCACCGACTTCGGGCCCGGCCGCGCGAAGCTCTTCGGCAATAGCGCCGACGAGTACCTCAAGGTGCATCACAAGGGACGTTCGCACGCCGACGTCACAGAAGGCTCATCCGGCATCTGGGAACGCCTGACCTACGACTGGTCCGATCCCCACCGCGTTGTACTCACGACCACCGATTCCAACGTATGGGGAGGCGCGTCAGGGCACACATACAGTTTCACGCGCCGTCCAGACGGCACGACCGACATTGACGCCGCTGTCGTACGCGAGGGCAAGGATTTCAAGGGATGGATCCTCGGTCTGGTGCTCAAGACCATCGGCAAGCGCGTTTTGAAAAGAGCGTTTGAAAAGTCCGTCGACGCCATTGAGATCGGAACGCCTCTTTGAAGAATCGCGAGGTTGTTGTCGGGCTGCGGCCAACCAAAGCTCCCTAGCGACCCCGCCGTTAACTGGCGAGCACTCGTTTCAACCGCGGCGCCGCGAAATCCAGGAAAGCGCGTATTTTGATCGGCAGGAATCGGTTGGCGGCGTATACAAGAGACACCGGCAGCGGTACCGGCTGGAAATCATCGAGCACGGTCGTCAAAGGTCCACCCTCGTTTAGGGGTTCCTGAAGCTGGTAGGAAAGAGCGGCCGCAATTCCGATCCGGGCACGAGCTGCGGCGAAGGCGGCCTCAGCATTTCCGACGACGAGCCGCGTCTGTACCGGGACTGCAGTCGTCGCCTTGTCTTTGACGAAGGTCCAGACATCGCCTGACGCAAAGCCGGCATAGGTTATGCAATCATGCCCTGCCAATTCTTCCGGCGTACGCGGCGTTCCGCGAACCGAAAGATAGGCGGGACTGGCGCAGGCCAGGCGACGCACTTCGCCGACCCGTATCGCCATCAGGCCGCTATCCGGCAGCGCGCCAATGCGCACCCCAACATCGATTTGCTCCTGAACCAGACTCAGCACGCGATCTGTGGGGATCATTCTGACCTTGATATCCGGATACGCCTTGAGGAAATCGGCCATGATCGGAATGAGGATGGTTCGCCCAAGACCGAGCGGCGTTGTCACAGATAGCTCGCCTGTCGGCGCGATATATTCACCCGACGCCGAACGCTCCGCTTCGATCACGTCCGCAAGAATGCGCTTGCATGCGGCCAGGTAGGAGCTGCCCGCATCGGTGAGCACCAGTTGGCGGCTCGACCGACTGAACAGCTTGGTCCGCAAATGTGACTCAAGCTCGGAGACCTTACGGCTGACCGTTGCGAGCGGCGTCTTCAATCGACGCGCCGCAGCCGACAGGCTGCCGGCCTCGACCACGGCGAGGAAGGTCGACATCGCTTCCAACCGATCCATTCGAATCCTCTTCCAAAATCCGGAAGGACAGCTCTCGACTTTGCCACGCCGCCGCAAATTTCGGAAGATACAGGGTGCTAGATACCTCGTTGAATTGGTCTGCCAAGGGCGCGGACGGCCGTTACGGGCGACGGGAGGCCGAAAGGCGACCTCTTTGATCCCGCGGATTTCGCTTGCCACACCGCCAGCCGTCGCGGTCACCTCAAGACGGTTTCTGTGGCTCTTGCGTTCACCCTCAAATCGCGCCACCGGAATCCGCTTCGCTGCGGGACGTGGCAATGACCGGCGTCGTCAGCACGATTGCGCGGCTCGGGCGACTGAAGAGCTTCATCTGTAGCGGTGCTTCCAGTTGGACATATTTCGGCTCGCAATTGCGAGTGTGTCTGCGCGGTGGCGGCAGGCTGCCATACGGTTCCTGTCTGCTTCCGTTTTTTGGAAGGATGCATCTCGGCTTTGTCTAATACCGAATAACTGAGCAGAGTTTATCTCCAGTCTCGACAACGTAGTCGCTTGGTGCGCACGGGAGACGGACATGAACACGACTGAAACAAAGGGCATTGCGCTCATTACCGGCGCATCGAGCGGTATCGGAGCGGTCTACGCTGACCGGCTGGCAAAGCGCGGCCACGATCTCATTCTGGTTGCTCGCAACGTGGATCGGCTTGCATCGTTGGCGCGTCGTCTCACGAGCGACACCGGCCGGAACGTGGAGACGGTCCAAGCCGATCTCACCTCTCCGGCAGACCTGCGACGCGTCGAGGACATCTTGCGGACCAACACCGGAATTTCCCTGCTGGTCAATAACGCCGGCTTTGGCGCCACCAAGCCGCTTCTTGCCTCCGATGTCGACCAAATGGAGGAGATGATCCGACTTAATGTTAACGCACCGACCCGCCTGACCTATGCCGTGGTCCCTGGATTCGTCAGCCGCGGCCGCGGCACGATCATCAACATTTCGTCGATCGTTGCGATCGCGCCGGAGCGATTGAACGGCGTCTACGGCGGCACCAAGGCATTCGTGTTGGCGCTCAATCATTCTCTCGTCCACGAACTCGCTGACAAGGGCATCCGCGCTCAAGCGGTCCTTCCCGGCGCCACAGCGACCGAATTTTGGGACATTGCCGGCAAGCCGGTTCACCAACTGCCCGCGGAGATCGTGATGTCGGCTGACGACATGGTCGACGCCGCATTGGCAGGCCTCGATCTCGGCGAGACCGTGACAATTCCTTCGCTGCCCGACCAGGCGGAATGGGATCGCTATGAGATGGCTCGCCGCACCATGAACGGCAAGCTTTCGAGTGCAATCCCGGCGCCTCGGTACGACGTGCGCCAACACAGCGGCCTGAGCATGTAACGGCACTTGCCGCGTAGTCGTACCAAATGCTGCAATTGAAATCAGGGAGAGCGTCATGAAGACCAACATCATTACCGAGGTTATCGATCAAGATCGACGCAAATTTCTGGGTGCGGCTGCCATGGGTATCGCGGTAGCCGGTGCCGCAAGCCTGCTTCCGTCGCCTTTGGCGGCTGCGCCCGCCAACGCTATCCGTCCCTTCCACGTCAATGTGCCGGAAGAGCAACTCTCCGATCTCCGCCGACGCGTCCTGGCGACGCGATGGCCGGATCGGGAGACGGTTGGTGATGCATCGCAAGGCGTTCAGCTTGTAACGACAGAAAAGCTCGCGCGCTATTGGTCCACGGAATACGACTGGCGCAAGGTGGAGGCGCGGCTCAACGCCCTGCCGCAATTCATCACCGAGATCGACGGCCTTGATATCCATTTCATACATGTTCGATCCAAGCATGAAGACGCGCTGCCGCTCATCGTCACGCATGGTTGGCCCGGCTCGATGATCGAGCAGTTGAAGATCATCGAACCACTGATCAATCCCACCGCTCACGGCGGTAGCGCCGCCGACGCCTTCCACGTCGTGATTCCGTCCTTGCCCGGCCATGGCTTCTCGGGCAAGCCGAAGGCGCCCGGCTGGACTCCCGTCACCATTGCCCGCGCTTGGGCGACGCTGATGCAGCGCCTCGGTTACGCGAAGTATGTCGCACAGGGCGGCGACTGGGGGAACGCTGTTTCGGAGGTGATGGCCCTGCAGCGGCCAGCAGGACTGCTTGGCATCCACACCAACATGGCAGCGACGGTTCCGCCTAACATCTCAAAGGCGCTTGCGTTCCACGAGACGCCGCCCGCCGATCTCACCACGGAGGAACGCAAGGCGTGGGACCAACTGGCCGATTTCTACGGAAAGGGGCTTGCATACGCCCTGGAGATGTCAAACCGCCCGCAAACCCTGTACGGCATCGCGGATTCGCCGGTTGGGCTCGCCGCGTGGATGATCGATCACGACATCCGCAGCTACAAGCTTATCGCGCGGGTTTTCGACGGAGCAACTGAGGGCCTGACGCGTGATGACATCCTCGACAACGTCACGCTTTACTGGCTGACGAACACTGCGGTCTCTTCTGCACGCCTCTATTGGGACACCACGCAGATCTCGACCGGGGGAGGCTTCTTTGATGTTCGGGGCGTCAGGATTCCGGTTGCGGTAAGCGCTTTTCCCGATGAGATTTACCAAGCTCCGCGGAGCTGGGCAGAGCGGGCTTACCCTAACCTGATCCACTACAACAAGCTTGAAAAGGGTGGCCACTTTGCGGCTTGGGAGCAACCGCAAATCTTCTCGGCTGAGCTGCGGACTGCATTCAGGTCCCTGCGGGAAACCCAATAAATAGGCCGTCCTAACCGAACAGCATAGGAGTTGCACATGAGCGTGAGTCAGGAGCAGAGCGGATCTGCGATCAAGCCTCCCCGAGCAGCTAAAATCCATTTGAAGCTCGAGGCTGTCGTTCTCCCGGTCTCGGACGTCGATCGCGCAAAATCCTTCTATGGCAAGCTGGGCTGGCGGCTGGACGCAGACTTTGTCGCTGGCGAGTCGTTCCGCGTGGTACAGTTCACGCCTCCAGGCTCACCGGCCTCAATCCATTTCGGCAAGGGATTGACGTCGGCCGCTCCCGGAGCAGCCCAGAACCTTTATCTGGTCGTCTCGGACATCGAGGCTGCACGCGCCGAACTGGTCGAACGCGGTGCCAAGGTAGGCGACGTGTTCCACCGCGCCGGTCCAGGACAGCCACCCATCAATGGACGAGATCCCGCGGGGCGCAGTTACGTCTCGTTCGCCTCATTCAGTGATCCAGACGGAAACACCTGGCTGCTCCAGGAGATCACCACGCGATTGGCTGGACGCGTTGACGCGGAAGAAACAGTGTTCTCCTCGCCGGCCGAACTTGCGGGTGCGCTTCGTCGCGCTGCGGCCGCGCACGGTGAGCACGAGAAAAGGATCGGTGCTCCGGATGCAAACTGGCCGGACTGGTACGCCGACTACATGGCGGCCGAATTGTCTGGCCGTGAGCTGCCGACATAGGCTGCGTCGCAGTCTTCCTGACCTGGGCGGCACTCGCCCGGCCTAGGGAATCTTGTTTTATTCAGGAAACCGAGGAAACGCGGGCGTGCGGCAGTGCCCTGCCTTGCTGTTGCAGGCAGCGAAGCAACGTACGACGTGCCTGCGAGCCGTTCCCGGCCACGTTTGGCTTGACCGGCCGTTTCACGATCGACTGATCGTTATCAGCCGGGTTGGTCCGGGAGCGGCCAGGCCGCGCCCGGAATGCATGTGTTAGAACGCGAACTGGGTGCGCATCGCGACTGCATTAAATTTCGAGCCGACGTCCGCCGTCGAGACCGGCGATGCCTGCTTCGATACGTTGCCATGTAGGTAGTCGAGCATGAAGCGGACATTGCCGTTGACATACCAGTTCAGGGCGAGCGTGTAGACCGTCTGCCGACCGCCTGCGATACCGTTGGCGCTCGCGAGCTGATCGTTGAGGTCGATGGTCGAGAAGCGCCCCGCGACCTCCCACGCGCCCAAGCCGCCGCCCTCAAGCGAGAACGGATGGGCCGGCTTGACGCCGCCATAGGAGGCCGACGCCGGATTGTAGGCATGGCTCTCGCCGGTCAGAACGTAACCCGCTTGCGCATACCCGCCCTGGAACTTCAAGCTCGGCGCACCGAAGGGCGGCAAACCTGTGTTAGCGGTGCGATCGACGTTGTACCAGAAATACTCGCCCTGAAGGATCAGCGGTCCATACGTCGCGGCGGCTTCAATGCTGTAGACCTGTGCGCCCGAAACGTTGGCAATCGCGCCTGTCGAAACCAGCGTCGTCGGGTCGAGACGCAACTCCGGTCGATCGCTGAGCGTAACGGTCTGCGTGTTGGCAATGAGATTGCGCGGGGGTTGAATCAGCCATTGCGCATCGGCACCGAGATGGACCGAATAGTCCTTGCCGTTAATGGGATTGCCCGCAATGCGCGCCACGGCGCCGTATTGCTCGGTCGTGCCCGCCGGTGCAACGCTCGAGGCGGAATGGATCGCGCCGGTCGCCGGTCCTGTGACGTAGCCGCCAACCCAGAGCTGGTCATTGTACCAGCGTGTTCCGACCGCGGAGCGGAAGTCGCCGGCGGCAATGTTGGTGGCGATGACGCCGGACGAGGCGCGCTCCATGAACAGGATATCGTTCGAGCTGGTGGCCTCGTCCAAGGTGTAGGGCAGGTCCATGATGCCGGCCTCGATCGCCATCCGACCGCCGAACGGCTTCAGCCCGGTGTAGCTGAGGAACGCGTTTTCCACGCCGGATACGCCGCCGCCTGGCAGGGATCCTGGCGCGGCGCCGCCGAATCCGTCGGAGGTGCCGCCGAAGTCGTAGACCAGGGCGAAATTCCAGTCGTTGAAGAACTTGCCGGCAAGGCCAATGCGTGCGCGCCGGAGATTTTCGCCGCTATCGAGTCTCTGCGGCAAGGTCGCCGCCGTGTTGGGCCTATAGTCGTAGCCGCCGACATCCCAATGCACGCGCCCGGTGATGGCGACGCAGTTCGCCTCGTCGGCGGTGCAGATCGTCGGCCGGTTGTTCGGCATCGTCACCACGACCGCCGCTGCCGCCGCCGGACCTTTGACCGGGATGGCGGCACTGGCGTTTGCGACCGCGGCCTTTGCCTCGGACCGTGCCTCGAGCTTCGCCTCCGCCTTCGCGCTTGCCGCAGCCACTGTGTTTGCCGCGGTCTGCTTCTGGAGCTTGTCGAGCTTCTGCTCCAGGAGCCTCAATTGCTGCTTTAACAGCGCAATTTCCTGATCACTGCTTGCCGACTGTGCATGAGCTTGCGATGCCGCGAGCGCACCGGCGAGGCCCAGCGCTGCGGTTGCGAATGTTTTCCTGAGCACGTCACATCCCCCTGTTTTGATGAAGTTTCCCTATGGCCCTGGAAGCCTTGCAAGGGCGATTGAGTTTGGCATTGCTGCTGCAGGTTCCAGTTGATGCATTTGTGCAACGTTCATTCGGTCTTAAGGCTCGTCCGAGAGCGTAGCCATGCGGCCGGCGCGAGACAGACTCGCCGCGGGGCCGACGGGAACACGATCGATCACCACCAACGTAAACGACCGGCTCCTCCCAGGAGTCGGCCTCGCGAACAATCCGTTTCGCCCGATGGACAGCAGTCACTCTTCAGATAATGCGCGGCTTGACTCAGCGGATCTAGAGGCCAAAGCTGTCGCATCCCGTCGATGGTCCGCGGTCGTGACGTTTCGTCCGACTTCACCGACTTGTTCGCGTTAATGAGCCGGAAACGGCGCGTATCGATCGGCTGGAATACAACAACATCGATCGCGCCGAATTTTACGCCAAAATGCTGGAATCTGTCCCGATCGGGAATCCGGCCTCGCAGTGGGGCAGCAGACTTGTCACGCAGCAGGCATAGGACTCATCAACCCGCGAAGGAGCCATTTATCATGCATGCAATCCGAAAACTTCGTGAGTCAGGCCACGCCACCACAGCTGACTACGAAACAATGCTCGCTGAGAATGTTGTTTTTCACAGTCCAGTGTTGATACGGACCATCGAAGGTCGTGCGGCGGTTGCACAGATCTTTGCGGCCTCGACCACTCTACGAGAAGGGGCCTATACAGGTGAGTGGAAGCTAGACGACCGCAGAACCTTACTCAGATGGAAGGGGAAGATTCAGGGTCACGAGCTAGAAAGTTTCGACCTTATCGAGGAAAACGATGAGGGACTCATCGTCGATCGGACAGTTGCGTTTCGTCCAATGCCCGCAGCGAAACTTTTTCGGGACGCCATGCGGGCTGCTCTCGGAAGCTCTGTTCCAGACGATTTCTGGGAATATTCAAATTAGATTTCAGCTGCTCGCGCTCATGGCGCGTGGCTTTCATGGCCCCGGCGGCTCGCAAGTAGATCGCCACCGGGTCGCCATCGTGAAGACATGAGGTATCCATGGACACGTTGCTCGCTCAGATCCTCGAAGCGCACGGCGGTCTAGACCGTTGGCGGCAACACAGCAAAGTTGAGGCCACCATCGTCACCGGTGGCGGCCTCTTTCCGCTGAAAGGCCTGATACAGGACCGCAACCCGCGGCGGATGACTGTGTGGCTGCACGAGGAGCGCTCTTCCATCACACCTTTCGGGGCTCCCGATCAACGCACGATGTTCACACCGGACCGGATCGCAATCGAGAAGCTCGACGGTACGCTGGTCGGCGAGCGGACGGTAAACCGGCAGTCACACGCAATTGGTGCGTAAGCGAAATTTGTGGATGCTCCGAGTGCGCGAACGCGTCGGCGCCGCCGCCGGGCATGGTTGCGGGTATAAGTCGCCGTGCGTGTGCTTGAAGGTGGCCCCGGTGAGGGCGCTGATTTTGCCGGCCGGTGCACCCGGCCGGAACTCAACGGCGTGGTGGCCCGCGCAAAGCGCGTCCCGCATTTGAGCGCAAAGGATGCCAGCACTCAGCGATGCCAACAATGCTACTAGCATCGTCCAGAACGAAGTGGTCTGATGAAAAGTCAGACGTACGAGTGACAATCCGGCCACGTACGGCATCAGGGGTGGCTTGCCCGTGGCTATCTTTCGGCCTGCTGGCGCAGAGCCGGTCCGAGCACTTCGACAGTCGCCGTGGCACCGGCGACGAGTTCGTTGCGCTCGGCGGGCCGGTCGAGCGCGATCCGGACCGGCACACGCTGAGCCAATCGCACCCAATTGAACGTCGGATTGACATTGGCGAGAAGGCTGGCGCCCGCGCTCCGATCCCGGTCTTCGATGCCGGCCGCGACGCTTTCGACCCGTCCACGCAGCGCATGGTCGCTGCCCATCAGCCGCACATTCACGGAATCGTCGATATGGATGCGCGGCAGCTTGGTCTCCTCGAAATAGCCCTGGACGTGCAGCGTGTCGGAGTCGAGCAGCGCCATCACACCCTTGCCGGGCGTGAGATAGGTGCCCGGACGCAACTCCATGTTGGTGACTACACCATTGACCGAGGCTCGCACCTCGCTGCGCTCCAGGTTGAGCCTAGCGAGAGAAAGGTCCGCGGCGGCTTGGTCATGGGCAGCCTGGGCCGAACCCTGGGTGGCGATGACCTGATCCATCTTCTGCTTGGAGACGACGACGCCGGGCGTCAGTGCGCTGTAGCGCGTCAGGTCGGCGTTGGCCTGCTCGAGCGTGGCGCCTCTGCCCAGCAACACCGCCTCGGCTTGCTTCAACGCTATCTCATACCGCGCGCGATCGATCCGGAACAACACGTCGCCGCGCTTCACCTGTTGGTTGTCCTTGACGAGGACTTCAGTGACGAAGCCGGAGACATCGGGAGCAATCGGAACCACATCGGCGCGAACGTGACCATCACGGGTCCAAGGCGCTTCAAAATAGTAGTCCCACAGCTTGTAGCTGGCCAAGACTGCGGCGAGCACCATGACGCCGGTCAGCGAGAAGCGGCTTAGGGAATTCAGAAGGGATTTCACGACACCAACTCCTTGGAGACGAGGTTCGGTAGAGGAGCGACACCATCGCGGATCTCTCGATCCCGGCGGCGCTTAGCAGCTTCGAAGTCGTGCATGCCGGTTTGCCATTGCAGGCCAACAATTGTCCCCTTCACAGGCTGCAGCAAGAAGAATGCCGCAACCCCGGTAACTGGTAGCCAGATCAGCAATTGAAGCCAAACGGGAGGCGAATAGGTTATCTCGACGGCAAGAAGCGCCGGCACGACAAGGTGGCCAACGATAGCGATCACAAGATAAGCCGGAAGGTCGTCTGCGCGCTGCGGCGTGTAATCCTCGCCGCAGATCTCGCACTTGTCGACTACCTTCAGAAAGTGATTGAACAGATGGCCCTGACCGCAGTTCGGGCACTTCATCGTGAACCCGCGCCACAAGGCTTTCGAGAACGAAACAGGGACTTTCATGACAAGAACTCCTTGGAAGCAAAGGCGAGGCTGGTGACGATGCAGACATAAAGCGCGAAATCGAACAGCGCGGGATGCCAGACATGGCGATAGAGGCCGTTTCTCCCCATCACCTTGCTCACTGCCCGGGCGAGGACATAGGCAAGCACGCTCCAGAACAGGAGGCTCGGAACGATGACGCCAAATAGATCAAGTTCGTATTTCATGCGGCAATTGTCCTGTGTTCGATTTCTCGTGGTTGATAGGCGGGCGATCCCGGGAAGAGGCCTGAGCGAACGCCGACGAGGCCCATGAGCACCTGATCGCGAGCTTCGCCGGAGGGCTCCTGCAATGTAGATGCGATCGTGTCGTCGAGTTGTCCCACCAAGTCTTCGGGAAGTGGGCCGGCCGTGTGGTTCCTACATATCGGGGCAAGACGGGCGAAGAATGCTTCGATTGCCGCCCTCATGCGTCGGGGCAGGCCAGCGCCGGCCTGCCTGACGTCGAGAATGTTTAGCGCCGTTCGAAGCTGGCGAAGGTTGGCGGCGTCGCTCCTTGCCTCGGCAGGAACGATCGTGATCCGCGCCGCAAGCAGCGCCAAGCGATGCTGCATGAGACTTGCAAGCGCAAAACGATCCTGATCCGACCTACGTTCGGCGACCGCAGCGAGCGTTGTCCAGTTGCTTTGGAGCAGTCGGCTTGCGATCCAGTCAGCCCCGAGGAGGCGAACGATGCCGCAGATGACGCCGGTAAGCGCGACCCCAAACATCAGTGCTACGCTGGAATTGGCATAAGACGAGAAATCGGCGGAGTAAGTCTCAGTCAACGCCAATTGCACCGAGAAATAGATAGCAAGCATTGAACCGACGCGCGCGGTCGCGGGTCGCGCGGCCATCCAGCCAAACAGCACGAAGACCGGCATCAGCGCGGCAATCAACATCTCAAAGGCCGTGATACGTGGCAGCACGCCAAACAGGTAGATTCCGTGCACCGCGATGACGATGAGGAATAGTCCGTAGAAATTGCGGAATGTCGGGAGGGGTCATCCACGCCGGCGAGCAGGCTGCCGACGACCGCGGCGAACAGCGGAGCGGCCACGCCGTCAGACCACCCGGCCGCGATCGCGAAGCCCCAGCAGCCCAGCACCGCAAGGGCGACGGACGCAGCCGCCAGGAGCGCGGATCCGTGGTCCCGATGCGGAACGAATATGATCGACGTGTCAGGTCTGAAGACGAGCGGAAGCTGCTCAGGATCGCGGCCATCGGCGATCGCCTCACGCAGAAGCCGGCAATCGTGCATGACGTCGACAAGATTGCGCAGCCGAATGACGAGGCCGGCGACCGTGATCTCGGTCCAACCGGCATACATGTTCAGCGCCGGCTGGACTTCATCAAGCGCTACGCGCAATGCACGGACTTCCTGTCCATCGCGACCGCCCTCTTCGAGCCACCGCGCTATCCGTACGCAAATTGCGCCAAGGCGTGCTGACGCTTCTCCGTCCGGGTTGAGTGCGAGCTTGCGGTCCTCTATCGATCCGAGCAGGGGAAGTAGCGACAGCATGTGTTGACGCAGACGCTGCAATCCTTGCGCGATATTCGTGGAAGCGGCCACCTCATAGCCGAGATGCCGTCCAAGCTGGTCGATTTCGGAAGCCGCGGCCGCAAGTCGAATGCGTTCGTTGTCACTATCCTGATCGCTACCATCGCCGGTGAGGACATCCACGCCAAGCCGGCGTGCGGCGGCGAGCCAGGCATCCGCTTGCGCAGTTACCGCAGAGGCGACGCTCCGTGGCAGGACGGCCTTAGCAACGACGCTGGCGCAGACAATTCCCAGCGTGATTTCCTCCAGGCGGGCGACCACGATGTCGAAGGCCGACTGAGGCACCGAGACGATCGGAAACCCGAGCAGCGCCACGGTGTAACCGGCCAACATGAAGACGTAGCTGCGCGGTGTTCCGTCGATCAGCGAGAGGTAGAGGCAAATGCCGACCCACAGCGCGATTGCGACGCCGAGCAATTCCGGCGCATTGACGAGGTTCGGGACCAGGACGATCGTCGCCGCCGCACCGATCACCGTACCCAGAATGCGATAGACGGCTTTCGAGTAGGTTGCCCCAGAGAGCAGGTTTGCGGTGATATAAACTGAAGCCATCGCCCAGTAAGGACGGGGCATATCCAGCAGAAGCGCAGTCGAAAATGCCAGCATGGCCGCGGCAAACGTCTTCAGCGAAAAGACGAGGGCAGCGTGTCGATTCCAGAATGAGGAAGAATGGGTCATGACGATTGTGGCATCCCCGGAATGTTTTTCACCAATGGGCTACTCTCGGACGTGCAATGCATGACTTGGCGCCGGCTTGCGGCGCTGCAAAGACGTTCACGTCGCATTCCTGCATTCCCGAACGCTCCATCCTGCGGTCGGCGGATATTGTTGACGTCCAGGCGGCGCCGATGCTGCCCTCGGGCTTAAGGATGGTCACAAACACCATGAGACACAGCACCTTGCCAACGAAGGCGGCGACGCAAAGAATATCTTTCATGTCAGCTCCTGATCAGTCGGGATGGACTGCGCTGGTCATACGAGGTCCGAGTGCACGCGGCTTTGCCCGGATTCCCGGTGCTTTGTCATTTGTTGCTGTCGACGTGGCTTGAGCCGTTTCCATCGCTGCGAACGCGTCGAGTCGAGTACAATGTAGTGGGCTTCGAGCAAATGTCCTCGAAGTTGGAGAGTCGAGATTGGCTGACACGATCTTGGCCGAAAGATCGACGGGCGATGCAGCGCGGCTGGCCTGCACTTACTGGCCCGCTGGATCCGGAATCATCCACATAGAGATCGTTTGCCACACGCCGTCGCCTGAATTGCGCTGATAGGTGACGAAGTCGGCGTCATCGCCATGCTGAATTTCGTAGCGATAGGGCTCGATATGTCTTGTCATTCAACTCTCCTTGTCAGTGTTTGAGGACAGGCCTCATGCCTTCCTTCCAAGGAGATCAATCGGGCGTCCGGCTTTAGAAAGGGGGCGTATGCGGAAAGGGTGCTTCCGAGCAGCGGAAGGCCGCGCCACACGGCGACCCCCCTGCGCGCAGACGATGCCGTCTTCCGAAATCTGAGGCGATATGGCAAAATCGAAAGATATTCTTCCGAACTGTGGAAAGGGGGATAGGATGGATCGGCTCGAAGCGATGTCAACCTTTCTGGCCGTGGTCGAGCAGGGGAGCTTATCCGCAGCGGCGCGACGATTGAAAACGCCGCTCACAACGATCAGCCGCAACGTATCCGAGCTTGAGTCTCACCTGCGGACGAAGCTCTTCAACCGATCGAGCCGGCAGCTGGTGCTAACGGATGCAGGAGCTTCCTACGTTGCGGCCTGCAGGCGCATTCTCACAGATGTGACCGAAGCGGAGCGTACGGCATCCGGTGAGTATATCACCCCGACTGGCGAGCTGGCTGTGACGACCCCGTTGGGTCTTGGGCGTGTCATCCTCATGCCGATCATCGCGGACTTCCTCAAGACCTATCCGGATATCAAGGTTAGAATGATCCCAACCGATCAAAAGCTGAGTCTGGCTCAGGAGCAAATCGATGTCGCGGTGCGGATCGGCGAATTACCGGATTCGAGCCTGGTCGCGCTACGGGTCGGCAGGACGCGCCGAGTCGTTTGCGCCAGTCCCGCCTATCTGGCGGCTCGCGGAACGCCACGCACGCCGGAAGATCTGGTCGGGCATGATTGCATCAGTTATCCCGGCTTCTCGCCACCCGATGCTTGGACATTCGTCAGAGACAAGGCGACCGTAGCGGCGCCGGTACATACGCGGCTCACGGTCGGCAGCGCTGAAGCAGCGTGTGCCGCAGCCCGTGCCGGCATGGGAATTTCAATCGCCTTTGCTTATCAAATCGAGGCTGGTCCGGAGGAAGGAGCATTGACAACCGTGCTGGATGAATTCCAGCCGCCGTCACTGCCGGTCAATCTGGTGTACACCGCCAACCGGTTTCTGCCGATCAAAGTACGCGCTTTCCTGGACTTTGCCGCGCCGCGGTTGAAGCGAGTCTTCGCGGAGTAGGCGGGCATCGGCGCGACGCTGAGAGCCCCGCCCGAAAGATGGGGGCGCCTTTGGGCTCCAAAGGCGGACCACGTCTGCACACGACCTCTGCCCCGGTTTGCTCGTGCGCACCTTCAGCCTGACTGAGATGGTCAGCACTCGGCCCTGACTTTCCAGAATTTGGAAGGATCTCTTCCGGTTTCTCCGGCTGTTGACCCGGGCTCTTCGCACCATCTGCCAACCAGGACCTGCCGGCACACGGCGTTACAGATGGAGGCGAGTATGGGTGAGATTGTCCAATTTATCTCGAAAGCCGAGCGTGAACGACTCCGCCTGATACGACAAGCCCGCGCGAACTACGACAGCGTTTTCCCGCCGGCGGATTCCGTCAACAAGCAGCCCGACAATGCACCAATGGTCCATCCGATCAGCGGAACCTGGATTCATCAGGGCGGCGACTTCTTGTCGTGATCAACGACCAAGCCGTGCCCGATCGTCGACCAACAGGGGAAATCGCCATGTCAATTCGCAGCATGCTTTTCGCCGCCGTATTCGGTATCGCCTCGCTGGCGGCCGCCCGTGCAGATGGTCTGCGCCCGATGGAGGGCCACAGCATCGATCTCGGCGGGATATCGGGGGTCGCCTATTACACCGTCGAACGTGATGAGTTTCACGTCGTGGCCACCCTCGCTCAGGGGCAGGCAGGAAAGCCGATCCGTATCGTATCTGTTCTTGCACCTGGCCAGCGCGTGGTTCCGTCAACACCGCAGCAAGCCGGCGCGATCGAGATCAGCCGGACGGGTGACAGCGTTCTCGTTCGCAGGGCGAACGCTGCCACGAACTGAACTTCGACCCAGCCCAGAGCAGACGTTTGGCGGAACTACAAGGAAACCGCACATGTCCACCATCCACCTTCATCGCACAACCACCGCGACGCCCGAGCAGTACGTCGCCGGACTTACCGATTTTGGGCCGGGCCGCTCGACGCTCTTTGGCAACAGTGCCGATGCATACCTCAAGGTGCACCACCACGGCGGCTGGCAGGCCGATGTCACGGAAGGCTCGGGTGGGATCTGGGAGCGCCTGCACTACAACTGGTCCGATCCCAACCGCCTCGTCCTCACGACGACCGACTCCAATGTGTGGGGCGGCGCGTCGGGCCACACCTACACCTTCACCCGTCAGCCAAACGGCACGACCGACATTGATGTGGTTGTCACACGCGACGGCAAAAATCTTTCGGGGGGGCTGCTCGGCTTCGTGCTCGGGACCATCGGCAGGCGGGTTTTGGAAAGGGCGTTTGAAAACTCAGTCAAGGCTATCGAGGCCCGGAACAAGACTGAGCGACTGGTCGCAGGAAATTCCAGCATCGCCGCCTGAGCAGTCGGGTAGCGCGCGAAGCCAGCCCGAAATGACCGTCACCAACGTCAGACCTGAGGAGACAGACATGAGCATGGTTCAAGTAAACAGCGAGGCTGCAACTACAGCCCGGTCGGGCCAATTGTATCTTAACGATCTTCATGTCGGTCAACGCTTTACCAGCGGATCGCATAGGCTTGACGAAGCGCAGATCAAGGCATTCGCGATTCAATTCGATCCGCAGCCCTTTCACACGGACAGAAAAAGCCGCCGAGCAAACGTATTTCAAGGGCTTGGCGGCGAGCGGTTGGCACACCGCCGCAATTACGATGCGTCTAAATGTCGAGACTGGTCCGCCGCTCGCCGGCGGCTTCGTCGGCGCCGGGGGAGAGCTGAGTTGGCCGGCGCCGACCCGTCCCGGAGACATCCTCCATGTGGAGAGCGAAGTCGTTGAAGTTACGCCATCGCGCTCTCGACCTGATCGCGGCACGATAGTTCTGCTAAGCCGGACAATAAACCAGCGCGGCGACGTTGTTATGATTCAAAAGGCCAAGCTTGTTCTTCTGCGCAAAATCGTTGCGTGAGCAACATTTGGTTTGCAAAACCGTTGAGGCCAATTCTGTAGGGGCGTGTCGTGGAAATCCATGATCAACCGACCACCGTGAGCCGATATGGCTTGGAGCAATATGGTTTCGAGGCGATACTGTCATCTTCGGCCGATCGCTTGGTCTGGCCTGTCGGCTCAGCTGTGTACCAGCGTTCGCAAAGCGGTGATCCCATGGAGGACCCCACCATCCGAAATCAGGATTTGCTTCGATATCCATGGCAATGAATCGCTGGTTACGCGGCGCGCCCCAGGCGTCGAAAGCCGGATACTCACAAGGCGAGGTACAGTTTGGCTCTCTCCTCCTGGTTTGCAGGAAGGTTCGGTTGATATCGCCGAAGACCTGACGAAGATTTTGCATATTTATCTTCCTGTCCGCCACTTCTCGCGGAGCAATGTCGAAGTCAACGTCGACCCATCCGCAATCACTGCGCTGAGCTACGAAAGGGCATTCGAAGATCTGCTTCTGGCCGAGATCGGATTTGCGATTGCATCGGAGCTACAGAGTGAAACCTCCGCCGGCGGTTTGCTCATTGGAGCCCTCGCATCCACTCTGGCGGCGAGGCTGGTTCAAAAGTATGTCACCGTATTTCCCGCTCAATCCTTTCCTCGCCACACACTTCGGGGGCTCGATCGGCGCAGACTTGTGCGTGTGCTGGACTACATAGAAGCGAACCTGGAAGGCGATCTCAGCATAGACCGCATGGCAGCGATTGCGTGCCTGAGCCGATACCATTTTTCACGGTCCTTCCGGCTGGCAGTGGGACAATCTCCTCATCGCTACGTCAGTGCCAAGCGCCTCGAGCGCGCGAAGGCCTTGTTGATGCACGGCGATCGGCCATTGGTGGATATCGCGCTGGCGCTTAGTTTTTCCAGCCAAGCCAATTTCACAACGGCATTCAGGCAAGCAACGGGTCAGGCGCCCGGTCAGTTTCGTCAGCGACTTGGATCGCGACTGCCGGAACCGGCACGGACAGATGGAAGGCGAGCTCTTTCTGTTTTGGTCTAAATCTGCAGATCGCAATCGCGTCGGCCTTCAAGACTGGTGGCTTCGTACGGCTGCTCTCAACAGCAACAAGTGGCAGAGCCTCGCTCCCGCAAGTCGGAGTGCGAAAGTCTTGCTTGCTCAGTCAAGCCGTCCTTTTAGGCGACATCTCGCTCGCCGCATAACCACCAGACCTTCTCCTTTGGGGCACCACGGGTGGTCCATGCACTAAGCCATCGCACGTATCCTTCCATCGTTTGGAAGGACAGCTCCCGACTTGTTCGTATTGCGGCAAAGCCGTCTAGCGTCGATATCGGACAGCAAGACGACTGAGGAGTTCAGTGATGAGAACCGTAGATGGAAGTACGTTGTCAGGTTTTGCTCGCAAGACGGCTGAGTCAGCATCGGACTTCGCCAGCCTCCTCCACAACCTGATCCTCGACGTGCGCGACAGCTACCGACCCGACCTGCATTACATGCGCGGCCCCGTCCCGAAATTGCGGACCAAACATCAAGCCTGGCAAAACTTCGGTTCTGAGACCGTACAGCGGGCAGGGCACCACCAGCTATCGCCGGTGTATGCGCGCCGTCGCGATGCGGCTAAGCCAACCCGATAGCCGGTCGAGGTTACGTCATCATGTTCGTGATACCAGTGTTCCTGCTTGCCGTTTCGCTCTCGATCGGTTTGGCGACAGTGTTGAGGACCAAATCCTCGGAGCGGGCCCGCATCTCCGATCGAGCTTCTAGTCGCGCTCGGTGGGCGGAAATCCGAGGTTGGATGCTGCTCGTTGGTGCCGGCCTCTACATCGCGTTGGTGGCTATGCTGAGCGGTCCAGTGCATGCCGGCGTCACCCTCGAAGCACGCAAACTGCCGATGAAATTCACCTGGATCGATTGCCAGCCGAATTGCCGGGGCTGGGTCAGCGCGGCCGGCATCGTGACTGCCGATAGTCCAACGGATTTCGATGAGTTTGCCCGCGGACGGCGGCTCGGCGGCGCGACCATCGTGCTGGACTCCAGCGGCGGTTCGGTCAACGCCTCGATCGCGCTTGGACGGCGATTCCGCCAGCTCGGGGCACTGACCACCGTCGGCACCAGCGTCCAGACCGGTACTACCCAGAGCGCGCCTGCCAACATGGCGCCGGTGGCGTATTGTGAGTCGATGTGCGTGTTCCTTCTCCTGTCGGGCACGACACGTTACGTGCCCGACACGGCCCATGTCCGGGTGCATCAGATCTGGCTCGGCGACCGCGCCAATGACGCCAAGGCCGCGACCTACAGCGCAGATGATCTAACGATCGTGGAACGCGATATCGGGCGTCTCGCCAAATACACCTTCGACATGGGCGGCGCGGGTGATTTGTTGGCCCTGGCTCTGAACGTACCGCCGTGGGAAGATCTGCACGAACTATCTCGGGAAGAATTGCGACTGACCAATCTCGTCACCACCGATATGGTTGTGCAAGCGGGCAGTCCCGATGCAGCGGTGGTCGCGCTGGCGCCCAAACCGGTGCAGGGTCGCTTCGTAAGCAGCGCGGGTGCGACCTCTCCGGGGCCGGCGAAACTTGTCAAGTCGGCTGAAGCCATGAGCCGCTCGGGCGACGCAAGGGCGGTGATGAACCCGCCTGGGCAACAGTAGCAGGTAACCCTATCTGAAGAACTACACAAAGCTTCGCATTCCGTTGCCATACGCGCATCGCCAGTGGCTTTGTCACCCGCTCCTGTCAAAATTACGCCGCGCACGTCCGGATCGTTCTGCCCCGCGATATCGCTGTCAGAGAGGTCATTTGGTTGCGGTCGGCTGACGCAACGCATTGCGCTCGTTCACGGTTGCGCTAACGGCTATTTGCCATGCCGCGCGCTTTCGAGGAGAGTCATGCAAGCATCGAGACAGGCTGCAGCGATCGTGCGGCCGAGCGGACTCGGCTTCTTGTTCAATAGCCGATGCATGACCACGCCATGCAGCATCATCATGACTGGATAGGCAACGTGCGCGGCCCTGCTTTCATCGACGCCAGCGCGCACCAGATCATTGGCCTTCTTACCTCGCGATGCATCTTTGTTAGGTCGGCACTCCGCTGCGGCCGCGATCAGAACGTAGGCAGATTAGTGAAACCGATCGACTAAAATCGCTGTTCAAACACTAAATCTGAATTCATAGTCCGGTCGGTGCGAATGCCATTGGCAGAGTGTAGCGGCCTTCTATGCTTCGGCTCCTGAGCTCATGTCACCTGCTCAAGATGCGGCGCATCGCCCGTTCGACGCGGCAAGCAGGGGCGGCGCTTTGCAACAGCCGCACCCCGCACGATGCCTTGCCTAGGTGTCGGGCGAGCGTTAGCGATGCCGAGGCCGCACATAAATGTTGCCTCCGGCGAACACGGGAGCCGCACCGCCGGCTCGCTCCAGGCCCATTCTGCCTGCAGATGTCAAGGCCCCGCCATTCAGCACATCCCGGTTGGGATACATCGATGCGAAGGCCGCAGGCTCTTGATCCGCGAAGGACCATGCTGCATAGGCAGATGGAATTGTCGCCATCGAGATCAGGGCCGCAGCGGTCAGAATCTTGAAAACAGTCATACTCGTCTCCGTTGTCTCACTCGTGCGGAGAGATCGCGGCTTGCGATGACGGCTGCTCTGTCAGTGCGTTTCCTTGGAAGTTTCTACGCGATTGATGTAGGCATTCCTCGCAAGAACCCGGCGTTGTTGCGGATCACTCTTCCGAGAAGATGAAATCAAGTCGGGGCTGCTACGCCATTTGTCGACTTATGTTTGCTGTGCGCAGATGCGGGAATCTGCATTTGTAGTCGTGATCCATTCACGCGGTCGTGCCCTGCCGCAGCGCATTTGGCGCCTAGATTCAAGAGCAGATCACCTCAGCACGTGGAGCACAAATCATGAGGCCGCTTCCGTTCTTTGCATCACAGCTCGTCTTCTCTGGAGCCTCGGCATTTGTCTGCGCGGCATGGGATCGCACATCTCGACTGCTAGCGCCCTCGATACGAGCGCCGGTTCGGCAGGAGCGAATTCCTTCACGGCACTCCCGGCATCCGGGACCGGTGGTCATGCCATGAAAGGTCCGCTGCTCGGCGGGAACAGCGATCGATGAGAACGCGCCCTAAGAAATGCTGCAAGGATTGATCGGTCGCCGGCTGATTAAAGATACGCACGCGCCGTTGAAGAGCGCGCAGCAGTTGCAGGAAGTTCGATGCGTTACGGCGTAGCTTTGGGTGTGCCGATGAGCCTGTTCAGTTCTCCGATCGCGTCGCAACATTGCGAAGGTCCAGCTGTCAGCGAACCTTTATCCGACGCGCCGGGCAATATGTCTTGTCTCGATCTGACGTAGTCATTCGCCCCACCATGGTCAGGCCTAAGAGCGCCGGCTGATAGATTCGACGGTCGCATGATGAGGGCCCAGCCTGAAACGCGCCGAGCTTTCCCGGTCGGTAGTCACGTTTCGGTCGGAGGCACTGTTAGAGGAGCAAGCGCCCGCAGCCGCGCGCAAAGCAGGAGCGCCTGCAGGCTCTGTGGATCATGCGAGCTACGACGTAGGCTGCCTGCGTCAATACGAGAAGGAGAATGGTCGTAAGCGGGGCTTGATGTAGTGGCGTGGCCGGTTTGCCGCCTGCGCAGGCGCCCTTCCGGCGACCGCCGTGGACTGCCAGGATGTCCGTCGCGACAACATGTTACGCTTCCGAACAAAAATCGGCTGGATTGCCCTGAATTGTCAACACCGATTGTTTGTCGTCTAGCACCGGGACGTCAAAGCCGTTTAAGGTGACCGAAACTAGGCAGTACAGGCCCACGAGGTAGATGAGTTCTGCGGCACCCTCCTCGCCGAAAACCCCACGGCTCGCCGGTGAACGATCTCTGCAAGAACGCCACCAGAGACGAGGGCGGAAGCAACTTCATATGCGACGGCCTCCTCATCCGTGAGATTTCCTGGGCGCTGCCCGGCCGCGATTGCCGCGATCTAGTCTTCTGATAGCCCGGCCGCTTCCGCGATAGAGCCATGGGCGTAAAGCTCGTACGCCGAACGAAAATGCGCGCCGGTGACAAGGATTGCCACTTCGCGCACCAAACCTGGCAGCGTCGGCGAGAAGGACAGAACTTTGACAAGCTCCCAAATTGGTCCGCCGAACTTTCAGTAACGCAGCCACTGATTCCACGGGCCGATCAATATGCCCTGACGATTGATGGCTTCAAATCCCTTGAATTTTGTTTCGATTCCGCTGCGCATGTCGCGATAGAGCGTTTTCTGTTCAGGAGTGAACTCTGAGGTTGAGAGAAGGGCTAGGCGCATGCGAATTTCCTTTCTTGTTAGCAGCGGGATAGTACGATCGCGATGACAGCGAGCACATTGTTCAATTTAGCCGTGTAGCAAGCGTGCCGCTCTGTCGGAACGGCTAGGCAATGCCTTCGGTACGCAGTGAGAGCTTCAATTGTGCGGGACATCGTTAGCATTTGGATCCAATGGGGAAGTCCTGCTCGGTAGGCGGATTTCGACGACGCCGTGGTTAAGAGCCTGATGGCACGAATTGCATGCGTCGGTCAGGCCGGCGTAGGTCTTGGCGAATGCCGTGCCATCCTTGGCTTGGATCGCACCGTTGAGCTCCCTGAACGGCTGTTCCATGACGGAGGCAATCATCTGCGGAAGAGAGGTCTGCTGGTCGGTTGGATGGGACCGCCCGAGCCGATCGAATGCGCCACGGAGCGCTCGAAGTTCGTAGGCCGCAAAATCCCAGTTTCCCTCCTGCTCGGCTCGCCAAAGTCGTTCGTGCCGCGGCTGGATCGTCTCGATCATCAGATCGCTGATGCTCGGCAGATATGGGATAGCAGCAGGCGAGGGCGCTCCAGGCCCGGCGGCGACGCTGCGCGAGCTCACAAGAGCGATCGCCAAGAAGGCGGCCAGGGCAATTGCGACCATGGCAACCAAGATCTGGCGGCGCCGGATGTGTGCTGCTCCTGGATCTATCATGAGCGCACCGGAAGTGTGGGCCAGGCCTCGTCAGGGAGGTTAATAACAACGGGCGTCGCGGTGCTGCGCACGAGGACCCATCGAAACGGTTCCTGCTTCGAAGGATTGATCTCCATGTGCAGCAGGAAGGCGGGCACATGAATGAAATCGCCGGCCCTCGCCTTCGCGAAAGTTTCGCCTCTCTCGCCCCAGCGGATCTCGCAGATGCCCGAAAGGACGTAGGCAATCGTCTCTTGCTCTCCGTGATGATGAACACCGGTTTGTGATCCCGGTCCCACTTCAAACAGTCCACCCCAGATGGCCGAAGCGATATTGAGCTCCGGTGCGATCGCGGCGCGACGCTCGCATCCTGGAGTCTGCGCCGTTCCCTGATCGAATTGAGAGGGGCTGACGATGTTGACTGTCGCAGAAGTACTCATGGCGTCCCGAATTGATTTTGATGCTCACTTGGTGAGTTAGGGCGCCTCGACTAGAGAACCACTAAATTCCAGTTTAATGATCTGGCTGGTAGTGGCATACGCAGCTGGTGTGCCAAGCTGGTCAACTCCCCAGTGCCGGTCGCCGCCGAACCCGCGCCGAGCTCTTTGAGCATGCCAACTCTCGCTTTAGTAATGCTCGGCTGTCGAACTGATCTTGCCGCGAAATACGAAGTAGTTGATCGCCGTGTAGAGCAGCATCAGCGGGAAGACGAACAGGCCAGCGCCCCAGAACATGAAGGCGAGGCTCGCGTGAGGCGCGGCGGCCTCATCGATGGTGATGGCGAACGGGATCATGTAGGGCCAGAACGAGATCGCAAGCGTGCCGAACGCGGACACGAAGATGAGTGCCACCATCGGAAACGGCAGTGTATCCTGACGAAGTCGGACACTTGTAGCGAGCATGATGGCAGCCAGTGCGCCGGCTATCGGGAAGACAAACAAGGAAGGTCGGTCGAGCCAGCGCGTCATTACCGGAAGGTCCTCCGCCAAGGCGTAGCCAAATACGATGGCCAGGAAGGCGAGCAGGGCGACCGACAAATAGGGAATGAAACGATAAGACGCGTCGCGAACGTCGGCCTCACATTTCCGTACCAGCCAGCAGGCGCCGAGCAGTGCGTACCCAAGACAGAGCCCAACGCCGCACAGCACCGAAAACGGACTTAGCCAGCCGGAGGCTCCACCGACATAGCGCGCGCCGACCATCGGAAGACCCTCAACCAGCGCGCCCACCATCAGGCCCTGCATGAATGCCGCGGCCAAGGAGCCGCCCGCGAATGCAGCGTTCCAGATCCACCGCGTCCGTGCTGCCTTACTACGAAACTCGAACGCGACGCCGCGCAGGATCAGTCCGGCCAGCATCAGCAAGACCGGCAAATAGAACGCCGAAATCAGTGTCGCATACGCAAGCGGGAACGCTCCCCACAACACGACGCCGGCGCTCACCAGCCAAGTCTCGTTGCCGTCCCAGATCGGCGCGACCGCGCTCACCATCGCGCGCCGTGGCGCCTCACCAGGGGTGATGCCGAACAGAATGCCGACGCCGAGATCAAAGCCGTCCAGCAATACGTAAAGCAGGATGCTGATCGCCAATACCGCGACCCAGAACATCACCATCGCTATTCTCCTGCGGTGAGCGGAAGGGCGGGGTTGCCTTGAAGGTCGGCGGCCGACATCGGGCGATTGGGAATGCCGGAGGTCGCCATCACGAGGCTGCCTGCAGGGCCTGTCCGCAGCAGGCGGTAGATGTAGAAAATCCCGAACACGAAGATGAAGGTATAAAGAGCGCAGTACACCACGAGCGAAATCGCCGCCGTACGAGTTGTCAAAAAGGGTGTCATTGCATCAGCGGTCCGAAGCAGCCCGTAGATGGTCCAGGGCTGGCGTCCGACCTCCGCCGTGAACCAGCCGCTCAGCGTCGCGATGAAAGGCAGTGGAAAGCTCAGAAATATCGACCAGAGCAGGAGCGGATTGCGGTGAATCCGGCGCTTCCAGCACCAGTAGGAGCCGAGCGCGGCGAGGGCCAACATCAAGAGGCCGCAGCCGACCATGATGCGGAAGGCGAAGAAGGGAATAAGCACCGGTGGCCGGTCCCGCGGCGGAAAGCTGGTCAGGCCGACTTCCCTGGCATCAAAGCTCATGCTGCCGATCACGCTGCCGAGAATCGGAATCTTGATTTCGTACCGATTGGTCTGCGAGGCCGCGTCAGGCACAGCGAACAGAACCTCGCCCGCGGGCTGCTCGTCGTGCCAACGGCCCTCGATCGCCGCGAACTTCGCCGGCTGGTCGTCATGCGCGTAATCGCCGACGAGATGGCCAAACAGCAGTTGAATGGGAAGCAGCACGGCAGCTAGATACAGGCCCATCCGAAGCATGATACGGGCTTCCGGGGTGTAGATCCGTCTCAGCACGTACCACGCTCCCGTGGCAGCCACGCAGAACGCGCCGGTGAGATAGGCGGCGAGCAACATGTGCGGGAAACGCACCCAAACAACCGGGCTGAAGATGATCTTGAACCAATCGACCGGAACAAAAGCGCCGTTTTGCATGGCGTAACCGACCGGCACCTGCATCCAGCTGTTGTTGACCATGATCCAGAAGGCTGAAAGCGTCGTGCCCAGAGCCACCATGGCGGTGGAGAAAAGATAAAACCACGGCGGAACGCGTTTGCGGCCGAACAGCAGAATTCCAAAGAAGCTCGCTTCCAATGCGAACGCGGTAAAACTCTCGTAGGAGAGTAGCGGCCCCTGAATCGGCCCCGAGATCCGGGATAGCTCGCTCCAGTTCGTGCCAAACTGAAACGCCATCACAATTCCGGAGACCACGCCGAGACCGAAGGCAACGCCAAAGATCTTGAGCCAGAACTCGAAGAGCGCGCGGTAGGCGGGGCGTCCTGTCGCGATGGACAATGCCTCCAGAATCGTGAGCCACGCTGCAAGGCCGATCGTGAACGATGGAAAGATGATGTGGAAGGAGATAGTGAAAGCGAACTGAAGGCGCGACAGAAGCAGCGCTGTGAATTCCATTGCTGCCTCCCTCAGCGCCAAAGATTGGAGCGGGCGAGGTCCACGACCTCGTCGCCGCGTCCGCTGATCACGGCCTTGATCATGTAAAGCGTAAAGCCCTTCGCCATCTCCAGCGTAATCGAGGGCGGCATCGCGAGCTCGGTTCGGTTCACAACCGCATCGATGAGAACTGGCCCGTCGTGGGCGAGCGCCGCAGCGATTCCATTATCGACCTCGGCCGGGTCTTCGAGGCGAATGCCGCGAATCCCCGCGGCTTCGGCCATCGCTGCGAAATTCGGATTCTTGAGCTCGGTTCCATAATCAAGTATTCCGGTCGACTTCTGCTCGAGCTCGATGAAGCCCAACGCACTGTTGTTGAACACGACGACCTTCACCGGAAGGCGCTGCTGAACGAGGGTAAGGAAATCTCCCATCAGCATCGTGAAGCCGCCGTCGCCAGAGAGCGAGATCACTTGCCGACCCGGACACGCGGCTTGCGCACCGAGGGCTTGCGCCATGGCGTTGGCCATGGAACCGTGCCAGAATGATCCGAGTAGCCGGCGCTTGCCGTTCATCTCGAGATAGCGGGCGGCCCACACTGTCGGCAGACCGACATCGCAGGTGAATACCGCATCTTCAGCTGCCTGCTCGCTGATCGCTTTCGCGACTTGCTGAGGGTGGATCAATCCGCCGCCCGGCCTGCCGACGGCAAGCTCGTCAAGCCCCTTGCGCGCCTTGGCGTAGTGTCGCTGGGCTTGCACGAGATGCGCAGCGTCGGTCTTCTGCGTGAGCAATGGCAGCAACGCCGCAAGCGTCTCGCTCACGCCGCCAACGACTCCGACATCGACCGAGGCCCGGCGGCCGATATTCTCGGGCCGCAAATCCACCTGCGCAATGCGCGCACCACCCGCCTCCGGATAGAACTGCCTGTAAGGAAAATCGGTCCCCAGCATCAACAGGACATCGCAGTCGCGCATGGCGTAATAACCGGAAGAAAAGCCGATCAGCCCTGTCATGCCAACGTCATACGGATTGCTCCACTCAACGTGTTCCTTGCCGCGCAAGGCGTGCACCATCGGTGCTTGGAGCAATTCACCGAGGGCGAGCAGCTCGTCATGGGCGCCCGCGCATCCTGAGCCGCACAAGATCGTCACGCGGCTTGCGTCGTTGAGCAATTTCGCCAGCCGATCGAGATCGGCGGGAGCGGGTGTGACGACCGGAACAGGTGGTAGCAACATTGCGCGCTTCGGCGGTGGCGCCACTGCTGCGACCTGCAAGGCGACGTCCCCCGGAATGACGAGGACTGACGCGCCGCGCTTGCCGACCGCCTCCCGGATCGCGGTCTCCAAGGCGCGCGGCATCTGGTGGGATCCGGACACGAGCTCGCAGTAGTGGCTGCATTCCCGAAACAGCTCTTGCGGGTGCGTCTCCTGAAAGTACCCGCTGCCGATTTCCGGTGAGGGAATGTGTGCAGCGATCGCAAGAACGGGCACGCGCGAACGGTGGCAATCGAACAGTCCATTGATGAGGTGAAGATTGCCGGGTCCGCAACTGCCCGCGCACACAGCGAGTTCGCCCGTCAGATGCGCGTCGGCGCCGGCGGCAAAGGCCGCCACTTCCTCGTGCCTGACGTGAATCCAATCGATCTTCCCATGGCGGCGAATAGCGTCGGTGAGGCCGTTGAGGCTATCGCCGACCACGCCATAGATGCGTTTGATTCCCGCAGCCGCGAGGCTTTCCACGAACTGGTCGGCGACTGTTTTGGTCGGCATTAACGCCTCCTCTGGAAAAGTGAGGACGAACCTGGAGGGCAGCCACCGCTGCTCGCAGAATCGCCCAAAGTTCTGTCCAAGAAGGTAGCGAGGCTGGCGCGCGGAGTTATTAAATTGGCTTTTAGGCCGACTAAATTCGAGTTTACAAGCTGTGCGGCGGCTTCAATTGGCTCGGCCACCACTGCCCAGAGGTTTGCGACTGTTGAGGCGTCGAGAGATTGCGCCGTTGTCCCCTGAGGCTTTGAACGCAGCGCGAAAGGCGTGGCGACGAGCTATGGCGCTATCCTGTGCAATGCGCGTTCGCAGCTGGCCACATTTTTGCAAGCCGACGCGCAGAACGTCGGCTGTGCAATGCTATCAGTGCTCGTTAAGCCTCTGCTCGCAGCATCGAGTCAGTTGGTTCGGAAAAACCAGTCGGAGCTTCGCCGGAGTCAACAGCCCCGACAGATGGAATTAATCATCTTGTCGACCTTCGCCTCTTCACGGTCGATGGCGGGATTGGTCCCCAGCAAAGGGCCATTCATGCGATGGCCGTTGCTCACGGCGTCCGACGACAGCGCTGTACCCAACGAGTTGGTCCCGGGTGTAGCTGCGCTGGAGCCGAAGACGCCGCCTGTCCTGAGCGTCTGATGCAAGCCCATTCCCCCACGGGCGAATGTCGGGTTGGTTATAAGACCGAGAAAGGGGGCGACTAGGAGAACACAGATCTTCTTCATGACGAAAGTCCTTTCATACAGAGAAGTAGGAAAGGCGCCGCAAGCGCAGAGTAACGATTCGTTGTGTGTAGATTGACTGTCAACCGGGAGCTTGCTTCCCTTGGGCAGTAACTCACAGCGCGTTGAACGTCCGTGAGCGAATATTGCATTTCGAATCCCGGCATCGACTCCGACCTGTGTGGGTGAAAGCCAAATGGTTTGGCTTCACCCTTCATAGGAGTAGTTCGATGACCAAAATCAAGCTGTTGTCGGCCGGACTGATCGCGACCGCCATGCTTGCGACGCCTGCCATGGCTCGCGAGCACTACGTAGCCCAACGGCATGTGGCGGCGGCTGCCTCCACTGCCGAGCGTGACGTTGACGGGCGTGTCTGCGTTCCGGCCCCCGCGTGGGCGCATTTGCGACGGCGCCGTGGACGGGCGACAATGTCCCTTGCGAGCCTCAGCCGTTTTGAGTCGATAAGCCGCGCGTGCCAACGTTGGCTTCCAAGCAGCATTGGGCTGATCCATCATTCGGTCAGCCCAATGCCGTCTCCCGACGAGAAATAGGACTGGCAGGAACATTCCAGATCGGTCGTTCGATCGATTGCGACACGTTGGAGCAGACTTGCGGCCCGTCAGGCTGCGGGACCTTCTGCACAGGGTCGAGTCACCCGCACCCGATTGCTCAAGCCTCTCTTGACTCCGGGCGACTGCGCGGATCCGGACAACCGCGTGGAAACGTCATCATGATCCCTCCGTGGATCTCCGGCACGCGGTCATATTCCCGTCTCCAGAATGACATCCAGAACGCCGGAGAAATGAAGCGTCAGGCGATTGCCCCGCTCTCCAGCGTGCGATTACGAACGTCGCATTATCGGCCTCACTCGTGTTGCGTCCAAGGCGCTCCGGCGAGCTTTACGGTCCCGCGCGAGCCCGAACCGGCGGTGATAGGCCCGCCGCCGTTGTCGAAGAAAGCTCTATGCCGCTTCCATCTGTTTATTGCGCTCCTCCGGCTCGGAATTCGATGCCGACCTGTCCGGCCTGAGGTTCCTCCTGGCGGCCCGCTTGACCTTTTCAAACGCGCAGGTTTCGATTTGCCGGACGCGCTCGCTAGAGATCGACAGTTCGCACGCCAGGACCTCGAGCGTGGCAGGGCGGTCGTTTAGCCGGCGCGCCTCAAACACGCGTCGTTCGCGTGACGTAAGAGTATCCACTGCGGCGCGCAGCGCGCGTGCTTGCTGCTCAGATTCGTCGTGTTCGGCCAGGAGCGCCTCCGCCGTCGGCGATGGGTCGACCAGCCTCGACTGCCAGTCCACCGTCTCGCTATCTTCGCTAACCAGCCTGTTCAGCGACAGGTCGCCATTCAGGCGGCTGTCCATCTCCAGAACGTCGCGAGGCGAAACCTCCAGCCGCTTAGCGATGGCATCGGCCACCTCCGGCGTGAGGCTGGACGTCTCGCTGGCAAGCTTCCTCATTTCGCGCCTGAGACTGAAGAACAGCTTCTTCTGGGCAGCCGTCGTTCCGATCTTGACCAGTGACCAGGATCGAAGAATGTAGTCGTGGATCGTAGCCTTGATCCACCACAGCGCGTAGGTCGAGAAGCGCGAGCCTCGAGCCGGCTCGTATCGAGATGCGGCCATGACCAGACCGAGATTGGCTTCGGAGATGATGTCAGCGAGCGGGAGGCCATATCCCCGATAGCGCTTCGCCACGCTCGCGGCGAGCCGAAGATGGCTGGTCACGAGGGCGTCAGCAGCTGTTTGATCGCCCAACTCTTGCCAGCGGCGCGCAAGCTGCTGCTCTTGCTCCTGTTCAAGCATCTCGAAACGGCGTATGGCGCCAGCGTACCGTCCAAACGGGGATGACTCCGTCCGATTGATCGCCGTGGTTTTCAAACTGGTTTGCGCGACGGCTACGTTGCAGTCCTGCATGATGCAGCTCCGATGATTGAGCCCAGCATCTATGGATTAGGGAACGAGCTGCCGATGCGCTATTAAAAGGCAATTCCGGCGTTTAAATTCCCTGTTAGCTGAACGGGGGGCGCGACCGAGTGCGCGCTCGAGGCAGGTTGGTGGCGGGGATCTCAAGCGGCGGTGGAGCTTGACGCAGCTTCCTGCGCCGGCGCGGGCCGGTCGCGGAACGTTTGCTGCAGACGATCAAGATAGAGGTAGACCACAGGCGTCGTGGACAGCGCCAGCAGCTACGCCAGCGTTTGCCGTTTCTCGCGAGATAGTGTGCGGCCCACCCGGTTGGCAGGGCGACATCGCAGGTGAAAGTCGATCCTCGGCCGCCTGGTCACTGGTCGTCTTGGCGATCTGCTGGACCTCTGCCGAGCCTACCCACGGCAGGCTCGTCAAGCCTCTCGCGCGCGGCGATTCTGCGACGAGCGTCGTCGCCGCATTGCGCTCGCTACGGGCCCAAATCTCGATCTAGATTGATGAGCATGGAACAAGCAACGCCCGCCGGCCCGAAGTGGAGTTGCACGTCGCCGTATTGGTCGAGAGCCTTCGTAATCAGGCGCGAACCAAAACCGCGGCGCTTGGGCTGCTGCACCTCCGGCCCGCCAGCCTCGTACCAGACAAGGGCGAGCTTACCGGCGGCTCCGAGTGTCTGCTGGACCTCCCAGGTTAGATTGACAGTCCCGCCTGTTGAACTCAGCGCCCCGTATTTCCTGGCGTTCGTGGCGAGCTCATGAACGACCAAGTGCAACCAAAGTGCCAGCTGCGATCCAAGTTCTACATCGGGTCCGCCCAAGACGACCTGACCGCTTCGTGCGCAACAGGAACGCATCGTCTGCTCCAGCAATTCAGCGAGCCGGATTCTCCCTGTGTCCGATCGGTACATCACTTCATAAAAGTCGCTCAAGCCGGAAATTCGGGCGATCACCTTTTGGCGGTAATCGTGCACGGTCCGAGATTCCGTCTGTCCAAGAACCGCTTCGATCATGGCCAGCAGATTCCGAATCCGATGATTGACCTCCTGCAGCAAAAGAGGGAGGCCTTCGCCGTTCATTCGAGCGCGTGGACCTCTGTCGCCGGCCGTTCGGGGGACGCTCAGGATTCCGGAGGTACCGTCATGCTGATATCGATCCATCTGATTTCCCATTGGCTTCTGAAGACAAGGGGACAATAGATCGTTGAAAAACTCAGGCCACTGAACTCGCGTTTCCTCAATTAAATTCGAATTTAGCGGCGGTTCGCTGATCGCTAGTCATCTATCGGAGAGACGGGATCGACTTTCCGCTGGTAGTCCAGCAGCCGGTCGCGGATGCCGGATACTTCGCGCTGGACCCTGACGAGTTCGCCCTCGGACATCCCGAGGGCTTCTTCGGCACACGCTCCTATATTCGCGGCTTCGGGACGCAGCGCGAGGCCCCGATCCGTCAGGCGCACGCGAACCTGCCGCTCGTCTTCGGGATCACGCGTGCGGACGATGTGGCCGATGCCTTCGAGCCGCTTCAGGAGCGGGGTCAAAGTGTTCGACTCAAGGAAAAGCGCCTCGCCCAATTCTTTGACCGTACGGTCATCCCGCGCCCATAGCACCACCATCACCAGGTATTGAGGATACGTGAGTCTTATTCTGCTCAGCAGCGGGCGGTAAAACTGATTGAATGCATGCCCCGCCGAATAGATCGAGAAGCACAGCAATTCGTTCAACGCAGGACCGCGCTTCGTTTGGGTCGTTTGTCGGATCTGACGCTTCTTTCGGATCGCCACTGGAACCTCCACAAAATATACCTCAGTATAGATCGCGCGCGATTGAATCGCCAGCGCTTGACAAGGAAAATCGAACAGGATAATCGAGCGTGCACGATCAAATCGTCCGCGCTTTACGTGCGGATTCCTCCGTGGAGGCTCAATGATGAGCTCGATGGTCTCAGGCGACTCTGCCAAGGGAGTCGCAGAAATCCTGTCAGAAATGCAGGCTGAAGTGGTGATGCCACGCGCGTCGCAGCTACGGACCAGCTAATGATGGCATCAATCGCGCGTGGGATTATGCCGCGGCCAGCGTATCGAAAGCTGCGCGTTGAGCCATGCCAATGAGCCCGCATAAGCAACGGGCGTCGACGAGCTTCCGCTGGGCCGGTATGTTTTCAGGCGTGTGCGCGATATGCTTGCTGCTGACATGGGGATTTTTGCATTGGTGGATCTCCAGCCAGGCGATCGCTGACATCGATCGGGCGATTGCCGATCTGGCCGATGCCTTTTCAACACTGCCAGCCCAGAGGTTGAATGAGGAGTTTCATCAGTTCCTCGAGCGGGATCTGCGCCGGGTGCAACTGATAGGGCTGTTCGCAGAGAATGGCAGCCGCCTCGCTGGCAATATCGAAACTCTGCCACTTGGGCTGGTCGCTAGCGAATTCGCTCGTGAATGTGTCATGATACGCGTTGACCCCTTGGGGCGCGAGGAAAAGGTAGCGCGCGCTGTTGTCCGTCGATTTGCCGATGGATCGAGGCTGGTCGTCGGTCGCAGCATCGACGAAGTAAGGCGGGCGGGAAGTGCGGTCGATGACGCTTTGGCCTTGAGTGTTGTCCCGGTCCTGTGCTTCGGATTGGCGGCCGGAGCCCTCATGAGCAGGAGGGCGCGCGCACGTATCGATGTGTTTGACCGATCGGTTCAGAAAATCCTGACAGGGGATTTGCGCGAGCGCGTGCCGCTGAGGGGCACGAACGATCCGTTGGATGAATTCGCGACATTGTTTAATGCGATGCTAGATGAGATCGAGGCTCTCATTCGCGGGCTTGCCGGCGTCGGAGATCAGATCGCACACGATCTGCGCACGCCACTGACGTTCGTCAGGATGGTTCTTGAGCGCGGCCGCGACGACGCAACGCGCCTCGACGAGGTACAAATGGTGTTTGAGCAGGCCATTGGAGGGCTCGATCGATCGCTTAACATCATCACGGCGTTGCTGCGTATCGCCGACATCGATCAGAACAAGCGCTTGGCGAGATTCTCCGATGTCTCACTAACGGAACTCGTGCGAGCAGCCGGAGAACTCTATGAGCCGCTCGCCGAGCAGAAAGGCGTCGCTCTGATCGTGGAGGCGAACGGCGAAATCATGGCCTGGGGCGACCGCGATCTGCTGCTCGAAGCTATTTCAAATCTGGTCGACAACGCCGTGAAATATACGCCGCAAGGCGGCCGGGTCGAACTGAAGCTATGCCGTACCGAAAACGAGGACTTCGTCCTTGTCACCGATAGTGGCCCTGGGATCCCTGAAGCGGAGCGAGATCTCGTCACCAGACGCTTTTACCGATCGGAGAGGACCCGTCGTGCGGCGCCCGGCCTTGGACTGGGGCTGAGCCTGGTTCACGCGATCATAAAGCTGCACGGTTTCCAATTTACGATCTTGCCCGGGCCGGGTTGCGTCGTGCAGATCTCGCTCGCTCGGGCTTCGTCGTGATGTTCAAGTTGGAAGCTGGCTTGATTGGTCGGCCCGCCAGTCGGCGACGCCTATGCGGCTTCTTTTTTGAAGTTCGAATTCTGACGAACCGAGCTCCGCATCCGGCCTCAAATGCCTACCTGCGGTCCACTTGACCTTCACCAAAGGAGCGAGAAGTCTCCTATGCTCGATGAACTGGCGCGCGAACTCTGGATTTCCAGCGAGCGCATGCGGCAGTTAGAGACTAGCGAACGGAATTCTGGCGCACCTTAACGCGGCACTGGATGCGCTGACAACACGGGAGCCGCGACGTTCGAAGCAAGTTGGCCGCTTCGTCGTCCTCGGCCACGATCATCTCGGCAATGGGCGATAGGTCCACCAGCGACTCTCAGTCCACTGTCTCGCTGTTTTCGTTGACGGGCCTGTTCAGCGACAGGTCGCCATTCAGGCCGGGTCCATCTTCAGAACGTCGCGAGGCGAAACCTCCAGCCGCTTAGCTTTGACATCGGCCACCTCCGGCGTGAGGCTGGACGCCTCGCTGGCAAGCTTGCGCATTTTCGCGCCTGCGGCGGATAAATTCTCTGTTAGCTGAATCGGGGGCGCAACCGAGCGCTCGGCGCAGTTTGGTGGCGGGAATCTCAAGCGGCGGTGGAGCTTGACGCAGCCTCCTGCGCCGGCGCGGGCTGGCCCCGGAACCTCTGCTGCAGGCGATCAAGATAGAGGTAGACCACAGGCGTGGTGAACAGCGTCAGCAGCTGCGAAAGTATCAGCCCACCGACGATCGTATACCCGAGCGGCTGTCGTATCTCGGATCCCGTGCCGGTGCCCAGCATCAGCGGCACCCCACCCAAAAGCGCTGCCATCGTCGTCATCAGAATAGGTCTGAAGCGGAGCACGCAGGCCTGATAGATCGATTGCTCGGATGTCAGCCCTTCATTGCGCTCCACCTCGAGGGCGAAGTCGACCAGCATGATGCCGTTCTTCTTGACGATGCCAATCAGCAGAATGATCCCAATGATCGCGATCACGCTAAGATCCATATGCACGACGATGAGGAGAAGCAACGCGCCGATGCCGGCGGAGGGCAGGGTGGAGAGGATGGTGATGGGATGAATGAAGCTTTCGTACAGCACGCCGAGGATGATGTAGATGACGATCAGCGCCGCGAGGACCAGCACTAGCTCGCCGGAAAGTGCCGCCTGGAATGCGTTCGCGTTGCCTTGGAAGGTGGTGGCGAGCGAGAGCGGCTTGCCGCTGCTGCGTTCGAACTGCTGGATCGCGGCAACCGCGGTGCCCAGTGCCGCCCCCGGTTTCAGGTTAAACGAAATCGTGGTCGAGGGGAACATTCCCTGATGGTTGATAACGATCGGCGCGGCGGTGACGGTGCTTTTGGTGAGTGTGCTCAGCGGGACTTGTTGTCCGTTGGAGGAGTTGAGATAGATCTGCTGCAGCACAGTTGGGCTGGTTTGGAAGCGCGGAAGGACTTCCAATACCACGTGATACTGGTTGAGCGACGTGAAGATGGTGGAGACGATGCGCTGGCCAAAGGCGTCGTCGAGCGTATTGTCGATGGCCGAAGGGAGAATCCCGAAGCTTGACGCGACCTCCCGGTTAACGGCAACATCAAGGCGCGGCCCGGCGTTCTCCTGGTCGGTCGTCACGTCGGCAATCTCTGGAATGCTCTTCAGCTTGTCCAGGAAGATGGCCGACCAGTGATTGAGCTCGTTCTGGTCGGAATCGGTCAGCGTATATTGAAACTGGGTCTTGGCCAGCCGCGCACCGACCGTGATGTCCTGGGCGGCTTGCATGTAAAGCGTGATGCCCTCCACCGAGGCGAGCCTGGTTCGGAGCCGGTTGATCACTCCGTCTGCACTGGCGTCGCGCTGCTCGCGCGGCTTGAGCGTAATGAAGACGCGTCCCTGATTGACCGTGGCCACCCCGCCACCGGCGCCGATCGCGGAGCCCACGGACAGGACCGCGGGATCCTCGACCAGCTTGGCGATGACGGCGTGCATGCGCTGGCTCATTGCGGGGTAGGAGATATCCTGTGCGGCTTCGGCGACCCCGACGATCAGGCCGGTGTCCTGCTGCGGAAAGAAGCCCTTTGGAATGACAACGTACAGATAGCCGGTTACGGCGATGGCCAGGAACATCGTCATCAGTGTGATGAGGCGGTGGCGTAGCGCCAGCTTCAGTCCACGTTCATAGAGCGCAAGCAGCCCGTCAAAGGCGCGTTCGGACTGCCGGTAGAGCCATCCATGATTGCCCGTGTCATGCTTGAGCAGGCGTGAGCACATCATCGGGGTCAGCGTCAGCGAGATCACGAGCGAGAGGATCAGCGACACGCTCACCGTGATCGCGAATTCCTGGAACAGCTTTCCAACGTAGCCGCCCATCAGGAACAGCGGGATAAAGACTGCGATCAGCGACAGCGTGATCGAGATGATCGTGAAACCGATTTCGCGCGAACCCCTCAGGGCCGCCTCCATCGGACTCAATCCTGCTTCAAGATGGCGGACGATGTTCTCGATCACCACGACGGCGTCGTCCACCACAAAGCCGATCGCGATCGATAGTGCCATCAGCGAGAGATTGTCCAGGCTGTATCCGAGCGCATAGAGGGCGGCGAAGGTGCCGATCAGCGATAGCGGTACGGTGATGGCGGGTATTACCGTGGCCCAGAAATTGCGCAGGAAGACGAAAATGACCATCACGACAAGTGCGACCGTCAAGAGCAGCGTGAACTGCACGTCGGAAACGGAGGCTCGAATCGTCTGGGTGCGGTCGGACAGAATATCGAGCTTGATGCCCGGCGGCAGCGCGGCCTGTAGCTGAGGCAGCTGGGACTTGATCAGGTCGACGGTCTGGATGACGTTGGCGCCGGGTTGGCGTTGAATGGCCAGGATGATCGCCGGTTGTTTGTTGACGAAAGCGCCGATCTGGTTGTTCTCGGATGCTTCGATGACACTGCCGATGTCGCTGACGTGCACCGGTGCGCCGTTGCGGTACGCGACGATCAGGTTCTTGTAGGCGTCCGGCTTGAGCAGCTGATCGTTGGTGCCCAGCGTAAAGGTCTGGTGCGGACTGTTCAGCGTGCCCTTCGGCTGATCAACATTGGCCTGCATCAGCACGTTGCGGACGTCTTCCAGGCCGATGCCGCGATTGGCAAGTGCCTGCGGATCGACCTGGACCCGGATCGCCGGCTTTTGCTGCCCGCCAATACCGATCAGGCCGACGCCCCCGATCTGCGAGAGTTTCGGCACCAGGATGTTTTCGGTAAAGGCGTCCACCGTCGTGAGCGGCAACGTGTCGGACGTCAAGCCGAGCACCAGGATCGGCGTGTCCGCAGGGTTTACCTTGCGGATGGTCGGAGGGTAGGGAATTCCTGTCGGCAAATATGGCGTCGCCGCATTGATCGCGGCGAGAACGTCGGTCGCCGCGCTGTCGATATCGCGGCTGAGATCAAATTGCACGGTAAGCTGGGTGTAGCCGAGTGCGTTCGCAGAGGTCAGCTGGGTCAAACCGGGGATCTGCGAAAATTGCTGCTCAAGGGGTGTCGCAACCGACGAGGCCATGGTCTGCGGATCGGCGCCAGGCAGCCGCGCGGTCACCGAGATCGTCGGGAAGTTGACGTTCGGCAGGGAGGCGACGGGAAGCAGGCGATAGCTGACCAGCCCGCCGAGCAACAGCCCGGCCATCAGCAGCACCGTGGCGATTGGCCGGTGAATGAACGTCGCGGATATGTTCATGGGATTTCCTGCTCGACGGAGTTCTGGAGATCTGCTTCCTGCGCTGCGCTGCCCTGGAGCTCCTGCACGCGGGTACCAGGCTGAAGCCTGTATTGCCCATCGACCACAATCTTCTCGTTGGCCTGAAGCCCTGAATCGATCAGCGCGCTGCCATCGCTGATCTCGGCAACCCTCACTGGCCGCGTCGTCACGGTTTCGTCTGCCCCAATCATCCAGACGAAGGGCCCGTGTGGTCCCTGCTGAATGGCTGAGGCGGCAATGGTCAACCCGTTGTGGCGGGTTTCGAGAAAGAGTCGCGCATTGATGAGTTCGCCCGGCCAAAGCATCCGTTTCGCATTGGGAAAGCTCGCCCGTAGCTTGATCGTGCCGGTGGTCTGGACGATCTGGTTGTCCACCAGATCAAGCTTGCCCTCGTCGAGCTGGGTCTTGTCATCCTGACTATAGGCGAGCACCTTCAGTGGTCCCTTGGCCATCTCCCGATTGATCTCCACAAAGTCGGTCTGGGGAAGCGAGAACAGCAATGAGATTGGCTGGATCTGGGTCACATCCACTAGGCCAGCTGTATCGGTCGGATGGATGATGTTGCCGATATCGACCTGGCGAAGGCCGGTCACGCCGTCGATTGGAGATGTCAGCTGCGTATAGCTCAAATTCGTCTTCGCTTGCTCGATGACGCCCTCATCGGACTTCACCATCGCCTGAAGCTGGGCCAATTGGGCCTTCGTGGTATCGACGAGCTGCGTGCTTGCCCAACCGTTCTTGGCCAGCGGCACGTACCGGTTCAGATTGGCCTGTGCATTGTCGACTTGCGCCTGATCGCGATCGCGATTGGCGATCGCCTGATCGAGCTGCGCTTGATAAGGGCGCGGATCGATCTCGGCGAGGAGATCGCCTTTTTTGACGGTCTGTCCCTGCGTGAAGGCGATCTTGATGAGCTGGCCGGTGATCTGGCTGCGCACGATGACGTTGTTATAGGCAATCACCGTGCCTACGCCACGCCGGTAGATCGGCACGTCGTGACGAACCACCGTTCCCGCCACGACCGGCACCGAATCCGGCGCAACGCCAACCATGTTCGGTTTGGGCGGGCGGATTTGCCGGGCGACCAATGCAGCTCCTCCGGCAACCACCACGCCAGCGAGAATAACGAGCCATAGCTTGCGCATGCAACGCTCCCTGAAGCAGTCAGCAGCCTGATGAGGATGAAAAATTGTTCGTGCCGGTAGCGCCGCTCATCGAGGAAGCGGAGGAGCCGGACGTGCATGGCGCCGTGGTGTACGCAGTGCCCGAAGTATTGGGTAGCGGTACCGCTGTCATCGGGCTTTCGCCGCTGGTATCGGCCTCCGTTGCACCCAGCGGGATCGTGCCGCCAACCACGCCCGCCGTCGAGGCCGCAGGCTGGCTTGAATAGGTTGTGCTGCTTGATGTCGTGGCGCAGCTTGAGCTCGGTGTCATGCCGCCGCCATCGAAGGTCGATGACGAGGATGAAGAGCTGCTCGTTGCACCCGTAGAAGAGGTCGACGACGTACCCATTGCGCCCGTCGAGCCAGTCGCATTGCAGGACGCGCTAACCGTCGGACCTAGACCGCCAGAATCGATTTCGGTTGCCCCAAGCGGGACGCCGGCGCCAGTAAAGCTGCTGCTCGTTCCGTTGGAGCCCAGTGTGCCCATCGGGGAAGTCGCACCCATTGCCGAGGGGCCGGCGGTTGTTTGCGCGTCGCTGGCTGCGCTGGCGCAAAGCAGCGCAAGCGCTGCCACGAACAATCGTCGCCGCATCGGCATCTCCTGATCATCGATTTGCAAATCGCCCTCTGAACCAACGAGAGTTCCGTTGAACCGATAGGAGCGGTTCGACGCGTCGGCTTCGAGGCGTTAGCTAGGAGTAGAGATACGCGGCCGGCGGATTGGGGCCACTAAATTCTCACCGGCAAAGTTAAACTCGAATTTAGGGTCATCCTGCTTGTCTATCGCCGGGCGCCTGGGCAGATCTGCTCGTACAGACGCGTTGCGATGCTCTCAACTGACTTGCGGTGGACCGCGTTCGAACACGATCTCCGCAACGCAACCCCGTCCGGTTGGCGCTGGCGACAGCCCGAACTGAACTCCGTGCAATTTTGCGATCGCAACCACCAGGCTCAGACCCAATCCAAGCCCAGGCTCTCCGCGGCTTTTGTCGGATCGATAGAAGCGTCTCGTGACGAGGTCACGCTCGCTCGGCGCGATTCCGCGCCCGGTGTCGCTGACGTGCACGATGCTCTTTTCTCCGATGCGACAGAGCTTGAGCTCGATATGCCCGCATTCCGGCGTGAATTTCACGGCGTTGTCGACGAGATTTGCAATGGCCTCGAACAGCAGGTCGCGATCGCCCTGAACCACCATCTTCTCTTTGGCTTCTACGACTAGGGTTACGCCTTTGTCTTTGGCCATAGGCTCGTAGAGCTCTCCAACGTCGCGTACCAACTCCGCCAGGTCGACCTCACGGAACCCCTCCAAACGCCGACTATGCTCGATTTCGGTGATGCGGAGCAGGGCAGTGACCATCGTTAATGATTGGTCGAGCCCCCCGATGGCGCGATCGACAGCCTCCTTCAGCTCGTCAAGAGTCTTCGCTTTGTGCCGTCCGCTCTCCAGGGTCATCCGCACATTCGTGAGCGGCGTTCGCAGGTCGTGAGCGATGTCGTCGCCCACTCCGGCAACACTACGCAGAAGCTCCTCCATTTCATCCAGCATTGCATTGATAAGCCGCGCCAGCTCGGTGAAGGGAGCCCCACCTTGTTCCGGCAAGCGTTCGCGCAATTCGCCCGCCACGATGCGTTGGATCTGCCGGTTGTATTGGTCGAGCCGTTGTTGCGTCCTGATGCTCAGGAATGCTCCAAACAGCGAACCAAGGCACAGCGCCGGAATGAGCCCCCATGCGACTGCTCGCTCTATCGTGCTGCCGATTTCAGACAGCTCGTCGGTGTTCCGGCCGATGAGGAGGATCGCTCCATCATCAAGCTTGCGTGCGACGGCGCGTGCCAACTGTTGCTCGCGGCCGGCGGCATCGATCCGCACCACTGAAAGCTGCTGTGGTGGGGTGTCTGGCTGTAGGTTGCGCGGCAGACTTTCAATGTTTCCGATCACACGGTTTCCGTGCGCGTCGAAGAGGCCGCCGAGCTTCACCCGCCGCGGATCCCCGTCGAGGTGTTGCTGGAGGGCTTGGAGCCGCTGCTGTGGAGGAAGGCTGGAGAACGTATTGGCGCGATCGATAATCAGTCGATCGACACTCGCGGTCACGTATCTGGAAGTCGGCCAGTAGATGAAGGCGATGATCAGGAAGACGCAGATCGCGAACGCGCCGATTGCGACCACGGTCCCGCGAAGAATGGTCGATCGGAAGGCTCTCGTTCGAATAATCTTAGGAAGGGGCACGCAACATAAATCCTTCTCCCCGGATATTGAGGATCATCGGCGGCTGGCCGGCCGGATCGACCTTGCGGCGGAGCCGACCCATATGCACATCGACGAGATTGCTCTGGGGCACGAACTTGTAGTTCCAGACTTCTTCAAACAGCATCGCTCGCGTGAGCAGTTGGTCGACGCGGCGCATCATGTATTCGAGTAGCCGAAACTCGCGCGGCAAAAAGATCAAGCGGGCGACCCTCGCGCATAGCGGTGCGCTCCAGCAAATCGACTTCAAGTGGTCCGACCCGCAGCACGGTGTCCCGGCTTTCACCAGGCCTTCGCAGCAGGGCCTCAATCCTCGCAATCAGCTCCAGGATCGCAAATGGTTTGGTCAGATAGTCGTCACCGCCGGCCCGCAACCCACGAATTCTGTCATCCACCGCTCCGAGGGCGCTCAAGACCAGAACGGGGGTGCGCACCTGCTCCTGCCTGGCAACCTCGATGATGGTCAGGCCGTCGATCCGGGAAGCAGACGGTCGACGATCATGACATCGGCCCCGCCTGCGCGAGCTTTGTCGAGTCCCTCAATGCCCGTCGCCGCCCGGTCGACCTCGTATCCACGACCCGCGAGTTCAGCCGCGATCTGTTGGGCGGTCTCGTCGTGATCCTCGATCAGCAGCACCTTCGGCATTGCGACTTCCTTGGCACCACGGCCGCTCGCAGATGGCAGGAGCCTGCCCAATTGCCACCGACAAGGCTGACTGTCTGTTGCGAAATTGTACAATAACCACATAGCCCTAGCACGAAGCCGAGCTTCATTAAATCCAGTTTAGTTTTGTAAATTCGACTTTATGGCGCGCGCCTGCATGGACGAGGCCGCTCGCGTCTCGCAGAGGGTTTCAGGTGAGGCTCGCCGCTCTGGTCAGGGCAGACGTTGGCGAACTCACAAGCGCGCAGTGGCCTGTTCAGCTGGCGCGAAGTGCCGCCAACACTTTTCGCGGCGTGAACGGCACCGAGCGCAGGCGTACGCCAGTAGCTTCGAACACGGCCCCGGCAATGGCCGAAGGGACGACGGCGCAGGTAGGCTCCCCGCCGCCCCAGGGGACCTCTTGCGGGCGATCGATCAGATCGATAACGATCTCTGGGATCTCAGGGAAGCTTAGAATGGGATAGCTCGCCCAATCAAGGCTCGTGACCATGGAGCGATCGAAGGTCACTTCCTCCTTCAGGATTCGGCTCACGGTTTGGACAACGCAGCCCTCGATCTGATTGCGCAGTCCGTCAGGGTTGATGATCTGGCCGCAATCATGCGCCACGTAGAAGCGTTTCACCGCAAGGGCGCCAGTCTTGCGGTTGATTTCCACATCGGCGATGGCGCCGACATAGGTGCGCACCAGCTCGTATTTCACATAGGCAAGCCCGCGTCCCGTGACGACCTCGGCATTGCGATCCGGTTTTCGCCGCTCACGCCATTTGCTGAGCTTAGCCAGTCGCTCCAGCAGTTCCTTGCCGCGCGCGTCCTCGAGATGTTGAAGCCGGATGTCAAGCGGATCCGCGCCAACGCTCGCCGCAATCTCGTCAAGGAAGGATTCGTTGGCAAAGGTATTTTGCAGGCGCCCGGGCGAGCGGATCCAGGCAGGTCGCAAGGGTGTCGACTGCAATCGGTGGGCGGTGGTCGTGACGTTTGGGATATCATACGGAATCGAGAGATCGTTGAGCACACCGCCAGGGCTGAGCTTGCCAAGACTGTTAAGCCCGGCAAGGTCAGCGCCGGTGAGCGGCACAAAAGTCGCCGATCCGTCAGGCACGAACAGTTCGGATTCCCACGCCGCCAGATTTCCCTGCGGATCGACCCCGGCTTGCATGTCGAGTAGTGTCGGCGGTCCCTTGGGATCCCAGCCGTGCTCATCGGCGCGCATCCATTGCACCCGAACCGGCCTGCCCACCGCACGCGCCAGCAGCGCCGCATCGGCCGCGGCGTCTTCGTGCCCATTGCGGCCGTAGCAGCCCGCGCCCTCGACATAGACGCAGCGAACGTCCGCGTGGGATAGTGCCAGCATCGCAGCCAGTTGCTTGCGCAAATCGTGTGTCGCCTGCGAGGCGGTCCAGCAGGTGAGCTTGCCATCGATAAAGGTCGCCACGGCACAGGACGGGCCGATCGAGCCGTGGGTGTGGATCGCGAAATCATAGGTTGCCCGAAGCTTGCGTGGCGCGGCACCAAGGACCGCGCGCGAGCTGCCGAGACGGCTGGTGACATCGTCATGCACGACGGGCGTATTGCGTACGTGCTCCCAGATTTTGCTCTGGTCCGGGAGGTCATTCCAGCTTGACCAGGTTACCTTCATCTGTTGGGCGGCCTTGATTGCGCTCCATTCGCTTTTGGCGACGACGCCAAGAAAGTTGCTGATGCGGACGATCTTCACTATTCCAGGTATGTCGGCGATTGAAGACTCGTCATAGGAGACGAGCGTCGCACCGAACCCCGATGGACGCACCACTCGGCCATGCAGCATGTCGGGAAGCTTGAAATCCTGCATGAAAGTGAAGCGGCCATCCACCTTGGCCGGAATGTCCAGGCGGCGCACCGGCTTGCCGACGACGGTGTAATCGCCAGGCGCCTTCTGCGGCGCGTCCGTTTCGATGTCGAGAGCAAGGCTCGTTGGTTCAACGAGACTCCCAATCGGCAGCCGCTCGCCGCCTGCGGCAGTGACGACACCGTTTCGGATCGAAAGCGTGGAAATGTCGCGATCCATCTGCGCGGCCGCGCGGCGCAGAAGGGCTCGACGCGCCGTGGCCGCAGCGCGGCGCAGCTGCATGCCGCCGCTCTGAATCGAAAAGCTTCCGCTGGTCGTGCCCTGGTCTGGCGTGAGCGCGGTGTCGCCTTCGATGATCGTGATCTGGTTCATGGAGACGTCAAGCTCGTCCGCGACGATCTGGGTTAATGCGGTCCGCACCCCGGTGCCGAGATCGACCTTTCCGGAATAGACCGTCACCCTTCCATCCTGTGCGACAGCAAGGAAGCCGTCGACCCGATCAGGCGACAGGGTTTTTTCGGCGGCGGCCGTCTCGGCGCGTGCCATCGGCAGGCTAAAGGCCACAATGAGCGCGCCACCTGCCTGCAACACCTTGCGCCGATTCATCATCTCGTCCATGGCGCGTCTCCTTACGAGCTTGCCGCAGCGCGCATGACCGCACGCAGAATCCGCAGATGCGTTCCGCAACGGCAAAGATTGTTCGCCAGTTCTGTCTTAATGTCTTGCTCGCTCGGCTTCGGATTGCGCGCCAAAAGGTCCGCCGACTGCATGATCATGCCGTTGATGCAGTAGCCGCACTGGACTGCCTGCTCTTCGATGAACGCGCTTTGCAGCGGATGGGGATTGCTGGTCGTGCCGAGGCCTTCGAGCGTCACGACGCGGCCGGACACTGCGGATAGCGGTGTAACGCAGGACCGAACTGCCGTTCCATCGACGTGGACGGTGCAGGCGCCGCATTGGCCGAGACCGCAACCGAAACGCGGTCCATGCAGACCAAGCTCATTTCTCAGCACGTAAAGCAGGGGAGTATCAGGATCATCGACGGTTACTGAAGCGGCTTTACCGTTCACGTTCAAGGAAGTCGTTGCCATCGTATAATTCCTGCCTTGCGCTCCGGTCGCCAAGCTCTTGCCAGGTTGGAGCGCGATGACGCCGCGATGAAAGAGCCGTAAGTGCCGCACATCGAGCGGGTTAATGACAGGAGCGAAGTAGGGAGGTGGCGCGCTCGCCCCAAACAAAAAATCTTGAGTATCAATTTGAATTGAGCGCTCGGTAGCTTTGCGTCCGACTGGAGTCCCGCTCATCAAGCCTAAATCCAAATTTAATTGAGCGCGCCATCTGGTGCGCCGACTTCGAGAAATCGACAGCCTGGACATTTCGTCAATCCGGCTGGGCAACGGCTCATCCTTTGGAGGTCAACATGGCTTTTTCCTCGCGCACAATCGTGTTGTCCACGATGCTGCTAACGGCTGCAGCTTCACCGTCGTGGGCACAGAATTCAACGAGCGCGAACCCTGGTACAGGCAGCGCCGGCCGCAGCGAGCAGCAATTCATCGTCGACAATGATCTGGCGATGAGTGACATGACGAGAGCGATGCTCGTCAAACCAACCGGTGACGTGGACCATGACTTTGCTGCCATGATGATTCCTCACCATCGAGGCGCGATTGATATGGCGCGCGCCGAGCTGAAATACGGTCACAACGAAGACCTTCGGCGGCTGGCGCAGAACATCATCGCGCAACAGCAGCAGGAGATATCAATCATGCGCCGCGCCACCGGGGAGGATTCTCAGGCAAGCGACAAGTCGTTGCCGCCATCGAGGCCAAAGCCGGATGCTGCGAATCGTCCAAGCGCAATGAACGCGACGCACATGAAGTGAATTCGGGCAAATCCCTCTGTGTAACAAAGGCGAGCAGCCCGCACGAACGCGCCACAAGGCGGTCGCCGGATCGGTAAACAACAGACATGACGGCTGAGCTAAAGGAGCTTTGCAATGAGCGAAAATCCTCGCGATGAATTCCAACCCAACGGCAATGGTGTGCGACGGCGCACGGTGCTGGTCGGCGCGGGGCTCGCAGCAACCGGGTTGGCGCTATCAGGCGGCGTTGCAGCAGCTGAGCCAGTAAAGCATGCATCGGTAGCCGAGCCGGTCAGCGGGCCCTATCCGAAACCTCCTGCCGGAAGAACCGCCGGGCCGATCCTGCCAGGGCGCGGCTCGGCGCTGGTCGGCAAGATCGCGGTGGTGACCGGTGCGGCCCGCGGAATTGGCCGTGCGATTGCCGTCGAATTCGCTGCCAACGGTGCTGATATCATTGCCCTCGACATTGCAGGACCGGTCAGCCCGACTGCCGATGCAATTCCGGCCACGGAGGCTGAACTCGCCGGGACAGTATCGGAGATCGAGAAATATGGCCGGCGCGCCACCGCAGTCAAAGCGGACATTCGTGACATGAAGGCTTTGCGAGCAGTTGCCGAGAAAGTGGAGCGTGAACACGGAAAGATCGACATCGTTGTCGCCAATGCCGCCATTCAGGGGTGGAAACCGCTGATGGAAATGGACGACATGGACTGGCGCGACCAGATCGAGAATAATCTCAATGGGACTGCGAATACCGTTCGCGCCTTTGGACCCAAGCTGGTCGCCCGCAATCAGGGTCGCATCATTCTGCTCTCTTCGATGCAAGGCAGAATGGGCACGATGGATGGGGCAAGCTATTCCGCGTCAAAATGGGGCATTTTGGGGCTGATGAAATCGGCGGCCCTGGAGCTCGGTCGGCACAACGTCACCGTCAATGCAATCTTGCCGGGACTGGTCGGCACGCCTTTGACCTACAATGAGCAGCGGTTCCGGGCGGCAATCGCACAGTCTAATCGCCAACCCCCGGCGCACCCGACCGCGCAGGAAACCTGGGACGCTCGTGCTCCGACTGTGCCGCTTCAGGTGGGATGGCTGCAGCCCGAAGACATCTCGCCGGTGGCGGTTTTCCTGGCATCCGACGCCGCTGCGCTGGTAACCGGCAGCGAATTTGCAGTCACCGGTGGAGACGCGGCCAAGGTCAGCTGATCGACACGCGCGAATACGCGTGCTGCTCGTGTGGTCGGGTGGCACGCGCCGAAGCGCTCCACAGTCTTCTGCACATCACCCGAATTTGTAACGCGGTCGCGGTGGCGCGAAACTACTGCCAACGTGCACGTGCGCATCGGCGCGTTTTCATTCGCCACCGAAAGCGGGGAAGCGCATCGAGCGCAGCAAATGCCGTTTCAACGCGTCCCAAGCTATGAAGGAAAGTTTAGTCACCTTAAGGTCTATTTAATGGTGCCGCCACGCGGTCTGCTTACCTCCGTTGCATCAATGATCGAGTGAAGTCTCCCCGCGGGAGAGTTGCTCATCCTGGCGACGAAAGGCGGACGATAATGGCGAACATCGATGAAGTGAATTCCGGCTCCCGCATCGAAATACAGTCGGGGAATGGCGCCCGCCGGCCGACTGTTTCGCTCCGCAGCCGCCTTCGTGCATGCCGAAGTTTCCTGCTCACGCCAGGCTCCAGGCCCGAGCGTTTTGCCAGCACCCCGGCGTTCGGCGGCGATGCTATCATCGTCGATCTCGAGTCGACCGTCGCTCCTGACGACAAGCGCCACGCGCGAGACGCGGCGCTGGCCTTCTTTCGTGAACCGCCTGCAGCCGATTTCATGCGCATCCTTCGCGTCAACAGTCCGCGCTCTGCGAGCGGGCTGCGTGACCTGCTGGCCCTGCTCGAAGCCGGCAGCCAGCCCGATGCAGTCATACTTCCCAAGTGTCAATCGGCGGACGAAATCCGTGTCGTGGTCGATATCCTGGATGGCTCCAGGATCGGCATCATCCCCATGGTCGAACTCGCCCGGGCGGTGTTCGTTGCCGAGCTTATGGCCGATGCCCATGAGCGTGTTTGCGGCCTGTTCCTGGGTGGCGGCGATCTCGCTGCCGACCTCGGCGTGGAAGGCACATGGGAAAACCTGCTGTATGCGCGATCCAAGTTCGTGGCGGCGGCGGCCAGCACCGGTCTTGCTGCTATCGACGTGCCCTACTTCAAAGCGGACGAGGCCGGGCTCAGACAGGAAGCGATGGCGAGCCGCAAACTCGGCATGACAGGAAAGGCAGCACTTCACGCCGAGCAACTCGCCGTCATTAACACCGTCTTCACGCCCTCGCCGGACGCCGTGAGCCACGCACGTTCTGTCGTCGCTGCCTGCAACACCGCCGGCCGTAGCGCGCCGGTTCTAGCCGGCCAGGTCTTGGAGCCGGCAATGTTACGCGAAGCCGAGCGCGTCCTGGCGATCGCGAGGAAGTCGCATGGCGTCTTGCAGAAACCTCACTGAGATAGTTCGCGAGATCACGCCGAGAATACGCCGCGCAAGACGAATTCGATTTCAATCCGACTGGCGACATGAACCCATGCTCAACACCATCGCAACGACTCTCGTGCCGGTCGCGTTCGTCATTTATCTCGGCTATCGCGCCGGAAGCCATGACGCCTTTGCGCGGACGGACCGAGCCCTGCTGACCCGGCTGGTTCTCACTTGGCTTTTGCCCCCATTGCTGCTTGCCGGAATTCTGCAGGCGCCGCGCACGGATCTGACCAACTACAGAATACCGCTGCTCTTCGTGGTGGGGCTTATGGTCCCATATCTCACGGTGCTACTCGGCTGCCGTTTCGTGCTGCGCTACGACCTGCGAACCTCCACGCTGAGGGCGAGCCTGCTCGCCTTCCCAGACATGGTGTTCATGGGAATTCCGATCCTCGGACAGTTGTTTGGACCCTCGAGCCTGTATCCTATTCTCATTGCCAATCTTGTCCCGTCCCTCCTCATTCTTCCCCTTACGACTGTGTTGCTCGAGGTTGGCTCGGAAAGGCAACAACGCGCCGGACCGCGAGCGTTCTTCAAAACGGTCGCCAAGGCATTACGCGAACCACGGGTCTGGGTGCCATTCATCGGCATTGTCCTCGTGCTTCTCGATCTGCGTATACCCGAATTCGTCATCAGCTCGCTGAATCTCGTCGGCAGCGCGACCACCGGGATTTCCCTGTTCGTCGCCGGTCTCATCATTGCCGAGGAAAGGGTTGAGCTGACGAGGGCGGTGGCCGTCGACGTTCTTATCAAGAATCTGGTGCATCCCGCCGCGATGCTGGCCGCCGTATTGGCCTTCGGAGTGAATGGCGTGCTCGCGCGGGAGGCTATCCTCCTGGCGGCGCTTCCTTCCGCCGTTATCACGACCATGTTTGCGGAAGAGCACGGTATTCTAGAGTCCGAGTCCTCCACCACAATCCTCGCGACGCGAGTGCTCGCCTTCGCCACTATCCCGATCATGATTGCGGCAACGCATCATTTGGCGGACGTGTGAAAACAGGTGCGTCATGATTGTAGTTGATGAGTTCGCCACGATCCGTCCGGATGACGCTTCCGACGAAATGGTCAAAGTCAGAAGCTTACTGGCTGCCAATCATCTCGGGCTGGATAGTCAGGTCGAGGCATTCGTTGTGTGCCGCCGTGACGGAAGGATCGTCGCGTGCGCCGGCCTAGATCACAACGTCATCAAGTGCGTCGCCGTGGCAGATGAGTTTCGCGGTGAGTCGCTCAGCCTGCGCCTCGGCAGCGAGGCGGTCAAACTGGCGGCCGAGTGCGGCCAGTTTCATCTGTTCTTGTACTCGCCCCCGCATAACCTGCCGTTTTTTCGCGGTTGGGGTTTCTATCCGTTGGTTGAGGTTCCCCAACTCGTGGTTCTGATGGAGAACAGCCCGATCGCGATCCAGGCCTACTGCGACAGGCTGCGTCAACAGCGGCGGCCGGGACGCAAGATCGGCGGCATTGTCCTGAATGCGAATCCTTTTACGCTCGGCCACCAATACTTGGTGGAGCGGGCCGCTCGCGTTTGCGATTGGCTCCATGTATTCGTGGTCAGGGAAGACGCGTCGTTGTTCTCGTACGCCGATCGCTTTCGGCTCGTGGAGGCAGGCGTAAAGCATCTCGAAAGAGTCAGCCTGCATCCAGGCTCCGAGTACATCATTTCGCGCGCGACATTTCCTGGCTATTTTCTGAAAGACCGGGCGCTTGTCGATCATAGCTGGGCCGCAATCGATCTGCTGCTGTTTCGCGAATACATCGCGCCGGCGCTGGGCATCAGCCATCGCTACGTGGGTACAGAGCCGCTCGACACCGTTACCGAGACATACAACGCCGACATGAAGCATTGGCTGCAGTATGCAGCCTCCTCGGCCGCTTCAGTCACGGTGATCGAAATACCCCGGGCCTCCGTCCGCGATGTCCCCATTTCCGCATCCCAGGTCAGGCGATTGTTGGCGCGGGGGAGTTCCCCGCCATGCAGGACCTGGTCCCCGCACCGACTTTGCAATTTCTTGAGCGGACATTTTCCGCATCCCGCAACGTCACTAAGGAGACCGAAAGACAATGAAAATCGTCAAGGAAGCTATTTCCGGCACTCTGGAATCCGGCGACGTGCTGGTCAGGGTTGCTCCAAGCGAAAACGGCACGCGCGATATCGTGCTCAGGAGCGAGGTAATCAAGCAATTCGGCAAGCAGATCAGGCTTGTCGTCGCCGACACGCTTGACAAACTTTCCGTCAGCGCTGGCTCTATCGTCATCGAGGACAAGGGCGCACTTGACTGCGTGATCCGGGCGCGTGTCCAGGCGGCGGCGTTGCGCGGCTGCAGCGTGGAAGAGCTGGACTGGCGGAGGCTCGCATGAAGCTGCGCCGCAGTATGCTCTTCGTCCCCGGTGACAACGCCGCAATGCTGAGCACATCCTTTGTCTACAGGCCGGATTCGATCATGTTCGACTTGGAGGACGCCGTGTCGCCACGCGAGAAGGACTCGGCGCGGCTTTTGGTGTTTCAGGCGCTGCAGCATCCAGCTTATCGCGACATCGAGACTGTCGTGCGGGTCAATTCGCTCGAGACCGGGTTCGGACTGAAGGATCTGGAGGTCGCCGTTAGGGGCGGGGCCGACGTGGTGCGTCTCCCCAAGACGGAGAATGCTCAGGCGATTGGTGAACTCGAAGCGCACGTGGTGCGGATTGAGCAGGCGTGCGGCCGCGCGGTCGGCGATACCAAGATCATGGCCGCAATCGAGTCGGCGAGCGGTGTAGTCAATGCTGTGTCGATCGCGACGGCATCGCCTCGCATGATCGCAATCGCACTGGCGGGCTTCGATTACCTCGTCGACATGCACACCAAGCGCAGCAACGGGTGGCAGCCTGAGTTGTTCTACGCCCGAGCCGCGGTGCTCCATGCCGCCCGCGCTGCGCGGATCGATGCCTTCGATGTGGTCTACGGCAACGTCAGCGATGACGATGGCTTCCTCCGCGAGGTCAGGATCGCGAAGCGGCTCGGGTTCAACGGCAAGTCGCTGATCCACCCTAAGCAGGTCGACCTTCTGCACAAGGCCTATGCGCCGACTACAGACGAAGTGAGCCGTGCGAAACGCGTCATCGCGGCGGCGGACGAGGCCCGCCGAAAAGGGCTTGGGGTCGTTTCGCTGGACGGCAAGATGATCGATCCGCCCGTCATCGAAGAGGCCGAGATGACCTTGCAGCTTGCCGATGCATCCTGAAGGAAACCACGATCATGAAAGACGATGCTATGACGACCGCCATCGCGTGCCTGGCAGCGCAGGAGTCCGCGTTACCCAAGCTGCAGCCGTTCACGAGCGCGAACGCCCAGACGCCGTTTCTCGCAACCACGGATACCAAGTGGCACCGAAAGATCTGCGGATCGCTCGAGGAGGCTATCCAGCGGTCAGGACTGAAGGATGGGATGACCATTTCGTTTCACCATGCGTTCCGCGAAGGCGACAAGGTGGTCAACACGGTTATCGATACGCTCGCCCGGCTCGGCTTCAAGAACCTGACGCTCGCCTCGAGTTCGCTTCTGAACTGCCACGATCCGCTGGTGGAGCACATCAAGACCGGAGTCATCACGCAGATCTATACCTCCGGCATGCGCGGCAAACTGGCCGAGGCCGTCTCGAACGGGTTGATGAGGAATCCAGTTCAGATCCATTCGCATGGTGGCAGGGTTCACCTCCTGCAAACCGGGGAGCTGAAGATTGACGTCGCATTCCTCGGCGTCGCCTGCTGTGACGAGTTCGGCAACGCCAATGGATCGCATGGCAAGTTGAGTTGCGGCGCGCTCGGCTATGCCAAGGTCGACGCCGACTACGCGCGGCAGGTCGTGCTGCTGACCGAAGAGCTGGTCGGTTTTCCGAACCGTCCCGTCAGCATCTCGCAGGATCGCGTCGACCTGATCGTCAAGCTCGACCATGTCGGTGACCCCTCGCTGATCAGCGTCGGTGCTGCCCGCGTCACAAACAATCCGCGGGAGCTGCTGATCGCGCGTCGGGCAACGGATGTCATCGAGCATTCCGGGTATTTCATTGACGGTTTTTCGCTGCAGACCGGCTCCGGGGCGGCATCGACGGCCGCCACCCGCTTTCTCGAGGAGCGTATGAATTGCAAAGCCATCAAGGCGAGCTTCGCGCTCGGCGGCATCACGGGAGGCATCGCCGATCTTCATAAGAAGGGCCTGATCAAGGCTGTCGTCGACGTGCAGTCGTTCGACAAAGATGCGGCGGAATCGCTTCGTACCTCCAGCGCGCATCTTGAGATCTCGGCCAATGAATACGCCAATCCGACCTCCAAGGGGGCCTATGTGGATCGCGTCAATGTGGTGATCCTGAGCGCGTTGGAGATCGATGTCGACTTCAATGTCAACGTGATCACCGGCTCCGATGGCGTCATGCGCGGCGCTTCCGGCGGCCATTGCGACGTCGCTGCTGCCGCGGATTTGACCATCGTGGTGGCCCCCCTGGTGCGTAGCCGCATTCCAACGGTGGTCCGCCGTGTGACGACACGGCTCACACCCGGCGAGTCGATCGATGTCTTGGTCACGGATCATGGGATTGCGGTGAACCCGACGCGTCCGGAAGTCGAGAAGCGGCTACGGGATGCTCGCCTGCCGATCATGACGATCGATGAGTTGCGCGAGAAGGCTGTCGCACTGACCGGCGAGCCGGAGCCGCTTGAATTCACTGAGCGCATTGTCGGCATCGTCCGTTACCGGGACGGCAGCGTGATCGATGTGGTTCGGCAGGTGAAAGGCTGACCATGCGCGCGCAGGTCCGGACGGTCAACGCGGCCGAGGTTGGTCTCGAGGAGATGCTGGCGGCCAGAGAGCAGCGGGCAACTCGCCAGGCCGCCGCCCTGGCGCGGTTTGGCAAGCCACTGGTATCCATGACCATGGTGATGCCAGGGCCGGTCAAGGACGGCCCCTTGCCGCGGCGAGTGCTCGACCTCGCCGTTCAGGAGATGGAGGCGGCGTGTCGCGCGAGGGGCTGGCGCATCTTGTCCCGAAAGGCCTTGTGGCGAAAGACCGGCCCCGAGGCGCTCTCCGTCATCGATGCGGACGCGCTGTCCCTAAAATTGGCGATGATCGAGCTGGAAGACCATCACCCGCTGGGCCGGCTCTGGGATCTCGACGTGATCGCGCCCGGACAAGCGCAGCTGTCGCGTCAAAGTTTGGGGGAGTCGCCGCGCCGGTGCCTGGCATGCGGCCGGCCGGCCCGCGTGTGCGGCCGCTCGCGCCGGCATCCGCTCGGGCAGCTCCTAACCACGATAGGTAGGATCGTTCATGAATATGATCTCCGCGCAGTCACTTAGTGCACCCTCCTATTCGGGCCGGCGCGGACGTGAGGCGTGCATCGGCGATGCCATTGCCGAATATGCCGATCAGGCGCTGCTCACGGAGCTTATGCTCACGCCAAAGCCCGGTTTGGTTGATCGCCGCAATTCCGGTGCTCACCGTGACATGAATATCGACACATTCCTGGCCAGCGCACGGGCCATTGCTCCCTGGTGGTCGCGGTTCGTGGCGATAGGTTATTCGAGCGCGCATGTCAGCGCGGGCGCCGCGTTGCCTCTGGTGCGTCCCACGGGCGTGCTGTGCGAGCAAGCGATGTTTCGGGCAACGAGCGGAGTCAACACGCATAAGGGGGCGATCTTTTCGCTCGGCCTGCTCTGCTTTTCGGCCGGCCGTCTCCAAGCCCGCGGTACAGAAGTGACCAGAGAGCGCTTGTGCGGCGAGGTTGCGTATATCTGCGTCGGTTTGGTCGATCGAGAGCTCAACCGCACCGCTCCGACGCTGACGGCAGGCGAGCGTGTCTTCCGACGTTTTGGATTCGCAGGCGCCAGGGGTGAAGCGGCCTCCGGCTTTGACACGGTGCGCACGGCCGCACTGCCGGTCTATGACCGCGTGCGGGAGGACGGTGTCGACGAAGGCACCGCGCTTTTGCATGTGCTGCTGCATCTGCTCGCGGTCAACAATGACACCAATCTTATATCACGCGGAGGTCTCGCCGGCCTTGACTATGTCCAGGCTTACGCCAGACGGCTTCTGCGAGACGAAGGCGTTCTAGCGCCCGGCGGGGTGGAGAAGATGGCGCTATTTGATGATGCACTGATCGCGCGTCACCTCAGCCCGGGCGGGACCGCAGATCTGCTGGCTCTGACCTGGTTCCTGGCTCAATTCCCGAAATGAAGTAAATTATTGCGCGAGGCGCCAGCGCTCTCGCTCTCCACGGCCGCTCTCGACTGCGTGGGCCATATGAACGAGGCGGTTCCGTTGACGTGCAGCTAGGCGAGGGGCGTTGGATCGAGCGCGACGTCCCCCTTTGTCGGTTAGGCCGCCCTATTGCGGGCCGGCGGTGACATGAATTCGGGCCCGACTGGATCGCGGATGGTGGCTTCGAGGATGCGATTGATCTCCGCTTTCGCCGCGGCATCGATACGCCATCCGCTTATCTGGTTAACCGGTTGCAACTGGTCTGGATGGCGGGCGCCCCATAGTGAGCTCGTAATTCCCTCGTCAAGCATCCAGCGGATCGCCAGGTGGATGACACGCTTGCCGAACCGTTTTTGAGCGAGGTCGTCAAATTGTCCGACGGCGGCAAGATATTGTGCAAAACGAGGCTGCACGAATTTTGGATCGCTGCCGCGAAGGTCATCGCCTGTAAACGCTACTTCAGCGCGCATGCGGCCGGACAGGAGGCCACGGCACAGCGCGCCATAACCGAAGGTCGCAATGTTGTTTTCGCGACAGTAGGGCAAGATTTCTGCCTCGATGCCGCGCTCGAAGAGATTGTAGGGTGGCTGCACGACATGCAGTGGCGCAACCCGACGGAAGCGCTCCATCTGCATCACCGAAAAATTGCTGACGCCGATTGCGCGGATCTTGCCCTGCCGCAGCAAACTGTCCATCGCCTCGGCAGTCTCTTCGATCTCCACAAGGGGATCCGGCCAGTGCACCTGGTAGACGTCGATATAATCGGTCCGAAGCCGTCGCAAGGAGTCGGCGACCTCCTTCAGGATGCGTGCTCGGGAGGCGTTGCGGAACACGCGACCCTGGCTCCACTCAAGACCGACCTTGGTTGCAATGACCACGCGCGTGCGCAGATTGCCTTCTGCGAGCGCCTGGCCGACGAGCTCCTCGGAGTGCCCAAATCCGTAGGCGGGAGCGGTGTCGATCAGGTTGATGCCGCGTTTGATGGCGGTCCGGATCGTTGCGATCGATTCGGTCTCGTCGGTCCCGCCCCACATCCAACCGCCGATCGCCCAGGTGCCAAGTGCTACGCGCGACACGTTGATGTTGGTGCCGGGAATGTTGATGTGTTCCATTTGCAGCTCACTCCTATAGGGTCGATCGAGCATGAAGCGGCTCCTGTTGTGTTGGGCTTTCGAGCTTTGCGGTTGGAAGAGATTTCCCGGGTGCGCCGCTCAGTCCGGCCTCCTCGGCGGCCAGCAGGCCAAGCGCAGACCAATCCAGCTCAGAATATCCGCGCGCTATCCCGGTGATGAAGCGATCGCGAACGACGTTGAGAGTTGGCATTGGCACGCCTGCCTGCTCCGCCTCCTGGAGCACCAGCCGCATGTCCTTGAGCGCGAGTGGGAAGACGAGGCCGCCGGTGCGGTATTGTTGTCCTGCGATCTTGCTGCCATAAATTTGATGGAAACGGCTTCCGAACATTGTGCCGGTCATAATGGCCAGCAGTTCCTCGGCATCGAGCCCGCGTTTGCGGACGAGCGCACAGATCTCCCCTAGGATTTCCAGATTGGCCGCGATCATGGCGTTGCCGGCCAGTTTGATCAAGTTGGCCGTCGCCGGAGTGCTGCCTACCGCAAACGTATGCTGGCCGAGCAGATCGAAGATCGGCTGGCAGCGCGCGAGTTCCGGCGGCGCGCCGGCGGCAATGACAAACAGCTGGCGGGCCTTCGCGGCATCAGGGTTTCCAAACACCGGGGCTGCAACATAGCTCTGGCCGTTTCGTGCGTGTTCGCTGGCCAGTTGGGACGCCGTTGTGGGGCTGATCGTGCTCATCGAGAGATGGATTGCGCGCGGCATCAAGCCCATGAGCAGGCCGGCGATGCCGAGGTCCTTCCGACCGAACGCGATCTGTTGAACGGCTGCATCGTCAGGCAGCATGCTGATCACCAGCTCGCACTCCAACAGGTCGCTAAAGGTTATCGTCGGCTCAAGACCGAGCGCGGCCAGGACTCGTTTTTGCTCTGGGCGCCGGACATAGGCGACCACTTCTTGACCGGCAGCGGCGAGATTTGCCGCCATCGCAGTCCCCATTCGTCCGAGACCGATAAAACCGATCCGGCCTGCGTGCGGCGCGTGTTGCCGGCCGGTCCCCGAATTCGCCTCTGCGTTGGTCATTGCCGCTCTTTCCTAATGTTTGTTCGTGGACCGGATCGCCACGCCGTCGAGCACATTCAGGGCCGACGTCCCGAACACCGAGTTGGTGGCGCCGGAGGCAAATCTGATGAAAAAGAGTTCAGGTGGCGGGAGGCCGTTTGATCCTGCCGAGGCCAAGGGCGGCTCCTTGTTCCTTGCTCTGCAGCGAGGAGCCTGCCACCGAGCGAGGCGGCAAGGGATCGGCACGGCAGCGGAAACTCTCTACCCGATACAGGGGCTCGTTCTCGCCGTCAGCCGCAGTAGGATGGCCAGAGATTGCGCGGACGACCATAGTAGAGATCGTAGCAGTCAAGGCCGTTGTCGAAGTTAGCACCGTATCTCGGCCAGTGCATGGAATCGTGGTGTAAACTCGAACCATAGGCGCCCACATGATTACCCGGGCCGATGCGGCCGCCGCCGAAACCACCCATGTGGGTGCCACCGATTGCACCCACATGGACGCCTCCACCGAAACCGCCCATATGACTACCTCCAAAGCCGCCCATGTGGCCGCCACCACCACGTGCCTCTGCTGTCGCCGTAAGCAGGCTTGCCGCAAGTGCCGCCGCAGCCAGCATTGTCAATAGTCGTTTCATCACGTCGTTTCCTTAGTTGGGCAAAGCACCAGATTTTTGGCGTTTCGAGATCAGATCGAATGTTCTCTCTCCGAAATCACCGGCGGTATTGGCTCTCTGTCAGCAAGTGCGAACCCCGGCAGGCCGTTCAAAGGAACATCTTCTCACGCCGCTTCAAAACGACGAGATGATCTCGATAGAACGAGGGATCACCGCACTTGTTAGCTTTCGGCTTTCTTAGCGCCGCACGCCTGCATGAGCGTCTGCCGATTTTCCCGTGGCGCACCCGACGCGATGTCGATCGGCCGACGCACAGCCGGTCTACGCAAGCAACCGGCTGACGAATCAGCGGCGCGCGTGGCCCAACGGTCGACAAGCCGTTTTGTCCCTCTGCCGATTGGGTGGATAGTCGTCGCGAGCGGCTCACAACGCGTTGAATGGTCGCGAGCAAGTGTGCGTTTAGAAGCTAGGTATCTGCTCGCATCTCGTCTGAAGCGGCTCAAACGTCTTGGGCCGCTTGCATCCAGAGGAGAAGTTCGATGACCAAAATCAAGCTAATGGCGGGTGCATTGATCGCTACCGCGATGCTCGCAACCCCCGGCGCGGCTCGCGAGAGCGACATTGCTCAGCGGCACGTCACGCGTGAAGCCAATCCAAGCGCTTTCAATGCCTTCCCATGTATCGACAGCCGGGCCGGCATTCCAACGCACCACGTCGACGCACCTGAGAAAGCCCCCGGGGGCGTTTGCGACTTCGGCGATAACCCGATGATATGCTGATGATGATATGCTGATATTGGCGTACTGCGGCATGGGGACGTCGGTTAGGAGGTCACCGTTACAACCGGACGCTCGTCGGACGAGTTGGTGAGAGGCGCCATCCAGCCAAACACGCATCGGATGCGTGCGCCGAGGAAGTGATCATGACAATGTTGGCCAATGATGCAGCGGTCGAGAGTGTCGCTCCTGGTCATCGGGGCTGCGCACCGATCTCCGCCAGCACGCAATCGGCATTTCATCAAGTGCAATCAGCCAAAGGTGACGAGGCTCGTCAAGCTCAGCTGAATTTTCTGATTGCCGTGGCAAGCGAAGCTCTCGCCAAAGCAATCGGTTTATCGGCAACGAAGGACGTCGACGGTCCCTCTCGAAAAGGGCAGTTGCTGCAGCATAGCGAAACCCTACCAGATCGCAGGAACGTATCAGCTATCGCCGCAAGATGGGCACATTTCTCCGTTTTCCAGTTCCTTATCTGGAGCCAGTCACTGTGAAATCATTCCTTCTTTTGTCTGTCGCCCTCGCCGCGACGGCCTTGGTCTCGTCACCAGCGGTTGCGCGAACCATTTCCGATGAGCAAATGATGAAGCTGGATCTCGGGGCCCGCGTCGAACAACGCTGCAACAGGCGCGCAATGGGTCTTGTTGGACGCGAGCACCGCGGCTTCCACCCGGACGAACTCGTAGCCTACGCTTACGGCGATCCTCGAAGCTCAGGCGCCGTCGTTGATGCGTCAGGAGCGGCTGTCCGGAGCGGCAACGCCTGGTATCACCTCGCCTATTCGTGCCAGACTTCAGCCGATGGCCTCAAGATCGAACGGTTCAAATACTCGCTCGGCGGTGCCATCCCCAAAGGCGATTGGGCCGAACACTACCTCGTTGCGCCTTGAGCCTACGTTGTGAAACGCCGGCTGACGCGTTTCTCTTGGTTAAGGCCGGTCCTGTTCGGGCTGGCAGCGGCGTCGTGGCGCTGTTTGCGATTGATCTCGTGCTGCCGCTTACCATGCGCAAGCATAGCCCTAGTCCGACGCATTCTGCCTACAGAACGTTCTGGGATGCCGCAGAGCGTCGGTCGTGGCTCGACGGCCGCTCGTGGGCAAGCAGGGTCGACATGAGCACATTCGAGTGGTACAAACACCAAATCTTCCGTTGAGTTAAAACGTTGATTTTGTTGAAGTTTGGTGGATTGATGTCCAGTCAGCGCGTAGGTACATCCGCCAATAAGACCGAGCCCGATCAGGGTCAGGACGATCGAGGACGTCCACTCCCCAGGTGGACGACGTGATGTTTTTCGTGGCGCCACCGGCGCTCCCTGGAGAGCTCCATCTTTCGCTTTGTTAGGAGAAGTTTCCGCAGCGCGATCAGCCTCTGTGGCTGGCGAAGTGCCGCCGTTCGTAGACGATGGATCCGCGTCCGTCATGGTTACCTGCCCAACCCACGATGCTTTCGTCTAGGCTTGCTCCGCAACTATAAACGGTTCACGCGCGGGAGTAACCTGCGCAAGTCTACTATTGCGCCGCCTGGGCGATGACAGCCGAGTTGCTAGTGGCGTGATCCTCAAGGACGGCCACGATCCTAGCAAGGGTAGGGCCCGAAGTTTGTGAAGTCGATGCTCGCCTCGTTGAGTTGGATCACTTCTTCGGCGAACAAGACCCTTCCATACTCACCCGCAGCCCCGTGCTCCTTGTCAGGATTGAATAGTCTTCGCCAACAGGGTCGGATCCAAAAATTGTTCGATGTAAGATCGCGCAGATTTAAGCGACGTTTATAAACTCATGCCTATCGTAGTCCCACTGGTCGAAGTTCACGCCACCGAAGGTCAGACTGTTGGACGCTCTCTTCTCGATCAGGTTGGCGCTCGATTGCATCCGGTTCATCAACAGCGTGCGAATAATCGGCTTTTGTGTCTCCCACCAGTCGTTACTCACACACGTATTTTCGAGATATTCGAAGGCGGTCTGAATGGCTAATGCGCTGTACAGCGAAGAGCCTTGGGCAAGAAGCGAGTCGGCAAATTGCTTGCCGATCTTGGAGTGCTCCTTGGGCCAGAGGAATATAACGGTGGCGTGATCCGCCGCCGCGAGAATGTTGAAACAAACGATCTGAGCGATGGTTTCAAGATCATTGAGCACCTGAAGCGGCTTTCCTTCGTAGTCAAACTGGGCAAGGAAGCCTCCGACGGTCATGATCGAGGGAAGCTTCTTGAAGTGAACTACGAGGGCGCTCACCTGGTCGTGCTTTTCTGCAAACAGGTTCGTAGCGCAGGTCTCAAAGGCCGTTCCTGCATCGCGGACCCCTGCCAAAGTACCGACTGCATGCGCCATTAGGAAATCGATTGCTTCTTTGTTCTTTCGCTTGGTTTTTTGCTGTTGTTCGATCTGGTGCAGTATCGAATGATACGCCGTCGCCTTTCGATATAATTCAGATGCAAGCGTCCGATATTGAAGCAGCGTAAGCTGGTGACCGTCGAACACAAGGTTATCGTCTTCAATGTGAGAAAAGATCTTGTTGTCGTGGGTGGCACAGAAGCAATTCAGGATTGAAAAATTTCTGATGCCGTATTTCTTTGCCGTGAGCTGCCCATCGGTGCGGGCAAAATCGGCTGGAGTGCCGGCGACAGCATACACGTGGCCGTCTGGTGCCATCTTGGCAAGTTGGCTGCGCGGAATGGTATGGGCGGCGACGATTTTTCCCTGGCAGGGCTCGGGCGAGTGCGGCTTTGCCAGACATGTCTTCGTCTCGAAGATGCCTTTCATCACCTCCGCCGTGGTCCAGTAATCCGGAGGTATTTGTCGTTCGGCCATCAGCCCAATACCCAGTCCTCTGCGTCGATCAACTGCATCAGGTTGATGCAGTCGACCTTCATGGCGTTACAGACGCCGGGAATCTTGCCGAGGCTGCCGATGCCGGTCTCCTCGGTAATGATCGTGTAGCCTTGCACCTTGGCAAGCGCGATGACGAACGGGTCGGCTTGAAATTTCTCTTTGCCCGCCGACACTAGGCCTGTGTAGGTGTTGACGATATGGTCGACCTGCTGCTGCACCACTTCGTCAGGCGTGATGAACATGGTCTCACGCGGCTTTAGCCAACCGTGAAGCTCCTCAGACCGTTGTTTGTTGCATTCCCGAAGGACCAGCGTCGAGGAAACCAGCCGGCCGTCGGTGACGAGCTGGTCCAGTTGCTCCCATAGCTTCGGAAAACGGTTCGGCTTGTAGCGTTCGTACCAGGCGGCAATCAGCGCGCTCGTATCGATGCAATAGGTCTTTTTGGCCATGCCGGCTTAGCCCGCCATGCCAAAGGCCGCTTTTTCCATCACAGGAACGGTCGTAACCTTCATATTCAAAAGACCTGCGACGTCGCGCAGCGTGAAATATCGATCGTGATACCCCTGGAAAATCAGCCGGGTAAAGGTGCGGCCGAGCTGGCTCAGCACCACATAGTGGTACTTCGGGCCGCCCTCGGACGCCTCCTTCTGCTCATCGAGCTGGGCGTAAATCTTCTGAAATTCGACCCGCTTGCTGTCGTAGAAGGCCTGCGTCGTGCGACCAAGCGTCAGCAGACGGCGCAGGACCGCTTCTTGGCTGACGCCAAAACGCAGAGCTAGCGCTTCCAGCTCGTCGTCGCGCCAGCTCTTCTGGCTGCCCTTCTGCGTCACCAGCTTTTCGCTCAGCAGCCATTCGCGTGGCATCAGCGTCGCCGCCGCGACGGCATTACAGAACTTCTCGACCTCGGGGTTCGGGGCATCGTTGCGGTCACCGCCCATGTTGCTGACGCCGCTCTGGCGTAGAGCCAGGTGACAGAACTCATGCAGTAGTGTGAAGACGCGGCCGTTGCCGCGATCTTTCCCGTTGATGAGGATCACCGGCATCGTTTGCTCGGCCAGCGCGGTGCCGCGCATCTCGCGAATTTTCAGGCGGGGCACGATAAAGACCAAAACGTCCTTGGCCTCGATCGCCAGACGCCAGCCGTCGAAGGCTTTGCGGCCGAAGCGCTGTTGCTGGGCCTCGGTCACACCCAGGTACTCACGAATTTCCTGGCTGAGCTTTTCGATGTCGGATTTAAGCGTGGCCGTCAGGTAGAAGGTCTGGACCTTATCGCCCAATTGGTCTCGAACGGTCAGCGCGATCTCGCGCCGCTCCCTGGCGAGCCGGATGGCGTAGGTCAGCGAAGGAGAGAAGCCTTCCTCGACCCCGGGAAGGCGGCGGAAGTCCTGGATCGGCTGCCAACCTTTGGGGGGCGTCTTGAGGTAGAAGAGACTGACCGGCCGCTTGTAGAGGTCGGCAATATCCAACAACTTGGCGAAGGTCGGCGTCTCGTCGCCCTTTTCGAGCGCGCCGAGGCGATCTTCGTCGATGTGAAGACGGCGCGCGGCCTCGTCCGGGCTGAACCCGGCCTGCTCCCGCGCCCATGCAAGCAGGGCCGGATTGATCAGGGCCTTTACACTCTTCGCCATCTTCCGTTTCCTCGGCGGGTTTCTAACCTGACCGTCAAGGGCGTTACACAACTTTCAGCAGCACCGGTCTAAAGAACCGTTTAGGGCGTGAGCAAGAAAGCACAGGGCCCCGATGTTTATCGAGACCCTGCGCCGATCGAGCATTCCCAATCCCATGTCGAAGATAAGCCTTCTGCGGGCCAGGTCAATGGAATGGCGTTTTCAGCGTCAGAAATAATTCAATATATTCAATAGCTTGATCTTCGTACGGCTGTCGCCGGCTGGTCCGATGTCGGTATGCTGTCGGCATTCTGACGTGTTTGGCTTGCAGAGGCGGGCCTATGCTTCGGGTCATAGGAGGACGACATGAATACCACACTGCTTGACCCCAAGGTTCTCGGTTTCTGGGCCCGCTGCGTCCGCGAAACACAGCATCTGTCCCAGGAAGCCCTGGCTGCGAATGCGTCCGTCAACATCAGGACGGTCCAGCGTTTCGAGGTCGGCCAGCCCATCAACGTGACCTCGCGGCGTGCTCTGGCGAAAGCGCTGGGATATGACAAGCCGGATATCTTCGATGATCCCAAGTTCATCGAAAGTGTACTCGGTTTCTTCGATGGTCTGAAAACCATGCAGCAGAAGAACCTAGACGACGAGCATCCCGACCATGTGCGGATCGGGGCTCAGCCGGTGGCTTCAGGCCAGGAAGCTGCCAAGTTTGCCGACGTAATCAATGCGGTGTCGTTCTCAATCGACGAGGGCTTGCACGACAACACGAAGGCGCTGGCCGCCAGCTTCTGTGACTACGTGCAGGACTTGATGGACCTGGACGACGTGCCGATGTCCAGCCGCCTCGGGTTCGCCAAGGAGCTGGATGGCATCTTGCAGGACCTGCGAGAAAATGGCGCCAGCGTCTATTCAGCGACGCGTGACCGCAAGTTCCGCAATGACAGCTGGGGTGATGCGCCGGCTCTCGAGATGACGGTAGGCTATCTGGTTATCGTTCCCGCCGACCGGCAGCTCACCCAGCTCTACATCCCGCGCCGGGCGAGGCTCGGCTGACGGGGCAGTGCAAACGAAGCAATATGATCGTGCGACGAATGCCCATTTTCGGCCGGATAAGCCCAGTGGTGCGACCAGTAAGTCATTGATTGTTCTTGACCCGTCGCTGACTCTTAATCAGCGGGTCCCAGGTTCGAGCCCTGGTGCGCCCACCATATCAATCACTTATCCAGAAAAACCGTTTGAGCGCCCGATTTTCAAACGGTGATTTTGCTCAGGTGGTGCCTCGCTGCAAAGTTGCTGTCAAAGATGGCTCGCGCGTTTTGAAACCGGCGAATACGATTTCTCCAATGATGGATTGGAGCGAGAGTTCAAATGTTTCAATCGGTTAGAGGGTGGCGTGTGCACAACGTGTGCACCGGGAGATCAAGAAAAATCTATTGAGCGCAAGTGGGGGCGGTCGTTGTTTGGAGTGATGTATGGCCCTAGCACGGTGGACGGCCTAGCAAAGTTGGGTCACCAGCAGAGTAGCTGAGCGTTGGTGGAGGTTCGTCGTGAAGCATGAGCGTCTTGATCACGCTCATTGTCATTGCGTCCTCGCGGTTCGGTTCGGCCGGCTGATCCGGCCCAGCAACGGCGGTTAGTCAGGTCCGCCCAGGGGCGAGCATCGTATCCAACGTTGCGTGCGGCCGATGCGCCCGTCGCCACAGCTTCATACAATTGCCGCCGTGCTACTTTCCCGCGCCCGTGGTCAGGCCGCTAACAATGTAGCGCTCGAGGAAGATGCCGACCAAGACGAGCGGGGCGATTGCCGCCGTCGACAGCGCCGCCATCGACCACCAGTTGATGCCTTGCGAGCCGGTCTGGCTCGCCACCATCACCGGCAGCGTCTTCGCGTCCGTGCTGGTGAGGAGAGCCGCGAAGAAATACTCGTTCCAGCACAGCACCAGCGACAGGATGAAAGCGGCCACCATCCCGGGCACTGCAAGCGGCAGGATGATGCGCAGGAACGCGCCCCAGGTCGACAGTCCATCGACGAACGCGGCTTCATCTAGCTCGATCGGGATCGCGTTGAACTGGTCGCGCATGATCCAGATGACGATGGGCAGGACCGAAAGCGTATAGAGCAGGATCAGGCCGAAGCGGGTGTCGAGCAGTACGAGCGCCTTGTAGAGCACGAGGAAGGGCAGGGCGAGCACGACCGGTGGCAAGATCAGTTGCGACATAAAGAAGAACAGGATGTCGTCGTTGCGCATCCAGGCGAATTTGTAGCGGAAGCGGCTGAGGCCATAGGCGGCGAGCGACCCGAGGATCAACGCGAGCAGGGACGCGCCTGCCGAGGTGATGATGCTGTTGACGAACCGGCTCGTGAACTCCGCGCGGGCGGTTGAGGTGCCGAACAGCGTGTCCGGCGACAGCCCGAGCGAGCGCCATCCCTTCCAATCTGGCTGGAAATCGACCCATGGGATTAGATGCGCCTGCGTGACGTCGACTGCCGATTTGAACGACGTCGTCACCGTCCAGTAAATCGGGAACAGGCAAATGAACGTCCAGAACAGGAGCGCGGCATAGATCAGCACGCGGCCAAGCACCCGCTTGGCGCGCGGTGCCGCGGGATGCCGCCGGACGGATTTCAATGCCGATGTCGATAGCGACACGCGCGTGGACTCCTTGGTTCTAGACGACCCTCTGCGTCCAACGCTTGGACAGGCGGAGGAGCAGCGTCAGGAGGACGATGATCAGCACCAGATAGACCATAGCGAGTGCCGTGCCGTATCCGACATTGGAGCGGTCGCGGTACACGCGATAGATGAAGCTCGATACGGTGTCGGTCGCGCCCCCGGCCCGCCGGCCGTCACGTTGATTACGATGTCCGCAAGCTTCAGCTTGAAGATGATGCGGATGATGAGGACGGTGATGCTGACCGGCAGCATGATCGGAAAGGTGACGTGCCAGAACGACTGCCAGCCGTTGGCGCCATCGACCTTGGCAGCCTCCTGTACCTCCCGCGGCATGGCCTGGAGGCCGGCGAGCAGGATGATCATGATGAAGGGGATCGACACCCAGGCGTCCATCGCCTGGATGCTCAAGCGCGCCATCCAGGGTGAAGCGAAGAACGCCGGGTTCTCCCATCCAAGATAACGCGCCAGCGTCGCAGCGGGCCCGAAGCGATATTCGAGGAGCGACTTGCCGATCATCCAGCTCACCGCGACAGGGCTCAGCATCATCGGCAGCAGGAACACCACACGGAAGAACTTGCGCGCGCGGATCTCGGTGCTGAGCAGCAGCGCGAGGCCGAACGCGATCGCGTACTCGCCGAGGACTGCGACCGCGTAGAAGATCATGTTGCCCAGCGCGTTCCAGTAATAGGTGTCGTTGAGCATCGCGACGAGATTGCCGAAGCCGCTGAAGCGCGGGCCTTCGACCGAGCTGGAGATTCCAGTCGAGCGAGGCGATATAGATCCCGAAGATGGTCGGGAAGATCACCACCGCAGTGGTGAAGAACACCGCCGGCAGCAGGAACAGCGCGCGCTGGCCGCGCTCGCCGCGGATCAGCACTTGGCCGATGGCGAAGCCGAGGGCCCAGATGAGATAGGCGATGAGGACTGGTCGCCAATCGGCGAACCCGGCCGCGGTCGCACCGGTCGTGTGCAGGATCTGGACGAGGAGCACGAGCAGGAAGCCGAGCGACGCCACCGCGACAAGCGCGCGGCCAGCGGCCTTCCGCCTGGCCGTCGCGCGCGCTACCGCGGGCTGGTGGTGCAGGTCGTCGGTCACGGGAGCTGAATTCTGCATGGCAATCGAACTCTGCCGATCCTGAATGCCCGGCCTGCCCCGGGCAAGTTTTCGGCTGGCACCGCGAGAGCGGCGCCAGCCGAGCGTCTTCGTGATGCTCATGCAGCTACACGCCGAGCGAGGCCTTGTAGAGTCCGATCTGCTGCTCGCGGCCGATCTGGTCGGTCAGCTTCTCCCAGGCGCTGGCGATGTTGTTCGCGCCGGTCTGCGCGTCGACCTTCCCGGCGAAAATCTTCGTCAGCTCATCCTCAGCGATGCTGTAGTATTGGAAGATGCCGGGGATGCGCGGTTCGACCGCCCGGTTCGGATGATTGTAGGAGCCAAGCTGCGAGTTGAGGTAGGAGGTGATGTATTTGCGGTCATAGCCCGCGGCCACCCATTCGTCGAACTGGAAGTGGCTGGTGCGGTGGGCCTGGAAGCCCGACGGATACATCACCATCCACAGCGACAGATCCTTGCCGCCAAGATGCGCGGCTGCGCTCCAGGCTGCCTTGTGCTTCTTCTCGTCGCCATTGACCCTGGCCATCACATAGACGCCCCAGCCGAGATAGGCGCAGTTCGGCGCGTGGTTCGGACCGCTCGCGAGCTTGTCCCACTGTCCAGTCTTGGAATTATAGACATCGTCCGATCCCGGCAGGATGTTGAAGCCGACGATATCGCCGATGACCGAGGTGTCGCTCGCCTTGGCGACCTGGCCGATGTCGCCCCACCAGGGGATCATCGAGCCGATGCCGGCGAGAAATTGCTGGAAGCCGGTGGTGTTCGGATCGGCATTGAGTTGGTCGGCCGGCTCGAACGGCAGCGCGTCAATGACGTCCTGGATAGCGCGCACCCAGGCCGGATTGTTGATGCGCGGTTTCATCGTATCGATGTCGAACAGCCAAGCCTTGTCGTCGGGATGTTTGGCGTAGGCAGAGGCGCGGCTGCCGAGGAAATAGAAGCCGAATCCGCCCCAGGGCTTTGGCGCATCGAGATAGCCGAACGCGCTCTGGTTCTTGATCTTCTTGCCTTTGAGGAATTTCGTCACCGTCTGGACCTGCTGCCAGGTTTTCGGCACGCCCCATTCGCCCGTGTTGCCGGCATCTTTCCAGGCCTTGGCAAGGACTGCGTCGGAGAAGACGTCGGTGCGGTAGTTGAAGTTGTGGCAGTCGCCGTCGATAGTGACGCGATAGGTCTTGCCGTTCCAGGTTCCGACCGGCGGCTTCAGATAGTCGACATAGTCATCGATATCGATCTGCTTTTTGACCCAGTCCGGCATCTCCGATGCCAAGCCCTTACCACAGACATCGCCCTCGAACGGCGCGCCCATCTCGAGGATGTCAAAATCGACCGTGCTGGTCGCGATCGCCTGCTGGAGTCTTGGATTGTAGTCGGCCTGGGCGAGATCGATCCAGGAGATTTTAGCGCCCGTGTAAGCTTCCCACGGCTTGAGGAAGCCCCGGAACAGGAGATTGTGCAGGTTCTGATTGTTGAGTCCCATGAACGAGAGCTCGACGCCCTTGAATTCGCCTTCCTTGACGCTCGCCTTTGTCGGGCCGAGGCAGAGCTCGCCGACCTTCTGCCAGTCGGCGTCCGTCGGTGCGCCCTTACCGACACCCGGAATTTGCGTGATCTGCGCGCGCAGGTTGGCTTGCGCCAATGCGAGCTCCGAGAACGTGCCGAGTGCGCCGCTGGTCCCGAGTGCTGCGGCGCTCGCCGCGCCTCTCAGCACCGTTCGCCGGTTCGGCTGGAATGCGGAATGCTGATCGTGATCGTGCTGTTTCACCGCGATACCTCCCGTTTTTGACTTTGCGTGACTTTCTTTTGTGAAGTCTAGTTCGCCCGAGCACCTCGATGACGTGACGCTCGGCGGACTTCCGCGTCGTGGCGATGGCGGCAGAGGCCGCTTCGAGTATGCAGCGGCACATATCAAAGTCAACGAATGCGGTGAGGCTGAGGTCGCACGTGCCGTCGATGCGCGAACGATGAGCGGAGTCTTCGCAATGCCGCGCTGCAAGATGATTGATGCCGTGCAGCGCTGATCACCGCGGTGATCGTGAATGAGCAGGTTCCGCGAGCGCGATATCATCTCGACGTCGTATTTATGTCAGACGCCTCGTGCAGCCGTGCCGTCGTCCAGACAGTTTTAGGTGTTCACCTCAAGCAGCATCGGGCGGGATGACGCCCTAAAGATGAAGCAGCCATAGAAGCGCCGCTCTCCGGTCTGGATCACGCAATAGGATCTCTTCGCAAATTCATAGAATGCAATTCACTCGACTGAGGCCATCGGAAAAGATCGGCCCTGCTTCGCACCGATTTCGGCTTGGACCTTGCTCTGCACAGGCGGATTTTCGTTGGGCTGACCGACGATCTCCATGCGGGATGCCGGCTTGTCCACGAAGCTGTCGAGCGGCAGCCCCGACGGGATCGCGCGTGCGGCGCGGCTTGCGGTGATCGCGCAGCTCTGTTTTAACCTGCTCGCCTAACTTGAAGTTTGCTTGAGCAACGAGGCTCAAAACTCTTCACGGGGGGCGCGAGATCTGCGCACCCGGCCGTCCATGTTTTGCAGGTTAAGCGGGAGCAGATGGAGTGCATCAACGGACATTTGTCCGGAGATGGGCCATGCAATTTTAATTCTCTGACCTATGCATCTCTGTCAGATTGGCAGGAGCACGATTTCCGAATACAGCCTGTCGAGTTGGTCGCCGGCGAGCATCGGGGAGCGGTAACAGGCGTGCGGTGCGAGCATCACTCCTCGTGGGGAGACCGGAAACAGCCGCGCCTCAGCGACGAGCGCCGCCGTTCGCTGTCGGCGCAGGATCGCCAGCTTGACGCGCTCGAGATGCCGCAGCAGGAGCGCCGGCGCACTACAATGCAGGATGTCTGAATAGGAGATTCCTCGCGGTAGAACTCGCGCCAGTACTCCAAGTCGGCCCCCTGCAAGACGGTGAACGCGGCGCTTCACCACGAGATACGCACAATCAGACCCGTCGCTGACCGTGAATTGCAGACAATCATACGGTGCGTGATCGTCGAAGATCTGTCGTTGTTCGCTGGTCAGCCTCTCGCGGACCACGGTCGAATCGAAGCTAATGACAGGCTGGGTCGACGCAAACAGCGTCTCGACCTGTAGCAATGGCGGCATGGCGATCCGGTGCAACTCCAGCGGCTTGAACCGCTGAGCCATGAGGGCAGCCCAGGATGTCCGTTGTGGGGTGAAGCACGTGTAGGTGAGGTTCTCGTCATCCAGCATCGAGGCGAGCAAGGCCATGCCACAGCCAGAGTACTGCGGCTGGACGACCCAAGACGACAGATTGCAGACGAGGACTGCCTCCCCGTTCACGCGGCGTTGGGCGGTGACGGCTCCGATAAAACCAACGACTGCGTTGTCGTCGACGAGTATGAAGCCGCGCCCGTGCTCGGACCAGTCATGGTCCAATAATCGGCGCCATGTCATGGCCTTGATGCCCGAGTCGCGGAAGGATTCCTCAAGGAAGCGGCAGATCGACTCCTGATCGTCCGGGCCCATGGCACGGAGACGCAGACCGGACCGGCCAAACTGCTGGGCCGGCATTATCTCCGCGCCAGTCGACAGGACCGCGATCAGGCCTTCGATCGAGGGAGCCGCCAGAAAAGCCGGGAGGGGCACGGGACGCCCAGCAACGCCCTCGATCTCGAGCAGCAGGCTCACCACTGCCAGCGAATCGGCGCCGCATTCAAGAAGATGATCAGACCAACCGATGGGAGCTACGCCCAGCACGCGCTCGCAGATCGCCTGCAGATCCTTCCGCAGCCGCTCAGCACCCGGGATCCCTTCACGGATCAGCGCCGGTCCCTGCGAGGCACTGGACCCCCGGAGAGCTGGATGGTTGACAATGGCCTCAAGACATTCGGAGTTCTGCAGGGCGTCGCGATTCCGTACGGGGCGGCCATTCACCGCATCGCGCGCTGCGGCTTCGGAGCGCTTGCCGTTGAAGGTGACGGGAAGCGCCTCGACTTGTGCGATACGCGCAGGCGCGAAGGCGGCCGAGCCGCAGCGCGCAAGCTCCGAGCGGATATGCTTCGTCAGTGTGTCATCAATCGCCAGGCCTTCACGCAGCACGACCAAGAGAACCATGCGTGTGCCGCCCGGCTCCTCCTCCGCCTGTTGCTCCACTGCCATAGCCTCAAGGATCTCCTCGACCCCGTCCAAGATGCGGTAGATCTCCGCTGCCCCTATGCGGATGCCACGCACATTGAGAACGCCGTCGGAACGGCCATGCAGGCGCCAACCGCCATGAGGCGTGGCCTCGATCAGATCGCCATGTGTCCAGAACCCGGGGTTTTGGGCAAAGTAGGTCGCATGAAAGCGCGTGCCGTCGGCGTCGCCATGAAGGCCTAGGGGACGCGAGGGAAAAGGGTTGGCGCATACCAGCTCGCCAATCAGCGCTTGCGGATCGTCAGTCGGCGGCAGCGAGCGGACATCGAGGCCGAGGCTCCGGCACTGTATCTCGCCGCAATGGACGGGCAGGTTTGGACTACCAAGGACAAAGCAGCCGATGATGTCGGTGCCACCTGAGATCGACTGCAGCGGCATCGCTGCCTTTACTTGGCTGCTGACCCAATCGTACTGGGAGGGATAGAGGATTGAGCCCGTGGAGAGCATGGCCCGCAGAGCAGAAAAGTCAAACAGTCGGCGGGGGAAAAGCCCTTCTTTTCGCAGAAATGCAGATAGGCAGGATTAGTGCCGAAGACGGTCACGCGCTCCTCGGCCGCGATCCGCCAAAAAGTCTCTTGCGCCCCGAGCGGCCCATCGTAGAGGACAATCTCCACGCCGGATGCGAGCGCGGAGAGCTGCCAGTTCCACATCATCCAACCGCATGAGGTCTGGAAGAACAGCCTGTCGCCGGGACCGAGATCACAGTGCAGCCGGTGCTCCTTCGCATGTTCAAGCAGGGTGCCGCCGGCGCCGTGCTGGATGCACTTTGGCGCGCCCGTGGTGCCGGAGGAGAACATCGTGAACATGGGCTGGTTGAACGGCAGTCGTGGCCAGCGCGATAGATTCTTGTCGCTCCCCTCCTCACGGATCAGATCGGCGAGCCTGTGCAGAGGCACCATGGTTTCGCCGGCGGGAAGTGAGCCGTCGTCCAGAGCAATTATCGCGGTAAGCTCGGGCAGGCCAGCCGCCGTTCCGACCACGCGCTCGGGGACCGGGACACCCGAATCCCATGGCTCCGCTCTGAGGCAGCCGAACAGCACCACAGGTTGCAGAGGGGCGAAGCGGAGGAGGATCGCTTGCACGCCCATGTCTGGCCCGCAACTGGCGAACGTTGCGCCAATGGCAGCCGTGGCCAGGCAGGCAATGATCGCCTCCGCGTTGTTGCGCGCGATAGCCACGACGTGATCGTCACGGCGCACGCCGAGCTGCTGTAACGACCTGGATAGCCGGGCGACCGCTAAGTGCATCGCCCCGCGCGTGAACCGGTCGCGCCTTCCATCAGGATGGCAGGCCGTCACGATCTGTTGGCCTGGAGGGCCAGCGAGGAGGCATTCGGCGTAATTGAGACGAAGCTCAGGGAAAAAGAGCGCGGACTCGCAGGCATCACCGACGCAGACCGGCTCAATCGCGCCATCCCGCGGCAGATCGGACCATTCCACGAAGAGGCGCCAAAAGCGGCGAAAGTCGTCAACCGAGAAGCGATCCATCGCTGCATGATCGGGAAGAATCTGTCCCGTTCGCATCTCACACCATCTGATGAATGCGGTCAGTTGCAGAATCTCGTCTGCAGGCGGTGAGTTGCAAATGCGCGACGGCGCGATCGTTCGGACCGAGCATCACTTCCTCTCACGTCAAGAACAGCGCGGTTTCGCGCGGGCTTCACCTCCAGGTTAGAGTAGCCGGGAAGGGCGGCAATTGAAGGCGCGCGAGCCGGCGGCCAAAACCTCCCAGAAGGGTTTCTATGATCCACCAGCACCGGAAGCCGCGCATTAATGTAAGTGAATGTGTTCGTCTATTAGGAGGTAACTCTTCACCAATCGCCTTGCGACAAAGTGGGCTCTTCACACGCCTCGCGGAAAACCGGATTTTTGCCGAGCCGGGGAAACCCGGTAAACTGGCACCAATGTTTTTCAGTTGGAGGTGACGCCAATGCCGCTCATGGCTTTCGACACGTCGCATTGCAATGTAGATCTGGAGCCCTCACCGATCGAGCCATCGTGGATCATTGAAGGCAATCCGGAAGCTCGCTCGCGGCGTCTGTCGACGAGCGGGTGCAAGACTGCTTGGACCGTGATCTGGTCGTGCACCGAGGGCCGGTTCAACTGGCACTATGATTTTGACGAAACCATCATGATCCTGGAAGGATCGGTTGTGCTCGAAAGCGAAGGCATGCAGCCGAAACGCTACGGCGTCGGAGACGTCGTCTTCTTCCGCAGCGGTGCCAGCGTCAAATGGTATGTCGACGGTTATGTGAAGAAGGTCGCCTTCTGCCGCCTGACAAATGTGCCGGGGCTCGGCTATGCCATCCGCGCGCTCAACAAGTTCAGGTCCGTGATCAGGCGGAGCAACCCGGCCCCTGGTCCCCGCGCTGCTTTGTTTTAACCTGCTCGCCTAACCTGAATTTGCTTGAGCAACGAGGCTCAAAACTCTTCACGCGGGGCGCGAGATCTGCGCACCCGCATTCGACGGCCTGCCAACTCTGTTATAAATTGGGGAGGCCGCCAGCGCTCCGGACGGCAGGGCTTGGGGCCGGAGCCGGTTCCATCCTACGCCTGATGGTCGAGAATGATGATTGACCGAAGAGGTATCCTTCGGCGGCTCGTAGGAGCGTTTTTATTTCGACGCACAAGAAGCTCGTGGATTTGCCCTGCGCGCGTCCAAATCGGAACGATCCGAAAAATGCATCGTTGGCAATCAACGGCGTGCTGGCGTGCTCGAGGCTGTTGGGAGATGACTCTCCGTGCTCTCTCCAGATCATGTCCTACGTGATTGCCCGAACTGTCATGCTTGGCCTATGCCCGCCAACTTCATCCGCTCGAGCTGGTCAGGCCAGTTGCCCCAAACTGAGTTTCGGTGCGCAAAGTGTGGTCATGAAGAGACCACGCAGGTCGAAAGCACAGGGGAGATGAAAGCCATTAAGAAGCGGCGGCGGAGATGGTTCGTCGCTAGATAGTCCTAAGTAGGACCGGCTTTTTTGAAATCAGGCATCGGAACGTTGCTGCTGTTGCCACGTTTCCCATTGCCCTTCCCCGAGGGCGTCTACCAGGCTCCAGCTCCGCAATCCCCATTGCCTCCAGAGCTGGGGCCATTTTCTGCCGAGAGATATCGCGGCTGATCCGATAGCGGCCACAAGTGGTCCAGTGGGGCCGTTTTCCGTTTGGTCTACAGCCAAACAAAAACGCCGCCTGCTTGAAATGGAGCGCAGGCGGCGGAATTCCAGCCCCGGGAGGGGAAATGTAAATATCCCGATCGTGCCCCGTGGCGTGGTGTAGCTGGCGGTGGATCACCGCGTTCGCCGGCGAGAGCCGGGCTGGTCAGCTGGCGATAGCCGTGAGGCTGACGCTCGGATCATCGCTCAACGGCGCGATGGTTTCCAGTGTCATGTAACGGGCACGCTGGACCGCCCATTCATCGTTCTGTTCGAGCAGGATCGCGCCGATGAGGCGGACGATGGCATCCTCGTTGGGGAAGATGCCGACCACCTCGGTGCGCCGCTTGATCTCGCCGTTGAGGCGTTCGATCGGGTTGGTGGAGTGCAGCTTGGTCCGATGCTGCGGCGGGAAGGTCATGTAGGCCAGCACGTCGGTCTCGGCCTCGTCGAGGAAGCCGGCCAGCTTCGGCAGCTTTGGCCGGAGCTGGTCGGCGACCTTGCGCCACTGGGTTCGCGCGGCCTCGGCATCGTCCTGTGCGAATGCTGTGGCAATGAAGGCGGAGACGACACGCCGTCCGCTCTTGCCGGCATGCGCCAACGCGTTGCGCATGAAGTGGACGCGGCAGCGCTGCCAGCTGGCATTGAGCACCTTGGCAACAGTGGCCTTGATGCCTTCGTGGGCGTCGGAGACGACCAGCTTGACGCCACGCAGGCCGCGGCGGGCGAGCTTGCGCAGGAACGCGGTCCAGAACGTCTCGGCCTCGGACGGGCCGATGTCCATGCCCAGCACCTCGCGCCGACCGTCGCTGTTGACGCCGACCGCGACAATCACCGCGACCGAGACGATGCGGCCCTGCTGGCGCACCTTCACGTAAGTGGCGTCGATCCACAGATACGGCCAGTCGCCTTCAATCGGGCGGGCGAGAAAGGCCTTCACCTTGTCGTCGATCTCGGCGCAGAGCCGGCTGACCTGGCTCTTGGAGATGCCGGTCATGCCCATGGCCTGCACCAGATCGTCCACCGAACGGGTCGAGACGCCCTGCACATAGGCTTCCTGAACCACGGCGGTGAGCGCCTTCTCGGCCATGCGGCGCGGCTCGAGGAAGCCCGGGAAGTAGGAGCCCTTGCGCAGCTTGGGAATGCGCAGCTCGACCGCACCGGCGCGGGTCTCCCAGGTCCGGTCGCGGTAGCCGTTGCGCTGGGCCAGACGCTCGGGGTTCTTCTCGCCATAGGCCGCCCCGGTCTGGCCTTCCACTTCCAGCTCCATCAGCCTTTGGGCCGCAAAGCCGATCATCTCGCGCAAGAGATCGGCGTCAGGGGTCTTCTCCACGAGCGTGCGCAGGTTCATCATGTCGGCGGTCATCGGTGGTTCCTCTGGTTGCGTTGGCGTATCGCAACCCGATCCTACCGGAGAACTGCCGGTGACCACCGCAAAGCCGCCCGCCCGCTACGGCGCTATTGGGGGCGCGCGTCCGGGCGGCTTTGCTCTACCGAGCTACACCACTACCGGGGAGTACGTCATGCCAAGCTGATGAATGCTTGTGGGTGCAAGTCCCATCCGGCCAAAGCCGAAGCAGGCAGGCCGGGACCGAGTCTTGCGGGCGTCGCGGCAACGCGGGGTTCGAAGTGTAGACAGGAGCCATGCGGGGTGCGGGAATGAGCCTCGAAAGGTGGATGTTCGCGGAGGCCGAGTGTGTTCCCTAAACACGAAGGCAGCATGAGCATCGTCGTTATGCGAGACGATGCCGCTCCGTCGGGGTCGATGGCCGGATCACGCATGGAAGGTAATCATCGGAACATGAGAGGCCCGACCGGGTCCGTTGGATTGGTCTCCAACGGGGGGCAGCGGCAAGGCAGTGCCAGAGCCGCGGTCCGAGCTGAGGTCGGGAGTCGGACTGGTCCATAGTACCTGTGAAGTCGTCGAAGGAAACGAGACGCATGGAGGGAAGGGGTCAGCCCGAGGGGAGCCCGCGCGAGAAGGCCAGGGTCCGGACACAGAGCCGGGTTGCCTTGCCGCCGAACCTCGAACGGGTGAACACGGCAGCCAAGCAGGCTGCTCAAACCCGGTTCACGGCCTTGCTGCACCACGTCAACGAGGACGCTCTGCGTCGGGCGTTTCGACGACAAAAGCGGCAGGCCAGCGCGGGGGTCGACGGGATAACGGTGGCGAAGTACGAAGAGAGGCTCACGGATAACCTCCGGGAGCTCTGCGGACGCGTCCACACGGGTCGCTACCGGCCACAGCCGGTGCGACGAGTCTACATCCCCAAAGCCGATGGCGGTAAGCGGCCTCTCGGTGTGCCGGCGCTAGAGGACAAGATTGTCCAAAGCGCGGTAGCCGAGGTGCTGAGCTCCGTCTACGAGGTCGACTTCCTCGGGTTCTCCTACGGCTTCCGGCCGGGGCGGAATCCTCATATGGCGCTTGACGCCTTGCACACGGCGATCATGAGCCAGCGCGTCAACTGGGTGCTCGATGCCGACATACGCAACTTCTTCGACTCGGTCGACCACGAGTGGCTGCTGCGGATGGTGGCGCACAGGATCGCCGATCCTCGCATATTGCGGCTCATAGAGCTGTGGCTGCGGGCCGGCATTCTTGAGAGCGGCGAGAAGCAAGAAACGGACAGGGGTACCCCGCAGGGGGCGGGCATCAGTCCGCTCCTCGCCAACATCTTTCTGCACTACATCCTCGATCTCTGGGTCCACCAATGGCGCCGTCGCCGCGCACGCGGTCGCGTTGTGGCCGTTCGCTATGCGGACGACTTCGTCATGGGCTTCGAGAGCAAGGTGGATGCGCAGGAGATGCTCTTGGCCCTCAAGGCGCGGCTGGCCAGCTTTGGCCTGATGCTTCATGAGGGCAAGACGCGGTTGATCGAGTTCGGTCGATTTGCGGCCCTCTCGCGTCAGCGGCGCGGCGAGCGGCGACCCGAGACCTTCGCCTTCCTCGGCTTCACCCACTACTGCGGGCGGACCCGGGACGGCCGGTTTATCGTGAAGCACAAGACGGAAGGGAAACGCCTGACGCGCAAGCTGACGGCGTTGCGCCAGGAGGCCTGGCGGCTCATGCACGAGTCACTGGCCACCCAGCACGAGTGGTTCGCCGCAGTGCTGCGTGGACACTACGGCTACTACGGCAGGCCGCACAATTATCCAGCGCTTAACGGCTTCTACCGCGAAGTGCGTCGGATCTGGCTGCACTGTCTGAGACGGCGCAGTCAGAAAAGTCGGCGCATGGGCTGGTCGGAGTTCGAGGCCCTGACGGCACGCTTCCGTCTGCCCGTTCCACGCATCACTCGCACTTGGGCGCAGGCGCGGATATGACGCGGGTTACCCTCGGGAAGAGCCGGGTGCGGGAAAGCCGCCTGCCCGGATCTGTGAGGGCGAAAGCCAAATGGCTGAGCTACTCGACCACGACCAATATCCCGATACCGTTCTGTTTGCACAGGCCGTGCCAAGGTTCATTGCGCCCGGGCGTGACACTCGCGGACCGGAATTAGCTCGCGGCAAACGACCCGCTCGCCACAGCTAGGCAGGTCATGAAGTGTTCCTCCTCAGAAAGCGGCTTCCAGCCCTCCGTCCTAACTTTACCGCCAACGCGCGTCATTGATCCCTGTTCAGCTTGCCCCGGCCGCAAGGCGGTTCTCTCCCCTTTGGGTTTAACGCCGGGACATGGTGGCGGTTCAATTCCCGCATCACGTCAATCCGTGCAAACATCGTCGGGCCGCCGCCTTTCCGCACCAGGATCAGCGCTTCCATAGCGGCTTGCCATCCAGGCGGCGTGCTCTTTCTTCGGCAGCGAGGAGCTGTATTCGCCAGCCTTCAGGAGCGTCCGTAGAGCCTTTCTGCCAGGCAAGAGAATGGTATCATCGAACACCCGGCACCAACTCATCCGCAGGGGTGATTGTGCGTGTGGAGCGTCGTCCTCGCCGGTTAGCTTTGCCACATAATCATCGATGGCGTCGATGAGTTCGTGCGCCGGTTCGCCCGGCTTCTTTCCAAACATCAGGTTCTGCCGCAGCCGCTCGAGTTCTGCAAGATCCGCTTTCACAACTTCAGCCCGCGCAAACTCGCGGCGTTTCTGTTCCTGCTCCTGATAATGGGCTTTTGCAGCCGCCCGGTTCTCTGTCTTCGTCATGCCGCCGTCGAAGCGAGGCGGCGACCACGAGTCAAATCGTCGAGCCCTAGTAGCTCGGCACACGCGCGAGCTACTGCGTCTCGTGGGTTGTGGAAATGTTGGCTCGCGCGAGAGGCTATGAGGCGAGTTTCCTCTGATGTACCCTCCACGCGAACGGAGCTTGATTCGTCATGCTGGAAGCCGTTCTCATGTTGCTCGGAATCGGGGCCGTGGCCCTCCTGCTCATCGCGTTCTGGGGATTGCACAGACACGTATAGAGCGGTACGAGAATCTCGTTTATGTTCACTCAGCCAAACCTCACGGGGGAAGCGGGGAATGGTTAGGCCCGGTACGCCTTGCCGGAAGTGGACGTACCGGGCCGCGAGTGCTTAATTAATCAAGAGCCGCGTGTTCACGCTGGCGGGCCTGCCGTGCCAAAAGCGACACTTGGGATCGGTGCCCGCCGACCGCCAACATGATCAGTCAAAACTTCCGGCGGCTGCCAGGTCGGCGGGCTTTCTTTGGATCTGAGAACTTTACAAGCGCCTGCTAGGCCTCAGCAGTTAGCACCAGCTTCAGGCGTTCGGCTTCCTCCTCGTAGGTCGGCCGCCCAACCGCCGGTCCCAATCAGAGCAGGCTCCTTGCGTTCTCGATCATAAACGATCCTACCCACGCTTCGCTTCCTGTTAAAAATCTGGACTGTGAAGGCGCACTCTCATTCAACGGATGGTCGTCCCGGAATTCCCCAGCTTTTTGGGCTAAGTAATTCGGAACGATCAAGCTGCGCATTCGCCCATGTGAACCCGAAGGGAAAACTCGGCAAGTTTCCGTCCGGAAATCCGTCGCCAATGTGCGCAAACGAACAGTGCTGATTACCGATTTGTCCTAGGCTCGCGACGCTTGGGCCTCCTCAGAGTCCAGGCACCTCCAGCGGCCCCGGCCCCCAATCCCCAGAAGCCCCCCACGGCCGGGGCCGTCTTTGCCCGCGGCGATCGGCGGCCCGTGACCTTCTCCTCACCGTCTGACGAGCTTGGATCGGGCATACCGATCAGCACCGTGTAGGCATTGCCGTCGCCAAATCAGATTCATCAGGACTAGCATCTCGGCATCCGTGCGTTCTGTTGTCGCCTGGGCCGCCTTCTCGATGGCTCTGAGCTGAATTGGCGACGGCCTATTTTGGATGGGAACGTTTCGGCTGCCGGTGGTTTGGGAGTCATCACCGTCCGAGACCCTTGGCCGTTGCGGTGACAGAGAGACGGCACTCCCGCCCTCGGATGGGAGCGCCATATGCCGCGTTACTATTTCCATATTCTAGACGGAACTTCCACGATCGATGAGACGGGCGTGGAGCTTGCCGATCTCAGACGGAGGCAAGGGTCGAGGCCATAAAGCTGGTCGCGGGCGTGTTGTTCGGCGGGGGGGCCCGGCTTTTTGGGACGGCCATCCCTGGCAGGTTGCAGTCACGGATGGTCCGTCGCCAACGGCGCGGCAAAGATAGTTTGTGCTGAACTTTTCTTCGACTACGCCGGCCTCTGAACAAAGAGAGCGCGCCGTGACCTCCGGCCTCGAAACACTGGCGCACGCGTTGGCAACGACCGCCGCCTCTCCACAGAAGTAAGTCCGCCTGGCAGCTTCCACGTAAGCGCCGCTCGCGCTGGCGGGCCTGTTCTCCGTTGCGGAACGGGTTGATCTTTGCACCCGTCTAGTTACGATTGACAAATGATCGGCGGTTGCTGAGAAGCTGCGTCGCAACATCAATTAAGGCCGCCTACTGAGGCAGCCTCTTGCTGCGCGCCGGCTTACGCCACGGTGCTTTTCCCGTGAACAAAACTTCTCATCAGTAGCGCCGATAATATCGATGGGCGTAAGGCCGACGAACGACAACTACGCCGCGACGATAGACCGGGCGAGTTCGGACGCATCCGTACCGACCGCACACCAGGGCTACTGTCTCAACGATGTTTGCTTGTCCCAGCGGTGCAACTGGCATTGCCGATGCCGTTGGAATTGAGAATGCGGCCCACCGAGAACCGTTGTGCGGCAAGTGTACGCGAGCATCGACGCGGAGCTCCGTAATTGCCTCGCGGACACTGTCGCGATCAAGAATGCGGATGAGCCGGTCGATGGTCGCTGCTACATCGCTCTCGTGCGTGAGATAGTCGGCCAGCGCCATCATCGCGAGGCCATGCTCGACGAGCTCCGCGCAGGGGCAGCGCCAGCTGGACAGCAAACGGCCGGCTGGCATTTCGCTTCGATGAATGCGTGCAGCGCTGGCGCGATTTCGCCGTCGACCATGTCGTGCTCGGCCAGCTCGTCCGCGACCTCGCTGGTCGCATCGCGAGTCCAGCCCTCGACGGCATTCAAGGCCACGACGCGGACCGGGTAGGCGCATTGGCCAGACAGCAGATCGCGGACGACCGTCTCGAAGTCAGTGTCCCGCTCGTCAGTCTCCCGCCAGGCGCAGCCCGCACGTGCGTCGAAATCTTCCAAGACGAGATAGACCTCGCGATCGAGGTGATCGAGCGGCACGATCGAGGGCCGCGACGAACGCATACGCTTACTCCGCAACAGGCGAAGAGACGGCCTCGGCTTGGAAGGGATGGACGGTATGACCGGAACCGCTCCGCCGACTTTTGCAGCAGGCGCGACCGGCAAGCGCGTCGCGACGCACGCCGCCAATCCGCGAGGTCGGCTTCTTATGCAGAATTTTAATGTGTCACTCGAGGAAGAAGGCGAATGTTTTAGCGACTCGCGGTTATATGGTGCCTGGTCGCAGCCGCCTGCGACCAGGCGGCCGGGCGCCATGTTCTTCCTGCAACCCCAGGGCCAATGGATGCTCGGCCGCTGCAGCTAACAGGGGGCGGTCAGAGGAGGCAACACCACCTGAGGTCATTCCTGCGCGAAGCCGAAGACCTGAGACTTAAATGCCACGCCTCTCGCAACGAACCGTCAGATAGCACGCGGCGAGCGAGGAGATCGCTCCAAGCTGGCTTGCGGAGGATGAATATTGTGTGTGCTGACAAGGGCGCAATCCTCGCACCTAAACAGCCAGGACCTGGCATGTTCGCCCAAAAACCTCATGGGCCGTAAGCAAAGATCGCACTTCCGGACCGGCTCATTGCCGCCAGCTTCCGTGAAAATGAACTTCATCTCCACCCCCTGCGCCTCAGGTCATACGAATCTGATCTGCAAGGAAGTTAAAGGGGGCGCGCCCGTACAGTTCGCGATTCGTGGCGGAGTGTTGCCTCTTCTTGCCCTCTAACCCAACGCTGCCGACCGCCGTGGTAAGGTCGAGCGCGGTGCTTGGACACCAAAACCCTCCAGACCCATGCGGCAAGCGGCGCGGAATAGCATGGGCCCGACGTCGCCACGCTCAAACGGTGCCACCTTGATACCATTCGGCCGCCGCGCTAGCAGCCTCTGGAGGTTTGTCTTTCGCAAGTGCAGCGGCAGATCGCAAAGCTCGTCGCTGCCGAGCGCCAGCACGTAGCGCATAAAGCTGCGCTTTATGATCATGCTTGTGCGAGTGAAGAGCGTTGAAGTCGGAGAAGCGATCGACGCCGAGGATCACCGCTTCGCAATCGATGACGAAGTGCTTCTGTCGGTTCTTCAGCGCGGCCTCGGCAATCCACGGATAGCGCTTGCTTCAATCCGTGCCGTTGCGCGAGAGCAGCCGCACGCACTCGTTCTCCCGGATGACTAGCATCCGATAGCCGTCGTGCTTCACCTCGTCGATCCAGTCCGGTCCTGACGGGACCTGCCTGCCGGCGGTCGCCAGGCAAAGCTCGTACGCCATACGCATAACGTCGAGATAGGCGTCGGCCCGCGAATATGCGAGTCTTGCAGCATTTCATGGCGTGTCGGAACCAGGGAGGGAGCCGATGTGCACAGCATTGCCTTACGTGGGAATTGGCGTCTGCGTGTCTCTTATGGCGTGGTTGGCGTTGGGACTGGTGCTCTAGGCCAGGAGACGCCCGAATTGGCATGCACCGGCGCGGGAACGCGGCACAAATGGACCGCGGGAGAACGTGTGGTCGTTTGCGATGCGGCGGGATCGCGTCTCAGCGGCAAGCAAGGTGTCGTTCTCGGGTTCGGCGCTACGCGAAGTAGGCTTCGCGTCTTGCTCGACGGTTCGAGGGGGCCGATTACCCTGCACGTGACCTTTGTCATTCCAGTGGCGCAACAGGATAGCGACGGCGCGCGGCTGCCTCTTCGGGGTGACTAGCCTTGTTTGAATTGAAGTTGAGGAGCGGCAAAGTCGAGAGATCGATCGGCTCGTCCGGCGGTCGATCGAGTTCGACCGCTTTCCCTCTGCTGAGTAGGGCAAGCCAGCGCCCACCAGCAGGGGCCCCGCAATGATCAGCCAGTGCGGTAGTTCCAATGTTGCCATTTGTGAGTAGTGACCAAAACTCAAAACGCACCCGCGTAAAGTGGTCGACTTTGCCCAATGTCTGGCATGGAAGCTGGACGACCCAGGCTCTCGACAGCCGAGTTTTCCTTGCTCAGGGGCTGTTCCAAAAATCGTAACGTCTGAGACATTGGTCTTAAGCAGCCGTCGATAGCGGCTGATGTTGCTGTCATGGGCGTGCAGACAGGTGACTTCTTCGTCGGTCACGGTGCCTGGGTGTGGCTAAAAGAAATCTACCGAGAACGAAAAAGGTAGTAGTGGCGTTCAAACGCGAGTTTATGAAGCAAGCTTCTGCCTAGCACCCGATTGTCAACGAGGTCCGCCGGAGCTTACTTGCGATCAGCCGGGCGCAAATGCCGGGCTTATTCGCTAAATGCCCTTATTCTCGCGCGGGACTCAGTTCTCGAGAACGCTATCATTTCCCTTCGGTACCGCGGCGGTCTGATGCTCTGGGAGCTGCTGGGTGTGATAGCGGGACTCCCGCTCGCGCGCAGGCGGGCGTTCGGACGGATGGCGGCCGATCTTAGCTCGGGCGGCTCGTCGCCGATCATCGGCGGCTGGCTCGCGATCGTGGACACCACGGTGACCCGCACACCGTCGCCTCAAGGTGCTCGGCTTTAGGGGCTCTGAGCGGGTTGTTAGAGAGTGGGCGACACGCCGGCGGCGCGCTGAAACGCCCGATGCTCAAAGTCTACAGCGCGTGCTGTCCTCCAGAACTATCGCCCGCCTGATGACCAATGGCCGCCACGCGTTATCAAAGTCTGAGACCGTTACCGTCGCGGCGATCGAGCAAGGCGTTCCTCTCTTGGTGGAAGCTCGCGAGATCATCACTGCTTTCCACACGATGGTCCGCAAGAAAGCTCGCGTGAATCTTGACTCGAGCATGCGCAAGTCTCGTCGCCGTCCTTCGCCAACGGCATCACCAAAGAAAAGGCCGCCATGAACGCTGCGATTACAACATCTTGGTCCAACGGGCAGACCGAAGGCCAGATTACCAAGCTCAAGCTCGTCAAGCGTCAGATGTACGGGCGCGCCAAGCTCGACCTTGCTTCAGGCCCGCTTGATCGGTGATACATGATCACTGATGCACCAAAATTGCGTCAGAGCCAAATTTGCAGGCCGATTGACACCTCTCTCGGCCTCACACCTCGGCGCAGCCAATCTGGCGAAACTGAAATTGCCAAGATACGGGATGAAATACCAGCCCGGCAATACTAACCTCAGAGGCGCCGAGCTACCGTCGCGATTCCGTTACCATGACTCAAGAGGCCAAGACAGCGGCCACCGACACGCAGACGCCGGCGCCGTGTCGGGGCTCCGACATGCTCGGTTTGGCCTATTTCGCTATGGCCGGCACTTGGAGCGGCTAACCCTTTTTAGCCGTGGCCTTTTCGACCGTTTGGAGGCAGGTTCGGTCCTGAAGGGAACTCTAGCCAGCGGCGTTCTCATGGCTCACTCTCCATCCATCGTGCCGCAGAGTGCGGCAAACCACGATGTCTACATTGTGCTTGAGGACTTTGGCGGCCGTCTCGGGCGGGCTTGGTGCGAAACGGCAGAAGAGGATGGCAATCGTGCGACTCTGCTGCGGCACCTGATCGAAGGTCATTACATTCGTCCAGCTCGCATCGTCGCCTTCAATACGACCGAGGGATGGTCGCGCGATGTGACCGCGGATATTGCGGATGAGCTGCGCCGTCGCTTCGTCGAGTTCGAGGACGTGGCACCCTCCATGCTGGAATTCCTGGAGAGAGCCGCGACCAACAAATCCGTAAAGCGCAGCTGAAGTGTCTTTCCGCCCGCTTTATCCACATGACCGCCAGCCAATTGTGATGCAGTGCACGGAAGTGCCAGCCATACTGCCGGCTCGGGCTGAAGGGGAATGGTCTTATTTTTGCTCGTTCTCCACAGCTCTGAAGATTAGTTGCATCCGCGAGCGCCTATTAGCCCGTCTTGTGTCGCTGGACGTTGGCTTCGCCTTCCCTTTGGGCCGGTTCGCGCGGAGCCTGCCGCAGGCGCCGCCCTCGTTCATGGCAACCATGATCCCCTGGTCGCGGAGATATCCAAGAACCTGTCGCGGGACCTCGATTTCACACGGACATCGGCCGGGAGGTTCTGCCTGCGGCAAGCGGCCTCGAGGAGGTCGAAAGCCTCTGCCTCAAGCTCCATCGGGAATCGATCACAACGCCCAAGTCGCTGTCAACCGACCCGATGGAAGGATGGCGCAACGCTGGGGCGTATGCGGGAAAGATTTTCAAGGGCGCCAATCCCGGTGACTGCCGATCCCGCTGGCAAGTAGATCCCTCCTCGTGATCAATCAAAGAACGGTAAGATCGCTTGGCATCGCCGTGCCTCCGTCGCTTCTGGCACTCGCCGATGAGGTCGTTGAATAGAATCGGAGACTCCCTTCTTGGCCATCCTCAGCCGAAGCTCGCTCGAAACCGGGTCATGTTGCCGTCAATGACAAACCACCCGGTCAATCCCCGCTGGCATCTGCCGCTGCTTTTGGCAAAATAGACATGCGGGGCTGCTACTTCACCAGCTCTCAGCACACCGGATGCAGAGAGCAAGGAGGCTCATGCGTGTTGAAACCGGCGATCAGCTCGAACTTCGCGAGGCTGTTGGGGATCAAATCCGCCATTCATGGAATCGTAAACGATGATCTCGTCAGCAATGTCACGCAGCGCCTATGGTTTTTGGCCTTTAGCCTCTAGCATTATTGATGTCTGCAGGTCCTCGACCATCCGTCGCGTCACTAGGACCGCGCGAAAGACGGCGAGATTCCACACTCGCGAGCGATGGTGGCCAATTGTCAAGGCGGCAAACATCAAGGTGGATCGAGGCTAACGGCGCGCTTCGTATGCCGTCAGGTCATCCGATCTCATCCAGGAGGCCGCGTACGCGACTACTTCGTGGAAAGGCCTTCGCGAGAAGCGGGGCTTTTCCTGGGTTGTTCTCGCGCCAGGCAATTGCTCTATGATCTCTCACCTGCTGCCAGCGCTCGCTCCAGGCAGTGCATCAGATCCGAGGCGGCGAACGGCTTACCTAGGAAACAGATTGCCCCGGCTTCGAGCGCACGCACCCGCACGCTCTCATCCGGGAAAGCCGAGATGAAGATGAACGGCGTAACCGAACCTTGGGCGCGCATCTGCCTCAGCAGATCGATGCCGGTTACGAATGGCATCTGCACGTCCGCGATCACGCAGGAGGTATCGTTCGAATCGGTCGACCTCAAAAACTCCTCGGCGGAGGCGAATGTGTGGACGATGTATCCGCGGGATTCCAAGACATTGTTGATCGCGGCCCGCACGTAGGGATCATCATCAAGCACCGAAATCACCGAAGCCACTGACAAGACGTCCGCTCCTCGCCCGGGATGCGCTTGCCGTCGCTACGGCCGCACATAAACGTGCAAGGTGAACCTGCCGGTCACCATTGGAAACTCATACTTAGGTTTGTACGTCGGGCTTACTGGGTCAGAATCCCGAGCGCCTCGCTCATCCTCACGAGGTCGGCCAGCGATTTCGCACCCATTTTCCGCATGATCTGGCCGCGATAGATTTTGACAGTGATTTCCGCCAAACCCAGCTGGGCCGCCACTTGCTTGTTCATCAGTCCCGACGTTACCAGCGACAACACGTCCCGCTCCCGTGAGGTGAGTGACTCGAAGCGTGATCTGACGCTTGAGATGGTCTTGTTGAAATCGCGGCGCTTGCGGTCTCGCTCGATCGCGGCCTGGACCGCGTCCAGGATGTCCTGGTCGCGAACGGGCTTGGTCAGGAAGTCGATCGCGCCGCTCTTCATGGCCCGAACGGTCATGGGAATATCGCCATGACCGGTGAGGAAGATGATGGGCGTATGGATATTTGCCTTGGCAAGATCGGTCTGCAGCTCAAAGCCGCTCGCTCCGGGCAGGCGGATGTCGAGCACCAGGCAACTGGGGACCTCTGGCGGCTTGGCCTGCAGTAGTTGCGGCGCCGAGCCGAATGCTTCGACCTTGAGACCGACCGACTCGAACAGATTGGTGAGCGCGCGCCGCATGGACGCGTCGTCGTCGACGATGAAGACGATGGGCTGATCGCCCTCGCCCTGCGGCGACGAAGGCTCCGCGCGCTCGGTCACAATGCGTCCTCCCGATGGAGCGGCAGAATGAACTGAAAAGTCGCGCCGCGCTCCTGGTTCGGCATGGCGGAAAGTCGTCCGCCATGGGCCTCGATAATGGAGCGGCAGATTGACAGCCCCATGCCCATCCCAGAGGATTTCGTAGTAAAGAACGGCGTGAACAGGCGGTCCATTGCCTGTTCACAGATGCCGACGCCGCAGTCGGAAACGCTCACCAGCGCCGCGCCGTCGCCGTTCGCGGCCGAATGGATCGCCAGCTCCCGCGGTCGATTATGGACGCCTTCCATGGCCTCGATCCCGTTCATGATCAGGTTGATTAGGACCTGTTGCAATTGGATTCTATCTCCAAAGATCCTGGGCAGTGCCGACGACAGCTCCATTCGCACCGACACGGCATGGCTGGCCATCTCGCGCTGAACGAGCGCGACGGCCTCGCGTACGACCGTGTTGGCGTCGAGCGAAACCATCTCGACGTCGGATCGCTTGGCGAGCGCGCGAACGTGACGAATAACGTCGCTGGCACGCTTGCCGTCCTCGATGATCCACTCGACCGAGCGATGCGCCCCCTTGAGATCGGGCGGGCTGCGCTGCAGCCAGGCGAGGCAGGCGTCGGCGTTTGCGATCACGGCGGCGAGGGGCTGGTTAATTTCGTGGGCAATTGAAGCCGTGAGCTCGCCCAATGTCGTGACGCGAGTCACGTGGGCGAGCTCGGCTTGAGCGTTGCGCAGAGCGTCTTCGGCCTGATCGGCCCGGATGGCCGCGGTCACGTCGGTGCAGACGCCACGATAACCCAGAAAACCTCCGCCGGCGTCAAAGAACGGCTTGCCGCTCGTTCGGACGTAGATCGGCTGCCCGTTGCGGTCTATGCTGCGATACACCAAGTCGCGGAATGGGACGTGGGCGTCGAGCGCCGTCCGATGTTGCCGCCATTTTTCGGGCTCGAGATCGGCGTTCGGAGCAATGTCCCAGCGTGTTAGGCCGATCAGGCCCGCGGGGGCGGTCATGGTATCGGAGTGTTCCGATATCAGAGTGATACGATGGTCTGGCCCCGTCTCCCAGAACCAGTCGGACGCGGTCTCGGCGTAGTCGCGAAAGCGCTGCTCGCTCTCACGAAGCCTTCGTTCTGCCTCTTTGGTTGCCGTGATGTCGGTCACCGATCCGACGAACTCGACGCGACCGCTGGAATCTCGCATCGCCCGTGCTACCGCTCGGACGTACTTGATGGACCCATCGGGCATTAGAAGCCGGTATTCGTGATCGTAATCTTTTCCCTCCAGAGCCGCCCGGCCGGTGGTCCGCTGCACTGCGAGCCGGTCCTCCGGATGGATCCGCTGGAGCATGAAAGGGATCGCTGGCCCGGTCCCCTCGTCGCACTGGAAGATGCGATAGGTCTCGTTAGACCACGTGATCTCGCCGGTTGCAGCCGTCCACCCGAAACTGCCGGTGTGGCTCAATTCCTGCGCCTGCGCGAGGTAAGCCTCGCTCTGTCGCAGCGCATTCTCTGCTTCCTTGCGCTCGGTAATGTTCTCGCAGGCGACCAGCACGATCGGCCCGCCATCCGCCCGCAGCATGGTCTTGGCGTTCTCGCGCACCCATAGCACCGAGCCGTCCTTGCGAACCTTCCGGATCTCCCAAGTGTGGGACTGATCGACTGTCGTAAGGCACAGCGCGACACGCGCGGACGAAGTCGCGATCCTCCTCGAAAAAGACATCCAGCACCGACCGGCCGATCAGTTCCGCAGCGGTATAGCCCAGTTGCGCCGCGCCGAACGTGTTCACGTTGATCACAGTTCCGCTCGGGTCGACCATGAAGTACATGACGGGGTTGTGCTCGAAGACTTGCTGCCACTGCTTGACCGCCTCCGGCAGACCGGCTTCACCGGACTCAGTGCGCGGCTTAGCAGTGACAGTTCGCCTGACGCAGCCGACGAGAAATTGCGCGGCTGACTTCCCGAACGCTGCTGCTCGGCCCGGCTTCATCGCAGACGCTCCCGGCGCTCTCTGCGTGAAGACAAGTAGAGCACGTCGCCGCCTGAGGAGCAATTCCAGCCAACGTCCGATCGAGCAGGTACGACGTTCGCCTTGGAATGACTGCTCACTGTCCTGTCGACTGCGGAGCATCAAGCACGCTGTACGAGGCAATCTTCGCGCGCTGGCCGTGCAACTGACGCAGTGTGCGCCGTCTCGTTGAACATGAACCAGCGCGAGAGCCCCGGGCGACTACGGGGTAAACCTAGGTATAGCTCCTCCATTCCTAGTCATGTCGGGCATTTACCTCCGTACAATTGAGCCCCTCCTGCCCGGCGAACTAGCGTCATAACCATCGGGAGTGACGACCAGCCGAACGCAGCGATTGTACGAGGACCGGGTCTGAACCATACGGCGGAGGTGTCTCACCGACAGGGGCACGACCAACGAAAGGCCGCTGCATCTCTCGACAAAAGCCGCGATCGCGGCAATTCACGACCCGGGAAGTCGAAGGGAACGAACAAGCAAGAGCGCAAACAACCAAGCGAGACAACAATGTGCAATACATCGGAACTTCCTGAGCCTCGCCTATCCGAGTCCGAGCGTTGCTCTTCAGTCAAGCGCTGTGCGCTGTGTGGCGGCAAGTTTGGTCTGATTCGCTATTATTCCTGGCGCACCGCGCTCTGCTCGAAGAAGTGCGTCGATCGCTTCCGCTCCCGCCGCGAACGCGACCGCCGGTGGTTGTTTCGGGCTCAGGCCGCGTGAGGCTGAGTTGGAGAGTTGACATCCTTCAGTGAATCTGAACCCCGGGAGCCCGCGCGTTGAACCGCTCGTGCAAGCTCTTCTGCTCGATGATTCTCCTCGGCTGCACTGCGACAGTCCAAGCGCAGGAGACGAGACAAGGGGCCGTTCATGGCCAGCACCCACCTCAGGACCAGGCGCTGCACGAAAGATTCTATTCGACCTGGCACATGCCGGACAATCCAGGCCTCAGTTGCTGCAACAGCGCAGATTGCTATCCGACCGATATCAAATACGTCGACGGCCAGATCTATGCACGGCGAAGAGAGGACGGCAGATACATTCTGATCCCACCGCAAAAAGTCGAGCGAAACAGGGACAATCCGGACGGCCGCAACCATCTTTGCGCTCCACCGCCCGCACTCTCTCCGTTGGACAGCGTTTACTGCTTCGCTTTGGGAGGCGCCACATGAGACTCGCGTTCTTACTGGTCAACGGCCGGACGCCCCTCCGGCACACCCGGTGCATGCAGTGCTGCGAGCCGATCGGCGGCAGCTATCTCCGCGAGATCGGGACCCACCTTCCTTACTGCGACCATCAGTGCTACGCGCTGTTCTGCGATGCGCTCGCGAAAGATCGCGTGAGGTCGGCGTCATGAAAATCATGGTCGTCATCACGAGCCCCCGTTGCGCGGGGCTACCAGCAGCACCTGCTTGCGGTCCCTCCGGTTCGGCTATGTCCGGCATGTGCGAACACAGCGCCGTTACCGTGACACGATTGCTACCGGTGCGGCGAGCTCGTGACGCTGTTAATGCAAAGGCGTCCCGGGCCGGCGGCGGGAAGGTCGAGTCGCCGCTGGCAATGTGATCGAGCTGTTGGCCGTCCCGAGTGCGTCTCGTGCTGGTGCTGCACAATACAGATCTGGGCCTTCGCAAGAGCCTTGGCGGGCCCGTACCTGAAGGCCGCAATCTGATCACGATGGAAGGAGGGTGACACCTGGCTACGCGACTGCACTCGCGTGGAAGCCGCAGCACCGAACCTCGCAGCGCCGCGCCCAGCCCCGGCGGCGTTGACTAGGGAGTAGGTGCTGCGGCCGCCACGGGTGTCGCTGTGCCGACCTCGTGCGTGACCACGCGCTGCTCGGACTTCCCGGCGACCATTTCGTTGTCTTCGAAGCGCGCACGACAGACGAGCACGTTCTCGATCACGCGCTGAACGTGGTGGGGAAAGAGCGCTGACGGCCGGCAAGAACGGGATCGACGTCGTGGTGCAGTCGCTGACCGGCGATGTGATGGCGGTGGCGAACCGCGACGTCAAGGCGGGCAATGCCGGCCTAGTGGCCGCGCTGGTCCAGGCGATGGCGACCGGCAACGTCAACGTGACCGCGAACAGGGCGATTGCTGCGCGGTCCGGGATAGACGCGGAAAACTTCGGCTCCGGCGCGATCTGGCTGTCACTACCGCTGATCGCGTGGAGTGATCGGTGCTGCTGAAGTAGCGGAGAATTTAAGGAATGGCAGCCGGAGCCGAACTCCTTCACCAATTGCGCAGCACGTTCTCATGAACGCCCAGATGACGGCCTGCTTGCGCCATCGACAGCGCGTTGCCTGATAAGCTTGACCGCTCCGATCTTGAACTCTCGACTGAATTCTGTCTCTGCATGACCAACCTCCGGCTTCATGAAGGGTTGCGACCTATTGCTTCGCTGTCGCCGACTGTCTAACCCGGACGGTGATCTTTTCCGATACGAGAGGCGGCTCGAACGGATAGTGCCTCGCGTCGCCCAGCACTAGTTGCAGGGTGTGAGCCCCGGGCGGGAGCTCGAGAAATGTTTCGGTCTGTCCTGCCCCGAAATGCAGATGCGATTTGTCCTGTGGGATCGGCTCCTTGGGATCGACGGGGTCGTTAACGTCGACTAGCAAATGATGATGGCCGGCGTTCTGATACTCGTCGCCGGCATGGGTCACTCCCATGTTGCGCAACCCGAACCGAACCGAGAATCCGCCGCGGACCTTCTGCCCGTCATGCGGGGTGATGAAGTAGAGCTTTGCGTCCTTGGGAGCCGTCTTGCCTTGCGAAAAGGCTACTCCCGGAAGTAAGGCGAGCGCCGCTGCCAGCGCGACGCAACGAAGGATCTGCATCAAACCAGCTCCACCAGTTAAGGACTGAGCACCACGCGGAATCCGTGCGTGGGATAGCGGACATTGGTGTCGTAGCTATCGCGATTGGACGGCCGCACATATCTCGAATCGTTCTTCCAGGAGCCCGAGCGCAGGACATGCGCGCTGCAGTCCCCGCTGCTCCATGCCGAGCCGTCAACGGGCGCGCCCTGGTAGGTTTTGTGCCAGCAGTCCTCGACCCACTGATCGACGCCGCCACCCATGTCGTGGAGCCCGAACGGATTCGGCCTGAAGCTACCGACCTTGGCTGGCTGCTCGGACGCGAGATCACCGCAATCCTTGCAACCGGCCACGCCCGTCTGCAGCTTGTCGCCCCACCAATATTTGGTCTGCGTTCCGCCCCGCGCGGCATATTCCCATTCAGCTTCGGTGGGAAGCCGATAAGTCTTCTTGGTCGCTTGGGCGAGATAGGCAGCATATTGTTGTGCGTCGGTCCAGCTCACATTACTGACTGGCGCATCGTCTTTGCCAATGGCCGTGAAGCCGCACGCCTTTGCAGCGGCGCACTCGTTCCATTCCTGAACGGTCACTGGATATTTGCCGATCAAGAACGGCTTAATCGTAACCTGGTGGACAGGACGCTCGGTCGGATCGTCATTGCTTCCCATCGCAAAGCTGCCGCCGCAGAATCGCAAGCATCTCGGGTTCGCGAACGGGAGTTGCCGATTGACTTGGCGTCGGAGCGGGCGAGGGTGGTGACGAAGCCAACGAGGGAGAAGGCTGCGGCGTTTGCGTCGCGGCCTCGCGCGGCGGAGCTTGTGGGCTTGGTGGCGCGACCGGAGAAGGGGTGGGCACCGAGGCCTGCTCACCCACCCTGCCGGGCGGCTGCGTCAGCAGATACCAAAGCACGCCGGCGGCAATCACCATAACCGTGAGGCTCAGGAGGAAGATCAAGGTATTCTCGCGCCGACCCCGGGTTTTGCCGATCGCATCCGCGTCCGGCAGGACGCGATAGACGCGCACCGGATCGGTGATGTTTTTGACCTTGCGGTCGCCTAGCGATTCATAGCCGCACACCACCTTGTGCTTGATCTGTTCATAGATCGCCCCCGAGATGTAGACCTGACCAGGCTCGGCAATGCCCTCGATGCGTGAGGCGATGTTGACGCCATCCCCGTAGACATCGTCCGACTCAACGATGACATCGCCAAGATTGACGCCGATCCGGTATTCGATGCGGGATTCCTTTGGAAGCGAGGCGTTACGGCCGACAAGGTTCTGCTGGATGACTATGCTGCATCGGACGGCTTCAACAGGGCTGTCGAAAATGGCAATGAAGCCATCGCCCGTCGTCTTCACGAGACTTCCATGATGCTCGATGATGCTGGGCTGGATGAGGTCCCGCTCGATCCGCTTGACACGTACGTGCGTGCCCTCCTCGTCAGTCTGCATTAAGCGACTGTAGGATGCTATGTCACCGACGATGATCGCTGCGAGACGACGAGGCCCGATGCCATGCGTAGGGGGCCCACCGTTATTCCCGGATCTGAAGTTGCGAATTTCGCCCATAGCGGGGACCCACAAACTTGCAAAAGCCACTCCGGCATACGACCGCACAAGAGGATCATCTATAAGATACATCACATCAATGAACGGAGACAATGTTGAAGCACTCATCTGCGTCGCGTTCCAGACAAATAAGGCCCACATGGATTAAACCTTCTTGGCTGTGGCGCCGACTAAGGCTTCGCCGTTAGCGCGTATGAGAACCGCAGGGTTCCGGAGGCTAAAACTCGTTTGTGATCTTACTTGTCGTGGCTCCATGCTCTCGCCGGTGGAGCCTCCGGCCAACCGGTGGGCTTCGGCAGTCCGAGCGTTCGCTGGGTAGATCGTTCGCGGAACATTGGGCCAATTGTGGAACATTTTTCCCATACCGCCGCACAACCGACAACCGGGGGCGAGCGCAAAGCGCCAGAGCCCGCCGCTCGTCCCGACGTGTTTCGAAGGCTAGCGCAGCTAAGATCGAAGGATTCCCACTCGAGCCGGTTTCTCAAGCTCCGAATCGGCGTTCCACGCGGCCGGCAACTCGCGTCCTTGCTCGATCGCTGCTCTAGTTATCGCAATCGGCAGCCAACCTGAGCTTTCTAAGGAACGGCGCAAACCCATCCGTTGGGGCATTCCTTTGCAACACTCGCTCGAACATTTTGGGTGGACGGCTTGACGGGTTTCTTTGCGACCTTTGCGCGCTTTTGAGCTTCAGCCTTCGACGCACACGGATCATGCCAGTGACGAGGACCGAAATCAGGCGACTGTCTAGGATCGCTGATCGGAGGAGCCGGCTGAGCCTCTTGCTGCACAGCTACGAAGCTCGCCTCTGTTTTCTGCTTGGGCAGCTCGACGTCTCTCTCGACCAAAATTTGCAGCCTCTTGGATTTGTTCGTGGTCGCGGCCGAGGGTGACGCAGCGAACTGGGGCATGCGACTCCGCGATTGGATCCGACCTGTTGCCTCCAGCGGAAATCGCACAGATTGCGACCACGCCAAGTACACCAAACACAATTGCTCTAAGCATTTGCCAATCCCACACCGGCAACGTTAGCAATTTGCTACGAATAGGTCTCGGAATGAGGCTGAGATCTTTAAGTTGATTGTCGTTGCCCCCGTGGGGCGAGCTGCTCGCCGAGGCGGAGTACTGGGATCGCCTGGCCGACGGAGTGTTGCTTACGCAAATGACCGAATGTAGCTCCGTCTCGTACCCCGTGATGCGGTCGCTATTAACCGCAAATGCCAACCACAAGCCATGAAATGCAGTTGCCGACGCATGAAAGACCTCGATACCGATCGATTGGGGTAATCCATCTGTGCAGGCGCACGTTTTAGACCCACGGATTAGGCTGGCTTGCGATACCCGGCGCGCGCTCCCCGTGCGCCGAGATCACCAGCGGCTCCAGTATTCGCGCAGCCGCAAGCGCCAAGGATGCTGGGGCCGTTGTACTCCGAATGGCTGGTGAATTGGCCCGGGTCGCTTGCGGGGCGGCGGCTTCGCCTGCGAATGCGTTTGCGACTCCGGGCTCTCGCTGCTGGACTTGAGAGACTAAAGGATCCGCGTCACCAGTCTATGTGGATCTCTCTCAGGCTGCACGCATAACGTCGTAAAGAATGAATTGAGTTTGATCGAGACTCCGAAAGCGAACGGAAGGTTCGGAGGCTTGGCAATCTTCAGCACGCAAAGGCGGTCAGCAAGCAATGCGCGCGCTCATTTGGGAGTAGTGGACTTGCTTTCCGGGACAGCACATACGCTGGACGCCTGGTCTTCGATTCAAGTTACTTTGGTTGAAAGGACAAAGCCTGTGAATGCTATCGATCCGAACGTCCAAACGCGTGCCGAACCACCGAATGAGACGGCGAACGCAGGCGCAAAGCGCGCGCTCGACAGGGCCTTTGCTGCGCGACGAAGGCCAAGCTGGAGGAAATCGGAATGAGTATGGAGATGATCAAGTGCCCGGAATCGGGTAGCGCCATTCCGAGAGGCATCGAGAGAGATCGCGATAACTTCCGCCGTCATTCGGTGAACGGGAGGTGCCAAGCGCCGACATCGGATCGACCGCACCGTCCGTGCCGATCACCGCGGTGGCGACTGTCTGCAGTTCGGTAGGTCTACGATGAACGCTGTCTCGCCGCCGCAGGGGTAGACAGGATGCTCGATCCGATGGCCCAATCGGACCCAGTACGGCGTCACGTTCAAGCTGAACGCTCCGCAGTTAGGGTGCAAGCAAAGCGAATCATTCCCCACTGAGATATCGACCTCAGATGAGCGGGGGGATTGTGGTTTCAGAGCGACAGTCGACCCATGTGCCGGTGTTCTGGCCCGTGCTCTACAGCAATCTTTTGAAATTGGTCCCGGAAAAAGCCGAGGACAGAGTGGCCCATCTGAGCGTTACCCGACCTGAATCTGCGGATAGAATAGGGACATGTTGCCGACAATGATCGCATAGCCACCGAAACGGATCTAGTCGCTTCGAAAAGACCGGCTCGCGCCCGCCAGGTTGATGTTTGCTTGGTTGGAAGATGCGTGCGCGATCCATCCGGCTCACGGCTTGACGTAGGTCCAGCCGATCTCCTGCAATTCCATCACGCGCACGACGCCCGACTTAACAACCTCCGCCTGCCGAATTATTGGTATGTCCTTGTTCTCGGTCTTGTGCATTTTCTCCTGCGTGTTGCCACAGGCCTTGAATGAAACCTCGGGCGTGCTCAGGGCCATCTCCTCGATGCGCGCCTTTACCGGCGACGTGTCTTCACGGAGCATGTGCAGGCCGGGCCCGAACGTAACCACTTCGATCTTCACTTTCTCGCCAACCTCCTTGTAATATTGCGCCACGTTGGCCGCGTTGTTGAGTGCGAGATTCATAGCAGCCGGGTCATTGGTATTCACCTGCAGGACCAGGTGATGGTCTCGCTTCTTCGTTACGGCCGGATCGTCCATACGGGCAAACGCGGACCGTTTTCGCGTCGTCGTGGTCTGCTTCGCTAAATGTTGCCTGGGATGGACCGTCCTATGCAGGACAGGTTGCCCGTCTGCGGGCGTCCAATAATTTCCGCCCTGTTCCGCGGCCGCAAACGATGTGGAAACCAGAATGGCAATCGCTCCCGTCGCGACCGCTGTGGCAATATGATGAAACTTGGTCACTATGCGCCTCCATCAAAGAAGATCATTTGCACGCCATCAATGATTCGGTGTCGCGATCGCGCGCGGCCATTTGCATGCTGCAGCCATTTTTGCGCGCGCCGCGTCCAGCCCAGCGAGAGAGAAGCTTCCGTCACGGGGAACCCGGCCTCCTGATGAGAGGAGGACAATAAGATCCCCGCTGTCCGGAAGGGTCTGCACCAAGCGGACGACATCCCCGGCAAACGCCACGCCAGGACCGAATGACGGCACGGCTGCTGCGACCTGCACTGCGGGATCATCATTGACGCGATAGGAAATCGCATCATGACCGCCTCCGCCGGAAATGTCGGGTCCGGCCAGGACCAGCTCCGTCCGGCCGCCGCGGCAGCGAATCGATAACTGCATCACAGAGTCGCCGGCCCCGCTGCGCGACGATGTCGTAGCCGTCGCGATTGGTGAGTAATCTATGGGGGAGGTCGTCTGGCTGACGATCCAGTCGTCTTCAGGTGCCTGGCGACGTTGAGGCGGAATGGTACGCGTCAATTTATTCAGACACTCCAAGCGTGCCGCGTGTTCCTCCTGAAGGCAGGAACGCAGCTGTGTCATGGGATCGTCGGCCAACGCAACGCCGTCTGTACCCCCGAGTGCGACAAGAAGGAGGATCGCTGCGCGCTTCATTTCGATGCTTGTGTTGTTCGGGGCTGACGATCCAGCCACGCTTGCGCCGCAGGGACGCGCGTGAGACCCGGGACCGTCGCGGCGAGGTTGATGGACTTCCACTTCGGATCGAAACCGGGCGCCTGCAATCTATCGATCCGGGAGAACAGGTGTTCGATGAAGCGTGCGACGCGCTCAGAGCGATTTGACTTGGCCGGCCAATTGAAAGCGACCAGAGCGGTCGGCACGGCGATGGTTGAAACCCGTTCACCTTGCTTGATCAGATTGGGATAGTCGGTCGCGTCGAGAGAGGCGGGAAGATAGTAATCCTCGAACTTGCTCTCGTACGGGACAGGCAGGAACTTGAAGCCCGGCTCCCACCGGCCCTTCACGAAGGCATCCACGGGTTTTGATGTAATGAAGACGACGGCTGCCATCTCGCCTTTGCGCATCTGCTCGAGTGCCACCTGGTGCGGAATGAACGTTTTTTCCACCTCGATATTGAGGCGGCTGAAGATCAGCGGTCCTGAATAGGCCGCTGCGGTGCCCTGGGTATTGAAGTTGACCTTCTTGCCGGCGAGGTCGTTCAAACTTCGAATTTCCGGTCGAACGAAGATCTGCAGCTCGGACGGGAACAGATTCAGGACATATGCAATTCGTCGCTGTATGTCCGGTACCTCGGTCTTGTATTCCTCGAGCACGTCGGAATTGATGATTGCCGCATCGATGCCGCGCAGATGGAGCAGGGAGTTCAGGTTCTCCGTGGCCCCGCGTGTCACGACCGGAAGAACATGCAGGTCGTCCCCATCGTCGACCACGCGCGCGATCTCTGAAGCCAGCCGGATCGGTGCGCCCTCGAGGAGACCCCCGGCCAAGCCAACAGTCCAGGCGTTCATGGAAAGAACTTCAGGCCTCTGCTGCGGTGGCTCGGGCCGTGTCAGACGAACCTTGTGAGGCCGACTATCCTGCGACCGCGCAGCTGCCCAAGGCTGAATGGGCAGGAGCAATGGTGCGAACGCGGCGAGTAAGAGCAGCCGACGCAATCCGATAAGCCTTTTCATCGACCAACTCCTCTAGACATGCTGCATTCGTGTCGGTGCTTTCGATCCTTTGACTGCGCATTGCTGACTTGGAACATCGTCCAAGACAGTGCTATCGACGCAGCGCGTCGAATCGCGCCTTCGCCCCCTTGATTCCTCCAGCTTCGGCCCGCGCGTAAAGAGTTCGCGCTTTATTGAGATCGCCTTGCGTTCCATACGTGCCAAAATTGGGAAGGATCAGCGGATCGTAGGTTTCCGCAAGCGCGAAGCTTGCTTGCGCGCTGCCCATCTCAACGGCGCGCTCCAGCACGATCCGCGCCGCGCCGATGTTTCCCTGTTCAAGCAGTACGTTCGCGCGCGCGATCAATTTCGCCGCTTGCACCCCTTCGTTAGCATTGACCGGAGCATCGCCCTGGCTGCGCGCCGCTGTGGCCTGGTCCTGGACCGGCTTGTCTTGGGCACCACGCTGGCTTTGGATTGGCCGTGCCGGCGCCGACAGCGGCTCCTCGCGCGCGGCCTTGCCAGTGGCAGCCAGCCCGGTGGCGGCCAGCGGAGACGCAGCGGGAGGGATTTTTGCCGAAGGCGCGGCTTTGTCTTGACGTGCTAATGCGAGATCCCGTTCCAGTCCCTCGGCCCGCTCGCGTTCACGCAGCAACAAGCTACGCAGTTCGGCCGACTCTCGCTCTCCGGCCTGCTTGACCCGTACGACCTCCGCGCTCGCGTTGGACGTGCGCTCGGTCTGCGCGTCGAGATCGCGGTTGGCTTTGGCAAGATCGCGGGCCAGCTGCTCGGCCCGCTCGCGATCGCGTTGCTGCGCCTGTCTCAACGAGGCGATATCACTCGCCTGCTGTTTGAGCTGTGCCGCTTCCTCGTTGGCTTTGGCCGCTTGAGCTTCGTATGCGTAGATCTTGGTGCGTGCCATCGAGAGATCCTGCGCCAGCGCATCGGCTCTCTCGCGCTCCTTCTGCATCGATCGTTGCTCCGCGGCGCCGGCTTTTGCTGTCTGCGTCAGCTTGGCGACCTCATCGCTCGCCTTTGCCGCTAGCGCCGTCTGGGTATCGATATCTCGCCGCGCGGCCGCCAGCGCCTGCTCCAGCTGTCCGGACCGGTCCCGCTCCTGTTGCAGGGATTTCTGCAACTCGCCAGCGCCGCTTTCCCCGGTCGCTTTCGGCGGGGATGCGTCCTCGCTGCCTTTCGCCAACCGTGCTGTTTGCGCCTGGTAGGCATAAATAGCGCTTCGCGAGAGGAAGAGATCCTGCGCAAGCGTGTCGGCCCTTTCCCGCTCCTTCTGTATCGATTGCTTCAAGTCCGCGGCACTGGCCTCCGCCGCCCGACTTCGCTGCGAAAGTTCCTCGTTTGCCTTTGCCGCCAACGCAGCCTGGGACTCGACGTTTTGCCGCGCGGCTGCAAGATCCTGCTCCAACCGCGCTGACCGCTCGCGCTCCTGTTGCACGGCCTTCCGCAGCTCCGCGGTGCCGCTCTCCCCCGCCTGTTTCAGCCGGGACGTTTCCTCGCCTGCTTTGGTCACCAGCGCAGTCTGGTTTTCCGCATCGGTTCGCGCGGCTGCGAGATCCTGTACCAACTGCGCTGTTCGCTCGCGCTCCTGTTCAAGAGCCTTCTGCAGCTCAGCGGCTTCGCTCTCTCGTGCCCGTTTCAGCCGGGACGTTTCCTCGCCTGCTTTCATCGCCAGCGCAGTCTGGGTTTCGGCATCGCGCCGCGCGGCTGCGAGATCCTGCTCCAGCAGCGCCGACCGCTTACGCTCCTCTTGCTGCGATGCCTGCAACTCACTCAGGCCACTTTCGCCCGCTTGATTCAGCCGGGAAGCGTCCTTCAATCGAGAAGCTTCCTCGACGGCCTTCGCTGCCAACGCTTTTTGAGTTTCGACCTCGCGCCGCGCGGCTTCGAGACTCTGCACCAGCCACTCGGCCCGATCGTGCTCCTGCTCGAGATGTTGCAGCAACCCGATGTCGCGCCTTGCAAGGGTAAGTTGGCAGGACAGTGACTCTGCCCAGTCGCGTTGCTGTTCGGGAGCCTGCTGCGGGGAGCCTGCATCGTTGTTCGTCGTTTGCGCAACCTCTATCGACTTGCCGCTGCCGCCTCGGCGCCGCAGTAACGTCTTGAACTCGCCAGAACTGAGATTGCGGGCATTCGCCGCCTGTTGCCCATTTGCGAGGTGCTGCGCCCGATCCGGGGAAGCCTCCGTTTCCGACGCCCATATCATAGCGAGCATGACCGCCGCTATCCGCAGGGGTCCATATCGTCCCCGCGTGAGGGAGATCTTCACCACCTCCTCGTTGAGCATGACTGTGCGAGCCATCCGCTTCACCTGTCGCGTGGCGATACGACTTCCTTATGCGTCATTATGCTCTCCACCTTTAGGCAAAACATATGGCTCGCATAGAGGACCCTCCGCACCACCTTTGGGTAGGCTACGGATTTGTATCCGCTCATCGAAACCGTGAACTGCTCAAAGTGTCTTCCGGCGTATTTCCCGATCTGACCTGATTGCCAACGAACGATGGCGGCCCGCCGTCGTCGCCAATGAGACGGTCCCCTGCGTGCTGAAGCCCGGGCTGTCCATTCCTCTGTCTTCACCAAGAACAGACCCACAAGCTCGCTTCTATTGCGCCCGAAAAAGGCTACGGGGCAAGCACTACAAGTTGGTACTCCGTTTGGCTGCAATAAACGGGCCGACAATTCTCATGAGCAGCCACAATCAACCGTACTAGAGAACTCGCTTTTTCCCATTGAAGAACGGCAGCAGCTTCTCGAAAATCTCATCCCGATGCCGGTCGATTTCCCGGTTGAGTGCGTCACTAAAGCCAGGCGCATGGTTATGGATCGTTTCCCGGTCCGCAGAGACTTTCGTCGGCGTTCCGTCCAGGTCTACCCAGCCGCTCAGAGCTTTGCCGTCCCATTCAATGGTTTGTGTGCGACTAATCGACAAGTTGGCCTCCGAGTAGCGAGTTCCTAGCGTCAGCGCATTGCCATCCCCCCGAGGCGAGCAGAAGCTATTGTTGCTAAGAGATGGTGCTTTAGAATAACTGCCATGGATGGGTACTCCCACTGCCGGTCAGCCGTACCAACGCTATTTGAAATATACCTCGAGCGTCCAATGATGTTTCGGACCTAACCGGTCGTGTGCCGATCCAGAGCAAGCGCGTCGAGACGTTGCAGGAGGCCACATCCAGATTGTGGCTCAGGGTCCGATCCCTTTGGGAGTACTCTCCCTTCGTCCACCTGCATCAATGAATTCTGCATGCAAGTGCGAGGAGGAGGTGGTAACTTTGACTTAGTGTTCGACGGTTAGATGGGAACTAAATTTGATCGAAGGGGTTTCCGCAGCAGGAGATTGGGATTGTCCCAGAGCAATCGGGCGCCGCTATCTAGATCAATGCCACGGCATACACGCACGCCCTACCGCAGTCCCCTAAGCTCAGCATGGAAACTGGCGGATCGATCTGGCTCAAGCTGGAGCGCTCCCGTCGACTGGCTCGTTCAAAGTTCGTGGCCTGGGTGCAGTACGAAGAGTATTTGCTGAAGGGTTGCGAGTATTCGTTTGTGGGGGAGGGAAGGTGCTCTTGAAATCGAGACTCAGAAATGGAGAGCCCCGGCTGGGGCAACCCGTCGAGGCGCTTTAGTGGTTATTGCCGCTCTTCTTCGGCTCGTCGCGTGGCTGCTCGCGGCCGCTGTCACTTTGGTAACGCTCGGACCTGAGGACGTTCGGCCTTATCCTGTTCTCGGACAGCAAGGCGATCATGCGCTCGCCTTCCTTCTGATCGGGATTTTCTTCGGTCTCGCCTATCCGCAGCGGCGCTGGACTGGTTCAGCTGTCGCCGTTGCCCTGATCGGCCTACTTGAGTTCATGCAATTATGGGTGCCGGGACGGCATGCGAGGTTTGAGGATTTTGTGGTCGATGCACTCTCGGTCTGCTTCGGCTTCGCTGGGTCCGCAGCTGCCAACTGGATGATGGCGCAACTTCGGCCAGGATCCCGGCGCGGTGCGGATCTGCAAACGGCGCGACTCCCTAAGGCCGGCGATACGTCGGCGGCAGTCGCCGACCAACGACGATGAAGCCGGGCGCGATCGTCTTGCGCCAAGTCTAACGATTTCGCAAGGCCAGGGCGGGTTACCCGCAGGTAAGGGATTGATCATCCAAAGCCAAGGCGTTCGGACCGCTTCTGCGGAGCAGCCGGATCTGGGCGCTCTCGAAGCCAAGGTGCCTTGGATGCGCGAGCCGGAAGTGGTTCGCAGTCGAATCGCATGCTAATTATTAGCTGAGCTGACCGCGAGGCGAACACGCAACGCTCAATCGAGCTCAGTGCATTGGTGCGCGGGCGCCCCGCCGCCGCCTGGGTCGCTGCCGCGGATCGCCAAGTTTGAGCTCGGCGACCAGCCGCCAGAGCTGAACCTCATGGCCGTCCGCCAGCCGCCCAGCCCGCTCGGTTGCCGACGCGTCGTCTGGGCAGTGAAGGTTGACCACGCTCCCCAACTGGCCGTGTTCGTCCAGAACGAATGCACGATAGTGTGGCATCGCAAATCCCCACGCGCCAGCATCTTAGCTGCTGCCCCCGCGTCCGGCGTGGAGATTCTGGGTATTTACGAGCTACCCCTGATGGGCGGTATGCCTGCCGCGATGGCCGCTGCTAACCCGCTCCTGCGCTCAGATCCTTCGCCCGATCGAATAGCTCGCGTACGCCGCTCTCAGCCGTGAGGGCGGAAATGTCTGGACAGCTTCCGGACTTTCGGAAGCTCGCTGCCATGGTAGCCGTCGGGATTCTGCAATTGCCAACGCCAATGGTCCGCACACATTTGCTGCAACGATCGGGTCGATTTCCAGCCCAACGCGTCGATCGCAAAGGTCGGGTCGGCATAGCAGACGGCGACATCGCCGGAACGGCGCTCCCTGATTTCATAGGGGATCGGCCGTCCGCTCACCGCCTCAAATGTGCGAACGACCTCCAGAACGCTGCTGCCATTACCCGTGCCAAGATTGACCGTGAGCACACCGGGCTGTTTCAGTTGACGCAAGGCACTCAAATGCCCGGACGCGAGATCGAGCACATGGATGAAGTCGCGGATTCCGGTGCCGTCAGGCGTGTCGTAGTCGCTTCCCCAGATCTGCAGCTTCTCCCCGCCGCCCAATCGCCACCTGCGCTACGAACGGCAGCAGATTGTTGGGAACGCCCAGGGGGATTCTCCGATGAGCCCGCTTTCGTGCGCACCAACCGGATTGAAGTACCGCAGATTGGCGATCCGCCAACTGTTGTCGGACCTGCAGAGATCCTTCAACATCTCTTCGATGACAAGCTTTGTGCGGCCGTACGGATTGGTCGGACCGAGCGGATGCTTCTCGTCGAGCGGCAGGTATTTCGGTGTTCCGTAAACGGTCGCGGACGAGCTGAAGACGAGCGTCTTCACATCCGCCCTCTTCATGGCCGAGACGAGCCGCATCGTTCCCAGGACGTTGTTGTCGTAATACGTCATGGGCCGGACATTGGAATCCCCGACGGCCTTCAGCCCTGCAAGGTGAATGACCGAGGTCACACCGCATGCACGAAGTAGGTCGTAGATCACCTCTTCATTCCGGATATCTGCGTGCCGAAAGACGAGCGAGCGTCCGCAGATCGATTGCACCCGTTCCAGCGAAGCCCTGTTGCTGTTGGAGAGATTGTCGACGACAATGACGTCGAGCCCAGCATCTAGCAACGCGACGCAGATATGCGACCCGATGTAACCAGCGCCTCCGGTCAACAATATCATTTCGGACACCTTCCGTGTGCGCAACTATGCGGCAAGACGCCGCAGCGTCCCGTTCGGGAATCGCGCCGGCCTTATCATCTCTGCCCGACGCGCAGCGAATCGCCGGTAGTCGCATCGGTCCGGCCTGCGTCTGATGGAACATTTGAACTGCTTAGCCTTCCAGGAGAGACGGCAGGACCATCCTGGTAGTGTAGGCTGACCTCGACGGCGTCACCCGGCTGCAGCTCGGTATCCTCGCTTGCGATGATTCGTTCCCGCTCCTTATTGCCCTTCCTTATAATGGCAATCTCCAGGTTGTTGCCGGCTCCTCGCACGAGTTGTGATCGCACCATTGCAACGTACTGAAGCTTCTCGCCGACGCTCTGCAGCTTCTCGCGAGTTTGATTGAGCCTTACGCTGGTATCTTGCAGCTCACGGAACAGGTCGAGCCTGCGCTGATCATCCAGCTTTGCCAGCTTTCTGACGAACTCGTCCTGCTGCTTTTTGACCTGCAGCAGTTGCGCAGAGGTTTGCAGCTTCCGTGTTGACGACAGCAGCACCGCGCGACGCGCGTCCGTAACGCGAGGGCTGATCAAGGAGCCCTTGCCGAAGAGCTCGGTCGTTTTCTGCAGGTCTTCGAGATCCGCCTGAAGTCCTTCGTCATCTTTCTTCTGCTGCTCTGACAACACGCGGACCTCGTCGTCTCCCTGTCGAATACCGTGCTGGAGATACGTTTTTTCCTGCTGATAATCACTCTGCTTGGTCTTGAGATATTCCTTTTCCGCATTAACGATTTCCGAAATCGCCGATCGAGCCAAGGGCGCGTCCATCAGAGCGCCGGGGCTGATCTGGGCTCCCTCTCCAAGTTCAGTCTTGATGCGCCACAAACGCGCCTGTTCTTTGGCCAGCTCTGTCCAAAGTGAACCATACTCGCTCCTCAGGTCTGCTGACTCGAGATAAGGGTTGTTCATTCTCATACGCATGATGTCGTAGCCGCCTGCAACGGCGACGAGCTGGCGTGCGGTGATAGACGGACGATAAGGGTACTCACCGGGCTTTGATACATCCCCATTTACGTATACGGGCTTGTACTCTGCGATGACCGTCGTGACCTCGTCTGCGTCGATCACGACGACCGCCTCACGGCCATCCGACGTCCTCTGTCGAAACGCCTTGCTTGCCAGTGCAGCGCCGATTTTGGCTTGGATCTGCGGTAGGGGCAAGCCGGCCACCGGAAGGGTTCCGACCAGTGGCAACGAAACATTTCCGTCCATTTGAACGGCAGCACGATGCCGCAGCTCCGGCACGCCCGCCACTGCAACCTCCAGCACATCTCCGATGTTTACCAGATATTCTGCCTTCGATGGAGTGACGAAAGTTGTCAAGCTAACAGCCACCAAGGCCCATTTGATGCAACGACGCAGGTCGCTGCTCGAGGCCTCGAGATGAAAGGTATTGCGCAGTCTGGAGTTCGGCATTGCGTCATTCCCCGTACGAGCTGGTCACCGAAGTGAAAGCCTTTCAAATTTGTTCGCGGAAGGCAGCGCGTCGATGACCGTCCGAATGACCGTCTAGTCGGGCGATCCGCAAGATAAGTTCTATGCTCTCATTTACGCCAAACCGCTCGGTGCTATTCTGTTCGACTGATCGGTCCTCATGCCCGTCGAAATTTATTGGAGCGGGCGCTTCGTTAGCTGCCCGAGTCTAATCCCGCGCCGTCGCGGCTCAATCGACCATCGTAGTTACCCACTTATTGCCGGTCCCATCCAGTCATTGCCAATTTCCATCCAGCGACCCGGACTGTATTGATTCCGTCCAAGTGGAGAGTGATCGGGTGGCTGACTGCTATGCGTTGCGCGTCCTTCACCAATTTGCCGGTGTCTAACAAGCTTCCGGCACATTCGGTCGCTTGGGGCAGCGCGACCGCCCGAGCGCGGGAAGGGGCAGATTGACTGTTCGATTTGAATTGGTAGCAGGTGCCGAGTTCCTGCCCGCAGCTTGTTCGGCCTGTTTCGCAACTCATCTGCATGGACCCGGGCCTACATGTGGGAGAATGCGATCGCAACTTCGCAGCTTCCGCACACGGTTTGCGCGGTCGCTACGTGCTCGTCTCATACTGCTCCAGAAATTACGATTGGGAGCGACCATGGCTAGTTTGTCGGATCTACCGGTAGCGATCGTTGGAGCAGGACCTTATGGCCTCTCCGTCGCGGCGCATTTGCGCTACTGTGGTGTGCCGTTTCGAATATTCGGTACGCCGATGCGTCGGTGGCGAGAGCAAATGCCGGTAGGCATGTTTCTGAAATCTGAAGAGCACGCGTCAAGCCTTGCCGATCCGTCCGGGCACTACACGCTACAGCAATTCTGCGCAGCAGCAGGATTGTCCCTCGCGAAGGCTCCTATTCCGCTCGACACATTCACCAGATACGCATTGTCATTTCAGCAGCGTCTCGTTCCCGTGGTGGAAGATGTATTGGTGACGGCGCTCGACAAGAGACCAGGCGGGTTTGACTTGAGGCTGGCTGACGGGGAAAGAGTCAGGGTTAAAAGTGTTGTTATCGCGACCGGCTTGTCACATGCGGAGTATATTCCCCAGGAACTGGCGCAGTTGCCCGGAGAGCTGCGATCGCACAGCAGTGTCCATCGCGACCTGAGCCACTTCAAAGATCGCGACGTTATTGTCATCGGTGCGGGACAGTCGGCTCTCGAGACTGCAGCTCTGTTGAACGAGGCGCAGGCAAAGGTGAGTCTACTCGTACGCGGGTCTTCGATTAGCTGGAATCAGATCCCCTCATCTGATGCTCGATCGCTCTGGCAACGAACGCGGCGGCCAGACTCCACGCTGGGAGCCGGGCTTCAAACGTGGTTCTGCGCAAATGCCCCCTTTATGTTCTACTACCTACCCCAAAGGGCGCGTCTCGACATGGTGCGAGGCAGCGCGCGGCGCGAAGCGTTGCTGGGTCCTGCTGGCGCGTGGTGGCTTCGGGAGCGGGTCCTCGGCCGTGTCCAGATCCTGTTGGCCCAATCTGTGTTAGGCGCGACGACGAGAGGGGGAGGGCAGTGCTCCACGTCAGTGGACAGAATGGAAGATCACCAGATCTCGCGGCCGACCATGTCATCGCTGCGACAGGCTATCGATTTGCCGCCAATTCGCTGCCGTTCGTCGATACGTCCTTGCTGCGCGAGCTGCGTTGCGTCGAGCAGGTTCCCCTGCTGTCTTCCAGCTTCGAGTCTTCAATCCCAGGTCTCTATTTCACCGGGCTCGCGAGCGCCTACAACTTTGGGCCGGTGATGCGTTTCCTGTGTGGGTGTCAGTACACGGCCGAGCGCATCTGCCGCAGTATAAGCGAAAGGCAAGCGCCATCCCGCTCGGCTTTGGCGACGACGCTGGTTTCCGAGCACAACCCGAACAGCTCATAAGACACCGCTCATGACCGCTCCTGTCCCCGTGCTTATCCTGAAGACCGGGAGCTACGCTATTCACCATGGGCAGCTTGGCATCATACGAAGCCTGGGAAGGTTGGGCATACCCGTATACACGGTTGCTGAGGATCACCTGACTCCGGCGGGCACTTCCAGATATCTGGCAGGAAAGTTTGTATGGCACGCGGGCGATCTGCCAACACCGCAGCTCCTTGAAGCGTTGGCGAAGATCGGCCAAAATCTCGACAGGCCCACAATCCTCATTCCCACAGATGATCTGGGGGCTATCCTGGTCGCCGAAGAATCCGCGACGCTGCGGCAGTGGTACGTATTTCCTGATATATCAGCCGGCTTGCCGCGAAAACTCGCGAACAAGCAGATGCTGTACGCGCTCTGCCGTCAAATAGGCGTGCCCTGCCCGAACACGCAGTGCCCCACGTCGATCTCAGATGTGCACGAATTTGCGGTATCCGCGAGATTCCCGATTGTTGTTAAGCCGGCAGCGGGATGGCTCCATCCGAAGCTAAGGGTGTCAATCGTTCACTCAGAACAAGAGCTTGTCGATGGCTGGCATCGAGCGGGGGGCTCGCAGAGTCCGAACTTGCTGCTTCAAGAATACATTCCTCCTGGAGCGGACTGGTTCTTCCACGGCTACTGCAACGGCGCGTCGGATTGCCTGGCTGGCTTCACGGGAATGAAACTACGATCCTATCCGCCACACGCTGGAATGACTACGTTGGGCAGGTCCACAACCAATGACGTTCTGCTCCATCATGCCCAGACTTTGCTCAAGGCGATATCCTATGCGGGCATAATGGATTTGGACTTTCGCTTCGACGAGCGAGATCGACAGTACAAGCTTCTGGATTTCAATCCGCGCATCGGTGCCCAGTTTCGCGTGTTCGTGGACGACAACGGTCTCGACGTTGCGAGAGCTCTCTACTGTGATCTCACCGGGCAGACTGTGCGACGCTCCAAACAGGTCGATGGGCGCGTTCTTATTGTAGAACCGGACGATCTGCGTGCAAGTGCGAACTACTTTTGGCGGGGCGAACTGTCGGCCTATGATTGGTTGCGTTCATTCAAGGGTCGGAAGGAGCTCGCTTGGCTCAACTGGGATGATCCTCTGCCTTGCCTGATGGTGTGGGCTCGTTTTGCGATCCGAGGCGTTGGCAAAATACTCCGAATCGGGCCGTTTGAGTACGCCACGCGCCGGTCGGCTGGTTCGGATCTGGAGCACAAACCGGATCAGGTGATCCCGCGTTCGCGCTACGGCTCGTGGTCGGGCTTGATCTCGGTCGTAGGTTCACTGCGGCATTATCTGGCGAGGCCGTGGTGGAATTAACGGGTGTGGAGCGTACTAGCTCGCTCGGAACGGCGCATTAGTCGCCCGCCATCCATGAAGCTAGCTTCCTCTACCGCTCCCGCAGCGCCTCCTGCTTGTATCTCGCCAGCGGTGAAAGAAGGTAGCTGATGATCCTGCGCGTGCCGGTTTTGACCTCGACCGTCACCGCCATGCCCGGGCCGAGCTTCACGAGCTTATCTTCCACTTGCATGTGCGTGCGGTCGAGTGAAACGCGCGCCGCATATTCCAGCTCCTGGCCCTTCGGCTCGCTGCTGCCTTGCGCCGTGCCCGACGCGCGGTCGTTCGATCCGCCCTGCCTGTCCCGGGTGATGGCGTCGGTCGACACGCTAAGCACGTCCCCATGCAGGAGGCCATAGCGCGTGAAGTTGAACGTATCGATCTTGATCTCCGCCTTCTGTCCAGGATGGACGAAGCCGATGTCGCGGTTGGAGAGCATGGCCTCTATCTCGAGCTGGCTCTCGCTTGGAACCACGATGGCCAGCGCCTGCGCCGGCGTCACCACGCCTCCCACCGTGTGAACGGCGAGCTGTTGCACGACGCCGTCGACCGGCGCAGTCAAATGCTGAAGCTTCGAGCGCCGCTCCGCCTTGACCACTTCCTGCGCAGCGCTCGCGGCCTTCTGCTCGGCTTTCGCAAGTGCGTCATAGGTCGCACGACGATACTCCGCGGCGGTTCTGTCCTTGGTTTCCTTCAGCAAGGCGATCGCTGCGTCGGCTTCGCGGAGCCGGCTCTGCTGGAGGACCAGATCCTGCTGAAGGCCGACCAGCTCCTGATACTCGGAGAGATAGACAACCTTCGAAGCCAAGGCCTTGTCGACGAGGGTCTTGCGAATGTCGACCCGCTCCTGAAGCACCGGTATCGTCGCCTGGAGCTTCGCCACGCTCGCCGACGTGGTGGCCCGCTCCGCTTCCTTCTGACCCTGCTGACGCTCGATCTCGGCGAGCTTGGCGCTCTGCTCGGCGCGCTGGCTGATCAGAAATTGGCGATGCATCTCGATCTCTGCAGCAGTTGCGCCCTGCGGTGACTTGAAGGCGGCAAGTGGATCGTCGGCGAGCGCCGCGCGCAGCCGCGCGACGTCGAGTTCGGCCGCAACGAGATCGCTTCTCTGGCGCTCCTGATCTGCCTCGGTCATCGTTGGGTCGAGCTCGATCAGAACGTCGCCGGCATTGACGGTCTGTCCGTCACGTACGTGAATGGCGCGGACAACGCCCGTCTCGAACGGCTGGATCAGCTTGGTACGCCCGCCAGGCACGATCTTGCCCGTCGCGGTGGCGACGATATCGACGCTGCCGAATGATGCCCACAACAGCGCGACGCAAAAGACTGCGATGATGCTCGCCCCGATCGCGCGACCGATCGGCGACGGCGGCGATTCGGTAATCTCGAGCGCCGCGGGCAGAAATGCAATTTCCTGCTCTCGGCGTCGAATCTCGGCTCTCGGAAACGTAACAATATTTCGGCTAGCGGACGTCATGGATACCGGCCTGTAGATAGTGGAGGTTCGCGTAGCGCCCATTCGAGCGGATCAGCTCATCATGGCTGCCGTCCTCGACGATGCGGCCATGCTCGAGTGTTACGATCCGGTTCGCATTGCGCACGGTCGAGAGCCGATGAGCGATGACGAACACAGTCCGGCCGGCGGCAATTCGTTTCATGTTCTGCTGGATGGCGCGCTCGCTTTCGTAATCAAGCGCGCTGGTGGCCTCGTCAAGGATAAGGATCCGGGGGTTAGTAATGAGTGCGCGGGCGATTGCGACACGCTGACGCTGCCCGCCGGATAAACTGCTGCCTCGTTCGCCCACGATGGTGTCATAGCCCTCCGGCAGCTCCAGAATGAAGTCGTGAGCGCCGGCGAGTGACGCCGCCTCGATGACGCGCTCCATGGGCATGGCCGGGTCGGCGAGCGCAATGTTCTCGCGAATCGAGCGATTGAACAGCACGTTCTCCTGCAAGACCACCCCGATCTGGCGCCGAAGCCAGGTTAGGTCGACCGTCGCGAGGTCAACGCCGTCGACCAGCACGCGCCCGCTCTCCGGCACATAGAGCCGCTGGATCAGCTTGCCGATGGTGCTCTTGCCCGAGCCCGATGAGCCCACGATACCGACGACCTGGCCGGGTTCGACGCCGAAGGACACGTCGTGCAGCACTTCGGGGCCGTCAGCGCGGTAGCGGAAGGTTACGTGCTCGAACACGACCTTGCCGCGGATCGGCGGTAGCGCGGCGCGGGCAGAACTAAAGCTTGGCTCGGGAATGGTGTTGAGAATATCGCCGAGACGATCGACCGACAGACGAGCCTGATGGAAATCCTGCCAGATCTGCGCGAGCCGAAGCACGGGCATGCTCACCCGCCCCGCCAGCATGTTGAACGCGACAAGCTCGCCGACGCTGAGGTCGCCGCCAATCACGAGCCTGGCGCCGAAGTAGAGCGTTGCGGCGGTGACCAGCTTGTTGATCATCTGGACCGCTTGGCTCGCCGTATTGTTCAGGCTGAGCACGCGGAAGCTCGCGCCCACGTAACCGGCGAGTTGCTCTTCCCAGCGGCGTTGCATCTGCGGCTCGACCGCCATCGCCTTCAGCGTCTCGACCCCCGTGACGCTCTCGACCAGGAAGGCCTGGTTCTCCGCGCCGCGATTGAACTTCTCATCGAGGCGCCGGCGAAACAGCGGCGCGGCGCCGACGGAAATTCCAATGTAGAACGGGAACGATGCCAAAACGATCAGCGTCAACGACGTCGAATAGTAGAACATTACCGCGAGGAAAACGGCAGTGAACAAGAGATCGACCGCGAGCGTGAGCGCCGAGCTCGTCAGGAACTGACGGATGTTCTCGAGCTCGCGAACGCGTGCGACCGAATCGCCGACGCGGCGTGTCTGGAAATATGCGATCGGCAACGCCATCAGGTGGCGAAACAGCCGGGCGCCGAGCTCGACGTCGATGCGGTTCGTCGTGTGTGCGAACAGATGGACGCGCAACGTGCCGAGAACGGTCTCGAACAAGGTCAACGCGACGAGGCCCGCGATCAGGACGTCGAGCGTGCTGATGCTTCGATGCACGAGCACCTTGTCGATGACGACCTGGAAGAACAGCGGGGCGACGAGGGCAAAGACCTGAAGGAAGAACGACGCAATCAGCACTTCGCCGAGGAGATGGCGATACTTGTGAACCGCACCGACAAACCAGCTGATATCGAACCGCCGAGAGGGATCCGTCAGAGCCGCACGCCGGGTCATCAGGATGATGTCGCCGTCCCAGATGGCTTCGAGTTCAGCCTGGGTCATGGATTCGGGACGGGGAGACAACGGGCGCTGAACCAGAAGCTTGTCGTCGATGACCTTACCCAGGATCAGGAAGCCGCCGTCGCGCAGCACGGCAATTGCCGGTAGCGGCGTGACGCCAAGCCTGTTCCAGCTCGACCGCTGTGCCCGGGCCTTGAGCCCGAACTCCCTGGTACAGCGCAGGATTTCGGTCACACCGACTCGCGCCGTGCCCATACGATGCCGAATCTGCTCCGGGTCGGCCGCAATACCATGGCAACGCAGCAAGATCGCCAAGGCGATGAGCCCCGACTCATCGCCACTCGCAGGCTCAGGATCCGCCTCCTGGACGGGTATATCGCGAGGATCGGCGGAGTATGCCTGCCTGAGGGCGTCACCGGCGCGGCGAATGAGGGCGTCACCGACGCGGCCAACCAGATCACGCCCATCCGCAATCAGACCGGTAAGGGTGTGATGCGCACGACCGGCGAGGCTCTGAGGTCCGCTCAGGATCAAGCGGCCGTCCCAAATTTCTTCAAATTCCGCACGCGGCATCAACTTCGGATGTGACGCGGTTGGATGCAGCACAAGCGCCGCATCGTCCTCGACCTTCCCGAGCAGCAGAAATCCGCCATCGCGCAGCGCTGCAATTCCGGGCAGGCTGATGTCTGCGAGCTGTTTCCAATGTGTCGTGCGCGAACCGACCTTCAGCCCGAAATAGCGGGCGCAGCGAAGCATTGCACGGATGCCAATTGCGCTCTCCCCGCAATGGTCGCGGAGTTGGTCGGGCTCGGCGCTCACGCCATGAAGGCGCAGGAACAGAGCTAGGGATCGAAGCCCGAGATCTGCGACCTGGGCATTTCCATTCTGGATCGCCATTTTTTTCTAAACCTTTCGCGGCTACCGACCGCGTCGAGATTCCTTCTCATGCATTCACAAACATTGACGATGAGGCACCAAGGCGTTGAGCCTGGGTGCCTCATCGGGCACTAATGCTGCGGTCGGGCCAGCAACGGTTCGCAACCCCCTCCGATCGCTTGCGATAGAGCCGCTACGACCTGACCGGGATCCACCTGGCCGGTGTGAGCGGCCAGATACTGGTTCAGCAGCGCAAAGCCCTGGCTTGCGAAGGACGCCGTGCCGTTCGCAACCGGATGATCTGCCACAGCGATCGACTGCGGCGCGGTCGTTGCCAGGGTGCTGGTGGCCGGGTCCACATGTTGCTGAAGCAGCGTAAAGCCTTGGCTTGCCAAGGAGGCCGTGTTTGCAGCGGTCGTTTGCTGATGACCTGCATGGTCGATCGTCCGCGGCGCCGTCGGGGCCGCGGCCGTCGTTGTGGCAGCAGGATGTTGATCCGTCGCGGTGTGGTGGTGGTGGTGGTGCGACGACGTTGTGGTCGTGACGGGTGCGGGGCGGGGATCCGTCACGGTGATGGCCTGCGGCGAAGCCGTCGAAACCGCACCGGTTGACGGATCCTTCGCACTTGCCGTCAGCGCAAGTGTCGCAACCGGATGGCCGCCGCCACGATAGTACGAGTGCAGTTCCAGTCCGCTGTCGACCTGCGCAGCCGTCAACGTGATGTTCTGCCCCCTGAACGTGTGACCATCGCGCTTGTCGGTGATCGTCTCGTAGCTCGGGAGACCTGTGATGTTTACCGTCACCCGATCGTTGTGGTCGGACGTTGTCACCCTGGTTCCCAAGCCGACCTTGCCGCCTCCGCCGGTCACCGAGAGCGTGTGATCCGCGACAGTGAGGACAGGCGTGGTCACGTACGATGCCGGATCAGTCACGGTGATGGTCTGGGGCGCGGCTCTCTTTACGGCGCCGGTGACCGGGTCCTTCGCGTTTGCGGTCAGCGTGAGTTTTGCGCCCGGATGACCCTTGCCACTGTAGTGCGAGTGCAGTTCCAGTCCGCTGTCGACCTGCGCAGCCGTCAACGTGATGTTCTGCCCCCTGAACGTGTGACCATCGCGCTTGTCGGTGATCGTCTCGTAGCTCGGGAGACCTGTGATGTTTACCGTCACCCGATCGTTGTGGTCGGTCGTTGTCACCCTGGTTCCCAAGCCGACCTTGCCGCCTCCGCCGGTCACCGAGAGCGTGTGATCCGCGACAGTGAGGACAGGCGTGGTCACGTACGATGCCGGATCAGTCACGGTGATGGTCTGTGGCGCGGCTTTCTTTACGGCGCCGGTGACCGGGTCCTTCGCGTTTGCGGTCAGCGTGAGTTTTGCGCCCGGATGACCCTTGCCACTGTAGTGCGAGTGCAGGATCAGTCCGCTGTCGACCTGCGCAGCCGTCAAGGTGATGTTCTGCCCCCTGAACGTGTGACCATCGCGCTTGTCGGTGATCGTCTCGTAGCTCGGGAGACCTGTGATGTTTACCGTCACCCGATCGTTGTGGTCGGTCGTTGTCACCCTGGTTCCCAAGCCGACCTTGCCGCCTCCGCCGGTCACCGAGAGCGTGTGATCCGCGACAGTGAGGACAGGCGTGGTCACGTACGATGCCGGATCAGTCACGGTGATGGTCTGTGGCGCGGCTTTCTTTACGGCGCCGGTGACCGGGTCCTTCGCGTTTGCGGTCAGCGTGAGTTTTGCGCCCGGATGACCCTTGCCACTGTAGTGCGAGTGCAGTTCCAGTCCGCTGTCGACCTGCGCAGCCGTCAACGTGATGTTCTGCCCCCTGAACGTGTGACCATCGCGCTTGTCGGTGATCGTCTCGTAGCTCGGGAGACCTGTGATGTTTACCGTCACCCGATCGTTGTGGTCGGTCGTTGTCACCTTGGTCCCCAGGTCGACAGTACCGCCTTTCCCGGCTACCGAGAGCGAGTGATCCGCGATGTTCAGTACAGGCTTGGTCGCGGTCGGCGTCGACGGCGTCGTTGTGGTCGTGGCCGGTCGAGGATCCGTCACGGCGATGGTCTGCGGCGAGGCCGTCGAAACCGCACCAGAGGTCGGGTCCTTCGCACTTGCAGTCAGCGTGAGCGTTGCGACCGGATGACTGTTGCCCTTGTAGTTCGATTGCAACGTCAATCCGCTGTCGACCTGTGCAGCCGTCAGGGTAATGTTCTTTCCACTGAAAGTACGACCATCGAGCTTGTCGGTGATCCTCTCATAGTTTGGCAGCCCAGCGATGTTCACGGTCACGACGTCGTTGGTGTCGGTTGTCGTCACCGTGGTCCCCAAGTCGACAGTACCGCCTTTCCCGGCCACCGAGAGCGAGTTATCCGCGATCGTCAGGACAGGCTTGGTCGCCGTCGATCCAGGCGGAGTCGAGGTCGCAGTCGAACCAGTCGAGGTCGAGCCAGTCGAGGTCGAGCCAGTCGATGTCGATCCGCTCGAGGTAGGGTCGATCTGGAGACCGGAGAACGTCTTCACCGCGCCTGATAGGTTCGCGGCGACGCCGCCCGCGTCCCTGATGCTCGCACCGCTCGGAAGGTTCACTCCCGTGATGGCGAGCGCCGAGGTGCTGGTGTTGGTCGACGCGACGGTCGTTTTGAAGGTGAGCGTGCCCGTGCCCGAGCCGCCCACATAGCTAGCCGTTCCGCCGTCATTGAGTGATAGCGTCGGCGTACCCGACACCGTCACCGCTTCATTGAAGCCTAGTGTCAGCGTGATCGCATCAGCGACGTGCTCGGTGCCAGTGCCCGGAGAGGCTGAGGCCCGCGTCACCGCCGGCAAGACTGGATCGATCTGAAATCCGGTGAACGTCTTCACCGCGCCCGACAGGTTCGCCGAGACACCGGAAGCATCCTTGATGCTCGAACCGCTGGGAAGATTGACGCCGGTGATGGCGAGTGCCGAGGTGTTGGTGTCGGTCGCCGCGACAGTCGTTTTGAAGGTGAGCGTGCTCGTGCCTGAACCGCCCACATAGGTGGCCTTGCCGCCGTCGTTGAGCGTGAGCGTGGGCGTGCCCGTCACCGTCACGGCCTCGTTGAAGGCGAGCGACAGGGTGATGGTATCGCCGGCATGCTCGATGCCGGTTCCCGGAGAAGCGGAGGCCTGCGTCACTGCCGGCGTGACCGTTGGGCTGGTGGGCGTGGTGGGTTGTGTCGGTGCCGTGGCGCCCGCACCCGTCCAACCGGCCGCCTGCGACCCGGTGACCAGCGTCATGTTGCGATAATCGACGGCGGCTGTCTCGGTCGCCCTCGAGCGATAGACGCCGTATTCCCAATAGGTGCCCTGCCCATAGCCCAACGGACCCTGGTAGTTCACAACCTGCTTGCCGTTGATCGAGACCTGCAGGTACCCGCCGCCGCTGTTGGAAAAATTGGCTTGGACCTTGATGTCGTTGTAGACACCGGTCTGGATCGGATTCGGGTCGGTCCAGAGCGTGAGCATATGGAGAGCGGATGAGGAATTGCTGGGATTCCCACCGGGCTGAACATAGCGGGCGACAATTTGCAGATGGTCGCCGTCCATCTGGAACGCGAACGGCGGTGAGGTCCCCACACCGCTCGCAATGTCGTCATTGTGCATTTGACCGACGACAAAAAAACCGTTGTTGTGGTTTTGAGTGTTTACAAATGACCCATTGGGCCCATTGGCCTCCACCATGAACTGATAGTCCATGCCAATCGGAGTACCGGCCGGAATCACTGCACCCCAGCTGGTCTTGACACTCGTCGTGTCATTTTGCATTTCGGAGCGATCAACGCCAGAGCCGTCACCACCTCCTGCCCAATTGTCGCCCTGCTGGACCTGGAACCGGAGCGTCTGCGAGTCTGGGTTGGTGATATTGTAGCTCTTACCCGCCGTCTCGACCTCGTAAACGTCGCTTCCGACGTCAAGCAGGCTTCCGGGCGTGGTTTTGAAATTCGTGATTGTGCCAGTCGTACTCAATTTCGAGCCTCCATTGACAAGGAAATTCCACTGCCGCGCACGCGATGGCGCGCGACATACCGCGTGCTCGCAAGCGCTTCGCATTGCGAGCCGACATAACAGCAGTGGGATTTGAAGCGCCCCCCGACTGCTCGGCCGGTGGGTTAATGAGCGAGTATGGCGAAAAAATAAACGAGTAAGGCGAAAACGCGAAACTTCAAATGCGGCTCGCTTGTGGCACTTACCACATGTCCCTGCAACTACAGCCGAATTCGGTAACGCCGCCTCGGGGGCAGCAACCTAAGTATCCACTAATATACCGACGTATGACGTATCCGCTCGCCGTCGATCTGGTGTTCTCGGTCTGAGCATCTCGCCGGCGATGCTGGTAAAACTTACGGATTGTACTCGTCGCGGGCCGCCGGGCGAGGCTTTTCGTGCTCGCCAGGGCAATCCGCAAGCGATCGTCAAGCCGGTGAGGCGCCGATCGCGGGCCTGGTCTCGATGAGCGTGTAGGATCGTGTCCCGTGGCGTGGTGTAGCTGGCGGTGGATCACCGCGTTCGCCGGCGAGAGCCGGGCTGGTCAGCTGGCGATAGCCGTGAGGCTGACACTCGGATCATCGCTCAACGGCGCGATTGTTTCCAGCGTCATGTAACGGGCGCGCTGGACGGCCCATTCATCGTTCTGTTCGAGCAGGATCGCGCCGATGAGGCGAACGATGGCGTCCTCGTTGGGAAGATGCCGACCACCTCGGTGCGCCGCTTGATCTCGCCGTTGAGGCGCTCGATCGGGTTGGTCGAGTGCAGCTTGGTCCGGTGCTGCGGCGGGAACGTCATGTAGGCCAGCACGTCGGTCTCGGCTTCGTCCAGGAAGCCGGCAAGCTTCGGCAGCTTTGGCCGGAGCTGGTCGGCGACCTTGCGCCACTGGGTTCGCGCGGGCTCGGCATCGTCCTGTGCGAATGCTGTGGCAATGAAGGCAGAGACGACGCGCCGGCCGCTCTTACCGGCATGCGCCAACGCGTTGCGCATGAAGTGGACGCGGCAGCGCTGCCAGCTGGCGTTGAGCACCTTGGCGACGGTGGCCTTGATGCCTTCGTGGGCATCGGAGACGACCAGCTTGACGCCGCGCAGGCCGCGGCGGGCGAGCTTGCGCAAGAACGCCGTCCAGAACGTCTCGGCCTCGGAGGGGCCAATATCCATGCCCAGAACCTCGCGCCGGCCGTCACTGTTGACGCCGACCGCAACAATCACCGCGACCGAGACGATGCGGCCATCCTGGCGCACCTTCACGTAGGTGGCGTCGATCCACAGATACGGCCAGTCGCCCTCGATCGGACGGGCGAGGAACGCCTTCACCTTGTCGTCGATCTCGCCGCACAGCCGGCTGACCTGGCTCTTGGAGATGCCGGTCATGCCCATCGCCTGCACCAGATCGTCCACCGAGCGGGTCGAGACGCCCTGCACGTAGGCTTCCTGCACCACGGCCGTGAGCGCCTTCTCGGCCATCCGGCGCGGCTCCAAAAAGCCCGGGAAGTAGGAGCCCTTGCGCAGCTTGGGAATGCGTAGTTCGACCGCGCCGGCACGGGTCTCCCAGGTCCGGTCGCGGTAGCCGTTGCGCTGGGCCAGACGCTCGGGGCTCTTCTCGCCGTAGGCTGCCCCGGTCTGGCCTTCGACTTCCAGCTCCATCAGCCTTTGGGCGGCAAAGCCGATCATCTCGCGCAACAGATCGGCGTCAGGGGTCTTCTCCACGAGCGTGCGCAGGTCCATCATATCATCGGTCATCGGTGGTTCCTCGGTTGCGTTGGCGTGTCGCAACCCGATCCTACCGGAGAACTGCCGGTGACCACCGCAAAGCCGCCCGCCCGCTACGGCGCTATTTGGAGGCGCGCGTCCGGGCGGCTTTGCTCTACCGAGCTACACCACTACCGGGGAGTACGTCATGCCAAGCTGATGAATGCTTGTGGGTGCAAGTCCCATCCGGCCAAAGCCGAAGCAGGCAGACCGGGACCGAGTCTTGCGGGCGTCGCGGCAACGCGGGGTTCGAAGTGTAGACAGGAGCCATGCGGGGTGCGGGAATGAGCCTCGAAAGGTGGATGTTCGCGGAGGCCGAGTGTGTTCCCTAAACACGAAGGCAGCATGAGCATCGTCGTTATGCGAGACGATGCCGCTCCGTCGGGGTCGATGGCCGGATCACGCATGGAAGGTAATCATCGGAACATGAGAGGCCCGACCGGGTCCGTTGGATTGGTCTCCAACGGGGGGCAGCGGCAAGGCAGTGCCAGAGCCGCGGTCCGAGCTGAGGTCGGGAGTCGGACTGGTCCATAGTACCTGTGAAGTCGTCGAAGGAAACGAGACGCATGGAGGGAAGGGGTCAGCCCGAGGGGAGCCCGCGCGAGAAGGCCAGGGTCCGGACACAGAGCCGGGTTGCCTTGCCGCCGAACCTCGAACGGGTGAACACGGCAGCCAAGCAGGCTGCTCAAACCCGGTTCACGGCCTTGCTGCACCACGTCAACGAGGACGCTCTGCGTCGGGCGTTTCGACGACAAAAGCGGCAGGCCAGCGCGGGGGTCGACGGGATAACGGTGGCGAAGTACGAAGAGAGGCTCACGGATAACCTCCGGGAGCTCTGCGGACGCGTCCACACGGGTCGCTACCGGCCACAGCCGGTGCGACGAGTCTACATCCCCAAAGCCGATGGCGGTAAGCGGCCTCTCGGTGTGCCGGCGCTAGAGGACAAGATTGTCCAAAGCGCGGTAGCCGAGGTGCTGAGCTCCGTCTACGAGGTCGACTTCCTCGGGTTCTCCTACGGCTTCCGGCCGGGGCGGAATCCTCATATGGCGCTTGACGCCTTGCACACGGCGATCATGAGCCAGCGCGTCAACTGGGTGCTCGATGCCGACATACGCAACTTCTTCGACTCGGTCGACCACGAGTGGCTGCTGCGGATGGTGGCGCACAGGATCGCCGATCCTCGCATATTGCGGCTCATAGAGCTGTGGCTGCGGGCCGGCATTCTTGAGAGCGGCGAGAAGCAAGAAACGGACAGGGGTACCCCGCAGGGGGCGGGCATCAGTCCGCTCCTCGCCAACATCTTTCTGCACTACATCCTCGATCTCTGGGTCCACCAATGGCGCCGTCGCCGCGCACGCGGTCGCGTTGTGGCCGTTCGCTATGCGGACGACTTCGTCATGGGCTTCGAGAGCAAGGTGGATGCGCAGGAGATGCTCTTGGCCCTCAAGGCGCGGCTGGCCAGCTTTGGCCTGATGCTTCATGAGGGCAAGACGCGGTTGATCGAGTTCGGTCGATTTGCGGCCCTCTCGCGTCAGCGGCGCGGCGAGCGGCGACCCGAGACCTTCGCCTTCCTCGGCTTCACCCACTACTGCGGGCGGACCCGGGACGGCCGGTTTATCGTGAAGCACAAGACGGAAGGGAAACGCCTGACGCGTAAGCTGACGGCGTTGCGCCAGGAAGCCTGGCGGTTCATGCACGCGCCACTGGCCATGCAACACGAATGGCTCACCGCCGTTCTGCGTGGACACTACGGCTACTATGGCAGACCGCACAACTATCCGGCGCTCAACGGCTTCTACCGGGAGGTGCGTCGGACCTGGCGGCGCTGTCTGAGACGGCGTAGTCAGAAAAGCCGGCGCATGGGCTGGCCGGAGTTCGAGACCCTGACGGCTCGCTTCCGTCTGCCCGTTCCACGCATCACTCGCACTTGGGCGCAGGCGCGGATATGACGCGGGTTACCCTCGGGAAGAGCCGGGTGCGGGAAAGCCGCCTGCCCGGATCTGTGAGGGCGAAAGCCAAATGGCTGAGCTACTCGACCACGACCAGCGTGTAGCGCCGTCCTGTTAGGAAAGGTTTGTCACGCGACGGGGAGGCGAGCCGATCTCTCAACGGCTGCGGCATGCCATGGTCTGCATGGAGCGACCGGCGCCCCGGACCGTTCTCACAATCTGAACCTTGGCATAGAGGTTCCCATCAAATCGCGGAGTTGGTCGCGCCCGGCCCGAGCCACGACGTTGACCGTCCTATTTCGGCATGCTTCCGCTTCGCCGGTCTTCGCCGGTGCGTACGTATTTCGCTCCACGACGCGACGAAACGGTGCAGATGCAGGTCAGGCGATGGACACCAGCAGCATGATCGCGACTGTCGATCTGGAAAACTGTGATGCGGTATCGGCTCGATCGAAGCGATTTGGCGAGCGCTATGGCGGGCACGCTCGCTCACCATTTGGCAGCGCACTTGCGCTTGGGTTGGAATCGATCGATGCGCTTCTATTCTCAACTCACTTGCGTACACTTGCACGACACTTGCGTCGAAATGAGAGGTTGCTCCTACCGCAAGCTTTGGATCTTCGATATCACCAAATTAATCATCGGGCGTTTCTCTAGCAATAGCTGCTTCCCATGTCGAGCGCGCAGTCCCATACGCCACCCTCCGATAGAGGCAGAGATATGCGTTGCACATCGCATCGAGGGAGAAGGCCGTTTCAACACGACGACGCCCCGCGATACCGAACTGACTAGCAAGCGCTCCGTCATTGAGGAGTCTGAGCACACGATCAGTCAAGACCGCCGCGTCGTTACTCGGCACAAGAAATCCCGTCTGGCCCTCCAGGACCAATTCAGGAGTGCCCCCATCGTTTGTTGCTACGATTGGCTTACCCAATGCCATGCATTCGGTGATTGCGTTAGAGATGCCTTCCCCGTGTAGACGGCTGTTGGTGGCAAGAACTCCCACAGTGAAGAGGTTTGCGATGCTTTCTATATCTTTTCGCTGCCCCAGAAACTTTATGCGCGGCGAATGTTCTGGTAGAACGCTATCGCGCACCCGCGGCAACAGTTCACCGGTGCCGACAGCCAGAAAAGTTACATCATCTCTAAGACGACAAATGCGGCACGCCATTTCAACAAAGCTTGCATAATCTTTTCCGGGCCTGAAGTTAGCAACCATCCCCACAATGTGGGGGGTCGTGATGCCGACCATCCTACGAAGCTCCGACTCATCTCTTAAATTAAGGACTCTCGCGGGATTAAAGCCATTGTAGATCGACAGACCTTTGCGCTCGGGAATATGGTAGGCAGCGAGGCCCGCTCGCGAATTGGCGACGATAACGTCTGAAAATGGGATAGTCAGCTTGCTCATCAGATAGTTTTTATTCCACGGCGTCATATGCGACGGCGCATCTCGTACAAAGCCATTGACGAAAGCCGCGCCGCACAATTTCGCAACCGGAGCTGCATAAATAGAGCATATCGAGCCCCAGGAGTGGACGATATCAATTTTCAAACTAGAGGTTAGATCGTACAAGCTCTTGAAAAGGCGCAAATCCCCCCTGCCTTTCCGAATGAGCGGAATATATTGCGCATGTTCACTGTCAATTTCGAATTGATCATCCTCCTCGTAGGTAACCGCGACGAATGACTCTATGTCGCGGTGAGGGGAAAGCCCGCCCAAAAGTTCGACGAGTTGCCGTTCTTTTCCTCCCCGGCCTATGCATTCGGTGAAGTGTAGTATACGCATCTCAGCGATCTCCCACGTGGACTGATTCAGTCCACGTTACAACGAACCGGTTCAGCACGAATTTCAACGCTCAACCCCGCTCGATGTAATGCTTCTCATTTGCAGCATGTGCGCTGCCGCCGATTGGATGCCGCTCATGCGAACCTCGAACCTGGTCCTCGAATCGAAAGGCCCCCCAACCCCAACACGAGGAAGTGCAAAATGATTTGATTTGCCGTCGGATACCTGCCCACTTCGCGTCGTTACTGCGGTCGAAAAGCCAATTTCCTTCGCGAGATGTTCTTCGCGCTGACCGCATGCTTTGGAGTCGCCGTAAGGATAAGCGAAGTGCCGAACCGAAAGCTGCAGCAATTGCTCCAAATAGCGGCGGTTGTCCGCCATTTCGGCCCGTGCGGAAGGAACATCCAGGGCCGACAGGGCCGCATGCGAAACGGTGTGCCCGCCAATCGACGCGAGAGGATGCCGCGCCAGTTTTTGAAGCTCGCGTTCATTCAGGAAATATGCCTCATTCAAGGCCGTTAGCGATATGCCAGCTTTTTCGAACGTGGAGGTGAGTGTTGCAGCCCGGTGATAGTCTTGGTGAACCCACTCAATGACCCTGTATAGGCCCAAAACCTTTTCTTGAAACTCGGGACAGTGGAACCGCATGCCCATTGCGTCGATCGTAACCGCGTCTCTAATGCGGAACATTTCGCGCAAACCCAGCCACCACGATTGTAGCGTTCGTGTTAGGGCGCCGGTGGGGACGTACATCATGAATGGGGCCTGGTTTCGCTCGAGGATTGGAAGCGCGGTCGTGACATTGTCTCGGTAGCCGTCATCAAAGGTAAGCACCGCATAGCGGCACGGCCCGGGATCCGTGGCCAATCGCTTGAGACATGTTTCGAAACTGACGATCTCCCATCCTTCTTGCCGTAGCCACTTGAGTGAGTATTCGAAAAGGGCAGCTGACGTCCCGGTCGTCAATTCCGAGCGATGATCTTGTTGAATTTCATGGAACATCAGGATGGCTGCTCGGCCCGCAAAAACCCTGCGGAAGGTTGGCATTAGTCCAGATCGATGAGCCAAGTGGATGATGCTGTCCTTGAGAACCTTCTTCACGGCTAACCCTCCATTGGTCTGCGCTATATGCTTCTTCGAGGCTACGCTGGTTGGTGAAGGTCCAGCCGTTGCATTGTCGTCATCCACTCCGCAGCAAACGCCTGCCTTCCGCCTTTGCCCTGAAGTTGGAGAGAACGTCCTCATATACGCCGACGATCTTTTCAACTGTGAGCGACTGATCGTATCTGGCCATTGCCGCCCGACCCCGGAACGCGCTGCTGCGCGAACATTCAAACGTCTCTCGAAGGCTGCGGGCAATCGTGCCGGCGTCCTGCGGACAGATCCGCGTCCCCGCGATGCCGTTTAACAGCTCGCCAACGTCGCCGACCTCCGTCGACACGACCGGACGATTGCACGCGAGAGCTTCCTTGATAGAGGTCGGCGACCCCTCATAATCCGAGCAGAGAAGCAGGGCGTCGGCTGCGCTGTAGCACCACGGCATTTCGCCGTTTGGCACATTGACGACCGTCATCAGCTCCGTGTCGACGCCCTCCTGCACGAGTCGCTCGACCGACGCTCTTGCCAGATCGTATCTCTTCTCAGGCCGCGTCGGATCAAAGGGAAACAGAACGATATGCTTGTCTTTCGGCCACCCCAGCCGCGCTCGCGCTTGGTCGCGATCGTACGGCTTGAATACGCCGAGGTCGACCCCGCAGGGAATCACGATTCCCGGAATCCGTCTCCGCATCCCCTCCGAAACGACTATGACGGCATCGGCGAAATGCGACACAGCGCGGGTGCACAGCCTTTCAAAGATGCTTTTTCCAAGCACGTCGGTCCCGTGCAGCGTGATGACGAGCGGAGCCTGCGACCGAAACATCGCAGGATACGCCGAATAACCGTAATGCGCATGAACGATGTCGTATGCCACCGCACTCGTCATTCGCATGACATCTATAATGCACTTCAGATAGTTCATCTTGGACTGGAATCCGAGAATATTGATGACGTCGACCGTGTGGCCGAACCGGCGCAGTTGCTCGACCTGCTGGAACACAAAGGCTCCGGAGCCCGGTCTCTGCGGACTCGGGTACATGTTGGTGACACAGAGAATCCTCACGATTAGTATTCCCTCGAATCTTGGCACGAACTACCAGCGAGTTACTCGTCTGCGCCGTCAGTCCCTTTGAGCCGTCGTCGGATCCGCGCTGGGACGCCCATCACGAGCGCGCCGTCGGGCACGTCCTTCGTCACCACGGCGCCGGCGCCGACGACGGCGCCAACGCCGATTTTGACACCTGGCAGTAGGTTGGCTCCCAGGCCGATCGCCGCGCCGCGCGCGATATGGGGCCCGAGCATGGGCGAACCGTCGTAGCCGTTGCGACCGATCGCATTGTCGTTCGACGTGCCGACGCAGCCCGAGATGAATACGTCGTCTTCGATCGTCATATTGCCCGCCAGCCAGGTGTGATCCTGTACCCGGACGCGATCGCCGATTTGCGTGTTGTAATTGACCGTGACGTAACGTCCGACGACGGTCTTCGAGCCGATCCGCGATTGTTCACGGATCGAGGCGCCGTCACCGATCAGGGTTCCTGCGCCGACCGAGACGTCGTAGAAAATTACCGCGTGCGGTCCGATAGAACAGTTGGCGCCGATATCGACCCACGCCTCGAAATGTGGCGCGCGCGACAACGCGCCTGCCCCCTTGGGCGCCTTGCCGATATAGGCTCCCGGAAAGATTTCGACGTTGTCCCCAATTCTTGCGCCGCTCTCAATCACGACATGCGGGTGAATGACTACCCCGTTGCCAATTGTAACGTTAGGCCGCACTACAGCGAACTCGGCGATCTTCACGGCAGCACCGATCGCTTCGGTCTCAACCACCGTCCATGCACTGATTCGATTCATCGCAACTCTTTCCCCTCATCGGCGCGCAGCGCGGCGGGCGCATACGTTGACTTCCGCCACAGTGTCTTGTGACCGTCGCGTTCAGCCGCGTTGCCTACAATCGCGCCGATATGGCGCACCTGATCGCGCGTGAGTTCGGGGAACATGGGGAGGGACAATGATCGCGCGGCCATTGCTTCGCAGCACGGCAAGTCGCCATGCCTGTAGCCGAGATGGGCGAAGGCAGGCTGTAGATGGAGCGGCAACGGATAGTGGATCCCAGTCGCCACGCCGGCCTGGTCGAGCTTGATCCGCATTGCGTCACGCTCGTTCGTGGTAATCACATACAAATGGTAGACGTGCGTCGACCCCTTTCGAACGAACGGCGTCTTGATTCCCGACTGCCCCAACTCAGTGGCGTACCAGTCTGCAGCGCGCCGCCGATTCGTGTTCCATTCATCCAGACGCCGGAGCTTGACCTGCAAGACTGCCGCCTGGAGCGCGTCTAGCCGACTGTTAAACCCGACCTCGGCATGGCTATAGTGGGTGGTTCGACCATGGTCACGCAGTCGTTCGATCCGCTCGGCGATCGCCGCATTGTTGGTGGTGACCGCTCCGCCGTCGCCATAAGCGCCGAGATTCTTCGCTGGATAAAACGAGAAACACGCGACATCGCCGAGCGCCCCGGTTCGGACCCCATGATATTCCGCCCCATGCGCCTGGGCGGCGTCTTCTACCACATAGAGCGCGCGCCGCCGTGCGATGTCCGTGATTGGAGCCATGTCAGCCGGCTGCCCGAAGAGGTGGACTGCGATGATCGCTCTTGTACGATCCGTGACGGCGCGCTCGATCATCTTGGGATCGATCGTGTAGGTGTCCGGATCGATATCGACGAACACAGGCCGCGCTCCCGTCGCAACGATGGCGGCTGCAGTGGCGATGAAGGTATGGGCGGTTGTAATCACCTCGTCGCCATGACCAATACCCAAGGCCCGCAGTGCCAGATGAAGCGCGTCCGTACCGTTCGCCACACCGCGCGCATAGCGCACCTGGCAATACGCGGCGAAATTTCTTTCGAACGAGGCAAGCGCCTCGCCGCCTACGTACTGCGCGGAGTCGAGAACGCCTCGAATTGCTTCGGCCACTTCATCTTTTAGCGTCTCGTATTGCGCTTTGAGATCGACAAACGGAACGTGCATTTTTCGAACCTCACTAGAATCCAGCTTGTTTCTAGAGAACGTCATCGAGCACCGTGCCCCCGCAGCACCGCGGGAAATGTCAAGGCAATCAACTTCAGATCGGTCCATAAGGTCCAGTTCATTGCATAGTCGACGTCCATCTCGAGCATCACCTCGGGGCTGACACGACCCCGACCGCGCACCTGGCAAATTCCGGTTATTCCGGGCTTCACAACGTGACGCTTATGGTGCCAGTCGCGGAAGTGTTCGAGCTCATAAGGAATCGCCGGCCGTGGACCGACGATGCTCATTTCGCCGCGCAACACATTGAGGAACTGAGGCAGCTCGTCGAGGCTGGTTCTCCGCAGCCACCGTCCCACGCGCGTCACGCGAGGATCGTCTGTCAGCTTGTACGGGGCGGCGGGGTCGTTCGAAAGGGGCTCCTTTGCCCAAGCCCTCCGGATTGCCTCACGATGGATGCTTTCGTCGGCGTTGTAGTGGAGTGTCCGGAATTTGAAGCAGTTGAACGGCTTCTCGTCTCGCCCGATGCGACGTTGGCGAAACACCGCTGGTCCGGGACTGTCGAGATGGATTGCTATCCACACCACCACGAAGACGAGGGCCAGCAACACGATCCCGAGAACGCTGATCGCGACGTCGAGCGCCCGCTTGCCAAACTCCCGCGGGGTCGCCTTCCGTCGCGTGTCTTCATGCGACGGCAATTTCGGGACCTCCCGCCGGCATGTTCCGCCGCCGAAAAATCCGTTCATCCTTGCCATTGCTACGGTGCTTGTGCTTCAGCCGTAGACACGCCGATGCCGCCTCGAGCGCTTCGACAACGCGCAGCCCGTGCAGTCCGTCCGCGCGCGGCCGTTCCCCGGTCACGATCGCATTGACAAAGTCGAGTATCTCGAGCTTGAGCGGTTCGCTGCTGGATATCGCGGGGATATGCACGTCGCCATGATGGTAGGCCGACTGGAAGTCGGCGTAGGAGTCGCCGTTGATCTGCGGCCTGAATCGCTTCTGGTAAACGCGCACCTTTTCGGACGGCTGCACGTCGTCGAACACCAGCATCGCATCGCTTCCGACGATCGTGATCTGGCGCACCTTGACCGGGTCCAACCAGGAAACGTGCACGTGGGCGGTCGGGCCGCTCTTAAAGCCCATCTTGGCGTAAACAACGTCCTCGACATTGGGCAGAACGTGCGCGCACCCCCAGGCCCCGATGGTTTGCGGTACCTCCTCCAGCAAGGAGAAGATGATCGAGAGGTCGTGCGGCGCCAAATCCCAAAGGACATTGGCGTCCTGTCGGTAGAGACCGAGATTAAGACGCCGCGAATCAATGTAGTAAAGCTCGCCGAGAGAGCCGCTCTTGATCATCTGGCGCATGACACCGACCGCCGGATGATACTCGAATGTATGTCCGACCATCAGCACGCTCTTGCGCTGTTCGGCGATCGCATTCAACTCGCGGCATTGCGCGCTCGTCATGGCCATCGGCTTCTCGACGAGCGCGTGCTTTCCGGCCTGGAGCACCGCTCGCGCCAATTCAAAGTGCGTCTCCACAGGGGTGGCGATAATGACACCGTCTATAGAAGGGTTATTCAGTACCGCGCTGATATCACGCGAAACAGCGACAGAAGGATATTGTGAACGGATGTATTCCAACCTGTCGAGACGCGGATCCACGGCCATCGACAACCTTGCACCGCGTATATCGCAGCTGACGCGGATATGTTTCGAGCCCCAGTAGCCGCAACCGATGACCGCGAGCGACGGGCCTCCGGTCGCGATCTGAGCTTTCACGTCCTGACGGTCACGGGTATTCGCCATGTTGGCTCCTTATTCGCGTGCGTTGATTCAAGATAGCCGATCGAGTGTGCGCGCTGCGGAAGAACACGGGTTACGATCTGCGCTCTTTCGGGGTACACAGGTCGGAATACCCCCCCGTGCTTGCGCGGGCTGTGGCCTTGACAAGGCGAGGCCTGGCGACGCAGCCGCGGGCTGCGGGGTAGACCCCAACATGTCTTTTTGCCATCAAATTGCGCCGGGATCGGTCCACGCGCCGCAGCATCGAAATCAGGCTGCTATCCTTGCGGCGGGTCTGACGAACTGGGACCTGCCTAGCCTGCCGCTTCGCGCAAGAATGGGATCAGCGTGCGGCCGTTCGACTGCCATCCGGTCGAGGTCAGAAAAAGGCGCTGAAGACCGACCTTGTTCGTTGCTTCGCGCACAAAATCGTCCGTCTTGGCAATTGCGGCGAGCGAATTGATCTGCAGGTTCGCTGATGCAATGTGATCCCAGGCGCCGAGGGCCGGCAGAAAGACGACAACCATCACGATTTTGCATTATGCAGTACTCCAACCAATTGTCGTGGCAAGCAGCAGCTGCAACTCCGTTCTCTCCACGGTCGCGGCTCGCATTCCTCAGCAGTCGTTCGGCTTCGGCGGACATCGTGGCGCTTCGACAGGCATGGAGCGTCTCGCCGGCGAGAAGCTCCTGGGCCACTTTTTAGCATGATTGGCGTTTTGCCGATTACCCACAAATGGGTACTCAATCAGCCCGGTACGCTATGCGTAGGGTCATGATTGCATTCAGCTACGCCATTCAGACGAAGATCGGATGGAGAGTTGACTGTTCGGGCGATTACGAAACATCGGGATGGAAATCACATGCGGGACTTGTGTGCCGGGAGCATCGCAGATGCACTGAATGCATGGAAGGAGGCACCAGTCATTCTGGAGACATGCGAACCAATGTCGTTCTTGATCACGTCGAATTACCTCTGGCAACAAGCGATCCAGTGCGCCATCGACAACCATGCCTCTCAGTTTAACGACAAGAATGGCGCGGTCCCTGGGGTAATTCACCCCGCCGTGAGGACATGATTACATAGCTCCGCCACCCTTCGTGCTCACTCGCGCGGTTTCCAAAATCGGTAGGCGGTCAGCGCGAGCTTTGAGCTCAATTGAATTGGATGAAAAAGGGAATGCTCCGACGTATTTCGATCGACCAAGTACGGATCGGCACCCGAGCCTTCGAATCCGCAATTTCCATTAAACGCGTTCTTCCCAGACGCGCACGAGGTCACAACGATTGACACGCGAGGTCTGGCTGCTGACGCGCAACCGTGCAGAGCGGTCTCGCCGCGGCCGGGAGCCAAGATCTGGACATTACGTTCGCGCTCCAAGGGGCTGGTTTTTGGCACGCTCCCGGCGACCTCGCGATCAGTGGCAGCAGTTCACGCGCTCCACTGCATGGTTGCTTCCGCTCTCAGCGAGCATCCGTATCAGCCGCTGACCCTGCATTCCGCGCGCGCCTCGGCACCAACGTCGCATAGGCGGCGAGAAGCGAGCGCTTTTCGATCTCCCATTGGAATTCGCCGTAGGCGCGCTCCCTGCCGTAGTTCCGCATACGCTCTCGCCCGGCCTCGTCCTCAAGCAGCGCCACGATTCCTTCGCCAAGGGCCTGCGCCGTCGGTTTCCCCACCACCACGGCGGCGTCGCCTGCATCACGCCTCGCTTGCGGCAAGTCGAACAGGACGAACGGCAGCCCGATGGCCATGTATTCAAAGACCTTGATCATCGACATAACGACGTTGCAGGCATTGGGCGGATCCGGAACGACGCCGATATCGCAAGCCGCCAGCATGGCGGGAAGCGGATCGCCCGAAATGTATCCGGCAAATTCGACATTGTCGGTGATCCCGAGTTCGCCCGTGAGAGTCCTAAGCCGACCTGCCTCCGGCCCGTCGCCGATAATCAGGCAGGCGATATCTGTTCGATGAAGGTGCTTAACGATGTGTTCCATCGCCTTGACCAGGAGGTCTACACCATCCTGCTCGGCAATCATTCCCACATAGCCCACGAGATATCGAAAGGTCCGTCTGACCGACAGCTCGGGCTTTGCCTGCGTGAAGCGCCCAAGATCGGGGACGCTTCTGACGATCCAGACCCTGTCTGGGGGCATTCCGCCTCGCTTCACGGCTTGCTGCTTCAGCGTAAGGTTTGTCGCGAGGCCACCGTCGGCCGATCGAAACGTCCAGCGTTCAAGCAGGAGCAGGAGACTGTAAAAGAAATCCTGGCGGCCGAACTTGACCTCATAAAGCTCGGGCGCGGGATCATGCTGATCAAATAGAAATTTCTTGCCAAAAAAGAACTTGTAAAAAATTCCGATCAAAAAGATAAGGTCCGGCGGATTGCACGCATGAAGAACATCGAATCCATGGCGATACGCCACCTTCAACGAGAGAACGAACTCCCAAAAGAGAGCGACGGCATATTCGAAAAGATAAGTTACGGCGCTCGAGCCTTCCACACCCCGTCGATGGCGGTAGATATGCACGCCGTCGATCTGCTCGTATGCCTTGTCATATCCCTTCCCTTTCGGACAAATGACCGAAACGGTGTAACCAGCCTGGTGCAGCGCTGTGGCCTCCTGCCAAACCCGGCGATCGGCCGGCACCGGCAGGTTTTCAACGATGATAAGGACCGCGCCGGTCGCATCACCTACCGCAGATATGTTGTCCGACAAATCCATTGCGCCTACGTCCGTCAGTTGAAACCCGGCGACCTTTCGTATAGGACCTCAAGGAGGAGCACAATCTCGAGGTCGCGGACGATCCGCAGGATGCCCGGAGGCCTTGCCCGACAACCTGAGGAGGGAACGTCGACGCCATGGACACGGGCTCTTCGATTGCGCTCCTGCTTCGCAGCGGCACTCCATTACCCGACGATTGCAACCTGGGAGAATCCTCGAGTTTTTCGGAATTCCCTGGACGGCGCTGACAGTCAGCGAAGCGAACGAGGGTAATGTAGCCTCGCTGATGGCAACTCATCCGCGGTTCTCCGTCCTGACTTCCGCGCCCTGTCTCGCCGAAACCCTGCGGCCCTGCAAGGCCGGAACTTTTCCGGCCTGGTTGGCGGCAGCCACTTCCGTGTTCGTCTATGGATTTCAACCTGCGGATCGCTGCAGGGCTCTGCTGCGCCAGATCACTGGAGACTCGGAGGCGGACATCCTCGGCATTGATGCGCGGCCGATAACCGTGTCCGTGACTGATGCTTTTCCAGACATGTGCGGCCCAATGTCGGCCCTGCGGATCCAACTCGAGCCAGGCGCCGCGGATGCGGCGCTGGTCATCCGGGATGATGGCGAATTGCAGAGCATCCTTGGGGCACACGAGGGGCACCTGTTCGCCGGATTTGCTTGTTCCGGCGTGCGCTTTTTTGCCGATGCGTCACTGGCGATGGTGGACATTCGCGAACGCACTGCGACCTCTTACGATGTGAAGAAGCGTTTTGCCGGTGCGGTCCCAGTCGTGATGTATCTGAAGTGGTCGTTCCGCGACGTCTGCTGGACCACCCCCGAAACAAACGCGTGCCTGATCATCGACGATCCACCTCTGTGGCCACGGTATGGCTTTCTCGATTTTGGCGAACTATTGCAATTGGCCGACAAGCAGATGTTCGCGACGACTATCGCCTTCATTCCGTGGAACTGGCAACGAACAAATCGCGACACCGTTGCCACCTTTCGGCAAAATAGCGGAAAACTTTCTGTCTGTGTGCACGGCTGTGATCACACCCGCGGCGAATTTGCAGCCCGTTTGGCCGACCTGCTCGACAGAAAGCTGAAGATCGCCAGGAGTCGGATGCAATCCCTTCTCAATAAGTCCGCACTGGATTATGAAAACGTGATGGTTTTCCCGCAAGGGGCATTCTCACCCGAGGCCGCGTCCGCTCTCAAGCGAAATGGCTTCTTAGCGGCAGTAAACACGGAAGTCGCACCAGCCGATGATGCATCGAACGAAACGACACTCGCAGATCTGTGGAGTGTCGCCATCGTCCGGTATGGCGGATTCTCGATTTATACTCGGCGGTACATCGACCACGGCATAGAAAACTTCGCATTTGACGGAATCCTGGGCAAGCCGTGCTTCATTGCCGGGCATCACGATATTTTCCGAAACCACGGTAGCGAACTGGCGAAGTTCCTCCAACGCCTGGCATCCTTGCGATGGAAACTCTGTTGGCGCGCTCTCGGGAGCGCCGTTTGCCGCAGCTACAGCATTAGACCGGACGGTGGAACCATCACCGTAAAGATGTTTGCTGAACAACTTCGCATCGAAAACGTGGAGGCGATTCCGCGACGGATCCGAGTTGTGAAGCAAGAATCGCAGGTCGTCTCCTTGAAAAATGTTACAGTCAACCAAGAGATCGTTGCGCACGAATGCATGGATGGATGTCTTCGAGTGATCGTCGATATCCCGCCCGGCGCAACGGCTGATATATGCTGCGTTTATCACGAACAGCCGGGTGCTTTTTCGGATTCAGAATCGGTCTCATACCGATTTGGAGTAGCGATTCGGCGATATCTGTCCGAACTTCGTGACAATTACGGGCACCTCTTTCGTTTTGGCGCTTAGCCGGGGGGACCGCAACGATTGCGGTCATGTTGTTTCGGCTCAGGCGCGAGGCTCCTAGCAAGGTCAGGCTGGTTCGCTACCACTCGCGGACAAGAGCTTCACGTTCAGCCAAGACGTAGGTCTTTTCCCCGCGCGGAGGGTGTGACTGCTGCCGTGGCGAGCTTCGAACCGGGCATTCGCGCGCAGATCGCTTTGCCGATGATTAAAAAAGTCTCAGGTGTCCCTTCGCCACAACCGGAATAGCTAACTCAGAAAAGAAAGCTCAGGGCGGATGAAAGAATACGCTCGGGTACCGGGCTTCAAGTCCTGATGATTAGGATCCGATCCTGAGAAAAACACGACGCGTTTTTGCGGATGGAGTTGGAGACGGGTGAAAACGTCTTCGGGCGCCGATCGGCATGTTATCCCCCAATAAAGGCGTCGATCTTGCAGTCAAACTCAAGAGTGACCGCCGGCATTATGGCATTTTATGCGGCAAAAGCGGTGCCGTGGATCGGCACTTGCAAAAAGAAGGCAAGATGGTGCTCATCGAAACCAGCGTCGACGTCCAGAACTAGGTCCTGCTTCAACGCCGCGACCGCAAAGCGGCGGTTAATGGCGCGGCCCCCGCCGCGCTTTGAGCGACATCGTTCGCGAAGTGGAAGGCATCGTTCGCGCCGATTGTCGCAAACGACTCTGTGCCGCACGCCGCAGCGGCCACGGGAGAATGGTTCAGACGCCCTTATCGTTATTTCGTTCAGGAAATGCTGGTGATCGAAAGATTAACCGCCTCAGAAGTGGCTGTTCGCTTCGCGCACCCTGTATGCCTTGCGCTCGCCTCTCGAACCAGCGACGGCGATTCCCGGTTGCGAAAGTTGACGCGCGGATGTTAGTTCGTGAGCTCGATTGCACCCGAGATGTCGAACCTGAACTTGCCGGCGATTAGGGAAAATTCGTTGGCGAGAGCGATGTTGACCTCGCGGAAAGAGTTTTCCAGAGCTTAGGCGCACTCCGCGGTCACGGGGTTGTCTTGTGAGTCACCCTTGGTGAACGTCGAATAGAGGAGTTCCGCTCTCTGTGCAGCTTCCGGCGACGTGGCGCCGACGATGCGATCGTTGTGCACGATTTCATGCAAGGTATTGCCGGAATGGCGCGCTCCGGGCAATGCGCGACGTCGATTTTCAGATGTTTCGATTGGAGGATTGGAAGTACTAAGATGTTTTCACAGGTCTTCGGCTTGATCGTAGAGTCGATGATGAGGGAAGCAGGCTATTCGCGGCCGAAAGAACAAAGGACAAATCGCATTTTTGTTTTCGTGCGGAGTCGGTACGGCCATAGCGAAAACGTCCTCTGGGCGCAGGCCCGTCTGAGCCTTGAAACGTCCAGTCTTCAAGGCTGCAGTCAGCAATTCCGCAATGCCTTTTTCTTCAAACGGGCAGTGGCAGCTGTTAATCTCATTTGCTTTTGTTCTCGTTGAGATCAAACCCAGTAACCGTTACGCCCGCGTTCGCAAATAAGAGCGAAGTCGAAAGTCTTAGATAGCCAAAGCCTGCAACGCAAACGGTGTCCTGCATTCGCGGGACGGCTGCACATGTTGGCCCGTGACGATGTCGAGAATTCTTTCGGCCGCCTCCAAATGGATTTGTCCAAGGGGTTATCGGGCGATTGAGAGCCGCGACCATCGCCTCCGCGTCTCGCGTACTAAAGCATTTGCGACGACATCGACGGTTTCGTGCCGTCCGCGCAATCAACGTTCCACTCCGCCGATCGTCCGTTGCTGCACCCGCGCCAGTTGATGAAAGTTCAGTGGCAGGTCATTGTTGTTCTAGCGTGATCGGATCTAGCGCGCGCTAGCGTGGTCGTGTTGCCAGCGAAGCTGCACACCCGTCAGTCAGGGTCGTCGTGACGAGACGGGCGTCGACGAGTCGATTGTTAACATCAAAGTGCGGTAACGGACGGCACTCGTCTCGGCCGCTCTCGAGCGATAGATGCCATATTCCCAATAGGTGCCCTGCCCAAAGCCCAAAGCACCCTGATAATTCGCAACCTGCTTGCCGTTGATCCAGACATTCAGGTACCCGTTGCCACTGTTAGAAAAATTCGCTCGAACGCGAATGTCGTTGTAGACGCCTGTCTGAATCGGATTCGGGTCGGTCCAGAGCGTGAGCATATGGAGAGCGGATGAGGAATTGCGGGGATTGCCACCGGGCAGAACATAGCGGGCAACAATTTGCAGACGTTCGCCGTCCATCTGGACGGCGAACGGCGGTGAGGTCGGTACGCCGCTCGCAATGTCGTCATTGTGCATCTGCCCGACGACAAAAAAGCCGTTCGAATGGTTCTGCGTGTTGACGAAGGTCCCGTTGGAGTTGGCCTCCACCATGAACTGGTAGTCCAAGCCAATCGGGGTACCGGCCGGGATCACAGCACCCCAGCTGGTCGCGACGCCCGTCGAGTCATTTTGAATTTCAGAGCGATCGACCCCAGAACCATCACCCCCTGCTGCCCAATTATCGCCCCTGTGTACCTCGAACCGCAGAGTCTGCGGGTCGGGGCTGGCTATACTATAGCTCTTAGCCGCTGTCTCAATTTGGTAGACGTCGCCACCAATAAGAAGTGTTTGCGACTCAGCCGAAAACGACGCAATCGACGGAGCAGCTGTTCTAGTTCTATCTACAGGCTGCGATGCGGCGCTCGTATTGTCTGCCGTATTGCTGTGGGCACCAGCAGAGCTGTGAGTATCGTCTGACAGGCTCTGGGCCCGCAGGTAGCACGAACCACCTGCGCCCGCTATCTTCGCATCGAGGGATGTCGATCCATCAGAGATGTTCGCGACGCTGCCAGCCAGCGCGAGGATAAGGGGTATCGATATTGTCACTGCTATCCCTTTTGTCTGTTCGACTTGTAGCCTGAGCAAGATTACAGCAGCGCTCTATCGTGAAATCTGATCAGCCTCCTGCCGCATGAATTCTTGGCCCTTGTGACAATAGCTCATTCAAATCCCGATACAATTTTGGACTGATCCAATCGAAGGAAAATAAGAACTACCACCAGGTCACTAGGTCGAGGAATGCATGATGGATTGTATGGTGATGTGCAGAATGCGAGGGAACACGTGCGCACCGGGAGCATCACGCCGTGTGGCCGGACCCGAAAGAGCCGCGCCTGCGTCATCAAGCGCCTTCAGCCGCTTAGCGTCGGAAACCGCCAGCCCGCCTTACTTGGCCTTCCACTTGTAGAACGTCGGGCTCGAAATCCCGTGCTTGCGGCAGACAATCAGCGGTCGCCGCACCCGTCTGCTGCTCCCGCAAGAGACCGCACCTCGTAGGTAACCCCTATTATCCGCCAAAACGGCTTCTTAATCCGCCAAAACGGCTTCTGGAGTGCTGAACACCTGATATGCATTTGGCTATGCTCGCTTTTGATCGGCTACGAGCCTTATGACTTCGCGGGGGAAGAAATGACGTGCGTCGAGCAAATTGCTACGGCCCATATTTACGCGGCTGATTTATCGCCGCTTCTTCAATGTCGGTGATCGGATCCATTACGCAACAAAGCCCATGTGGGAATCCCGCGGTATCAGGCTTGACCTTGGAAGATGCGATCGTCAGCGCGTTCGCGGGCACTCTATTCTTTCGCTTCACTATGCAGGAGGTACAAAAGCTTGCTGGAGGAAGCCGCACGCAGGAGGCGCGCGCGGAGATCGCGGATTCGGCAGCCAGTTGGCCCGCATGCAATTGAAGCAGTCGCCGCCCTTTGCGATGCTCAGCGGGTTTTTCGCCTTGCGCGCGCAGGCTGGTCAATGGGGCGTGGCAGCGAAGTTTCCGAACTCGGCCTTTGCGCTCTTCTCGATTGCATCAGCGGTCATGGCTATCGGTACGTTGACCGGCCAGCCTCTGGGCAATTCGTTTCTGCCCAATATCAGTTCTCTGGTGGGCGAGGGTAACTTTGACGGCGCCCGCAAGCTGATATCGGAAGCGTATCTGCTGTTAGCGCCGTGTTGTGGCCAAAACGGAGCATCTGCCGAAGGGCGCCGATCCACGCTTCAACGTGACCTCGCTCGCACGCGAGGCCATTGCAGCACAGAAGCTTTATGAGACAAATTGAGCATGAGTACATTCACAAACCTTGAGGAAACGGCTCCCCCGCGCGATGGCGCGCTCAAAAGCCGGGGGACCGTGATTCACGTTGGCCGCGCCATCTCGGTGGTCTTCTATGTCACCGTCGCCGCCCGGCTGCTTAGCATCGTCAGCCAGGTGCTGACGGCTTCGGCCTTTGGCGCTGGCCCAATCATGGACGCCTATACGGTGGCGCTGATCGTGCCCACAACCATTTCTGGCATCTTGACCGCGGCGGTAGGCGCGGCATTGATTCCGGTCTTTGTGGACTACCGCGAAAACAAAGGCGAGGCGGAGTCCATTCGCCTGCTCTCGGCAGCGATGACGCTGGGCACGCTGATTACGCTGGTGGTGACGGTGGCGCTGGCCGCGGGCGCGCCGCTGGTGGTGACGGTCTTCGCCCGGCAGATGGATGCCCCGACGCAGACGATGGCGGTCATCCTCGTGCGCTTGCTGATGCCCGTGCTCTTGCTGCAAGTGCTGGTGACGCTCATTGGCTCCGTTCTGAATGCCTATGGGCGGTTTGCTGTGCCATCTCTGGCTCCCGTCACGATCACGCTGAGCACCATAGCGTTTCTGCTGTTTGCGCGTTCCTGGGGCATCTATGCCCTGGGCTTGGCCACGATTGTGGGTTATTCGCTGAATTTCTTGCTGCTCGTCGTTGCCTATCTGCGCATGGGGCTGCGCTTTCATTTTGCGTGTTCCTGGCGGCATCCGGGCATTCAGCGCATTGCCGCGCTTTCCGCGCCCATGCTGATCGGGGCGCTGCTGGTCAACGGCAATAATCTGGTCGATCAGTTTATGGCTTCGCTCTTGCCGCCCGGCAGCATTGCCTCGCTTAGTTACGCGATCAGGCTGGTGGAGACGCCCTCGGGGATCTTTTATACGGCGCTCTCCACGGTGCTTTTGCCGATCTTCGCGCTGCAAGTGGCCCGCCGCGAATTCACACTCCTAACCACCACCTTCCGCCAGGTGGTCATTTTTTCCGCAATCATCCTGATGCCCGCTGGCGCGCTGCTGAGTTCGTTGTCGCGCCCGGTGGTGGAGATTTTCTATCACCATGGCAATTTCAACGCGCAGGCCACGGATGTGGTGGCGTCCGCCGTGATGTTTCTCGCGCCGAATATGTTTATCGTGACCTACGGCTTTATCAACGGACGGACCTACAACGCCCTGCAAGATAATCGCACGCTGCGCAACGTTGCCGTGCTTTCGCTGGTGCTCAACGCCGTCCTTGACTATCTGCTGATGCAAATCTGGGGCGTGGCAGGTATAGCGTTCTCTACCACGCTGACTTATCTCATCGGCGCGCTGACGCTGCTGCTCATTCTTAACAAGCGGCTGCAAGGGCTGCGGCTTCCGCAGCTTGGCCTTTCGCTAGGCAAATCCGCGGTGGCGGCGACGTTCCTGTGGCTGACATGCTCGCTGCTGGTGATGCTGCCCCAGGTGGCCGCGCTGCCGCTGCTGGTACAGATCGCCTCGCTGACTGCCGCGGGCTTGGTGATCTATGCTGCGCTGCTGCTGGCCTTGCGCGTGCCAGAGGTCAGCGAGCTCTGGGCCATATTGTGCAGCCGGCTGCCCTGGGGCCGCGTGCGGCCAAAACCCGCATAGGCCGCAGATGAGCGTGACGATGTTTGGGTCCTTCGCGAGCAAGGAAGAACTTCCATGAGTGTACAAGCGGCTAGCTCCCGGCCCAAAAGCCTTAGCCTGGCAGACCTAGTCAGGCAGGCGCGTGGTATGGTCCATGTCATCAGACGAACACGCTCGTGGACCTGCCTGCGCCTCTTCTGGTTGGGCGAGCGCAAGCCTCGCCGCGTCCCCGGCGCGTTTCGCTTTCCCTTCGGGCCGGTGCGCTATATGGACGCCCGGGTGATGCTGTCGCTCTATCGTGAGATTTTTCTGGACGGTGGCTATGAGGTCGACGGATTAGGCGACGCGCCCGTGATCCTTGATTGCGGGGGGAACATTGGCATGAGTGTGATCTGGTTCAAGCAGCGCTATCCGCGTGCCCGCATCACCGTCTTTGAGGCCGACCCGCAAACCGCCGACCTTCTGGAAGAGAATGTGCTCGCACTGGGCCTCACCTCGGTCACGGTGGTTCGCGCCGCCGTCAGCGATGCCGCTGGCAAGGTATCGTTTGTACCTGAGGGATCCCTGGGCGGTCATGTCGGGGATGGGGCAGGGGTGGTGGTGGACGCGGTGCGTTTAAGTGACCTGATTACCGAGCCGGTGGATTATCTCAAGGTCGACATTGAGGGCAGCGAATTTGGCGTGCTCAAAGATCTGTGTGCCACAGGCAAAATAGGATTGGTCAAATATCTTGCGTGCGAATTGCACGGCACTCCTGCTGTGCAAGACCAGGTTGCGGAACTGTGGACGGCGCTTTCAAAAGCGGGCTTCCGCATCACGGTTAGAGAGGCGAGGGTGTGTGAAGATCTGCCAGGGCCACCCATGCCAACGCCGTTTTTGGCGGCGCCGAGCGCCAAATATCTCGTCTGGCTCTATGCCTGGCCTGTGTAGGGATTCGGACCGCATCTTGCCGTGAGCGAAGAGGACGTCGTTCAGCTTCATCGGGATGGTGACACGTGACTGCAACCCCTCTAGTGAACTCGCCGAACTGCTCAACCGCGCTTCACGTCTTAGGAACTTTGAAAATGCCGACGCTGGACACGAACTCAGCCGCCTGGTCGACACAGATCCGTCCAGGCGGAGAACCAGTTCCCTCGCTCGGCGGATCCAGAGCTCTCCATGCCTTCCCGGCTTAGCGTTTTCCCCACTTTTGCGATCTGCTGGTCTGGGCTTTTCCTGTGATCGAGAATGGGTAATCCGAAAGGGTCGAGCCCGGACCGGTTCAAAATACTAGACTGCTAAGGTCTGACTTTGGATGCCGTGCGTTGACGTCCGCTCATCAGGGAGCCCTTTTCAAGCATGTGCGGAATTTCCGGTATTTGGGAGCGCAGTGGTTGCTCCCTGCAAGATCTGAAAAGGCGGGCGTCTGCAATGACGCAAACCTTGAGTCACCGCGGGCCGGACGACAGCGGAGTGTGGTTGAGTGAGCAAGCCGGAATTGCCTTCGGGCAGCGTCGCCTGGCAATTATCGACTTGTCCTCGATGGGACATCAACCAATGGTCTCGGCCAACGGCCGTTATACAATTACGTTCAACGGTGAAGTATATAATTTCCGAGAACTGAAGGCCGAATTGGAGCGTTGCGGAGTTCAGTTTCGTGGGCATTCAGATACCGAAGTTATTGTCGAAGGATTCGCTCAATGGGGCGTCAAATCGACCATCGCCCGCTTGAACGGGATGTTCGCAATTGCAGCGTGGGACGCCGGAGAGCGTCAACTGTTCCTAGCTCGTGATCGAATGGGCGAAAAGCCGCTTTATTGGGCGGTTTTCGATGGACTAGTTTTGTTCGGATCAGAATTGAAGGCGCTGCGCGCTCATCCCGGTTGGAAACCAAGTCTCAATCGTGGAGCGATCGCCGCCTTTCTTCGGCACGGTTATGTGCCAGGTCCATTCACGATCTATGAGGGTGTCTACAAAGTGCCGCCCGCCGGGCTCGTCAAAATTGCGAGCGGCGGCGGTCCCGATCTGGGCGCGTACTGGGATCTGGCCGGTGTTGTTTCGCAGGGGCAACGCAATACATTGCGAGCCGACGAAGAGGGACTGGTCGATGAGCTTGAGGCGTTGCTGCATGATGCCGTATCGCGCCGCATGATAGCGGACGTTCCGCTTGGCGCCTTTCTGTCGGGCGGCTACGACTCGTCAACTGTCGTCGCACTGATGCAGAAAGCGTCTCCTACACCGGTCAGGACGTTTACCATCAGCTTTGAGAACCCGGAATTTGACGAAGCGAAATACGCCGAGGCTGTCGCGCGACATCTTGGGACCGACCACACAACGTTTCCCGTTAGCGGCGCTGACGCTCTCGATGTGGTGCCGAAGCTGGCCGAGATGTATGATGAGCCATTCGCCGACCCTTCCGAGATCCCGACCCATATTGTATCCGCTTTGACGAGAAAACGCGTCAAAGTGGCTCTGTCGGGAGATGGTGGAGACGAATTGTTTTCCGGGTACAACCGGTATCAATGGACGCAGAACGTTTGGCGACAAAGTGCGAAGATGCCGCTTGCGTTTCGCCGCCTCGCGTCTTCAAGCATTCGCGCAGTGCCGCCTAGCGCCTTCGATAGGATAGCGCGATGTGTACCATACTTTCGGCGCGTGCCACGGGTCGGCCAAAAGGCGCATCGGTTGGCGCAGATCCTTTCATTGCCATCGATCGATTCCTGTACCATCAAGTTATTGCCTCGCACCACCCGACCCCAGACAGTCTTGTAAAGGGGGCACAAGAGGTGCGGACGGCCTGCTGGGGTCAAAACCTCGAGGCCCTCTTGCCAAATCCGGTGGACCGTATGCGCTACCTGGATATGTGCACGTACTTGCCCGATGACATCCTGACCAAGGTTGATCGAGCCTCTATGGCTGTCGCTCTTGAGGTGCGTGTTCCGCTTCTCGACCATCGCGTGGTTGAATGGGTCTGGAAGCTGCCGGCGTCTCAGAACGCGCGTGCCCGGCGCCCCAAACATTTGCTCCGGCGTGTTCTTGCCCGCCATGTGCCCGATCATTTGGTCGAGCGCCCGAAAATGGGGTTTGGGGTTCCGCTCGCGGATTGGTTGCGCGGTCCGTTACGGAATTGGGCGGAAGACCTGATGAGCGAGGCTTGCCTGAGCGCCGGTGATATTTTTGACGTCGAGGGCATTCGCTCGCTCTGGACCGAATTCTTGAGCGGAGACAGCGAGCGGCAGTTCCTCATTTGGAATGTTCTAATGTTTCAGGCGTGGCATCGTCGGTGGGGCGAGGCGCCGGTGGCGGACACCGCAACAAGACGCGTGGCTCCGCTTTTGAATTGAAGATTTGGCGATGCGGTCCCACTAGGCTCGGGGTGTCAGGTGCGTATTCTCTCGATAGATTTTTCCATTCCCTATCTATTGAAGGATGACAGCTATCCAATCGGTGGCTGGGCCGTCCAACTTTCAATATGGCTTCGCGCGCTTGAAAAGGCCGGTCACGAAGCCGCTCTTCTTACCTGGAAGGGTGCTTCGGCTCATGTAGGTTCGAGCCAGCAAATCAAGCTCATTGAAACCTATGATCCCGCGCACGGGGTGCGGGTCGCGAAGTATTTCTACTCATATGTCCCAAAAGTATTGGCGGCCGCCCGCGCCTATCATCCAGATGTTATGATCCAAGGCGCAAGTGCGGTCCATACCGCCATTATGGCTTTCGTCGCCGGCCGATTAGGGATTCCGTTCGTTCACCGCATTGTCAACGACGTAAACGTCGATGAACGATGGAAAACTGGTCTTCGATCTTATGAATGGCTCGCTTATTCCTGGGCTCGGCATCGAACAGCCGCGTTTCTCTGTCAAAACGAGTATCAACGCGCAAAGTTGGCAGCGCTTTTTCCAGGTAAGCCCATACACGTCATTCATAACGCCGTTGTCGTAGCAGAAGACGCGCCCCCTCCTTTGCCGCGCGCAGAACGACGATATGTCGGCTGGCTCGGTGTCTTCCGCAATGGAAAGAACCTGCCATTGTTGTTGCGAATCGCCCAGGAATTTCCGGCCATCAAATTCCGCGTGGCGGGGATGCCGGAGCGAGATGCTGATCAACCCTCGCTGGACGCCGTGAATGGCCTGCGCCATCTGCCAAACGTGGAAATGGTTGGCCATGTCCGGCGGGCAGACGTTCAAAAATTGCTATCAGAAGCGACGATGCTTCTCTGCACATCGGATTTCGAGGGCTTCTCGAACGTGTTCCTGGAGGCTCTCGCCGTGGGCACACCTGTCGTGACGCGTCGGCAAGTCGATCCGGATCTGATCGTCGCGCGTCATTCCCTTGGCGCGTCGGCTGAGGACGAGTCGGCGCTTTCAAAATCCGTGAAGGCATTCTGGGACATGGACGAGAATGAATACGACGTGGTCGCCCGACGATGTCAGATCTATGTTAAGGCCAATCACTCGCCGACGGCAAAGGCTCGCGAGTTAATTGCGGCCTTGACGCCTCTTGTCCCTAAGTCAAAACGCACAGGGCAACCACTTTGTGACCCACTCGAAGTGGACGCCATTTGAACGAAATGTTCCCACGAGCAACGAAGAATGTCCTTCAGCACGCCAACCGACTTCGACAACAGCGTATTGCAGCCGTGATGCTCCAACAACGACATGCAGACGGGAGGACAAGAATGGTGATGGTTCTGCGCCGGCGAGACGAGATGTCGAGAGTTCATTCGACTGTGAGATCCGTAGGCCCACAATGAGCGCATCTTTGACCCATAACGGACGGGCGCCTTATCATCTCACGTTGCCGCGTTCGGTCGCGCAAGCTGGAACATTTTTCTTTCTGTTGTTTGTGTTCATGTGGCCCTTCCAACGCGCACCATTTCTGGCGGACAATTTGTTCGGCATCCAAGGGTTTAAACCCTTCAACTTGTTGTCAGCCGTAGTCTTGGCTTATCTGCTGTTCGACACTGCGCTCCTACACGCGACCGACAAGATCGAACAAACATCCATCAGAATTTTTTTCCTGTACTTCGCAACTCTTGCCATTGCCCTCATTAGATCAATTCCAAACGCTCCACTTTTGCATAGCCGCGGCCCTGAGTCATTTCCAGAGCCCTACGTTGACTATGTACTATCGTGTTGCATTGTGCCGACGTTTTATATTCTATCCTTCCTGTTTATCCTTAAACGTATGTGCTCCTTTCGGGAGCTCGAGAAGATAACGACGGTGATCTGCCTTTCGATACTATTGCTATCAATCGCCTTTGTCGCGCTCGTGCTGACGAATCCGTCAGTTCTGCTTTCAGGTCACGCGAACGGAATAGCTGATAGCGACCGGGACGAAATGGCCCAGTTGTGCATAGTGTATTTTGGAGCCCATTATAATGTGATTGGAAGCTTGTTCATTTGTACCGTGCCCTTGTTGCTCTACCGAGCTCTCGCGCGCGGCGGTCTTTGGATCGCACCCCTGTGTCTGTCGCTCCTGGCGGTTCTTCTCCTCGAGTCACGAACCGCGCTTCTCACAGTAGCAGCTTCGTGTTCCCTATTTCTGATCTTGCGGCGCAGCTTTGTCATCTTAGTTCTTGGTGCTGCGGCGGCTGGGCTCACATCGCTCATCTGGATCGGACCAACCGTTCAAGCTCTTCTTTCGATCGGGTTTGATAGTAGTTCCGGCGTTTCGGCCGATGCCTTGTTCACGGGGCGTGTTGATTCCATTTGGGCTCCGCTGCTGGAGGAATGGACGAGCGATACCCGCCTGTTCCTGTTTGGCGCTGGTCGCTACGGAATACAGACGAGCCAACTTTGGGACTCTGGAGCCATGATAAGAGTCGGCCATGCGCACAATGCAATTATCAACTTCTTTCTCGACTGCGGGGTGATTCTAACCGGTGTGCTTCTAGTTTTTCTTTGCGTTGGAGCAGCTACCGCCTGGCGAGTTGGGCGAAGGTTGAATAGTGACCTTTATTGGGCTCTGTTCGCGAGCATGGTTGGTTGTGGGATTAGTATGGCGACTGGGCGTGACATCCTTCCAACAATTGAAAACATGTATGTATTTCCGATCATTGCGATGATGATCAACGTGGCGCGGCTGCGCTATCGGAACGCCTATTCACACTCGGTCCAGTCCGACAAAATTGTCCGACGTGACGCTTCAAAAGCCTAAAGAAATCGTTGCGAAGCAAGCATGCACTCACGCAGGATAGTGTTCGAGCTGGTCATTTGCCCCAGTGTACCGCTCCAGCGAAAGCGGCGCCACCGCTTACGTTCCAGTGAAGGCCGCCTTGCGGAGTGTGACGTTGAGTGAAGACATGGGCCTATGACTGACCACGCGCCTATGGCGACTCGCCCGCCACGGCTTCAAACCGGCAAATTTGACGGTCGCCAGCGGACACTCGATCCTTGCGGGAAAAAGCGTGGCAGAGACCTTTGTGGAGAGAATCTGAGGTATCTCTGAAGGGCAATGGCGAGCAGCGAAGCGAGAGCCCATACTGGGAGTACTGCCAACGGCTGCCCACCCTACAGCTTTGGTTCGATGTGAGGAGCAGTCTAGATGTTGTCTAGTCGCTTGGCACCCCCTTCAGATCTTGGCAAGCAGTCCATTCTTTGGCTTGCTGGACTAGCTGCTGCGCTCGTTTACTTGAACTTACATCCGGTGTCCCTGCTTATGCCCGACTCGCCGGGTTACATCTATTTTGATGCAAGCCGGCCGGTCGGTTATCCTTTCTTTCTTGCCGTTAATAAACTTTTTGCTGGTAGCTACGAATTCGTCGGCCCAGTACAGATTGTCATGCTGGCCCTGAGTTCGGCTCTGGTCGGTTCGGTCGTTGCTCACACGACCCAGCGTTGGACCATAGCCGTCGTTCTTGAAATCGGATTGCTGGCCTATCCGGCGCTCTTCAAGTCGGCCAGTGCGATCGGTTCCGATCCCCTCTCGATATGTCTCTATCTATGGTTCATCGCTTCGCTGTTCTGGTTCGGTGCTCGCCCGTCGTTACGTCGATATTTGCCACTTTGCCTGATCGTCTTCCTCGGTATCACGGTCCGGCCGGTCAGCATTGCAATGGTTCCGGGCGCGCTCGCAGCGGGACTCTATTTTCTTGGCCTCAAATCAGCAATCCGGTCCTCGGGGCCGATTCTCGCGGCGGCCATCCTGGGCATCTGCATTACCCCAGCAGCGAACTTTTTTTACACGGGAGCACTAGGTCCTCCACGCCGCTAGTGCAGGGCTTGTTTGGCAAAGCAATTTTGGGCACGCCACCGGAGCCATCGGTAGCGGATGATGCCGAATTGACCTTTGTTACACAGTCCGTCTTGCCGCTCTACAATTATATTGAAAATGCGCCGCCAGAATTTCGTGATCTTTTGCGGATGAGTATTGACGCAGTTTTGCGCTTCGGTGTGATCTTCCCTACTCTGGTCGAGCGACATCGGCTTCAGCGTGGCGACGAGCTTGATCCTATTCTACTGAGATATACCCGCGTGCATATTAGACGCCATCCTCTATATTTTCTCAGACAGATCGCTCGGGACTACTTCAATTTAGCGAGGAATTATACGTTTTTAACTCGTTATCAGCGTGATAAATATCAGGAATTCCTGGAACACAACCCTCCGCCGCTTCCAGCGCTGGTTCCCGATCCAACGGACTATAATAAGCGCCTTCTCCCAACGGCTATCGCGGAGATGCGTAGCAACAGCTCATACTTTCCCGGCGACGCTGAGAAGATGAAAATCGAGGCACCCGAGGCTCGACCCATGGTGCTGATTTTGGCGATCGATGCCATCCAGGTCTTGGCGGTAGCTATTTCCTTGGGAAGCTTGCTTTTGCTGCCGATTCTGGCGTTCAAAAAGCGGGTCGAGTCAGTGTGGGCGATTATCGGAATCGCCTCGGTGACGATCCAGATCAACATGTTGGCCGTTGCGCTGTGCCAATTCGCTGAGCCACGATACATGTACCCGATTTGGCCGCTGCTGTGGCTGGTGCTTGTCTTAACTGGTTGGAAGCTTTGGTCGATCGCCACCAGTTCGCGAATCGCCAGTGGTTCGACGTTTGACGAGCTTTTCGTGTTCGGATCCCGAGCGGGACATGCAGTTCCGGAGTTAAGGCATGCTGCGGCGGCCACTGCTATAGATTGAATTAGAGCGGCGAAAGCGATGCACTCTGCGAGGGAAGGGCGCAAGGTCTGAACAGACTTCTGGGTGACTTGCCCCTGGCAGTTACTTCGTCACTCACGGGAGCAACCGCGGTTACAACCTCTCTTGCTTGAGCGCTCGAGCGCTCCGTGGGGGTACGCCTTAATGGCAGTAGCCCGATCTGTCGTTGTTCGCGAGCATGGGCATCATGAGGCGCCGAACGCCGGGAGGCTAGACCATGGCCCATGACCACCTTCTCGGTAACGGCGTGTTTGACGAATTAGCAGACAGGTTGCGTCGGACGCGCCTATTCACGGCTTGCATCAACATTGCGCGCCGGACCTTGCCGGCGCCGATCCTGACCTGGGTGCGTTCGCAGATGGTCCGCAATCTGCGTGGCGGACCGCGCGAGGTCTTTACCGAAATCCACCGGCGCAATATCTGGGGCTATCAGGAGACGGTCTCTGGCGGCTCGTCGACGCTGCACTACACCCACAAGCTGCGCCAGCGCCTGCCTGGACTGATCGGCGATCTCAAGATCCGCACCCTGCTCGATCTGCCCTGCGGCGACTTCCATTGGATGTCCGAGATCGAGCTTCCCGTTGCTCACTACATCGGGGGCGACATCGTTCCGCGCCTGGTGCAGAACACGCGGATCCAGTATGGCCGGCCCGATCGCGAGTTTCGCACGGTCGACCTCTGCAACGATCGACTGCCGGACGCCGACCTGCTGCTGTGCCGCGACTGCTTCATCCACCTCTCCGAGGAGATGATCTTTCTTGCGATCGACAACATCCTCCGCTCGAAGATCAGATATCTCCTGACCACCACCTATCCCGACGGGCGCAACCGCGTCATCCACGTTGGTGACTTCTTCACCGTGAATTTGTGCGCGCCACCCTACAATTTCCCGTCGCCGCTCCGGGTGCTCGACGACTGGGTGCCGCCGTTCGACCGGCGGCAGCTCGGGCTGTGGCAGATCGAAAGCCTGCGCCAGCATCGCCCGAATGCGGCGCTGGTCCGGCAGCCGACGGCCACGGTGAGCGCCGGCGCTTGACTGCTATTGGTCTCTCGGGCTGCTAGTCGGCGAGAGGCAACTACCGAAATGCGGATCGAGTGGATCGAAGCGCGAGTTCTGCCGGATCTCGAGCAGTGCAGCGCAATTCAGCGATGACACTCAGCTGCGTTACGATCATGCCGGTGGCGACACAGAACTCGGCCTCCGGGCCATTCTCTTTCTCGAGCCAATCAAGAGCTCGAGCAGTGCAGCGTCGCTGGAATGCCCGCATCCGCCAGTAACGAATTTGCTTTCGCCCCCATGCCCCCGTCGTGTAGAGGTCAACGACGTACGATGCCGTAGTCACGGCAATGGCCTTAACGCAGCGCCCTTCGGTTCACCGCTTCTTCCAAACCGGAACAAAGCTAAGATAGGCAAGCCGTTTTGCCTCCTGCCGCGCCGTTGCTATGACGTCCAGAATTAGCCCTGCAAACCAACTTAGCAGTCCTACGATGACCATTCCGACCACGAGTACCGCCGTCGGAATACGCGGCACCAAGCCGGTTTCGATGTACGTCTCGACCAGAGGAACCGACAGCAAAACCGCAGAAATGATCAAGCCAAATCCGACAGCGCCGAAAAACTGAAGAGGATGCTCGTTTTTTACCAGTGTGGCGATCAACAGTAAAATTCGAAATCCATCTCGGTAGGTACTTAGTTTGCTTGTAGACCCCGCGGCTCGCTCTCTGTAAGCCGCTACTTCTTCCGCGCATGGCATGCGAAGCTCAAGGGCATGGACCGTTAGCTCGGTTTCGATCTCGAACCCTCGCGACATTGCTGGAAAGGATTTCACAAACCGTCGCGAGAACACTTTGTAGCCGGATAGCATGTCTCGAAACTGGCGACCAAAAATACTCTCGACAAGACCACTCAGTATTCTGTTGCCGAGCCGGTGCCCTCGTCGGTAAGCCTCGATTTCCTCAGATGCTCGCGCGACGTTCAAGAAATCCAGTTCTTCATCAATGAGACGCTTGATCAGTCTCGGAGCGGCTTCCGCATCATAGGTAGCATCTCCATCAACTAGCACGTAGACGTCAGCATCTACGTCTGCGAACATGCGCCGGACGACATTCCCTTTACCCTGGCGGCTCTCCTGCTTAACCACCGCCCCGGCCGCTGCTGCAACCTCTCTCGTATTATCGACTGAGTTGTTATCGTATACATAGATTTTGGCGCTTGGAATCGCACTTCGAAACATTTCTACTGTCGCGCCAACGGATACCTCTTCATTGTAGCACGGGATGAGAACAGCCAACCGGAGTTCATGAAGTTCATCAAGGCTCTGCGAACGGTCCAAGTTCAGGACTGGTCGAACGATATCCGGGCGCTCGCCTCGCAGACTGGGATTACCTTGCCGAAGCGGGAGAGACTGAAGATCCATTCGATTGCTCATCAGGAGACACTCGGTTGCGCTTGCGTCGCAATCGGTAAATTCTAGCGCAATTGACGCGGAATGGCCTCCTTCCAAACGGAGTAATCCCTCCGGCAATTAGATTGGGCTGACTGTTGCAGGTTACGATTGCAACAACTTGGAGTAACTGACAGCTGCATCCGGAAAACGCTTCGCTCCGGCGACGCGGGGCGCCTTGGCTCACTCCAGTTCATTGCCTTTAACGTAATCGCGTGCGAGCATGCCCCGCCTGAAAAACCCTGGGCCGAGGCGCAGAAGATGCGACCTGGATCTGAAGAATGGTGGATGGGCACGGCGTTTGGAGCCAATCTGTTTTTGGCGGCCATCATACTTGCGACTAATGGCTTCGGCGTTCACGGCACTTCAGTGGGGCTCGACGCCACGGCGCGCGTAGCTTTTCTTCTGTTCTGGTCGGCTTATTCCGGAGGGGCGTTGACGACCCTTTTTGGTGCGGCTTTTCTACCGCTGAAGCAACACGGGCGGGAGCTTGGCCTCGCTTTCGCGGCCGCGCTCCTGGTTCATCTCGCTCTAGTCAGCTGGCTTTGCTGGATCGGCTCGGCCCCGTCAATTGGCGTATTCCTCTTTTTCGGACCTGTCGCGGCCCTCACATACAGTCTCGCACTCTTATCGTTTGGAAACCTACACACCGTCCTTGGCCCGAAGCTGTGGCAGGCGTTACGGACGATCGGGATGAATGTCATCCTCTATGCTTTTCTCAAGGATCTCATGCAAAATCCGTTGCATCGCGGGATCTGGCATCTGGTTGAGTATCTGCCCTTTACCACAATGGCTATCGCAGCTCCTTTGCTGAAGCTCGCCGCATGGAGCTTGCGCCGGCGAGAAACAAGATTCAACTTGCATTCAGGGCATTGCGATCCTCGTTAAGCTTAAAACGCAGCACGCAACAAGAACTCGTCTGCCGAAGCATAGTGAACCGCCCCGGGTTTGCCGGAGGCTCCAACTCCTGAGAGGATGGAGCCATGACGAGCAAGACGACGAACAAGTTTTCACCCGAGGTCCGGACCCGAGCGGTTCGGATGGTTCTGGATCACGCCAGCGAGCACCCGTCGCGCTGGGGCAGTGACGTCGATCGCGGCCAAGATCGGCTGCACGCCGCAGACGCTGCATGACTGGGTCAAGAAGGCCGAGGTCGACAGCGGGCAGCGGGCTGGCGTTCCGACCGACACGGCCGCGCTCGAACGAGAGAACCGCGAGCTTCGGCAGGCCAATGAGATCCTGCGCAAGGCAAGCGCCTATTTTGCGATAGCGGAGCTCGACCGCCGGTCCAAGCCATGATCGCCTTTATCGACGATCATCGTGGGGCGCATGGGGTCGAGCCGATCTGCAAGGTCTTGCCGATCGCCCCCTCGACCTACCACGCCCATGTGGCCAAGCGGCGCGATCCCGCCAAGCGGTCGGCGCGCGCCAGGCAGGCCGCCGCGCTGAAGATCGAGGTTCGGCGCGTCTTCGATCAGAACTTCTCCGTCTATGGCGTGCGCAAGGTCTGGCGCCAGCTCAAGCGCGAAGGCTTCGATGTTGCCGGTTGCACGGTGTCGCGACTGATGCGGGACATGGGCTTGCAAGGGGTAATCCGCGGCAAACCCATCAAGACCACGATCAGCGACAAGGCCGCGCCATGCCCGCTGGATCACGTCAACCGCCAGTTCAAGGCGCCAAGGCCGAACGTTCTCTGGCTCTCCGACTTCACCTATGTCGCGACCTGGACCGGCTTCGTCTACGTCGCCTTCGTCATCGACGCCTATGCCCGCAGGATCGTGGGCTGGCGGGCCTCGCGCACGGCGGATGCAGGCTTCGTGCTCGATGCGCTGGAGCAGGCATTACACAATCGGCGGCCGGTCCGTCGTGGCGGGCTCGTGCACCACAGCGACAGGGGCAGCCAATACGTATCCATTAAGTACACCGAGCGCCTGGCTGAAGCTGGCGTGGAGCCTTCTGTCGGCAGCGTCAGAGATTCCTACGACAACGCTCTCGCCGAAACCATCAACGGCCTCTACAAGGCTGAGGTGATCCATCGGCGCGGGCCATGGCGAAACTTCGAGGCCGTCGAGTTCGCGACCCTGGAATGGGTCGACTGGTTCAACAACCGGCGGCTCCTGGTGCCCATCGGCAACATCCCGCCGGCCGAAGCTGAGCAACGCTACTACGCCATGCTGGAATACCCCGCCATGGCGGCTTAACTTAAACCAAATGGCCTCCGGCAAACCCGGGGCGGTTCATAATGGCATTGCAGCACTTGGTGTAGATCAAGCACCGAAAACCCAACTACTCCGTCTCGCATAACTCTCAATGCGCAAGACACACACAAAGAGCTTCCGACCGATATTCGACGCGCTGCAGGTGCTGGTAGCCGCGACGCGCGCGGCGCGCGACGCTGCGATCGTAAGGTGCGGCGCTGCGATCGCCGCGCGCGACCATGCGCTGTCGCAGATGGATCGGTTGCGCCACCTCTTGCGGCACTGCAAAGCGCAGTTCAGCCGCTGCTCGGAGAAGCTCGATCGGAACGACTCCTGTTGGCGATCGAGGACATCGAGCAGACCCTTGCGGGAACCACGCGACTGGACAGGAAGGATCCTGGGGCATCGGCTGCTCTATCGGCAGGCCCGGATACCCGTGCAGGGCATCGACATCGAGCGCCGGTGCTTGCGTTCTGGGTCGGATTTGCAGCCGCAGAGCGTCATCCCTCTGCTGCGGCTACGCGAGATCATCCTGATCGCGGGCAAGATCGTGGTCGACAAGATCAGGACACCGGTGCTGGATCCCGCACCAAGAAGGGCTTCTTTTTGAGCGATCATGTGGCGGCGCGGCGGAGGCCGATCGTCGGTGAAGAGGGCTGTCTTCACCCCGAACTCGGGAGGCGCACTGGCTTTGTCCTTGCCGATGCGTCAAATTGATGATCAGGTCGAATCCCGTCCGGAAGAGGTCGCTCGATCCTGCCATCCTCCGCGCTTGGACCGGCTTTCTGTCCAATGGTGCGGAAACGTTCAGATAGATCGCGCAGCATTCCTGCAGCAAGTCCAAGAAGCAGGCTTCCAACGATCGCTATACCAAGCACGATTCTAGGTTTTGGCCAGCTTGCCCTCAAAGGGGACGACGCCCCGGTGACGAGACTCGCGTCAAACACCGGCGAGGATTGTTGTTGCGTCGCTTCTGCCTTACGCACCACGTGGCGAAAACTATCATAAGCGGTTTTTGATGATTCAGCAGCAGCGGCCAATTTATCTCGAGTATCAGCGGCATCAGCTGTATCTTTCGTCTTGTTCCTATCGTAGTCCTTCAAGGCTGTTTCCGCGGCCAATGCTTGAGTGTTCAACTCGTTCAGTCGATCCGCAACCCATTTCTCGTCTTGTAGGCTTGTCTTGTCCAATTGATGAGTAATGTATTTTTCCGCAACGGCGTTCAGGATCTGCGCCGCCCGTTCCGGATTTCTGGAGTCGAAGGTAATCTCGACAAGATATGTAGGCCCGACACGCTTGGCCGAAAGCTTACGTTCGAACGGTTCAACGGCATAGCGCGCGGCGTTAGCTTCCGTCTTCGGCTTACTCCAGCCGAGCAGTCGGGAAATCATGCCGCTACCTTGGCCAGTTGCAAATTCCGGGTCTTGAGCAAGGCCGAGCTTCTCAATCACGGCATTGGCGATGCTCTCAGACTTTATGATTGCGATCTGACTTTCCACGACCGTCGACACCGCCGCAGCGTCCGCTAAGGTCATTTTCGAGTTTACGATGAGTTCCGCCTTGGCGGTGAACGTCGGTACTACGGCGATGAGGAACAGGACGGCAATGCCAAGACCCGCAACACACGTCACCAGCATGATGGGTAGATGTCGTCGCATGAAGGCCAACACGGCCAGCACTTCTGCTAGCGAGATGACCGGCCCCGGGCGAAAGTCGGGCGGCATATTGTCACGACCTACCCAATCATCTGTGCTGTTGGTCTGGAGCATTTTAGCATTTCATCGCGGTTTGGAATGGCGTGCGGGCGAATGGTGAGTCGAACTGTAACCTCGCGGCGGTGCGGCTCAATGGACCATCATAGTTACCTATTTTTTGCCGGGCTCAGACTGCGATGGATTTGCAGTTCTCACACGGTCGGCGATTTCGGAAGTCGTCAACGCGGAAATGGAATTATCTAAAACCATGCAGAGTGACTATCAGCAGGAAATGCGTTCCTCCAGAGCGGTATCCGAATTGGCGCGTAAGTAAGGCTCATGCTGCCATTGATTTGGCGCGCGTACGGCGCCCAACGTTGCGTCTTGAACCGCGATGTCGTTGCCGAGCGAGGTGAAGTTATAGATCTGACCGTCAAAGCGAATAATCCTGGGGCCCCCGCCGATGCAGACGCGCTGATGGCGCGCGCAGCGTCACAGCTCGCCACTCACTGTGGGAGGCGTGGTGACAGCGGCCAACCATCATGGTTCCAAGCGAGAGCCGGCTCGAGAGATCGAGGCCATGGTCTCAAGCCGCGACGTCGGCTTTGTATTCCGACAGAAGGCGGAGTTGGAGATCGATACGTTCAACTTCACCCCGCTATGGCCTCGATGCGCTAGCGCCGCGCGACGCCATTTACGGTGAACAGGCCACGACGAATCGACCGCAGATCGCGCGCGGGAAGTCAGCAGCGAGCCGAAGGACAGGAGCTGGAACATGCTGCGCACATTCGCTCGAGCGCATGCACATGCACATGCAAGGGAGGACAAGTGAAGCTCGGCCCGGGTATGGCGGTGACGGCCGAGGTCAAGATCGCCGTCAGATCATCGACTACCTTCTCTCATCGCTGGCGAGATACAGGCAGGAATCGCTACGGGACCGATAAAATCCCGCTCCCCAGGCATCAGCGCTCCGCGTCCTCCTCCCGGGGAGTGTCCGCGCGATCTCTAATCGACACTCATGCAGGAGCAGCAGGGAACATGCTGCCGTCCACCTGGACGTCGCGGAGGTAACGAAAGCGTCGCCGCTCTACTCCGCAATCTGACCGTTCGAGCGACGGCAGCCGTTTCCGAATCCCAGCGTCTACTTGTAGAGCCGTGCCGCCGCGCGAGTCCCTCGGTCCACGCTCTTGCGGAATAGGCCGTCGTTAGGGGGTACCACGACGTGACTAGAGTGGGGAACCAGTGGAGCAGGCTCGTTGAGCTGCCCCATTTCGGAGATCACCTCGAGAGGCTTCGAGATCCCTCTTCCTGCATCGACGACTGTGGGCGCGCGGTCGTTCGCCGCGCGCACCAGCGATCCATGGTTCATTCCCCAGATTGCTGCCTGAGTCCGGTTCTGAACTCGGATCTTGCGCAGGATCGCCTTTACGTGGACCTTCACGGTCGCCTCGGCGATCTTGATCTTTCGGGCAATGCACTTGTTGGAATCGCCTTCGATAAGGCAGGACAGAATTGCCTTTTCTCGCGGAGAGAGCTGCGGCGAGATCGCGTCCTCTGTAGCGGCGAGGATTGCCTGTTCGCATTCGCTGGGATCCGCAGTTTCGCGTTCGCGATTGGCATCAAGGGCGAATGACAGGAATGCAGGCGGGAAGACGGTCTCGCCCATCGTCACGAGCTCGACGGATTTGATGAATGCGTCGCACGAATTAACGTTCACGAAGTAGCCGTTGGCGCCGGCACGAAACGCAGATGCAAGATCAACCGGCCGGTAATTGTCGCATACGATCGCAATGCGCGCGTCCGGATAACGATCCTTCACAAATCCGATTTGCGCTATCGCGAGATTGAAGCCTTCGCCCGAATGGACGATGAGGAACATCAGTTTGTCGGCTTGAAGTGAACTCGGCAATTCCTCGGGGCTCGACGCCGAAACCGGGATATGAAAATTTGCCGCGTGCAGAATTTTAGCGATGCCTTCTCTAATTAAGACGTTCTTTCCAATAAGAACGGTCTCGCAAGACTGCCGCCTCCTCATTTAACCCTCCAGCCAACTACGCAGTGACACAACAGCGATGCAGTTAAACTTATTGGTTTATAATTTCCCGCCGGACGAACGAGCCCGTGTTCGTTTGGTCGTTCTCCGTCGGTTTCTGGTCTTCAGAACTATCGAGGTACCTCGATCGAGATCCTTCTTTCTTGTCTTGCCTATCCTTTCGCTGTGGATTTCGGGAAATCCATGTTGCTTAAGCTTTTATAAATGGTAGACGCGAATTTTAGATTGCCCTATATATCGTTCGTTATAGGAGGTCGCACTGCGTAAGAGCCGTGCCAGACGGTTTCGGCACAATCTGTACGTGAACTAAATGAGCGTGTTCATTTGATGTTGAAAAAATTCAACGTAGTTCGTTACATGAGCAACGTGTGCTCGAACACAGGCGCCTAGGCGAGCCATCGTTGCCTCTATTTTAGGTTGAGTGGCGCTGCTGTTTACCGCGTCCGTCAGCAAGCATTCGCCCAGCGCAGTCTGAGCGCGTGATTCTATTCGTGATTCTATTGAAGTGCAGATTGCTGGCTGACAGTTGGGACGCGAACTGCGTCGGGCGCCGACCATGCTTGTATTAGGAGAAATTTCGGATGATTCTTCTTCAGCAGCTGAAATAGCAGAAGGTGCACGGAGTTTATGGTTGGGGGAGCGACTGGCTTAGGAGCGCCCGATGCGACCTACTAGAGTAGTCATTGCAGACCGGCATCCGGTGGTCTTGCAGGGACTGAGTGACATGCTCGGTGCCGCGGCCGATTTCAATATAGTTGCATCTTGTAGCGACGCCACGAGTTGCATCGAAGCGATCCGGAACTTGGCGCCCGATATCGCGATTGTCGATCCCGCGATGCCTGAGCTTGCCGCCGCGAGAATTCTTTCGGCCGTCCATTCAGAAAATGGATCGACCCATTTGGTGTTTTTCGCCGCGAGTGAACATTGCGAACTGGTACTCGCGGCAACGGCCGTGACCTATAGTATCATCCTGAGAGACACCGATATCAGGTCGCTGGTGCAGTCGTTGCGGCATATCGCCGATAGTCACAGGCTGCTGCCCTCGGCCCCATCCGAGCCGATCGTGTCGCACGAGCAGGGCTCCAACTCGGGGAATGGGCTGACAGCGCTGACCGAACGCGAGCGTCAGATCATGCGTCTGGTTTCGGAAGGATTGTCGAACAAGGAAATCGGGCGGCGCTTGAACATTGTCGACGGCACCATCAAGGTGCACCTTCACAACATCTTTCAAAAGCTTGAAATCAGCAATCGGACGGCCCTCGCAGCTCTCGCCATTTCGCAACAAGATCGCGTGGAACGCTGAGAAGATCTTCACGCACCGCCATTTTTCGTCTTCGCGGGGTAGATGGCGTGAAATTGGAGCCTCGGCTCGGGCCGAAGGCGCTGTCTCAGTCACGATGCGGCAGGGGCACGCCGACACGATTGATCCGAGCAACCTATTTAAGCACCAAAGATGATTTCAAGCGCGGCTCGATCGACGTGGTCGATGCTCGGAAGCTTATTGGGTAGCCCCCCAGGGCTGGGAGTTGATCCAAAATCGCAGCCAAGCCGGCGGGAGGGCTGTGTAATTATTCGTCATCTGCAGCTCTGGGTCGACCGCAGTTTGTCCGTTGTCAGGTAACGAAGTCGCGGGCAACAGATCGGCTCCAGATGCGGTCGCAGAGGTGTGCCGACTGAATTTCGGCAGATCTAGAGCAGCGGCCCTGACCCTTCCTGCCCTGCCCCCAAAAGTGGTCAGGGCCGTCCTCTGGCGTTGCCCTGGCAACAGGACTCAAAAGCGTGTGGTTGAACTGAAAGCGTGTGCGGCCGCATCTTGATGTCCCTTCAGTTTCATCGTGCCGTGGAGGACATGGAAATTTGGAGCGCGACCGGCGACGGTTCTCCTTTGTGATCACGTATGAGACCCCCACCGGTGCCGGCTTGGCTATGTCGCTTCGTGCCGGCCCCTTTACCGGGGTAACGGCGCGGCGTTTGCGAGTTTCGCGGAGGCGCACGAGGCCTGCGACCTGATGCTTGAGCATCTGAAGGGGCTGTCGCTGAATGAAGCGTCCAGCTTGCGGTCAGGCTAAGGTCGACATTCGAGTACTTTGGATCCGACAGAACAGGCCGCGACGGCGGATGTCCGATTCTCGGCGGTCAGGCGGTGCTACCGGCGTCGACCGTTACTACGGTACCGGTGATGTTCCGGCCGCCTTCGCCGAGAAGATATTCGACCATGGAAGCGACGTCGTCGGCTTCGGGCAGGTGGCGCAATGCGCTGCGGCTGGCAATGCGTCGACGGCCTTCTTGGTCCAAGGAGCTGGTCAATTCCGTGTCGATGAAGCCGGGCGCGATCGCGTTCACGGTGATGCCGACCCTGCCGACTTCTCGGGCCAGCGAACGGGTGAAGCCGGCAACGGCGGCTTTGGACGCGGCATACACAGACAGGCCGCTGTAGCCTGTCGAGGCGATGATAGAGGAAATGTTGACGATCCGCCCCGCGCCGTCGGCCATCATATGGCGCGCCACGTATTTGGTCAGGATAATCGGCGACAGTACGTTCAGGCGGATCAAGGCCTCAATCTCGGAATTGTGCATGGTGGCCAGCAGCCCGTCGGTACCAATCCCGGCATTGTTGACGAGGCCGTAGATCGGGCCGAATTCGTCGCGCACTGATTTCGCGAAGCCCGAGATCGTTTCAGTGACCCCAAGGTCACAGGCGCGGAAATGCAGACGCCGTTGTGCTTCGCCGGCTGCAGCTGCAAGCTGTTCGCTCTCGCGGCGGGCCACCGCGACTACATTGTAGTCGCCGGATGCGGCGAGCCGGTGCGCGATGGCAAGACCAATACCGCGGCTGCCGCCGGTGACGAGGACGTTACGCATCGGTGCGCGCCAGTTTGCCCGCTGCCGTGACGTCGAGCCGCTCGACGAACCGGATCACCGCCGGCACCTTCCATGCTGCCAGGCAATCTTTGCAGCGCCCGAGGATCTCAGCGCGAATCGTGTCGTGGCGCTCCGCATCGGTGCAGTTGGCGAGGACGACGTCCGCGACCACAATGGCGCCGGTGATCGGGCTCCTGCGCGATCGCGCGCGCGACATCTGGACGGAGGCATGTCGGTTGATCACGGCTTCCACTTCCTCCGGATGCACCTTTAACCCGCCGATGTTGATGATGCCGCCTCGCCGGCCGATGAAGTGGTATCGCTCGCCGCGCAGCTCGACCATATCGCCGGTATCGACGAAGCCCTCGGCGTCGGCGAGCGGCGGCGCGTCGGCGCCGACATAGGAGCGCGCGGTACGATGGGAGCGGATCCGCAGCGAGCCGTCGACCACCTTCATTTCAACGCCGGCATGATTCTGCCCGATCAAGTGGGCAGGAAAACCCTCGCGCCCATCGTCCACGCTGAAACCGACGCCGGCCTCGGTCGAGGCATAGGCGTGCCCGATTGACGCATGCGGAAATGCCCTGGCCAGGCCGTCCAGCACCGGCTGGTCGGCGATTTCGCCGGACAGACGGACATAGTCCGGCGAGAAGTTGGCGGACGCGCCGCTCATCAGGAGCTTGCGCCAGTGCGACGGGGTCCCGGAGATGTGGGTGACGCCGCCCGCGCGCAGCCGCGCCACATAGGCAGCGACGGCTTCCCCGGGTTCCGACAGCACCATCGATCCGCCGCCGATCACGGCCCGCAGGAAAATTTGCAGGCCGCCGTAGCGGCGGATGTCGTAGAACGTCGCCCAGGTTGCGTTCCGGTGGCGCGCAGGCACGTCGGCGATGATCGCGCCAGCGAGCCCATCGAGCGTATGTCGGACAATCTTCGGCAGCCCTGATGTGCCTGACGTCAGCATGAGCCACTCGGTCGCGCGATCGACCTCCGATCCCATGGCCCTCCGTTGCGGCAGGTCGACGCCGATAACGATGTACTTGCCAGCCCGGCTTCGGTGGAACGGCCGATCGGTGACGATCGTGTCGATATCGGCCTGTTCGAGCAGGACCTCCAGGCGATCCCAATCGAGGTCAGGCGGGCATAGAAGCACGCGGCGGGCAACGCCGTCGAGCTCGATCATCGCTAGTGCGGAGAGCAGCTGTCCCGACGTCGCAAGCAGCACCGAGCGGCCGGACAGCTCGCAGGATCTACCGCTCAGGCAGCTGTGCTGGATGATGTCGGTCAGCGATACAACGTGCAGGCCATCGGAAATCGTGCGGCTCTTCAGCTCTGGGCCGAGGTATTGGCGCAGCGCGATGATATCAGGCGGGGACATTCTCGTAGGCTCTGACAAACTCGCCGAGGGTAGACGGGAAGGCTGCGTCCTCGGCGACAGTGAAGGGATCGACACCGAGCTCGTCCTCCAGCCGCGCTACCAGGATGGCGAATGCCAGCGAATCGAACCCGGTTTCATTCAGTGACAGATCGTCCTCAAGCGGCGGAAGCGTGACCTTCTGTTCCTCGGCAATTTGTATCATCGCGGAGAAAATTTTCGATTTGACCGACATAGTACACCTCACATCTCGGCTTTCCGAGCCGATGTTAGAGCCTGATTTCACCCGCGACAATGCGGCCGTAGACCGCGCGGTCCATCGAAACATAGTCGCCGGTCGTTGGATCACGCAGGAACAGCGGATCGTCCACGGCCGAAGGATCAAATCCCTCGCGGATCAGCCGCTGCTTCTTCTGCTTAAATGTGTCGGTCGCTTCGAGCGCCTGGCACAACCTGACGAAGGCTGGAACTGCATAGCGCGGAAGCCGATACGAGACATGTTCTCTGAATATCCCGAAATCGAAACGTCGGTCCACGACCAAGGCCACCATGCCGGCGCGACCATCGGCCCCGGACACCGCAACCCCATAGGTCGAGGCGTCGAGAACACCGGGGCAGTCCCTGATTGCATCGTTTACTTCGCTCGTCGAGACGTTCTCGCCCTTCCAGCGGAAGGTGTCGCCCACGCGATCGACAAAGTGTAAGTAGCCCTGCTCATCGCGCAGCATCAGATCACCGGTGCGGAACCACGCGTCGCCCTCGGTAAAGGCGTTGCGCAAGATCTTTTTCTCGGTCTCGGCCGGATCCGTGTAGCCCTCGAAAGGTACGCCGTCGCGATCGGCGCTGCCGATGCGCCCAATAGCTTCACCCGTCTCGCCAGGGGCGCAAGCGATGCAGAGCCCAGCCTCGCTGCGGAGTGGGCCGCCGCTGTCAGCATCGACCTTGATGATCGAGGCGGGAAAGCGATGCGCCAGCACCGGTGGGATCCGGCCGATCGACCCGGGTTTTCCTTCGACATTGAACAACGAAAGATTGCCTTCCGTTGCGGCGTAGAATTCGAGGATCTGCGGAATCGCGAATCGGCTCGCGAACACCTCCCAGATGTCGCCGCGCAATCCGTTGCCGACAGCCAGTCGCAGCCGGTGTCGGGCCTCTGGCTCGGACGACTGCGCCTTCAGCAGATAGCGGCAGAGCTCGCCAATATATTGGAAGATGGTGCAGTCGAAACGCACGATGTCGTGCCAGAATCTGCTCGCAGAGAATTTCTCCGCAATCACCACCGATGCGCCGGCGCAGAGCATGCTGCAGGGGGCCGCGACACCGCCCACCGAGTGATGGAGCGGCAGGCAATCGTAGAGACGATCATCGATGGAGGCGTCCGTCACTCCGGCAAACCATCCGCCCCAGGTGAGAATGCGGCGATGACTGATGTTCGCTGCCTTCGGTAGTCCCGTAGTGCCCGAGGTATAGATTAGGAGCGCGCGTTGATCAATAGTGACGTCGCCGCGTTCGGCGGAGGACAGCGGACTTGGCTCGAACGCGGCGAGCGCCGCATCCAGATCGCCGCTTGCGTCATCGGTGCCAAGGATCCAACTTTGCGGCACGCGGCGCAGGTGGGGACGGGCGCTCTCAAACGCGTCCACGCAATCCGCAGCGAGGATGAGGTGATCCGCATCCGCGAGGTCGATGCAATGGGCGAGAGATCGGCCGACCAGCTTGGTATTGATCAGTGCCACTGTCGCGCCGACGTTGCTGATGCCGAGCCAGCAGGCGAGGTAGTCCGGCTGGTTGGGCATCAGCAGACAGACGGTGCGGCCGGCTTGGAGGCCGAGGCCCCGCGCCCAGCGCGCATACCGGTTGATGCGGGCGGTGAGTTCGCCATAGGTGAACGATTGGCGGTCCGAGAGCAAGGCAGGTCGTTCGGGCTGATGCTGTGCCCATTCTTGCACAATGTCGGCGAGCAACCGCCGCGGTTGGGCTTCGACCCGCGCCGTTTGTGCAATTGCCTGGAGCCAGGTCTTAGCGGCGGAGCGTCTGCGCCGCGGACCGCCGGGTTTGGTCGCGCGCCGGATCGCGGCTGTTTTCACGGACTGTTCTTGCAGTAGGGTTGGACCGACATCGGGGCGCACCTGCTCGCTGGTTGGCGAGTCACGGCCGGAGCGACGTTGCAATCACTCTCGACCGGCTCGCGAGCTTGTCGAAGTAGAATCTCTTTTCGGCCGACGTTATCCCGATCCAGGTCCGAGCTGGTTAAGGATCATTCGCTGAACGGTCTTCACCGACTGGAAATTTTCTGGCGTGATCTCGAGTTGAGGAAGGACGAGATCGAATTCGGCTTCAACCTTGAGCATCAGCTCGACCATACCCACCGAGCTCAGCCCGATATCCACCAGCCGTGACTCTGGGTGGAGATCGGCAGTGATGGCGTTCTGCTGGAGGACGCTCCTGACGACGGATAGAACACGGTTTTGAACGTTGACGACAATGTCGTGCATTTCACTGGCCCCCTTGGCGCAGTAGGGAGTGATCACAATCGGGGAGGACGATACCCAACTGCTCCTCGGCTCAATAGCTCTGCTTCGGAGGTACCTCGCCTGGGAGTGGAACTAGCCTGACACCCTCTTCTGCGCCAACGACGCAGCAACGGAAGTAGGCTAGCTGTTCATTTTGAGCGGAATTCATTTCGAGCTGGTCGCGTCGTTCAAATATAAAAACAGGAGGCTTTGGCCATGAGTGTGCAGGAGGTCAAGCTCCGCAACTTCGCTTTGGAAGTCGGCCGAGCGGGTTATGGTTCCTCATTTCGGCAGCGGATGGCAAATGTCGCCGAGGTCGCTGCGACGGAGGCTGAGGCGGTCGATCGCGAGGCGCGCTTCCCGCAGAAAGCGATCGACGCTGCGCGCGAGGAGAGACTTTTGGGCGCTCAGATTCCGATCGAGCTCGGTGGGGACGGCGCGTCTATCTCCGAGGTGACCGATATGTGTTACGGGCTCGGCCGCGCTTGCGCCTCCGCCGGAATGATCTTCGCGATGCATCAGACCAAGATCGCGTGTCTGGTCCGCCACGGCGCGGGCAGCGATTGGCACGAAAGTCTCATGCGCCGCGTGGCCGCCGAACAGTTGCTGCTTGCATCCTCGACGACGGAAGGTCAGAACGGCGGAAACATACGCTTCAGCTCGGCCGCAGTAGAACGCGCTGATAACGAGATTTCGCTCGTGCGCGACGCGACGGTGATTTCGTACGGTGCCGAGGCGGACGGCATCGTCACTGTCGCCCGCCGCTCTGACTCTTCCGCTGGATCGGATCAGGTGCTGCTCGCCATCACCCGCGACGATTATACGCTGGAGCCCACTCTCGCGTGGGAAACGCTTGGCATGCGAGGGACCTGCAGCGCGGGGTTCAAGTTGAACTTCAGGGGCACCGCGGACCAGATATTCCCTGTGCCATACGAAAAGATCCATGCGCAGACGATGACGCCCGTCGCCCACTTGTGCTGGTCCTCGGTCTGGGCTGGGATCGCGGCTGCGGCGGTGGACCGCGCGCAGCTCTTCATCCGCAAGGCCGCCCGCGGGTCGGGCGGCAATATGCCTCCCGGCGCTGCGCATTTCACCGCTGCCAAAATGACGCTGACGAAATTGCGCGCCATCATCGCCGCAGATCTCCAGCTCTACGAGGTTCGCGAACGGGACGAGCGTGCGCTGTCGTCCGTCGACTTCCAGTCCTCGATCAATCTTCTGAAGGTGGAGGCCTCCGAGCTCGCGGTCACGGCCGTCATGCACGCGATGCGCGCCTGCGGCCTATCAGGTTATCGCAACGACACCGACGTAAGTATCGGCCGCCATCTGCGCGACGTGCTTTCCGCTCCGATAATGATCAACAATGACCGGATCCTCGCCAGTGTCGGTAGCGCCACGCTGATGAGCACCGTCCCAGAGTCCCTGCGCGATTGATTTTTCCCCAGAAGGAATAGGCTTGATGAACGTGGCCATTGTTGAAGCACCCGGGGATGCCACTCCGACTCCGGTCGATCCGTTAGACCATCTCGCCGATGCGCTGTTTCACGAGATGGGCTCTCCCGGGATCTATGGCCGCACCGCCCTCTATGAAGGCGTCGTGGAGCGAATTGGGACGGTGATCTCACGGAATCGCGAAACGAATACTGAGGTGATGCGCTTCCCGCCCGTGATGAACCGTGCCCAGCTTGAGAAGTCAGGCTATCTGAAGAGCTTTCCCAACCTCCTCGGCTGCGTCTGTGGCCTGCACGGCACGGAAAGCGAGATTGACGCGGCGGTCAGCCGTTTCGATGCCGGCGGTGACTGGACCGCGTCGCTATCGCCGGCTGATCTCGTTCTGTCGCCGGCCGCCTGCTATCCGGTCTATCCGATCGCGGCGAGCCGAGGTCCGGTGCCGGCAGGCGGCTGGAGCTTCGACGTGGCCGCCGATTGTTTCCGTCGTGAGCCCTCGCGCCATCTCGACCGGCTGCAGTCCTTCAGGATGCGCGAATTCGTTTGCATCGGTAGTCCCGATCACGTCTCGGCGTTCCGCGAGCGCTGGATCATGCGCGCCCAGAAGATGGCGCGAGATCTGGGGCTAACCTTCAGGGTCGACTATGCCAACGACCCGTTCTTCGGCCGGGTCGGTCAGATGATGGCGGTGAGCCAAAAGCAGCAGTCACTGAAGTTCGAACTGCTGGTGCCTCTGCGCTCCGAGGAGCGACCGACCGCCTGCATGAGCTTCAACTACCACCGGGATCATTTCGGCACCGCCTGGGGCATCGTCGATGCGGCCTCTGAGCCGGCCCACACCGCCTGCGTCGCCTTCGGAATGGACCGTCTCGCCGTCGCCATGTTCCATACCCACGGCAAAGACGTCGCACTGTGGCCGATCGCGGTGCGGGAGCTGCTGGGCTTCGCGCAGACCGATTATGGGACGCCGCCAGTGTTCGAGGAGTTCCGATGCGCCAGGGAAGTCGCGAGCTAGCCCGGGATCGAAAGGCCGCGGGGCCAGCCTCCATGAGGAGAGACTCTCGCGGTCCACGGCGGCTTCGAGTGCGATCCGGCAACCAAGGCCGTTGCCGTACCTATCTACCAGACCGCCTCGTATGCATTCGACAGCGCCGACCATGGAGCTGCGCTCTTCAACCTCGAAGTAGACGGCTTCCGCTACACCCGGATTGGCAATCCGACCAACGCCGTGCTGGAGAAGCGCGTCGCCGCCCTTGAAGGAGGCATCGAGGCACTCAGCGTAGCCTGTGGTCAGGCCGCGGTGAATTATGCGGTGGTCAACATCGCGGAGATGGGCACCAACATCGTCTCGGTTCCGCAACTTTACGGCACCACGCATACGCTGTTCGCGCACATCCTGCCGAGGCAGGGCATCACCGTCCGGTTTTCGGAAGACGACCGGCCGGAGAACGTGGAAAGACTGATCGACGACGATACGAGAGCGGTGTTCTGCGAGAGCGTCGGAAATCCGGCTGGAAACGTCTGCGACATCGAAGCGATGGCTGACGTCGCGCACAGGCACGGCGTTCCGCTCATCGTCGACAACACGGTACCGACACCGATCCTGCTCAGGCCGATCGAATACGGCGCAGACATCGTCGTGGAGTCGCTAACGAAATTCATGGGCGGGCATGGCACCACACTCGGCGGAATTATCATCGACAGCGGCAGGTTCCCGTGGGCGGAGCATCGCCGGCGCTTCCCAATGATGAACGAGCCGGAGAATTCCTACCACGGTCTGGTCTTCACCGAGCGGTACGGAGCTGCCGCCTACATTGCCCGTTGCCGCGCCGTCTCCCAGAGGACCATCGGCGCCGTCCTGGCGCCGATGAACGCTTTCCTGCTGCTCCAGGGCATTGAGACCGTCGCGCTCCGGATCGAGCGGCACGTCGAAAATGGCGCCAAGGTCGCGCGGTTCTTGCGCGATGACCCCCGTGTCGGGTGGGTGAATTATGCGGGCTTTCACGACAGCCGCTATTTCGCGCTGACACAGAAGTATTTAGGTGGCCGGGGCTGTTCGCTGCTGACGTTTGGCGTGGCTGGTGGCTTCGAGGCGGGCAAGCGGTTTTACGACGCGCTGAAGCTGTGCAAGCGGCTGGTCAATATTGGCGACGCGAAATCGCTCGCCTGCCACCCTGCATCGACAACGCACCGCCAAATGTCGCCTGAAGAACAGGACAAAGCCGGCGTGCGGCCCGAGATGATCAGGCTGAGCGTCGGAATCGAGCACATCGACGACATCATCGCGGATCTCGATCAGGCCCTCAGTGCCGCGAACTGATGTTTCGTCAACCATGAAGGCATTCGGATGACTGTCTTGATCGACATAGATCCGCAAGAACACCACCTCTTCTCGAGAGCGCGGATTGGAGGCGCTGATGCCACGGCGTCAATTGAAAACCAGGCGGAGTGCCTTGACATCGCGATTATCAACAATATGTCGGATGCTGCCTTGATGTCGACCGAGCGCCAACTGTTCGACCTACTCGATGCGGCGGCCGGACGACTTTGCGTCAGGCTGCATTTCTATACGATGGCGGCGACACCCCGTTCGGAATGGGGGCACGATTACGTCGGTCGATATTACCGTGGCATCGACGATCTGTTGAACAGGCGTCTGGATGGGGTGATCGTGACCGGCGCCGAACCCAAGGCCGCCAGTCTGACGGAAGAGCCATATTGGAACACTTTCGCAGAGATCGTCGACTGGGCCGGGGAAAATACCGTGTCGTCGGTGTTTTCCTGTCTGGCTGTCCATGGGGCCGTCCTCCACACGGACGGCGTTCCGCGCCACAAGCTGCCTACCAAGTGCTTCGGTGTCTTTGCTCAAACAAAGACGCGACGTCATCCCTTGATGCAAGATGTGCCCAAGACCTTCAGAATACCGCACGCCAGGTGGAACGAGGTGGAGGAGGGGAATCTCGCGAGCTGCGGATACTCGGTTCTCACCTGGTCGGCCGAGGCCGGCGTCGATTGCTTCGTCAAGCAGCGGAAGAAGAGCCTGTTCGTCCATTTCCAGGGCCACCCGGAATACGAAACGCAGAGCCTGCTCGGCGAATACAGGCGAGATATGGGTCGCTTCCTCCGGGGAGAGAACGAAGTCTGTCCGACGCTACCGAAGGGCTACTTCGGCGAGGAGGCGGAAGCGATCCAGGTCGCTTTCCGACAGAAAGCCCTTTCCGACAGGCACCCTGGGCTTTTCGCCGACTTTCCAGCCGATCAAATAGCGAAGGACCTGAACAACGTCTGGCATCTGCCGGCCAAGCGCATCTATCGCAACTGGTTGCTGTACCTGGCGTCGCAGCGAGTTGGACGCTCAAAGCCGCTCGGGACGCGAGAGGCGGCTCTGTCCGTAGCCGGAATTTCGGCACCTCGCCATGTTGCCGCTCGATCCGCTCGCGCTCGCCAAGCCTGATGACCAAGACGCGGCTCGGATTTTATGAGTGAGAATTCGGACCATGATCCGTTGCCGCGAGATGGGCATAGCTGATCTTGACGCCATCGCCGATCTTCTCGCAAGCGGTTTTCCGATGCGATCGCGCGACTACTGGGTCGACGGACTCCGGCGCATGTCAGTGCGTGAGGTACCCGAGGGCTTCCCGCGCTTCGGCTACCTGCTTGACCATGATGGAACGCCCGTCGGCGCTCTGCTGTTGATCCACTCGGCACGGAACGATGACGGCTGTACCTCGATCCGCTGCAATCTCTCCAGCTGGTATGTGGAACCTGCCTTTCGCAGCTACGCTCCGATGCTGGCCAGGGTCGCGCAGCGTCACAAGGACGTCACCTACATCAATATCAGTGCGGCGCAATGGACTTGGCGAGCCATCGAAGCTCAGGGATTCCGCCGCTATTGCGGCGGCATGTTCTTCTCATTTCCAGCGGTGTCGCGTCCCGCCAAGGCTATGCGTGTCGAAGTCGTCGGGCAAGACGCGCAGGCGGTCGCCGGCTTGTCCGAAGCTGACGCCACGCTGCTTGCACGTCACGCAGCCTACGGCTGCCTCAGCTTGGTATGCCGCGCCGCCGATGGCCGCGCCTTTCCGTTCGTCCTGCAGCCGATGCGAATCCGCAGGATCGCACCTCTCGCCATGCAGCTGATCTATTGCGCCCATGTGGCTGACTACGTCGCGTGCGCCGGCGCGATCGGCCGCTTCCTGCTCTGGCGTGGCCGAATCTCCGTCGCTTTGGAGGCCAACGGCCGCATGGAGAACCTGGTCGGGCTCTACAGGGAACGTCGCAAATACTTCAAGGGTCCGCATCGCCCCCGGCTTGCCGATCTGTCGGATTCCGAGCTGGTGATCTACGGACCATAACTCCGTCGTCCCGGAATGGAGGTTCGCCATGGTTTCCAACACGAGGTCCGTCAGCCATTCGCGGACATGGACATTCTTCCACGGCCAATGGCACGACGGCAATGTGCCGATCATGGGGCCGCGTACCCATGGGCTGTGGCTCGGTTCGACCATCTTTGATGGCGGACGTGCCTTTGAAGGCGTTACACCTGACCTCGATCGTCATTGCGCCCGCGTCAACCAATCTGCGGTCAACTTTGGGCTGAAACCGGTCGTTGATCTCGACATGTGGCTGGGATTGGCGCGTGAGGGTATCGCCCGTTTCCCGACCAATGCTGAACTCTACATTCGCCCGATGTACTGGCCGCAGAGCGGCATCGGCGGCGGCGTGCTTTTCGATCCGGAGACAACGGACTGGTGCCTTTGCATCTACGAATCGCCGATCCCGGAGCCTAAGGGCAGCGCGATCACGCTGTCGCCGTTCCGCAGGCCGACCACCGAATGCGCGCCCGCCGATGCCAAAGCATCATGTCTTTACCCGAACAGTTCCCGTGCGCTCGTGGAGGCCGCATCGCGGGGCTTCCAGAATTGCTTAATGTTGGACATGCTCGGCAACGTGGCGGAGTTCGGCAATTCCAACGTGTTCATGGCGAAAGAGGGCGTTGTCTATACGCCGGCGCCGAATGGCACGTTCCTGAACGGAATCACGCGGCAACGGGTGATCGAACTTTTGCGCGGTGACGGCAGCACGGTGCTCGAGACAACGCTGCGCTATGCCGATTTCGTCGCCGCGGACGAGATCTTTTCGACCGGAAATTTCGCCAAGGTTGCGCCCGTGATCCGGATTGATGATCGGCAACTCTTGCCCGGGCGCTTTTATGCGCGTGCACGAAAGCTGTATTGGGATTTCGCACACGGGATGAAGCTTGTGGCGTGAGAGGGGCTCGTCGCCCCCGAACTGGCACGGATGTTCTGTTAGCGGCTGGTCTTTTGATGGCGCGTCCAATTTGCGAGCCTTTTCGCTCAGGATAAGCGCGGTACGGTAACCGATCCCAAACCAGAAGACGATGCGCGCAGCACGTGCCAATCGCTGGGCGTGCGCCGAAGTTCTAGGTGAGACATCAGGATCTCTTATGCGCGCAATGTTCTTTGCCGCGTTCACGCTACGAAGACAATAAACCGGGGGCCATCGGCTGCTCTCCTGAAAGAAACCGTCCTTTCCGCGTTGAGGCCCCAAAGGATTCCGCACCGAGCCGGTCACCAGGAAGGAGGATCTATGTCAGTTCTCGTCGGGCGGATATTCTGCCAAGTACCCGTCTGGCATTGCGGGAAGGTCGTTTGGATCGGAGAGATCTGTCTGGTTGCATGTCAGACAGAGCATGCCGGCGCCTCCACAGGTTGGAGCGCGGTCACCTAGCCATGGACGCTTCGGTTGGTTCTCGCAAGCCCAACAGACTTCTGCAGCGTGGGCAAACTTCATGCCCATTCTACGTTCTGCGGCCGAAAAGGCTTCCCGTACGCCCGCCTTGCATCTCGAAAGGCGGGAAAATTTGGCGAATTCGCCGTCGACGTGTTACCTTTTTCCCTCTGAGGCTGTGGGGTCGGGGGTCGCGTTATGAGTGGTGATTGGAAAGCTCAGTTGGATGCGTTGGTCACTGAAACTAAGGCGCACACCGAGGCGCTGAATGGGGAAGCCGGGCGACCGCGTGCTCAGCCTCGCGAGGCAGTCGAATGGATTGGCCTCAATCCCCTCGACTACGGCGGCAGCGAACGCGATGAAATTAGAAAACGCGTGGAGAACTTCAGGAAGCACCAGGAGCGGTTCTCGCGTGAGCGCGAGGAGTACGCTTCCTCGATCCTGCGGATATTGCGGACCATCAGTCCGGTTGCGAAGTGACGTCACCAAGGTGGTATTTCGGGCCGGTAGCGTCCGTCACAGCTCACGCTTCATGACTGGTGCGGGAGTCCAGCGCGTTGAACTGGGAGCTGCCATCGACCGTAGATTACCGCTCCGATGCTTCTGCCGGTTCTTCACCACAGCCGGGGGGTCCAGGCCTAGCGCTTGGAAAAGGAGCCGCACGCGCTCGTTGTCCCGGATGAACGGCCGTGGCCGTCGTGCTTCACCTCATGCCCGGTCTCGAGCGACCGGCCGGCAGGCGCCAGGCAGAGCTCGTACGGCATACGCATAACATTCGATATAGGCGTCGGCTCGCGAATATGCGAGTCTTGCCGCATTTCATGGCGTGTCGGAACCAGGGAGGGAGCCGATGTGCACAGTATTGCCTTACGTGGGAATTGGCGTCTGCGTGTCTCTTACGGCGTGGTTGGCGTTGGGGCTGGTGTTCGGAGCGTGGGGACGCTCGAAGTGGCATGCATCTGTGAAGGAACGCGCCATGAATGGACCGCGGGAGAACGTGTGGTCGTTTGCGATGCGGGCGGGACCGCGTCTCAGCGGCAAGCAAGGAGTCGTTCTCGGGTTCGGCGCTACGCGGAGCAGGCTCGCGTCTTGCTCGGCGGTTCGAAGGGGCCGATCACGCTGCACGTGACCTTCGTCAACCAAGCGACGCAGCTCGATGGAGCGTCAGAACGATGCGAGGGTAGCGGCGGCGCGCGGCTGCCTGTTGGGGGGTGACTATGCCTTGTTCTTTGATTTAGGGTTGATGAGCGGCAAAGCCGGCAAATCGATCGGCTCGTCTGGCGGTGGATCGATCTCGTCCGCTTTCCTTCTGCTGACAAGGACACCAATAGAGCCGGCCCCCACCAGCAGGGCCCCTGCAATCGTCAGCCAGCGGTATTCCAATAATGCCATCGTTGAGTACGCTGTTGAGCAAGTTCAAAACGCACCCGCGTCAAACTGGTCGACTTTGCCCAGTCTCTGGCATGGAAGCTGGTAGGCGGCTTACATGTTTCATGACCCACTCCACTTCATGACGGCTTGCCGGACTCGTGCGACAACATTTGGGCAATTCTGGCTCGACTCCTTCAGCGCGCAGTTCAAGCATTATCTGGAATAATCTATTGTTTCGCTGCCTGTCCCGAGAGTTTCTCTTCTTGGGGCCGACCATAGCGATGCAAGTAAATAGCGTTGGACTTCTGCGATATCTCTTCCGCAAATGCGCTCTTCCATCTCGTCCGTCTCGTCGTCGGAGTCGTGCCATGAATCCAATCGATAGCCATTTTGAAGCGCGCGGCGATTGAACACGAGTACAGCTCCCTCGTCCTCGTCATTATCCCTCTCGATTGAGGCGACATAGGCGGCCACCTCAGGCGAGCGGGTGAAAGATATTTGTTTTTCCCCGGGGTACGAGCAGAAGAGTGTGTTCACCCGAAGCACGGAGCGGAGGTGTCTTGTCCCGTGGTAGAGGACCTCCCTACGCCCCGCGATCGTCCGTGCCTCCTTCAAGCACTCATCCTGGTACATCAGCTCTCCTCCTGTGGGCGGCTGTATTCGGGTGCAGTGAGCTGCTGCCGGTTTGATGGACACCCGGTTAAGCTAATCCCACCTTGCGCTCGAACTCAACTGGAGTGACTGAGCTGCGAGTGCGGTCGCGTAACCGCACCGGGACCTTACGGGCTTTCGCTCCACCATAATGCCTCATTAGGCATGATCATCATACTTGAACGCGTTTTCATCGAGCGCTTCTGGGAGGCCATGTGTCACCGAACAACAATTCATCCTTTAAGCCGGAAGCCCACTCATGTTCAGCATGTGGCAGCTCCATGACCCATCTAGCTGACCTGCCCGCCATGGCTCTCCACGACTGCCTACGGGTGTTCCGCTGTATCGGCTGCAGCAATGTTACAACCGCACGAATAGGCGCGCCGATGTTGTTGAGAAAGGATGCGGCACTCGCCCCCTAAGCTGCACCATGTGTCCACAGTGTCGGCACCAAGAACAACCGCGCGCTTGGATCGCCGAAATGTCCATTCCTTCACCAACCGGCAGGGAGATTTTGATGGCAAGGCAGTTCGGCTTGAAGCCGCTTTCCCCAACCCGCCTCTCTCGCTCAGAGGTGGCCTCGAAATCGTCTCTCGCCGGTCTCAAGCAAGCAACTCAGGACCAGGAGCTTCCTTACGCACCTGCCAGTTGGCGCGGGTCAGCGGTTCGCCGCTCTATGTCGGCTACATACCAGCCACACCTTGCGAGAGCACCCGAGCCGTAAGTCTGGCGGCGTCGATCCGTTCAATTCCACAGATTGAAATCGGGACGGCGGGGGTGGCTAGACTAGGATCCAGTGCGCTCGGAGAGGCTCATCAAGGGAGCCTCAGCCTGGGGAAGAAGAGAGTTTCTTCCGCAGTGGGGTCGAATGATCGGATCTGCGACACCTGACCTGAACCGGTCCGCGGCGGTGAAGCCGACGTTCGTCAGCTTACGGAAGCGCTGCTCCGCCTTGGTCAGTTGTCGTGCATCCGTTCGCGTCGAAAAAAGTGACGGCTGTCGCCGCTACGGTCCATTACAACCTGGATGGGCATGCGGATTTCTCGTGACTGAATGTTGTTGAAGCTCCGAAGTTCCTCGCCGGTACAAAGGTCGTCCTTCGCGCGTCGCAACAAATGCTTATGTTGGGACGCAGACGGCGGCTAGGCATGCGCAGTTTCGTGGCGTTCGGCGAACAGCATCAGCCGCCAGAGGCTCGCCCGAATGCCCACGGTCGAGCGGCGGTCCGCACCTTCCCGTAAAACGGAGTTCGCATTCACATACGATAATCAACCTGATGGGGAGCTCAGTTACACTGACGTGGGCGCGTGCGAGTTCAGAGGCTTTCATGCCGTACTACGAATTCGAGCTTGTCACCGATGCAACATGCCAGCATCAGGGCGGAATGATCTTAGAAGATCAACAGGGAGCGGAGGACCAAGCAGAACGTCTCGCGGCAGAGCTCACGCTCGTGCGACCAGAACTGATGTCCCACAATTCTGCAATCCGGGTTCGAGATCAAAGCAACGCTGAAATCTATCGCGCTCTCGATACTCTTGCAATCCGGAAACGCCACCCCGGTCCGAACAGATCTTCGTACTCACGATAACATAGTTCGTGCTGCTCGAAGACGTCGATCAGGCAGATCATCAACGCCAAAGCTGCAACCGAAGCTCACCGAGGCGGGGTTAACTCCCCTGCCAGCCAGCCGACCGCATCTGTCTTCATTGGATCCACAGCGAAGGATGCCACTTCAGTACATCCGCAGGTCGAGCATTCGAAAGTGCGCTTCTCGAATCCGACTTTGCCGGGAGAGATGCGGGCCAACCTCATCCGGTGCTTACATACCGGACACATCGGCCGTTCGTTAATGGAGGCAGTCCTCCACGACCCCCGAAACATACTCATTTACCCGCCCCGCAATTTGATTTTGAAACGAGAATTGGCGAACGTTTAAGCAGCAGCTAAGCCATCCTGACTAAGGGTGAAGCAGTCTTCGATATGCGCTGGGAGCGCCGTAGCCGCCAAATGCTCCCAGTATTCTGCCTCCGCGAGCAGTTTCCAGCTTCTGTCAGGATGAAGCGCGGCGCTCTGTCGACAAAGCGTGGCCATCGCGCGGAAGCGCTGTGCGGTTTCCATTGTTACCTCCCGTGTTTTCCCCACCTTATTTTTTGTTTTTGCGTTGGAGTCATTATCATTATGCATCAGAACAAATTTTTAATTTTCCCGTCTCCGACAGCGACTCGGTGCGCGCTTGCTGCAGTTGGTTTTCGCTTCCAGCTCCAATCCCGTCTTATGCCGAAATCTTCTGACTGGCCCGCCGTTCTTAGCGCCGACGGGCGGCCCAAAATGTTCAGCAGGAACGCGACCGCGAGCGACTGCAAGGGCGCCTTCTTGGTCAAATGAGCAGTTGATCGGCCAAGCGCAGCTCGAGATCTGACGGAGACGACTGAAGCGCCCGAGGTCCCTTTGCCTTGCAGTTTCGGCGGTCATCTGACGCCGGCAGCCCGTCCGAGTTTGAAATCCATCCCGCACCGGGCTCCGCCATGTAGGCCGGACGCCGTTTCAAGGATCACAGCATGCGTCCGCGGCGGCGGATTGAGCATAGGCCAAGAGCCGAAGGTCAGCTTCAGCATGCGCGTCGCAAAAGCGATCGATGGCTTGCGTCGCCTGCTCGCTATAATCTCGTTGCCAGTGTCCCGGGCAGTGTAGAGCGCTCTCCTGACAAGCAATCGAGTTGAGGTGAAGGATGCGCTCCATCGTACGCAGCGCGCAATCGCGCATATCCGGGCGGCCGCTGGATAAGGCGTCGTACTGGACGCCCTGGCATGCTGCCGCCCACACCAACGCTTGTTCCAGATTTAACTTTTTCTGGCGACATTAAGCTTAATCCGCGGTTTCGATTTCACCGGGGCTGCTGAGCGGTAGCCTCTCTGCACCTGCCATTGCCCCCGTCCGCGTTCACCACGGCGAGGTCGTCGCCCCAACATACTCGGCGCGGCAGCTTTGCTGATCCAGTTCAGCGACAGCTGCGGTGTGACGGAGAGCGACAGGCAAAATGGTGGTGGCGAGTTCAGAGGAAGCAGTGGTGCACGGTCCCGATGACCAGGTTCTTGCGCATTCGCAACTCACGGCCTTCAGGAAATGGTGTGAGGCCCGAACGGGGCGCATCTTGCTCGATCATGCTGCCATGGACGCTTTCTCGGTGCAGGACTTCCGCAGCTTTTGGCGCCTCTTCCTGGAGTGGTCTGAACTGCCGCGGGACGGCTTGGCCGAGCCGGTCTGCGTGGGCGATACGTGCGAGACCGCGCGCTTCTTCCCAGATCTTCGTCTCAACTACGCTGAGTGCCTTCTCTCCGGCAGTCCCGCCCAGCGAGTCCTGACGGCCTGCCATGCTGATGGCACGCGCGACCACTTCACGAGGGACGCACTGCGCGTCGCGGTTGATCGGCTGGCGAGGTCGATGCAGCGGCTCGGTGTGTGCCGTGGCGACCATGTCGTCGCGATCGGACGCAACAATGCCGAGGCGGTCATCGCCTGCCTGGCAACCGCTGCGATCGGCGCGATCTTCGCCAGCTGTGCGCCCGACATCGGCGTGCCCGCCATCCTCATGCGCTTCGTTCCCCTCAAGCCTAAGGTGCTGTTCGGCTGCCTTCGAGCGGAGCCACGGGACCCCGGAGTCCCGGTTGCCAAGCGCGTCCTCGAAACGGCGGCCCGGCTGCCGGGCCTCGCAGCGATCATTGCGCTGGACAATGGCTCGATTGCCGTAGACGAGGACACGACGTCTCTGCTCAGACTTGCGGACTTGCTTTGCGGTGATGATGGTGACAAGGACGGTCCCGGCTGGCCTCGCCACCCGTTCAATCATCTTCTGTTCACGATGTTCTCGTCCGGCACCACGGGCGCGCCGAAGTGCATCCAGCACGGCGCCGGCGGCACTCTGCTGGAACATGTAAAGGAGCACCGGCTGCACTGCGATCTCGGGCCGGGCGACAAGCTGTTCTTCCAGACCTCCTGCGGCTGGATGATGTGGAACTGGCAGCTCTCAGCCCTTGCCTCTGGCGTGGAGATCGTCCTGTACGATGGGCCGCTCGAGGGACCGGATACCTTCTGGCGGATCGTTGCCGAGGAGCGCGTGACAGTGTTCGGAACCAATCCTGCCTATCTACGCTTCTGCGAGCACGCACGCTTTTCGCCAGGCCGCATGTTCGACCTTTCAGCCCTGCGCACTGTGCTCTCCACCGGCTCCATCCTTCATCCCGACCAATACGACTGGGTCCGCGAGCAGGTGAAGGCGGCGATGCCGCTGCAGTCGATCTCGGGCGGCACCGACATCATCGGCTGCTTTGTCCTCGGCAATCCGAACCTGCCCGTCCATCGCGGCGAGATACAGTGCCGCAGTCTCGGCCTCGATGTTCGCTCGCTGCCGCCGCCTGACCATCCGGAGGCGCAGATCGGCGAGCTGGTCTGCGCCAACCCTTTTCCCCTCGCGTCCCCTGGGTTTTCACGGTGATGTCGACGGCACGCGCTTTCATGCCGCCTATTTCGCCCAGACCCCCGGCTTCTGGACGCATGGCGATCTGATCGAGGCCACGCCCCATGGTGGGTGGCGGCTGCATGGCCGTTCCGACGGGGTTCTCAATGTCCGTGGCATCCGTGTTGGCACCGCGGAGATCTACCGCATCCTCGATGATATCGACGAGATCCTCGAGGCAATGGCTGTCGAGCAGCAGGCCGAGGAGGAGCCCGGCGGTACGCGTATGGTTCTTCTGGTCGTGCTGCGCGAAGGCCTCGTGCTCGACAACACGCTGGCGAAGCACATCCGCTCCGAACTTGCCCGCTGCGGCTCTCCGGCCTTCGTCCCGGCGCGCATCGCACAGGTCGAAGCCCTTCCCGTTACCTTCAATGGCAAGCGGTCCGAAGCCGCGGCGCGCGATGCGGTGAATGCCCGACCTGTGCGGAATCGTGACGCCCTGCAAAATCCAGCATGCCTCGATGCCATCGCCATTCATCCAGTTCTTCGCGCACCGGCAGCCGTGAGGGTATCCCGCGGGTCGGCGCCGGACCGTGCCGTGGTCATAGATCGTGACCGACTGCGGCAGGATTTGCAGGATATCTGCGAGCGTGTGCTGGGTGTCGCGCCCATCGCCTGGTCGGATAATCTTCTTGGCTTCGGCGCAGACTCGCTTGCGCTGTTGAACCTACTGCTCGAGATCGAGCATTATACTGGGCATGCGCTACCCCTCTCGGCCTTTCTGGCGGCGCCGTCGATCGAAGGCTTAGCCACGAGCCGGGACCTCGGTGCGGCGGAAATGGCCGCGCAGCAGGATGTTCGGTCGGGCCCGCGTGTCCGTGCCGTGGGTCCGGACGACTGCGAGCCGGTCTGCCACTTCCTTGAGCAAATCTTCCCAGAATCGGGTATCGAGGCGGCCAGCTGGCGCCGCCTGTTCGAGCATGGCTGGTCCGATCACAAGCGCGGTTTTGTGCTCCTCGACGGCAACGCGATCGTGGGCTTCCTTGGCACAATCGTCGCCCGGCGGCAGGTGAACGGGGAGGCAGCGCTCGTCTGCAATCTTTCCTCGTGGTCGGTGCATGCAAAATACCGTGGCTGGGGCATGGCCCTGCTCGCCGCGCTGTTGCGAGACCAGAGCCTGACTTACACGGCGTTCACCCCGCAGCCGATTTCCTGGGCTGCCTTGCTTGCGCAGCGTTTCACGACACTGGATTCGCACAGGATCGTCATGCTGCCATTGCTGCACGCCGAGACGCTGTTGGCGCACCGGCCGGTCATCAGCTTCGATCCAGCCGCAGTCCGCGCGAGGCTGACCAGTCAGCAACGGCAGATCTTTGATGATCACGCACCATATGACTGCCTGCAATTCACCGTCAGCGATGGCCCCGATCATGCCTATCTCGTGGTGAAGCGCCGTGCGCACCGGCTCAATGCAAGGCGACTGGGCGGACCGGACAAAGTCCTGCCGGTGCGGATCCCCTATTCGGATATCCTGCATTGTAGTGAGCCAGAGCTGCTGCTGCGGCATCTCGAGCGCGTCAAGCTGGCAATCCTGCGCCGACAGCGGACGGCGGCGCTCGTCGTGGAAGCGCGACTTTTTCCGGTCCGGCCGCGAGGAGTGATGCTCCCGCTGCGCACCTGTTACCGTTCCTCGCTCCTCGCCGCCGGCGACATCGACAGGCTGTATTCGGAAATCGTGCTCCTGCCGGTTTGAGGCACTGAAATGATGATCCGTGCATTGCGGGTTGCTCGACTTTGCGGACGGATGTTCCACCAGCTCACGAGCGCAACGATCCGCGATGCGACCCAAACTTTCCGCCCGTCGGTTTTGAAAGGGGCGGACAGCTGCCCGGAGTTGCCCGATCACTTCGGCCGTGGTGCCGTTCGCCATGGTTCGCCTTGCATCGCAACGGGGAAGGCATTCTCCAGGAGCTAGTCACACGAGATGTGTCAGGCTTTCTCCGAGAGAGGTCCATTCTTCAGCCGCCCTCTTCTTTTATCCTTCTCAGTTATGAAGCGGATACCAACGTGTGGTCCATGGACCCAAACCAGTTCGCACCGTCGGAATGCCAGCCCCACAGAGGACAGGACCAGGAAAAACTCTTGGGCCTTCAGTGCCTCTGTGGCCCCCTCCACCTCCAGCTTGGCCCCCCCTCTCAGAGACGTCAAGGAGGATGCAGCTTCGTCGCCGCGTGCCATCGACACCCATGACGTTGACGGGACGTTTGTGTTCAAAGGCGACGCGACCTGCTTGTCGCTTGTCCCCAATCATTGTGATTCCCAAAATGCAGGAGCAAGCATGCGGCTAAAACAGATTTCCGGATTCAGTGCGCACGCCCTCGATGAGCTGATCGATCCGCGCGGACTGTCCTAACAATAAATTTCGCGACGCCGGACTATCGATCTGCCGAATAAACAGGCGGATGCAGGTGTTGGCGAGTTCAAGAAGGAAGAAGGCCTGGCGCATGTCGGCGGCCGTATGAATCTCCAGACGCTCAACTTGTGACAAGAGCGCGGCGACGTTGCTCAAGATCTGGGACGCTGAGGGCGGCGAGGGGCTCGCTACGGATGTTCGTTCCTTGCGGCGGCCGAATTTTATGATCGCACCCATCTTAGCGCGCCTCTTTCAAATGTCCGCTTCGTTAGTTGGAAGCGATGATAAAAAATAATGGCCAACGTTAAGCGGCTGAGTTTCACGCCAAAGTTGTTAACATCGCCTTACGTTCGGGACGGTACCGGGTGCTGTGGTACCTAGCCCTCTAAGACGGAAGTCGGAATTCGTCGGCTGCGGCGATACGACCTAATGCTCGAGTTCTTCGGCAAAGTGATGTCGCTCGTGGGGCAAGATGCGCAAGTGAGGCTCGATGCGCGGCGATGCGCCACCAACCCAGCGGCTTACATGCATCAGCGACTCGCGGCGGTTCGGCACACCCTGTCCAACGACACCATCAAGGCCAAGCCGGAGTCGGACATGAACGGCGATGAGGTTGGCAGACTGCTACAAAAGGCTGCGGCGTTGCCACCGAACACGAAGCTCCTCGTCATCGACAACGATAGCGGCGAGCGGTTGTACCCCGGTCCCCAAAATGATTTGTGCCCGCTGTTCTGCAGTTGCTCCCGAGCGTTTGTTCTTGACATGGGACACGTGTCGTCCCCAGCAGCATGCGATGGTCGGCGCTGCGGATGCCCAGCCGAGCGAGTGCATCATGCAAGGCCAGCTCGACTCACCGTCGACCGGCGAGGCGCTGTCCCGCTAATGCGCGCAACACCGGCGTGCCCAGCAGCCACCCTGCAGCCGCAAAGGGACGCCCGGGCCGGGCGCCCAACCACCTGCGCCAGAGGCCCCCGCCCGGCCCAGATTCCGGCCGGTGGTGCGACGAACTCTCGGCCGGGTACCTAACGGGGTGCGCACGTCCCGGAACGCCAGTTCGGCCGGTGCCATGCGTTGCGAGCGCGCCTGCTCGGACCTGCCGGGCGGGCCGGCGAGGTGCTACGGCGTCTTGTGCGGTGGGCGTACTAGGCCTCTCATGGGCGGGGCCACCGCTTGCGGCGGCAGCCCCTAGCCGCGAAGGCGGCCTTTACGCGATACATGGGCACCTCCGCGGGTACAGGTAAGCCTCAACCCGGCGATCCCCTTGCGCAATGTGATCTACTTGTTAGCCTTACCTGAGAGCTCGCCGACGGCTTTCGTGACGTGCCTCTGGACATCCGCGATCGTTCTGGCGAACGCTTCGCGCAGCTTCTGCGCGTGAGCTGCGCTCTCCGGCTCACTGAGATATGCAATCTTGATCAGCAGCCTATTCAACAGATAGGTAATGCGTATATTTTCCGAATGCCGGGATCGCAGGGCCGTGATCTGCCGCCGCATCTCGCCGAGATCGAGCGTCTCGTGTTTCGACGGCCTCTTCAAAATGATACTCGCGCGAGGCCAGCGAACGAACGTGACGCGCCGAGTATGATGCCGCGAAGGCTCGCCGGGGTGAACCCGGACGGGGCAATGTCCGGTGAGCAAACCTAACAGCCCAGTACGCCCCGCAATCAAAGCGTCATATTAAGATTGATGTCCGTGCTGCGGGTTAATTCTGGAACTGCTTGCTCAGGCTCAGTCTGCTCAGCAGGCTTCTCCGGTGCGAGATGGATTCTGCTTCGCCGCGACGCTCGCGAATTGATCCAAAGCAGCACCGCGCCTGCGATGATGAAGAAGACTGTCAGAAAATTCAGCAAAAGCGGGATCATGGAACTGATCTCGATCCTCATGTCCGGCCTATGCACGGCGCTGTGGCCTGTCTAAAATCAAGCATGTTTGCAGTCTAGCAATAACCACTAGCACGTTCTGCCTTCATGATGGCCTTCATCCGGTCAGTCATATGACCAGCGAGACCGGCTAGGTTCGGCACATTGTTTCGGCGCGCCTGTGCCGCGCCGCCTGCTCCCCGCTTGTGCGCGCCACGGAAGCACATTCTCTAGTTGCCGACCAGCCGATGCTGATCGATGAGCCCCAGCGCGGTCCATACGTTCGACGCCTGAGCTATGTAGTTTCCGGCATCGTCTGCCACCTTGAGGGACATGTCGGCGATCAGACGGCTGGTGTCTATTGCTGCGGAATCGTGTCGCGCACCAGACCGGTCTGAACGGCTGTCGTGAGGAGTTCGACAGCGCCAGAGCTGTCCATGCTCCTCTCGACGTGCTGTCGAACGAAGTCAAAGTACTCGCGAGAGACCCCGTTCATGCCTTTGCGGCAGTCGCCGAATACCTAGCGCCGATCAGCGGAGCTAAGGGCCGCTGGGAAAACTACGCTGAGGGAGCTTGCAGCAGCTCTTAAGAACTTTGGCATTCCGACTCGGCGAAAGGGTAAATGGCTGCAGTTCAGTGCAGCTCGGTATGCATCGCCTGCAGCTATGAGCTACCACAGCGCGCGCGTCGGGGCGGCGGTGGCATTCTCCGACGAGCACGCGTTGAGGACGGACTACCGTACGCCGTAGCGCGCGAATTCCTCGCCGATGTCGCTCCGAACAGCTTTCGCGGCCGCAACATCGGCTTCTCCCGAGGCCGTCTCGCCTCTGCTGATCTTCGCCCGGCCGCGGCCATATAGCGCTGCGGCAAACGCCGGGTCGATGCGCAGTGCGGCGTCGTAGTCGGCGATGGCCGCGTCGGTCCGTCCGGCCTTCAGGTGGGCGAGCGCGCGGGAATCGTAGGTCGCGGCCGTATGCGCGCCCGACCCGATCGCCCTGTCGCAGGCTTCCACCGCGCCTTGCGGGTCGCCCGTGCTCGCCCGGATCCAGCAAAGGCCGCTCCAGGCCCCTTCGATGTCGGCGTTCAGACGAGTCGCCGCGGCGTAGTCGCTTTCGGCGCGTACGAGATCGCCCTTCTTCAGCCAGACCTCGGCGCGGTTAACGAAGGCGCCGGGGTAGGCCGGCTGGAGCGCGATGGCCCGGTCGAAATCCTCCATCGCGGCGTCGTAGTCCCCTGTCCTCAGTCTCGCCGCGCCGCGGTTGTTGACGGGCTTGGCAAAGCTCGGATCAATGTCGATGGCCGCGTCGAAGTCGGCGATGGCGCGGTCGTAGTCGGCCTTCGCCGCGTAGGCGATGCCGCGGTTGTTGTGGGCGATGGCCATGGCCTGCGGCCCACCACGGCCGCCTACGATCTAAGGCTGAACAGGCCTCGATCCTGCGGTCGGGCGATGAGGTGGCGTTGCAGAGCTCGACGTTCCGGAATTGACCTTCCGGCTTCTGCGCCGACGCGGGGGCGACCAGTAACAGGATCATCACCGGCGCCGTCCCGAAGACCTTCAGCATCCCCGGCAGACGCCGAGCGCGCGGTCGGCCCTCCGCTGCCGGGGAGGCGCAACAGCCGGACCGGCCTTCCGCTTCATGACGGCGTCCTTGCCCTCCTCGATCAGGGTGGCGAACTTGACCGTGCCGTCGTCGGAGATCTCGATGTGAGGCGTGGTGCCCCGGATCCCCAACGTCGCCACGGGCGTGTCCACCTTCATGCTTCCGGTCTTGGCGACGCTGCCGGCGACGAAGGTGAAGGTGCCTCTGGTCAGGCTGATCAAGGTTGAATTGTCCTTGCCGTCCGGATCGTAGACGAACTCGTTCATTTCCATGCTGGCGTTGCTCGACAGGCTGAAGGAGCTGCCGTCCGCGAAATTGATGCCGAGGCGGCCGTCGGCGCCGGTCCTGACGACGTCGCCCCGATAGATTGGATCGCCGACCTTCGCGCTGGCCCCATCGTCGGACAGTCTCGCCTGCACAACCGCGGCATCGATATGCTCGATCATTGCCTTGCCAGCGACGGTCACGACCTTGCCGATCGGCTTGACGTCCTGCGCCCGAACCGGCGCAGGCGAACACGCCACCGTCACGAGCAAAAGGCCCAGAAGTCCTGCAACCGTCCTTTGTCCGCGCATGCGGCCGCTCCCGTCAGTTGAGAGCCCGATCCACCCCGGCGCCAATGATGCCAGAGCCGCGCCCGGCGCACCATATCGCAAAATGTGACTACCCCTTTTTAGTCAAGGCGGACGGCGGTCCTGACCGCTCCGCGCTAACAAAAGAGCGCATTTGCGCGTACTGAGTTGACATTGCGGTGCAGGGGCGCCGGGACGAGAAAGCCTACTTTGGGGCGTCGATCCGGAAACCCCGACGCGTTGACTCACGCTAGATCGATCTCTTCGGCGGAAGCGGCAGTATGCGAGGCGTTCAGGATGTCGCTCGCACGTGTGTTCAGTGGTCTTTGGCCGGCGCCGGACCAACGCAGTCCGCCGTCCGTCCGCGGCCGCCGCGCTGTGGAGTCGACCGTCGTCGCGGGACTCGGATGGGCCGGAGGGCTGTCCTTCGTCGCGTTGATCCTGTCGGCGGTGAAAGAAGCGTCGGCGGCTGATCCTGATCTCGCCGTGTTCGACGACGCCTCCATCACCTACAAAGGGTTTGAGCATGGCACCTTCGAACTCGTCACGAAGGAGGCGGTGCCGCGACACATCATCGTCGACGATCCAGGGCAGACGGTCGTCCTGAGCAAGACCGGATCGTCCGTCAGCTTCGCGCAGATCGGCAACAACGCGTCACGGATGGAGGACCTGCAGCGCCAGCAGCAGGACGTGCTTGCCAACTACTCGAAGGACCATGGGCCGGCCGGATCGGGCACGCCTCCGGGCGAAGCGGTCGATCAGACGTTGCAGCCGATCGATTTCCAGGCGCCGGACGGGCCCAGTCCCCAACATGCCCTTCCCGGGCTGGTGGTGCCGGCCAGCATCGTGCCGGATGGGCCCTTGATCCATTCGCCACCGACACTAACGCTCGGGTCGGGCCCGGTCGAGATCGACACAGTCGCGTTCGATAAGTTCTCGGCGAGCAGCGGCAGCTTCTCGGCCACGAGCTTCGGCTCCGGCACGACGCCGACCTTTGGCATCGCGGGCGGCGCGGTCGGCCCCTTCACCGTCGCGGGCGCAAGTTATGATGTCGAGAAGGCCGGCTCGTTCGGAATCCTGTACTTGAACAGTGCGACCGGCTCCTACGCCTACGTACCGAACAACGACGCCATCAACGCGCTGAAGGCGCCGAACGCCGACAGCTTCATAATCACGGCGTCCGACGGCTTCGCCTCGGCGAGCCAGACCTTCACGATCGACATCGCCGGCACCGACGACGCGGCGGCGATAAGCGGCGAGACCGGCGGATCCGTCGCCGCGATCGCCATGACTGCCGCCGCAATCGCGGCGGCGGCCATGGCGCACGACGTCCCAACCGCGACCGGCAAGCTCGCCGACACCGATGTCGACGATCCGGCCAACACGTTTACGGCGGTGAGTTCTCCGCAGGCCAGCGACAAAGGCTATGGCAGCTTTACGATGACGTCCGATGGGCACTGGACCTACGCGCTTGATTCCGCCAGCGCCGCGGTGCTGGCGCTTACAGCGCACCAGACCCTGACCGACACCTTCACCGTGACCACGATCGGCGGCACGCCGCAGGTCGTCACGATGACCATCCAAGGCGCCGACGATCCGGCCGTCATCTCCGGGGACACGCATGGTCGCGTGGTCGAAGCGGGCGGGGTCCACAATTCCGCGCAGGGCGTCCCAACCGCGTGCGGCCTTCTGACCGCGACCGACGTCGACGGCCCGTCGAACGCGTTCGTTCCCGTCAAATGTCCAGAGCCGAGCGACCACGGTTACGGCAGCTTCACCATGACCGCGGACGGGCACTGGAGCTTCGCGCTCGACAACGGCAATTGCGCGGTGCAGGCGCTGAACGCAGGTCAGTCGCTCACTGACGATTTCACCGTGAGGGCCGCGGACGGCACGGCACAGACGGTAACCGTCACCATCGAGGGCAGCAACGACGCCGCGGTCGTCTGCGGCGATATTTGCGGACGCGTGACCGAACCAAGCAACTCCTGCGACCCCCCGCCACGCGCCAGCGGCACTCTGTCCGACCGGGACGTCGATAATCCCGACGACACCTTCACAGCCACGACATGCCCGCAGGGGAGCGACCACGGCTACGGGAATTTCACCATGACCACCTGCGGCACGTGGACATATGTCCTCAATTCCGACAACCCTGCGGTCCAGGCCTTGAGGTCTTGTGACGCGCTGACCGACACCTTCACCGTGACCACGATCGACGGCACCCCCAGGTCGTGACCGTGGTCATCCACGGCGCCGACAATCTCGGCTTAGCCGACCGGGTCGAGTCCGCGTTCCATTTCGACACGAGTTTGGAACAACAACATGCAAGCCCGACGTCCCCGGGGGTCGCTTCCTCGGTCCCCGTCTCCGGGCTCGATCCGGAGCACGATTCCGCCGCGGCCGCATGGCCCCATCGGGCCGATCCAACGCCGGAGGGTTGGCGTTTCGGCGAGCAGGAGGCTGCTGGCCAGGGCGGACACCCACCCTTCCAACACGATCTCATCCTCTGAGAGCCGCCGACACCTTCGTCGCGTCCGGGCGGATTTGCGTTTTCCGGAGGCGCTCCTATGGTTTGCGCTGATCACTTTCACGCACACCGCGATCAGCCGCACGGCCATCAGCGATAATTTAAGTGCGTCCGCTAAGGTGAATGAAGCAATCAAAGTGGCAACTGAGCGACATGCTCGTCTTCCGGAGTGCCTTGCCCGGTTTGTTAGTGCGGCGTTGTTGCTGCGATTTCCAATTGGCGATTGGATAACTGAAGGCGCGCAGGAGCTAGAGCGTGCAAGAGCGCTAATGCTAGAAACCGGACGAAGCGTTTCGAAGGCTTCATCATAGGTATAGAGCTGGTCCCGGTTGTCTGAACAGATTTTCGGCGTCGATAAGTGGAGCCTCTGCCGGGGTTAGGCCGCCGCGCGGAGCGGCGGAAGGTTGAAGTAGGCTTGATCCGGGGTCATGTCGTCAAGACTCGAATGCGGACGTCGTCCGTTGTAAAAATCGAGATACCGGCCAATCGAATGTCGTGCCTCGCCGACGGTTTCGTAGGCTCGCAGATAGACCTCCTCGTATTTGATGCTGCGCCACAGCCGTTCGACGAACACATTGTCCCGCCATGCGCCCTTGCCGTCCATGCTGATTGCGATGCCGTTGTCGGCGAGCACGCCGGTGAAGGCCGCACCGGTGAACTGCGAGCCCTGGTCGGTGTTGAAGATGTCCGGCTTGCCGTGACGAGCCAAGGCATCCTCCAGCGTCTCGACGCAGAAGGCTGCTTCCATGGTGATCGACAGCCGCCAGGACAAAACCCGGCGCGTCGCCCAGTCGAGCACGACGGCGAGATAGACGAAGCCGCGCGCCATCGGGATGTAGGTGATGTCCATGGCCCAGACCTGGTTCGGCCGTGTGATCTCCATGCCGCGCAGCAGATACGGATGGACCTTGTGGCCGGGTTCCGGCTTCGTCGTGCGCGGACGGCGATAGAGCGCCTCTATCCCCATCCGCCGCATCAGCGTCTTGACATGCCGGCGGCCGATCTTGCACCCCTCGGCAGCCAGCAGGCCTCTCAACATTCGCGAACCGGCGAAGGGAAACTCCAGATGCAGCCGGTCGAGACGCCCCATGATCGCGAGATCGGCGTCCGGCACCGGACGCGGCAGGTAATAAACGCTGCCACGGCTGATCTGCAAAACCTCCGCCTGCCTAGTGATCGACAGATCGTGCTCACGGTCGATCATCGCTTTGCGCTCAGCAATCCCGCCTTGGTGAGCGCTCCTTCTAAAAAATCGTTCTCCAGCGTCAGTTCTCCGATCTTGGCGTGCAGCGACTTCACGTCGATCGCAGGCGCGGCGGGCGACATGCTGCCCGAGCCGAAAACCCCGGAAGCGCCGCCTTCCAATTGGGCCTTCCAGGCCGTGATCTGATTGGGATGGACATCAAAGTGTTCGGCCAGTTGGGCTATCGTCCGGTCGCCCTTGACCGCGGCAAGCGCCACCTTCGCCTTGAAGGCCGGTGTGTGGTTCCGGCGTGCTCGTCTGCTCATCGTCGCTCCTGATTCGCAGGCATCAGCGTGCCCGCTGTCAGGCAGAAACTCCACTTATCGACCCGTTCAGATTTGCGGAGCCGGCTCTTATTGAACATAGTGACATGGGCCAAATATCGAGGAGGGCTGGCTGACCAGAACGTTTTCGCCTAGTGCAAATGACTCCGCCCTATATGGAGCGCAGGCGCTTCAAGAGGTAAGGCAGTGCGCAAGTGAGCCCTGCTTAGTAGCGTCAAAAATCAAAGCCCGCTGCCTCGCGCTCGGTGGGCGACTCTGCTAGCTCAATGCAGTGATCGGTGCCCGCCGATCGCCAACAATCTCAATCAAACTCCGCCGGCTCCGGAGCCGGCGGGTTTTTGCGTGCCAATTACTGCGGTAAGTCCTTGTTTTGTGCGCTTCGAGACAAGCCCCCTCCAGGCCCATCACCCGCCCGTCAGGTCGGTTTGTCCGGACTTGTGGAGTTGAAGTCCCGCGCAGCGAGCTCCAGCTCAAGTTCGGTAATCCTTTCGAATATGTGGGCAGCAATCGCCTCTGATTCGTCGATGGTCAGCGATCGGATACCCCGCAAGGCAAGCTCGTCTCTGAGGAGTTTCGCCACAATCAAATGCACGGCCACGGATTCAAAATCCCGAAAGCCATGATCCAATCGCACCTTTAGGGTGAGCACAACGGCCATTAAGGGGCACCGACGGCGGCCAGAGCAGCGGGACATTGGCAGCCCTTCAGCCAGGCGGAATGAGCTGTGGATTTTCGGCCGCGCACAACGGCCCTGGTGAATCTTGTCTGGCGCTGCTTGCGATTCCGCGGTTCTAATCAAAGAAAAACACTGACGAACTAATTCACGGGGAAACGGGACATGCTTGAAGCGATCCAGATCAGCTGTGCGCTGTGGGGAATGATCGTCTGCGGCGCCATCAAGGCCGCGCAACTGGCCCAGTATTTCTAGGATATCAGCCAGATCACCAATGCTGCTCCGCCCCAGATCAGACCACCAATCCAGGCGGTCATGGCAACACCGGCCGTAGCAAGATAGACCACGCCGAGCAGGTCGGAGCCCCGACGCGACATCTGCGTGTCGGTGGCTGCTGTGTTGACGTCGTGAGTCATGGTGTCGGGCCCGTCGGGATAGTTGTCGGAGGTATTGCAACCCCCGGTTCCTGGACGGCGCATCCCCCTCGTGTAGCGGAGGAAGCGCACGTCCCCATTTGATGCAATTCACGCCGATGTCGGTGCGGCGTGAACGGGCCGTCAACACGATCCGAGCATCGCCTTTGATCAGGACCGTCCGCAGTCCGTCGATTGCTGGCGACCCGGGTAAACGGCCTCAGGCCGCGCGCTCTGATGTCGGTGGGAGGATGGTCTCCAGTTGTTTTTGCAGGGTGGCGACGGTCGTCTGCAGGTTGTCGCGACGTTCGCGCAAGCTCAGAGCCAGCATCGGGTAGGAATGGTTGGCGTGGTCGAATACGCGAGACTTGCGCTCTTCCTCCTCAATGTCGGCATCGAGGAGTTTGACGCGCCATCGCAGGTCGGAGATCAGCGTATGGAGCTGGGCTGGTGCGGTCGCTTCGAAACGGGGCATCGGTTGCATCGGCTCGCCTCAATATGAAACAGGCCCACCTTGGGTCTGAGGGGTTGGGCATTGCAGAGCAAGGGGAATGCCAGTCCGCACGCGAGGCTCGAAAAGCTGACAGCACAGTTAAAATGGAGATTGCGTCGTCTCGAACGAGAGGCTGCTCACCACACTCAGCTGGAGCGGGCAGATTCATAGAACAGCGTTCCAGAATTAACGTGCAACGCTGACGTCAAGCTTAACAAGGGAGTTAGGTTGTCGGTGATCGCGAGCCTTCTATTGTGCTCACAAACCGTGGCACCATCCGATGTGGCGAAATTTTCCTTACCGTACCAACCGTTGCGGCCAAGTCATTCTGGCTGGGCTCACTCCAGACGAGACTTTCGAATTTGAGTGGTTAGCCAATCAGATTCACAGAACCCCGGCCGACGAAATGCGCTTTCAATCATTGGCTATGAAGTGCGGTGTGGCAGAAGCGGGTCTAGGCGCAACTCCCGTAGAGATCAGGAGCTAGAGAAGCAACACCCAGTCCCGCCCCAGCAAAAGCCGGCGCCCGCCAGCAGGGCCACTGCGATCGAGTCTCGAACCTGGGCTCTCGGTTCCAGATTCCTTAGACTTCGCTGGCCACATAAATCCGGGGGATAAACCAAAGGATGACTTTCGCTCAGTCGCCGGTTTCTCACAAATGGGCGTGTCGCAGGCGGAGCTTGATTCGCAATGCTGGAAAGCATTCTCGTGTTGCTCGGTGGGGTCATGCGTGGCGGATCGAGCAGCCGACTCTGAATCGACCTGGCGCTTCTCGGTTATTGGATAGGAGCTCGGCATGTCGGGATGTTCCTGCTTGAAGCGCGGCGATCCGGTGATGCTGACAGAGGATGGCGTGCGCTGGATGGCGGCTAATCCAAAGCTTCAAGCGCGATGGAGACATCGCCGCGGGGTCATCGAAAGCAATTCTAAGAGCGGCTGGCATCGCGTGCGTTGGGACGGCAACAAATCGTCTACCGAGGCAATACCGGCGAAGTTCCTGCTAACGGAAGCGTTGGAGGCGGCACGAGCGGCATCAGTGTCAATGTTCAATCGAAGTTTTGGGCCGAACTGAGGAAGCAAATCGTCACGGGCCGACCCGCGCGCAAGCTGCGAGCGCTGGCTTCTAGCTTGGCCGGCCTTCTCCTCGAGATCTTGCAAAGCGTTCACCATTGCTTTCGCTCAGATGGCGCCAATCTTCAGGCAGATCACATAAACAACCATGAACACGGTAAGAGCACCGAAAAACCAGACCACATTGTCCGCACCGCGGTCGGATGCAAACTCGCGGTTCGCATCCATCTCTCTAGCATGAGGCACGATCGAGAAGACCTGACTTGCACGCATGCGTTTGGATGCCCGCCTGAGAAGCTGTTTGACAGTGGCTTCTTGCGCGCTCGTGACGTGGGGATGGATGGTCATCGACGTACCCCTCTCACCTAAACTCTGGGAAGATCAAGCCGGCGCTACTGCTTCTCAGCAGGAGCGCTAGCGCCTCTCGGCGGCTCCGGCGGAGCTACGGCCGGACTGTCCAGCGCCGCCGGTGCCGCAGCAATGCAGTCGCCCGCCCAGATCTTGGTGCCTCTGACCGTGCCAACGAGCTTGCATCCCAATGGCGCCTGCTGCTTGGCCTGCGCGGGCGGCTTTTTAGCGGGGTTCGGGGGAGATTGAGCAAGGGCGGCAGTTGTAAAGAGCAGCACGACAAGTCCGATTAGCGGCTTCATGTTTCGTTCCCTCAGCACTTCATTTCCCCTTCGCCTTGGGCTTAAACCATTTCAAAGGGAGCCCGATTGCGTAGGCGCGTGCCTTGACAGCGTGAACTGACCGATTCAGCGCTTCCGCGATCAGTTCAGGGCGAATGTTTGCCTCTGCCATCTTCCGAAAGGTATCGTCCTCTGCTGGTGTCCACCGATTGCTGTGGGCAGACGTCATCTCACCAGCTTTTTGGGTATCTCTCATTTCCCCTTCGCCTTCAGCCCTATCTGGACCAGCCGGCGAATGGCTTCAGGGCGGCCGGGCAGATCGGGCTGTTTCCTGCGCCAATCGTCTAAATGCTGCAGCGCGTCCGTCACCATGCGGACGGTAACCGGCTCACTCTCGACGGGTGGGCGGCCACGCTTGGATTTTTTTAATGTCAGATATTCTTGACGCCATGAATTAATAATGTCATGAGCCGAGCAAGTGTTGGAAACACCTGCCCGGGTCGATCGCCACCCGGTCTTTCCGGCGGCGCGGCTGCATCTCCCGAGCTTGAGGAGGTGCTGTCGTGAAGCACGTTCCCCCATCAGCCGGAGTGCCCGTTGCCGCCACAGAACTGCCCGCGCAGGATAGGATTGCCAGACTGGCACGTCAGGAGCGGCAGCGTGCAAGAGCCGTCATGCGAGTCCGAGAACTGCGGCAAAAGGCCATCGTTTAAATCGATCGGCTGATTGCCTTCCGGACCAATCCGATCCCTACGCGACCGAGCTGGAGGACGCCTGCGATGACGAGGGCGCCGCCATGGGCTACATGGCGCTACGAGGCCAGCCTGCGCTGCGACTGGCAAATCGAGTGATTTGCTTGTTGAGCCGGACCTCTGTTAGAGGCTTTCGAGGTTGGCGGGCATTGGCCAAGCATGACAATTCGGGCAATCACGGAGCACATGATCTGGAGAGAGCACAGTCGATCTCCGAACAGACTGGAGCACGCCCTGCATTTTCGGATCGTTCCGATAAAAGACCGAAACCATTTTGTAATCGACGACGAGCCCGTGATTTTGGGCGTCCACGGATAGGCGTATTGGCCAGACAGGAGATCGCGGATGACCGTCTCGAAGGGCGACGTACGCATGCGCTTACTCCGGATAAGAGAACCGGGCCCGAAGGGTGATCCAGGACCACAACGTCCGGCTGGTCCGCAAGGCGCTCAAAGGCATACAGGGTGTTCCGGGCCCGCAAGGACCTGCCGGCGCGCAAGGCCCGCAGGGACCTCAGGCGACCTTAAAGGCGACAAGGGGGACAAGGGGGACCCGGCGACTGCGAACATCCGCGCTGTGCAAGCCGATGGAGCGGTCAATTGCGACAGCAGCGAAACGCTGGTCTCCGTATTCTGCCCAACCGGTGGAGCGGCGGATGGCGCGAAGTGCGGACCTCGCCGACCGTTGGGCTTTGCTTAAAGAAATGACGATGTGAAGAAATCAAGATGTGGCCCGCCGGTTCACGCTGGCGGGCCGCTCGGCAACCGTCAAAAGAAGACCCCACCGGGGGGCCTCCCGCTAGGGCGCAGTTTTTCCGGCACAACCGTTTGGATAGAAGTGCCAGCTCCTCAAGATTGAACATCACCAATCCGGCCACCGCACGGCAACAGTTTGCCGATTGTGGCTCAACGCTATTGCGAAAGCGGCCGATCGATTGCCGACAAGTACCACGTACGCATGGCATTAAGCCGCCGGCCATTCACGGGACGATTTTTGCTCCCTCATCGACTCCTCCGAGACGGGCGCGAGTTCCGTGCAGCCCCCGGCCTTAATTGCCCCGCATTAATGGTTGAACGAGCCCCATGCGTGCTGCGTATCCTTGGAAGAATTGCAGGTTGATTACTGCGGTTGCCGCGTTGCTTGCATCCGGCCTCACGTTGGGCGGTTGCGCAAGTTCGAGTACCGGCTCTTCATCGATGGAGGCACGAGCGCAGGCGCCGGCCCGTTCTCCAATCTCACAGTATCCCGCCGTAGAAGATGTGCCGCCGAGGCGTGGACCGGCTATCACTCCCGACCAACAGACAATGCTCCACCAAGAGCTAGTTGCAGCGCGCGATCGACAGGCCGCAAAAGCCGCCGGCCAAGGTGCGAGCACTGCACCTACAAAGCCCTGAATGGTCGCCCGCCCGCCCTAAGGCGTCCAACCGCCATCATGCTCTGCGCTGATGACGAGGCTGCGACCGAGTGCATTCTTTGGCGGCGCTAGCATTTTGAAACGCCGTCCATAGGCGTTCAGTGCGCTCGCCGGGTTCACGCCCGCTGGTTTGACAACGGCGCTTTTGACGAATTTTCATCTAAAGTCTTGGTCGTTGAGTCGAGGGGATAGCTGTGGGCATCTACTTGCTCTCGCTCGCCGCGTTTATTGTCGTGATTCTTCTCTTCCTCGCATTCCGATAGGGCCGACAGCGGACGTAACCGTTGCCGCTAATCCTCAGCCAAAGGTCTGCGTTAAGGTTTCCGGCTAATGTTTTTGACTGTGCGCCGATGACCGCGTTCAACTCCGTCCTGGAGGCGAATGTGATCACTTGGCTGCTGACTTTCCTCATAGCCATAAGCGTCGCGATCTTGATCGCACACGCAATCGACGCGATTCGGTCCTGAGGTTTGAACGACGCCGATTCACATGCCATCTTCGTTTATCGGCTCAGATACGTTTGCCAAGACCTCCATCTCGCTTCATCTGTTGGGTCACAACAGGGCCGGGGTGCTGGGAGGCCGGAAGCGGTAATGCATCGGCGACTAACAACATACGCGTTCTCATCCGAAGCCGTCACACGTCTTTGTCACCGGAAGCGCGATCATCCTCCAGAGGACAGGCTCGGGAACACCGCGCGCGTACATCCGTTTCCTCTCGGATTGGAGCGCTGGCAGCTTCGCGGGTACGCGAGCCGTGCGCTAGGAGGACGAATTCGCCAAGACTATGGAGGAAGGCGATGGACGACCCGAAAAAGCGGGGCCGGGGCTGACCGAAGCAAAATCAACATGCAAGAGGATTACGAGGTCAAGTACTGGACACACGAACTCGGCATCACGAGTGATCGCCTGCAGCACTTGGTCGATAAAGTCGGCAACTCTGCCGCCGTCGTCCGGAAAGAATTGCAGCGCTAGGGGCGGTGGGCCGTCTACACCAGAGGAACGGGAGCGCCTGCTCTTCTTGCTCGACCTTGCTATCGCGTGTTGCTTCTCCGCTCTCGTCACCAGCTTTCTTAAGCTTTCGCTGGGGTATGGTAACAGCCGTCCACGTCGTTTCGCATGCGAGCTAAATCGGCGGTTGCGGTCATTGAGCGCCTGAATCTGAAACAAACCATCCCTGTACGGCTTTCGCGCAGTGCAGCCAGAGCCATCGGGCAAAGAGGGCGCCCCGGAGCGCCTCACTGGAGAGGGTCGTTTCCCTTAGGCTCTTGCACGAATTTCGGGGTGTGTCCACGCGCTTCACGGTCGCGCGGGGGCGGTCGGACGGATGGCGGCCAAGCTTGGACTGCAGCTCGACCAGATCGGTGAAGACGTCGGCCTGGCGGCGCAACTCGTCGGCGATCATCGGCGGCTGGCTGGCGATCGTGGAGATCACCGTGACCCGCACGCCGCGGCGCTGCACGGCCTCGACCAGGGAGCGGAAGTCGCCGTCGCCCGAGAACAGGATCATCTGGTCGATGTGCTCGGCGAGCTCCATGGCGTCGACCGCAAGCTCGATGTCCATGTTGCCCTTGACCTTGCGGCGGCCGGAGGCGTCGATGAACTCCTTGGTCGCCTTGGTGACGACGGTGTAGCCGTTGTAGTCCAGCCAATCGATCAGCGGACGGATCGAGGAGTATTCCTGATCCTCGATGATCGCGGTGTAGTAGAACGCCCGCAGCAATGTCCCGCGGCTCTGAAATTCCTTCAGCAGGCGCTTGTAATCGATGTCGAAGCCGAGAGTTTTCGCTGTCGCGTAAAGATTGGCCCCGTCAATAAAGAGCGCGATCTTGTCGGTGGAGGAAGGTGACATTTTGCTCAAGCCATTGGCAGCGCGAGTCGAGGGGCCGGAGCGGCGCAGAACCCGCGCTCCGATGTTCCGGGAGCATTGTGAGGAATAGCTACCTTGATGGTGAGTAGCGCGAACTACTTCAACTTAGTACGCTACGGCCTGACGCGGCAAGTTACACGTTACGAACCTGACATACTTTCTGCTTATTGAAACACACCTCGTTGTTGAAAATGACTTATCTCAGGGCGCGGGGCACGTCATGACCACCTATTTGCTCTCTTTGATTCTGCAATTGGCAAGCGTGGGCGCGCTTGGCGCTGGTCCGTTTCGGACAAACTGAGAACCGCACTTTTTGTCGGCACAGAGCGAAGCAGGCCAGCGGCCCAGTACATGGCCCGAGCGATGTTCAGCTGCTACTGAGACCCTGCTGTCGGAAGCACAAGATGCCGAGCAGAGAAAGCCCGCGTTGGCCGAAACTGTCGCCGCTTTGTCTCCGCGCGAACGTACCATTGTCGAAGCGCGTTTTCTGGCAGAGCAGCCAAGCACGCTCGATGAGCGTGAGCAGATCCGGCAGATCGAGCAGCGCGCACTTCAACGCATCAAGACGAAGATCTCCGAAGCTCTCGCACATCGGGGAGCCGCTCTGGCGTCGTCGTCTTGATCGATTGCACCGGCTGCCGATCGGCCGCGGTCGTTCAGCAGCCATTGCAGATCCAAAAACACAACTCACGCGATGCCTATGGTAGATCACGGCTCTGGCCCAATTCGCGAGGAGGATCGAGCCTATCTCGAATCCCTCATTCGGGAGGATTTCGAGCGATGCCATTCCGGCGACACGCTGGAGGATCTTAAGCGGCGTGCTTCTTTTTCGAAGGAGGACAGGGGATTGTTGCCGGATTGCATGGCGATAGCGGTTCGAGGGGCCACAGCCGATTGAGCTGCGAATTGCGGCGCGCCGGGGTCTGGGTCGGGGCCAAAAGCCGCGGTACAGGGGGCGGCCCTTTTTAAGGAGCATTGTGCTCTCGTAAGCGAATGCGACGGCTTCATGGTCGTTTTGCTCAAAACGCTAGCCGGTTCCAGCCGGAAAGTTTTCTGTTTTGTCACTGGCGCTATTGGTTACGGCCCGTGCCGTTGCGCTGTATGCCAGTGCGACGGTCGCCCGGCCAATGCACGATCGTAAGGATCGAGATCCGATTCTGGCCCTAGCGATTACCGAAGAGTTTCGAGGGAAGCACGGGCATTTGATTGAGCGCGAGCCGGCCACGCGACACGGCTCAACTACTCTTCGCGTTCCAGAATGACTCCAGCGGAAGAGAAAAACTCTCGGGAAATTCGGTGCAAGGTCATTCACCTATGCCGCGCCGTCAGGCTTCACGTCCGGATGGGCGGTGTGACACAGATTCGCGGATAGCAATGAGCAAAATTGTAGTCTGCCTCAGCCCCCGGCCTTATTTGCGCTCTGTATTCAGCCAACCTTCTGATCTCTGGAGCTGCCCGGCAGCCGCGAAGCTTCATCATCAGGCGGGTCGGAAGCGAGTTCAGCACCTTCGGCCTCCGCAGGTGCGGACGTTCGGATCGAAGGGTCTATGCGCGCCCGCAGAGCAATGCCGGCGAATACCCACGCGATGATCCAGGAAACGGACCACAGCAAAAGCCCGAAGCCCTTACCAGCCAGGAAGCCGGCCAAAAGCGAAAATGCATAAGAGAGGAATGGCCATTTTCGGGGCCGCCCTCCAACCGAGAGTCCGATCGAGACCAAAAATGGCACGAACGAGACGGCTATGACCCCAATCAGTTCGAGCGAGTCCATAGGGGAACATCCCTGATAGCAGTTTTTCCTCAGCGTATGATTGAGCGGAAGTGAGCGGAAGCTGGATCCAGAGTTAACCTTGATAGTCGCGATGCGACTGTCGGGCCTTTTATTCAAATTGTGTGAACTCTGACTTCTCTGCTTTCTGCTTCGAAAGGCGCGCGCGCATTCGAGGGAACCGGGGCAAGCCGAGCATTTTATTGCAATGATCAGACTCGGTTTCGGCTTAGCCGCGATTGCGGGTTCGCTTTTTCTGTTTGAGCTTTGGCTCCGCAGCGCGAGATTCAGAAGGGCGTTGAACGGCTGGAGCGTTCTCAAAATGCGCACACACTCTCAATGCTAATGCCCTCAGCTCTGGGTGATTGGCAGGACATCCAAAAATCGGCCCCAACTTCGACGGGGGTGGAAGCTGAGGCCGAGGAGGCGCTGGACCGTGAGGGCCGCTCGCGGACCAGGAATTAAACATGCGCCCCGAACCGCGCTGAAGCGATCGGTGCAGTGGGCTTAACTCCGATTAGTAGGACATTATTCCGCACCGTAATTATCCGGAATCGATCAGGTACCTTGGCGCTTGTAACGTGAGCGCTGCTTGCGACTTCGCGGCTCTAGTCAAAGAAAAACCCAGCACGGGGGAACGGGACATGCTGGACGCCATCCAGATCAGCGTTGCGCTTTGGGGAATGATCGTCTGCGGCGCCATTAAAGCCGCGCAACTCGCCCACTATTTCTAGGGTATCAGCCACATCACCAATGCTGCTCCGCCCCAGATCAGCCCACCGATCCAGGCGGTCATGACAACGCCAGCCGTAGCAAGGAATACCACGCCGAGCAGGTCGGAGCTCCGACGCGGCGCCGGCGTCTGCGTGTCGACGGCTGTGTTGGCCTCTGGATTCATGGTGTCGTGTCCCGTCGGGATGCAGCCCGCGAATTCATAGACGCCGCAAGCTCTGATGGATTGCGGATTATCTCGTCCACCCTCGTAATCTAATGCGGGTCCCGCGTGAGAAGGCCCCAGCGGCAGGTTCCTAGCAGGGAGGCGCGCGCTGGGGCCAAAGGCCTGCCGGTACGCTACGCGGCAGGCGTCTTTGATGGTCCACCCAACAGCGACGGTCCGGCATTAACGTAAGTGAATCTAAGCTGCATACGAAGAGGTACCACTTTCGAAGCTCGAGGGGCTCTGCGACAAGTTGGCTCTTCACATTCCCGGCGAAAAACCGGATTTTGCTAGGGGCGGGAAAACTCGGCAGACCGGCAATACAAAATCAGTGGGAGGTGACACTGATGCCGCTCGCAGCTTTCGATACGACCCATTGCAATGTGGATCTCGAGCCTTCGCCGATCGAACCATCGTGAATCATTGAAGGCCATCCGGAAGCTCGCTCGCGCCTTTTGTCGACGAGCGGATGCAAGACTGCCTGGACCCTGATCTGGTCGTGCACCGAGGGCCGGTTCAACTGGTACTATGATTTTGATGAAACAATCATGATCCTGGAAGGATCGATCGTGCTCGAAGGCGATGGCATGCCGCCGAAACGCTACGGCGTTGGCGACGTAGTCTTCTTCCGCAGCGGTCGCCGCGTCACATGGTATGTGGAGGGTTATGTGAAGAAGGTCGCCTTCTGTCGCCTGAGCAATGCGCCGGGGCTCGGCTATGCCATCCGCGCTCTCAATAAGGTCAGGTCCGTGATCAGGCGGAACAACCCGGCCCTAGTCCCCGCGCTCGCTTGTTTTAACCTGCTCGCCTAAAGGCGCATCTAGTTAGCGCTGGGGCATTTTTGACTCGGAGCCAGAGCGAAGGCTCGGTTCACTCCACGCCATTTTTTGCGCTCGCTTCGTACTTTTCGCTACACCGCGCTTTACGAGTCGACCTCTTTGCCGGGGCGTGCCTTTCTTGGTGTCGAATAAATGAAGAGAGGCCAGCCACCTGAGGCGGTCTCAATGACAAGAGGCCCCTTTGCCGTTCTCTTGGACCGGTGGACAGGGAACGTCGCCGTAAGAGCAGAACACGCAGCAATCGCCCGGCTTGGGCTTTAGCCGGGTGCCGCAGCCAGCGCAGTCATAGAAGAATTGGCGCCTTCGGCGTCAGGTCTGTTGTCGCCTGAGGCCGCCTTTTGAAAGTGGGTCACTGCTTCCTGGGCCTGAGTGAACGGTCAGCCAACGCTTAGGACCGTCCAGCGCGCGACCGTATTTCACGACCATGCCGCGTTCCTTCTTCAACGTCCGCAACCTGGATCCAGGGACTCCTCCACAATCGGTCGACCTGCCCGACGAAGCGGCATGGAACGAAGCGCCCGCTTTGCAGCCGACCTGTTTAGGGACGTTGACGGGAAGATGTGCCCCCGGGGAGAATGGGCCTTGGAAGTCACCGACGACGGCGGGAAGGCAATCTTCAATATTCAGATCAGCACGAAGAAAAAGTAGTAAGGCGGCCTAGCGCTTGCCGTCGAGATGGAACAAACGTGCACTTTGGTATTTGGTGAGTCTCCCAGCGGCGAGGCAAGGCCAGTGGACCGCGATTTTTAAGAACGAAGTCTTTTCCAGCTATCAGCCGAATCCGACCAAGCTCTGCAATCACTGGCCGAAGGCCGGTCCTCGCGGTGAAGATGCTCAACGCCGATACCGGAGGGATCGTTCGCATGTTCAAATGCCAGTGCGGTGAGCAAACTTAGACCGAGACGAACGAGTAAGGCCCCCCTCAGTGGCCGGCCTCTAGCGAACGGGCGAGCCTATCACCTCGTACTCGAGGCCACGCCCTCCGGATCGTTCTCGTCAATCCCAGCCTGCCCGGCCTCCTCATTGGCAAACACCTTCAGGTCCTCGCCTTGATCGTAAATTCATACAGTCATGGTCGCACCGGGAGCTCCGATTTCCGCCTAGGATGAACGCGAGCATCGACCAAGAACTCCGAGATCGCGTCCCCCAGACCCCGGCGACCTTGGTCAGGCTCTGTGGCATGCACCACGAATTCAACTTGTCAAGCCCGCTGGTGTCAGAGGGTATTCCGGATTCCAGACTGGCCACGCTGGGTGACGACGAGGTTGCCATGCCCGAGTACTTCGACGCAATTTGACTGCTACCGAATTGGCCATGGAGGCATGATCATCGCGCCGGCAGCGGCTTGTGGCAAGTTACAAGAGGAGGAACGTTCTGCCCTTGGGCAGAATTCAAAGCTGAACCAAATTGGTCGCTGATGCGCTGCTATATCTTCACGCTCGACGACTTCGGTAGGACACTGAACGCGCAAGAGATCGACTGCAATAACGCAGAAGAGGGCTCTACAGCTTGGGTCTGCCGCGGTGGCTAACGATCCTATCGAGGTTTGGTGTGGTCCACGGCGTCTAGCACGCTTTGAGCCAGAGCAGCGGTCACTTTCGCGGCTGCGCGAGCGCTTGATGGTAGCCGAACGCGGTCTCAGCGAAGGCGAGCGACACATCAGTAAGCAAGAGAGGGTCATCGTGCAGCTCAGGCGCGAAGGGCGCGATCTCGCTCTCGCGTTTTCCATCCTCGACACGTAATCGAAACTCACAAGGCTCATTTGCAGGAACGGGATTTGCTCGTCGACCAGGTGGCAAAGAGGTCTGGATAGAGGGGGCGCGCAGTCACAGGTCACGATTGTTGTTGATCGCTAAATGTTCCGTTCACGACCCGCGGGAAAGCGGCGGTCGATCCTCTTGGCCGGCGGCCCTATTCTTGAGGATTGCCGATGTCGAACGAGCCGAGACGGTAATCGTCACCCAGCGGTTGCTCATCGCTCAGCCGCGCGATTAAGGTGAATGTCGCGCCGGGGTAGCGCGTCCACACCTCAATGTCCTCTGAAGTGACGGTCAGATATCTGAAAAGCACCTGTATCGTTCCGGCTCGGTTACGCGGCGGACTTTGTCCCACGTGATCTTGTTGACGCGCATTCTTATTCAACTCGAGAAAGAAATCCGCTCATGTTCCTTCTTGCGGCCGAGCGAAATGGTCGCAAAAGCTCCGGCGGGATACTCCTAGGTCCACTCGTTTTCGGGCAAGGAGCCGGAAGGCGGTTGGAGTTCTTCCAGGCCGGCTTCGATTACAGCCAGTTCATCTTGGATCGCTTTGACCGCGTTTTCGGGGTTGATGTCGGACACAGCTTGCAGCTCACCGAGCACCGATGCGCCAGCAGGTCCGTCAGCGCGCGTCGTTCCCGCACCTTGACGTAGCCTGCGACGATCAATTCCATCGCCTTTGAAAGTTCGTCGCTTCCTAATCCGCGCCTCCAGTTATCGCGGTTGGCAAAGCTCCGTCAGACCAGTCTCCGTCATGCGGAATTCGATGCCCGTTTTCGTTGATCGCTGTTCGATCCACCCATTTCGCAGAAGCGCAAGCGCAGTTTTGGGGCTATGGGGCAGCTTCGCGCAAGCAATCCAATCGACATCCAGAAATTGGCGGTGATACTGACTAAACATCGGGCTACGCTTTTGGTCCTGCAATATCGCCTCCCGGGCGCTCTGTTTGAATGGAAACCAGTTTTGCATCGCACCCTTGAGGATCAGTTACTAACCGGAAGAATCGGCAATCTATTCTAAATGATTCGAAATTATCCTTTGAACATCGACCACAAGGACGCATCGGCGGCTCGGTTGGTTCCGGCTCTCAGGCGGAGCTACGCTCGTCTAGGAGCGTGGATGGCGCGCGGTGAGCCCAGCCGCTTGCCGTCGTCGCGGCGCTAGCGCCCAGCTCGCTTTCCCGACCCGCCGCTACCGCCAGCGCCGCCGCGCATTTTAGGTGTCTACGATCGCCAATGACGAACAATCGCACATCGACGCGTCCATGGCTGCCGGACGAAGAAGCGGAATTGCTCTCGCTCTTCGCCGAAGGTGCTACAGCTGAAGAGGTTGGCGAACGGCTCCGCCGCACCCGCCAAGCAGTTTACGCTCGCTTGCAGCGCTTTCAAAGGCAGCGGGGGCGAGCGAGCAAAACGAACGGAAAGTCATTCGCGCAGCTGACGGATTGAAGGCCGGGCCGCTAGCTCACGTCTTGGTGCGGCCGCCAACCGCAGCGCCAAAAAGGCCGCGTTGATGAGCTCGCGCGGAGAACGAGCCGCTCTTAAGCCGCCGGAGTGACGAGCGCGTATCCATGTTTGATCGCCGCTTCGAAGACCTGCTTCAAGCCGGCATCCGCTAGGACTTCATCCGCCGCGCTAAAGCCGGTCACCGGTCGCCAATCGAGGCCCTTGGTCGGCTCTGGCAACATAGCGGCATTGAAGGCGTATGCGGTGCGGCCCGGCCGCTCGCCATAGGAGGCACCTTGCTCGACGAACTTCTGAAGTCGGTTCAAGGGCTACCGCCTGGCATCCGGAGTTGAGATCTGCTGGACGAAGGCGCCGGTTTTTCGATCACCCGCACAGACGTAAGAATAGCGCTGGCCGCCTCCCGGACCCTCGGTGTCGATATCGACAATAATAGGTATCGATTGACCTTTCCAGTTCACCAGCTGTCCAGCTGGCATTGGCCGTGTCCCGGATCTCACCACTTTGAGACCGGCAAGTTTTGGAAGGGCTTCCGTAGCTCTGAGAGTACAGAGCTTTTTTATCGGCCGCAGCGAATTGTCGTGACAACGAGAGCGGGCAAAAGGCCGAGCCTCAGTGCCGCGGCGATGGTGCGCTTAGTGCGCATGGATAAATTTCCCCAACGGCAATTCAACCGCGCCACACTCCAAAAGGCAATGCCCCAGCTTTTGCTTCCCTTGCACGGGAGGGCAGGCCGATGAGGACTCTCCCCAAACCGCTTACGGAAATCCGGCTGGCTCTCGCGGCCTTCCGCGCAGTTCGGCGGCACTGCGACGGTTTAGATTCACCTGCCATCACGGCACCTTCGCACCGGGTCGTCGCCGCCAAGGGACCTTTAATCGGTGAACTCAACACCAACCCGATTTGCACTTTTCCAGACCAACCGGCAAGCCCGGACGGTCCGGTCTTTTTCCATGATGAGTTTGAAGCGGTCGCGGAGGAAACCCGCATCAGCGAGCTCGATGGCTGCGCCGTGCTCGGAGATATTGATGACGCAGCATCTGATGCTAGATCCATCGCCGAAGATGTAGGCTGTCTCAATGACCGCCTTGCGCTCTACTCGCCGCCGTTCGTCGGTCATCATGCTGCGCGACACTATGCCGCCCGCTTCATCACAAGACGGCTCTCGCGCTCTACATTTTCTTCGATGAAGGACGGGGCGTCCCAGTCGAGCTCAGACAGTCGAGCGAGCAGATCCTGCAGCCGAACAGGCAAGCTTGCCTCGACGCGCAGCATTTGACCAAGCCGCTCGCCGATCTCGTTGCAGACTGCTTGGATGTGATCTTGTCCCGCTGTAATAGGCGAAGCCGTGCGCATCCGCTGTCCCTGTTTTTGCGTTCCCGCAGTAAAACATCCAGATGGCGTGGGAGACGTTAACGCGATCGGCCAAGTCGGTGAGCTGGTGAACGGGTTGTGAAGTAGAGGGCGATAAAACGCTTCATTCACCTTTCCAGCGCGTTGACACTGCAAAAGATGGCCCTGACCCACTCCTTCGCTGTTGGCCGTTGACTACGAAAATAATGCTCGGGGTTTTTCAGTGTCGCGGGCCACGGCCCAAAAGAAGCGGCGGGTCCAATTGCGGCCGCGCGTACTTAGTCGCTCTGCAACTGCATGCCTCGGGAGCGGCCTCCTTCGGTCCTTCATTGTCTAGCGAAGGACGTCGCAGTGTCCTCTCAGGTTGATGCTGATCGGCTTAAGAGCAACGCTGATGAATGTCGCCAGATGGCGCAAGGCGCCCAGAGCAAAGACGCTGGGGAGCATGGCTGCGCTTGGCTGCCGAATGCATCCGCCTGCGGAACATGAGATTTAAGGCCACCTCAGTCGGCGGCGCCTTTCTGTGCGCCGGTTTACGCTGGCAGCCTAAGCATCAAGGCAGGGGACGGCGAAGTTTTCGCAGATCAACGCGAAGGACTTCTTGGCAGCAGCATCTTCGAAGCGAAAATCGCGTGCCCGTGTCAGCTTGCTCGACCCACCAATAATGCGCGAGACTTCGCCACGCAGCTGATCCAGTTTTCTGCCGTAGGCTCGTACAATCAGACAATTGGTCTTGACCATGGAACACCTGAGCGAAAAGTCGTTCGCGGAGAGACGGGCCTGGCTTAGGGCAGGGGTGGGGTTATCGCCGGGGTCGCTCCGGCAGCTCGCAGTCGAGCCAGCCAGAGCAAACGGCCCGCCGAGCGGACGGTTCCGGGCGGTGGCGTTCGGACGCGAGGGAGAGATGGGCGGCGGCCCCGCCAAGGCCGTTAAATGGCGAGGCCGCCTGCGCTCCGGACTAGCAGGGGCCGGGGCTTTGGGGCCCGGAGGCCGCTCCATCCTACGCCGGACCAATGGGAATGGAGATTGCCCGAACGAGGCACCACTTCAGTGTATCGGGCAACTCAACGAAAGGGGCCGCCTCAGCGACCCTTGCCGGTCGAATCTGTTCGGGATCAAATGTCAGCCCCGGCGACACTCACGTCAGAGGCAGTGAGACTGGAGCGATCCAGATAACTACGGTGTGTATCGCGGATGGATTCGTTCTTCACCTTGTCCCGACTTCAGTGGGCTACCACGGTAGGATTGATTGTCGGGCGCCTGATCGAAAATTGAATCATCAGGAAAGTCCGCGCGAGGATTCCGGGACTATCCGAAACCTCAACGCGCCATGCGTTCGTCTGTCACAACGGACCGTTCGGTCCGCCGTTGAGAATTTCCCCGAACAATTCGATCGCAGCTGCTTCCGCAGCTTCGATGTCCGGAAGTTCCAATCCGACATCGTCGAAGACGGAAATGCCGTTGTGAACGTGGAAAAAGAACCGGGTCATCCACACGACTCCCACTCCAAGGGACGGCAGCGAGAACGCCCGATCTCACTCCGCGAATGTAGCGCCCGACAAATAGACCGGCTGAGGAAGGCAGAACGCCGCCCTTCTGAAGCAGATAAATGCCTTTGTGGGTACGCCTTATCAGAGGCTGAGGCGGCGGACTTCGCCTGGTCGAAGCGTATCTGATTTCACGCGCTGGCGGTGCTGCAACAGCTTTGTGGTGTGCCCGTGGCCGACGACCCGCGCAACCGCTTCAGTCGCCTTCTCAGGTTCGACCGCTGCAACCCAGTACGACCTTTCCCCGTCGGACGAGATGACGGCGACTATGGGTAAGCGAACCATCATCCAAAAAATCCGTATTCACAGCGCAACTTTAAGTTCCGCCCGCAGCTGGTTGTGCCACTGGTCCCTAAACGACACGCCGCTGAGCTCGAATTGCACTGGCCCGGCCGCGGCCTGTCTCAATCTGGGCGTGTGAAATCCCCAGCAGCTAAGCATCAGCAGAGCCCGTGCCGGGATTCGAACCCGCGCTCACGCGGCCGGTGCAGACATCTGGCCTGTTGCTTCAGCCCGGCGCTCTTTCCCGCTGGCTTTTGCGGGCGCCGCCGCCCATCGCAACCGGAAGTGCCTGGCGTTCGCATGCCGAAAGGCCCGCCTATCGTCGTCGGTTCACGCTGGCAGGCTTGCTGTGGTAAAAAGTATTCCTGCGATCGGTGGCCGCCGATGGCCAAAAGGGATTCTTCCAACTCCAGCAAGCTCTCGCAGGTCGGCGGGTCTTCTTGGCTAGCTGTTCGGCAGCGATCGCCAAAGCAGATGCAAAAAGGCCGCAGCACCTTTCGACGCTGCGGCCCAGCCGGGTCAAAAAAGGTGACATATGGACCAGCCCGGCCTGCGCGATGCTATGCGTGTGTGCTTACGGTGCAACGCAAATCGCTGTTTCCATATTGGAAACCGCGCGACTGGTGCAAAATGGATGACAGTTCGTTTGACATAGACAGGATGCACGCCCGTTCGGAAAATCGGACCGCTGGCCTGTCTCGGACGGCGATGGCCTCCTGCGTTGGAATGCGCGGTGGCCGAGTCATGATCAACAAATGATCGGCGACATGATTGACCGAAAGATGCAGGGGGAACTCGCGGGTCTTCCGCGCCTTCTTGCCAATCCCGGGACATGATGGACGTAAGTCGGAGCCTGCTGGAACGGAGCGAACGGTTCATACAACAAACAGCCTCACCCTTCACGCGCCGATGAGGCTCGCCATGTCTTCTCCATCGATTGTGACCGATTTGGTTCACGCTGGCTGACAAAGTACGGGCCGCAGCAGGTGGACCGCTGCGGCCCCGCGCGTGGTCAAAATGAACCGGGTAAAAAGAAAATGGTGAAATATGCAGCCAGCCCCGGTGACGCCTACAATAAGCCAAAAGCGCCGGAGGGTGCAAATTGATTCGAAATGTTCCTTAACGTGTGTCAAGCGCTTTGAGGGAAGGCACCGCCGGGGCTGGCTGTTGGCGGGCCTTCTCCCAAGCACAAGGCCGTGTATGTCCCCCACGGCCCCGTCCCATGAATCACTTTGCGCTGGTGCCGCTAACAGAGTGTTAACCTCGATCTGTTCGAGTTGCCCGGTCGCACGGCGAACTCTCGCGACTTGGCTGGACGTTCGCTACCTAACGCGCCTGGCGGGCTTCTTTCATTGCGGTTCGCGCTGGCGGCCCTTGCGTGCTCTAAGAGCGATACCAGCGATCGTCGCCCGCTGATCGCCAATACATCAGTCAAAAAACTCCCGCCGGCTGCGTCGGCGGGTTTTCTTGAGAGCTTGGAGCCTTGGAAAATTTCGGGTGCCGCCGGTTCGCGCTAGACGCCTTTGTCTCATTAGGCATCAAGACGGCGGAGTTTCGCCGATTGAAGCAAAGTCTTTTTCGCCCGAGCATCCTCGAAGCAAAAGAGCGCGCCTTTGTCACCTTGCTCGATCAACCAGCCAAAGATCAAACGCCGAGGAGGGCGGGGCCGCTCCGCCAGCTGTCTGGAGAGCAAGCCAGCGAGAGAAAACGCAGCGTAGTTAGGATTCCTAGGGTTTTATTCGGCGTGCAATATTGACGCCCCGAATTGCCGCATCATCGAATGTTACCCCGATGGCGCCAATGCACAGGTCGATGCGACCTCGACTGGTCGGCCGCGCCAGGTGGTTTTCCCGGCCTGCTTGACGAAAGCGGCTGTGGGCGGGTCGGGCCCTACGTAGCCCGAGCCCGTCCTACAACCCCGGGCAATGCGGCAGCGGTCGTGGCGTCCGCAAGCGGCTCCTCCGCGAGCAACTGCTCGGCCGTCTTCCAACTAAGCGCCCTCAGCCGGCGCTGCACGATCGAATGCTGTCTGGTCCCGAACTCCTCTGGGTGATTCTCGCTCAGCAGGCCGATGATGGCGAGCGCCGTCAGCTGTGCTGCTCTGACGGCCAGCCCTCGATCGCCGGTCGTCTCTTCACGGCCCTCACCCCCGGGATACGCCAACGCACGCCCATAGGGCGTCGTCGGGAGGTGATAACGCCTGATCACTACCCCTTCGCTTCTGGCAGAACGGCGGCGCTGAGCAAATCGTCCGCGGGCCGCTGGGGACCAGCCTCCTCTGCCTACCGCGAAAATCTAGTATGCTCGACTTCCAGCCCCAGTTAACAGGAATGCTTTCAGAATTTAGCGGGCGTGTTGACTCCCGAAATCATATTCCGGGACGGAACAGCGCGGAGTGTGGCGGGGACGCGACACAGAGTGCACGTTGGTGGGAATATAGATGGCCGCGATGCCCACACGTTGCTACCGCGCGATTAAGGACCTGAGCTTGTTGACGGCGCGGATGGCGAAGCCCAGCGGGAGCGGATTATTCAGACGAAGGAAGGCGACTTTCTTCACGAATCCTTCGACATGCCATTTGGCGTGTGCACCGCGACGAAAAACAATCACGTCACCGACTCCATAGCGTTTAGGCGGCATGCTTTCGCTCTCAAGCACAACCGATCCTTCGATAATCACAATGGTTTCCTCGAGATCGTAGTACCAATTGAACTTGCCCTCAGTGCAGGACCAGATCATGGTCTTGGCAGTACCACATGCACTGGTCGACAACACGTGCGAGCGCGCCTCCGGATTTCCTTCAAGGACCCAGGATGGCTCGACTGGCGAGGCCGTGAGGTCGACGTGGCAATGTCCGGCTTCAATCAGCGGAAGCTGCATGGGTCTCCTCGAAGGCTGAACGGACCGATTCAGAAAAAGCCTAGCGCGAGCAATTGCCGTCGTTTCCCGCCACTAAACCAATCTTTCACAGCACTGTGAAGGGACCATTTTGCCGCAAGCTTGCGCGACCGACGCGGCCGAGCGCCCGCTCCACGAAATTGAAAGCGCTGGGGTTCCTAGCTCCGCGTTTGTAGGGGAACCCGCAATTAGGCCGGCCTCAACATAGATAAATAACGAGCGCGCCGTGGTGGTTCGCAGGCTTGCCGCCGCCCGGCAACTCTCGGGTGACATTTTTGAAGTCCAGGAAGGAGGTCCATCGTGAGTTCGGCAGCCGGATCAGGCGCAGGATCGAGAGCCAAGCTCGTCGATGGCGATTGGATCGGCCGCAAGCAAAATTTGTTCATCACCGGGCCGCCCGAGCCCAGAATGCTCACCTTTCTATCGCGTTAGAGTCCCGGTTCTTTTTGTAGCGGATTGCCAGACGGCGGATGTCGGAGGCGCCGCGCGGTGGCGGCTCGTTTGACGTCAGGACGCTCAAGATCGGCTGGGCGTTCTGCCGCTGAAACGAGCGTTCAACTGTTGCGGCAAATCCTCAGTCTGACGCGGAGTCGACGCGTCAGTCAGGATAGCTTTGACTGTGCAGAGACCGCGCGCTCACTTTCGCTGTTCGGAGGTGCAGCATGCTCAGCTGGATTGCCGTGCTTTTCATGTTGGTGAGCGTAGCGGTGTTGGTTGCGCACGCGATCGATGCCATACGCTCATGGCGACGGCCGAACTAAAGGCAACCGCCGCTCGCCAGCTGGACGCGATGCGGGCCGTTGACGTCTCCCACGCGCGGGCCGCCTATGCAGGCGTGGGAACAGGCTAGTGGCGGCGATCATGCCTTCGCCGGGGCTAGCCGCACATATTCATCGCAAGTTTGATTGAACCGTAGGGCCGCTGTCCCCAAGCAACGGCCCTTGCCTTGGGCTCAATCCACTTCACGGCATCGCCGCCAAGGCGTCGTCCAGCGCTTCTAGCCGGAGGAGACTGCGCGCTCTGAAGCGCCATGCAGTAGGAAGCTGAGCCCCGCCCGTCACGCCTTTTTCTTGTCGAGCGCGACCTAGACGAGCGGCAACTCGCGTCCCTGCTTGCTGCTATGAATTAGGTATCGCAATTGGCAGTCAACCTGAGCTTCCTCAGGAATGGGGCAAATCCATCGGCTGGGCATTCCTTCGCCACACTCGCTTCAATTTTTTCGGTGGATCGCTTGACGGTTTTTTTTGCAGCGCTTGCGCGCTTTTGAGCTTCGGGCTTCGAAGCGTATGGTTCGTGCCAGTGACGAGGAACGAAATCAGGCCCTTGTTTAGGACGGCTGATCGGAGGAGCCGGTTGAGGCTCTTGCTGCGCAGCTACGAAGCTAACTTCTGTGATTTGCTTAGGTAGCTCGAAATCACTTTCCACAAACGTTTGCAGTTTGTCAGACTTGTTGATGGAGGTAGCCCGCGCCGGCGCCACGAACTCCGGCGGCGCATTCGAGTCGGCGCTTGGATCCGACCTATGGCCTCCAGCGGCGATCGCACAGATTGCGACTGCGAAAAGTACTCCAAATATAGCTTTCGGCATTTGCCAGTCCCCGCAATGGCAACGCTAGCAACATTGCCACGAAATGGGTCCGGATTGAGGCCAAACTGCCCAGTTTGGCTAATTCGGGGCGCGCATTGGGATAAATGCGGCGACGGCCAAAATGCTGGTCACGACCGGCGGTCTTCTTGGGAAGTGGCGTGTCAATCGGCCCTTTGATTGCGGGTTGTTGTCAAGCTACCATTCGTTCTCTCCAGTGACACGCCGGTAGCGATTGCTCCGTCGGAGCTGGTCGGGGATTGCGGGGACGGAGCGATCGCGGATGGCGAGACGATCGCCGATCTCGTTGGCGGCTTCAGCGTGATTGGGTTGATGTCGTAGCTGGGATCATGGTCCTTTCCGAGGTCGCGAGCGCCTCATGATGATGTCCGGATCGGGCGCCTCGACGTTTGCAGCGGAGTGCGGACGAACCGCCACCAGCCGATTGACCGAGGTCGCCACGACCACCGTCCCAGCGGGACATCGCCAGTCCGGCGAACCGGACCAGGAACTTGCAAGATTAGGCCTCCTTCGCCTGCCCCCAGTCGAACGATGTGCCGTAGATGCAGTGCAGGATTACGGCGATCTTCCGGGCAATGGCTGCCTTTGCCGTCCTCATGCCAATCCGCTATGCGCGCTTCATGCCCCAGGCCTTGAGGAAGACCATTTCTTTGTTCGGTACAGCACAACGGTTGCGGGCTCGAACGGGTAAGTTCGGAGAAGTCGGTCGCCGCATCGGGATATCTTGCCGTTGGTGTCAGTTTCGCCGAACCAGGGAGGGAGCCGATGTGCACAGCATTGCCTTACGTGGGAATTGGCGTCTGCGTGTCTCTTATGGCGTGGTTGGCGTTGGGACTGGTGCTCTAGGCCAGGAGACGCGCGAATGGGCATGCACCGGCGCGGGAACGCGGCACAAATCGACCGCGGGAGAACGTGTGGTCGTTTGCGATGCGGCGGGATCGCGTCTCAGCCGCAAGCGAGGAGTCGTTCTCGGGTTCAGCGCTAGGCGGAGCAGGCTTCGCGTCTTGCTCGACGGTTCGATGGGGCAGATCGGTCTTGCCGGGCTGGTCTGACCTGAACTACTCTAGCAGTATTGCTTTAATGGGAGACAGACGTGGCGACGGGTATTGTAAAATGGTTCAACGCGACCAAAGGTTTCGGCTTTATTCAGCCCGATGAGGGCGGCCAAGATGTTTTTGTGCACATAAGCGCCGTCGAGCGCGCTGGGCTCTCGGACCTGCGCGAAGGGCAGAAGGTTTCCTATGAAGTCAAAGTTGATCAGAGGCGGGGTAAGAGCAGCGCGGAAAATCTCCGTGTCTGATTTGATGTTGTAACAATCATGGTTTTGGAAGGATCTATCGTGCTCGAAAGCGACGGCATGCGGACGCATTTTTTGAGTGGGTCTTTCCACGCCGAGATGTTCGGCGACCTACGTATTGCGAAACCATCTAACTAGCGACGCAAAACAGGCCGAGCGCATCAACGTGTGGCCCGCTGCCCGGGTGCGCGCCGGGAACGGCATCCTCGGAATGGTTACTGGCATTAGTTAGGTTTTGCCGCTGGTTACGCGGTGCGAGGAGCCATCTCGCGCAAACGTCGGGCAGTCTATCTGAAACTGGCGCCATACACGGAACCGCAGCGTAGCAGGCCGCCCAAACAGGCGAATGTGCGCCACGCCGTCATAAAGCCGATGGCTTCATCGCATTTGCGGGTCGTCGAAGGAAGCGCTGCGGATGATGCCAACCGCCCGCGGTAACAGCGAGAGCGCTAGGACATCACCGCTGATCCATTGATCCTGCTCCAGCTAGAAGAAGAGCGGGATCATATCGGCAAGCTTCAAACCGGCGCAGACAATCATTCCCCAAAGCGCGAAATTGATCAGCAGAGCATCTGCCATGACCGTACCCCCGCCCACACGGAGGCACGCTGCACCCATGCAGCCCAACGCTCTAATTAAAACTCGATGCTGCATCGCGCCGTTGCAGGTTTTTCCCCAATTTTTCCTGTGCCCGTTTCCCAGAATGCACGACGCGCGCGATCAAGCGGCGCCTTCGACGCGCGAAGACCTAATCAGGACGAGCGCGGGCCACGAGTACTACGATGGATGGGGATTAGTGGAAGTCAACGCGGAACTACCTGTCGCATAATCTCCAGCGGTCTCCCCCGCCAGCCTTGCGTGCTTTCTGTCGGCGTGCAGCACGCGAGTCCGGAAATCTCCAAGTCGGCAAGGACGAGTTCTTCGACACGGTCGCGTAGAGCAGCGGCGACGGCCGAGAGCGGCGGCCTAAATGAAGCGCGCTCTGTTTGCATTGCTCTTGCTGGCGGGCATGTCAGGCGCCTTGGCCGCTGATCTAATGGGGGCAAGCGAGCGTCATTGATGGCGACACGCTCGACACTCACGGTAAGCGTATTCGCCTGTGGGGCATTGATGCACTCGAAAGCTCGCAACTCTGCCGATCATGGCCCTGCTAGAGTAGCATGGTACAATTTCTGCCGGCCTGCTTGGCCTGATAGAGAGCCTTGTCGCATCGTTCGAAGAGTGCTTCGTAGCTCTCTCCTGGGATAAACTCGGTGGCTCCTATCGAAACAGTGACCTGTCCAACGTGCTCGCCGGTAGCACGTTTAGTCAACCGCGCGTCCGCTATGCGCTTACGCACTCGTTCGGCGACGTCCTTGCACGTAGCGATCGGAGCACCCGGTAAGACACATATTAGCTCCTCACCTCCGTATCGGGCGGCAAAATCAGCGTCTCGGATAGCCTGTTGGATGCACTGAGCAACAAGCCGGAGAACTTGGTCTCCGATCTGGTGCCCATATTTGTCATTGAATTTTTTGAAATGGTCGACATCGATCAGGAAGACACTCAGCGATTCTCCTTGCTCCATGACCCGAATTTGCTCAGAGCGCAGGAACGACTCCAGAGCACGGCGATTGGCAAGTCCGGTCAGAGCGTCCGTTTTGGATGTTGCTTCAGCTTGCTCGAGATCGGCCCGGAGCTTGTCTAGCTCGTGCGAGGCTTCCGCAAGTTTTCCCTCAAGCGAAGATGCTCGTTCTGTCGCTAGTACTAGCTCTCGGCTTAATTGCTTCAGAGCCAACTCGGAATCTTTGGCATGGAGAGTTGCCTCTACCTGCTTCAATCCGGTTGATTGAACGCCATTTGCCTGAATCGCACCGGACAAATCATGTCTGACATTCCGCAATATGACTCCGAGTTCCTCGTTTATGTTCTGGCCAGCATGGAGCAAGCTGTTGGAGCGCAAAAAAGTGCTGTACAGCTCGCGATTCAGGGGCTTATCGAACGCTCGTTTATTCGAGCATAAAATGTCGATTGTTTTCCGTAGTGCCGGAGAGCGGCCAAGCACGTATGCGAACCAGACGGTGAAGTTCGAAGGAATGACCGGGATACTTAAGTCAGTCATCAGTCGAAGCGCCTCTGTTGAAATTGAGGCGGCATGTTGGGGGCTTAGATCGTCGAGGGTTTCCATAGGCATGGCCTAAAGCGGTTCGAAATTCAAAAAGGTAATGCAAATAGTCGAATCAGGGTGTTCTTCGTCATCGCAGCTTGCAGAGAGAATATTGGTTCATCGTGTGTGAGATTGTCAAAGCTTGAAAATGGCAAGCGAGTAAACGGCCAGATGCTCGCGTCGCTAGCCTCATTGAGATTTTGCCCATAAAAAAAGCATCTCGTGCCGCTCGGCCGATCAGCCAAAGAGGACAGCGGCGCGGTCCAGTACCGCGTCAGAACGCGGTTTCGAGGAAACAGCAGGGGGTGTTCGAGGGGCCGTAGGGCTTAACGGTATTCAGATATTTCGACGCACGGGCGGAATCGCTTTTCCGACATAGCGTCGCCGTCATCTCTCACTCTGTTCGTCGGAGCCGTGCCCTCTCGCAAGATCGCGAGCTCGCTGCATCATGCGGCAAAAATAATCCTCGCGCTCGCGTCGCACACGCTCTTGGTGCGCTTTGAAAGTCGCAACTATCTTGCCGATTTGCTCGCGCTCCGAGGTGTACCAGCTCTGGTGCTGAGCCCCGGGCGGGGAAGCCTGTCCCTGGGCCGTTGCAGTCGGCGCACTGGGCGCTCGCGGCTTCTCAATAGGCACTGCGCCTCCCGCACTATCCACAAGTACCGCGGATTCCCTAACCAGCGCCTCTAATTCTTCTTTCCAGTCCATCGTGCCCACCCTCAACTAAGCGTTGTGGACGGACGATATTGCTGCGTCAAATGGGATCGGTTATTCGTTGGAGGCTTCGCAAGCAGCGCGGGCCCCGCAACATTGATCGGCGGATAGAGAAGCAGGGCGGCGGTACCCAGTTCTGCTTTACATCCAAGAAGTGCTTGGATGCGTTCCGTGCGCTTGCGAGGCCATGGGCGTCGGAGCGGCCCTAGTCCCGAAACGCGCCCTTGCGAGAACTCTTGGTCACAGCGATCGCAGCGGACGCTTTCGGGTATCCTGCATTTGCTCACTCGCTTCTGGCGAAAGTTGGCGCCTTGCACGGTCGCAGGATCGGACACCCCTGGTGTGGGCGTGAGTTACTTTGCAACTGAGCGACTGCCTCGCTAACTCCAGATCACTAACTCCGAGACGCGGGCCTCAGGTCGGGAAACTGACCATGTCGCAAGCCGACTTGGACGAGAGACGCGCTCGCGCCTACAAGCTTTGGGAGGAGGCCGAAGGCCTGAAGGTCGGATAGATGAGTTTTGGTACGCGGCGGAGCAACAATTGAAGAGAGAGAAAAACCCGCCACAAGCTCAGACGCCGGACAGTCTCTGAGGCCCGTAGCTCCCGGTCCCGGTGCGGAGTGCGTGCTGGATTACCTACCCGAGTTTCGGCGACTCGATCAGCTTGAATTGGCGCGTCGGGCAGTCGGGCTGATAGCCGATAGGGACACCATGCAGCGCCTTGAAGCGTTCGCGCGTGAGATCGGCGAGAGGCTGCGCATCCCCGAAGCGGCGTGCCTGGCCGCCCACTCAGGGGTCCTACCTCACGGCTGCATCCGCCGGGGCATCGGCATCGGGTACGACCGCATCAACGCCGTGCTCGCCGCCGCCGGCTACAACTTCAGCCTGCTCCGCCACTGGTTCAAGGAACTTTTGCGCGTCCTGAGCTATCGCCCAAAGTTGGTGACGGCGGGAATCGGAAAGGCGGCATATCGTGGGGGTGCTTGACGCCTCCACTTCTCCACCGAAGGAGCGATATGCCGTGTCCAACGATAACGTCATCCAGCTGATTCAGCCAGGAATCTTCGACGATCAACTCACAGAAGTCTTGCGCAACGGGGCACGTGCCCTTCTCGCCAAGGCGGTCGAGGCCGAAGTCGCAGACTTTCTCGGCCAGCATGCCGATTTGAAGACCGCGGACGGCCACCAGCGCGTCGTGCGCCACGGTCACCTGCCGGAACGCGAGGTGATGACCGGCATCGGTCTGGTCGCCGTCTGCCAGCCGCGTGTACGCGATCGCGAGGCGGCCGCTACCGATCCTGGTCGCATCCGGTTCTCTCCGTCGATCCTACCGCCCTACATGCGCCGCTCGAAATCGATCGAGACGCTGCTGCCGATCCTTTACCTGAAGGGTATCTCCACCGGCGACTTCTCGGAGGCGCTGGCGGCGCTGCTCGGCAAGGATGCTGCCGGGTTGTCGGCATCCGCCATCGGTCGGCTGAAGGACGGTTGGATCGACGAACACGCCGCGTGGCAGGGACGTGATCTGTCGGCGAAGCGCTACGTTTACATCTGGGCCGACGGCATCCATCTGGAGGCGCGGCTCGAAGACGAAAAGCAGTGCATCCTGGTGCTGATCGGTGCGACGCCGGAAGGCCGCAAGGAACTGGTCGGCTTCACCGATGGTTCCCGCGAGAGCGCGCATGACTGGCGCGAGCTGCTGCTTGATCTGAAGCGGCGCGGGCTCGCCGTGCCGCCGTGGCTCGTCATCGCCGATGGAGCGCTCGGCTTCTGGAAAGCTGCCGGCGAGGTCTGGCCGAAAACGCGCGAGCAGCGCTGCTGGGTGCACAAGACCGCGAACGTGCTCGCCAAGTTGCCGAAGAGCCAGCAGCCGAAAGCCAAACGCGCGTTGCAGGAGATCTGGATGGCCGAAACCAAGGCCACAGCCGAGCTGGCGTTCGACGCCTTCATCGAGAGCTACACGCCCAAATACCAGAAGGCGGCCGACTGCCTGAGCAAGGATCGGGACACGCTACTGGCGTTCTACGACTTCCCCGCCGAGCACTGGAAACACCTGCGGACGACCAACCCCATCGAAAGCACCTTCGCCACCGTGCGCCACCGCACCATCCGATCGAAAGGCTGCCTATCCAACAGGACGGCGCTCGCGATGGTCTTCAAACTGCTTGAGGCCGCGCACAAAAGCTGGCGTCGTCTCGATGGCCACAACCAGTTGTCAAAACTCGTTCTCGGTGTGACATTCAATGACGGGATCGAGGTCATCGCCAAGTCGACCGACCGCCAGCCCACAACCGCCGCCGCCTGACCGGCTCAGGCCGTCACCAAAATTTGGCGATAGCTCCGCGTCCTATTGCGGATTCTCTGCCGCCGCGTATCGCATCTACACCTTGCCTAAAACGGCGCTCAGAAACGTTGTTCACGAACGACTAGCTGACAAGGCGGCATCGGCGGCGGATCAACGCTCGCTCAGTCGTTGATCGAAAAGCTTCTGACCGACTAATTGAAGAAGCAGGGACTCCTGAAAAATCAAGACTAGCGACGCGGTCTCAGCGGCACGACCCCGCCGGGAGTTTCCCGCTCCTCGGTGAAAAGCGGCACCCATTCGCCCTCGTCATCGCCAATGCTATAGATCGCCTCCGACCAACTCCATGACACGTCAGCTCCCGACCAAGGTATTTCCGCCTTGGGCTCGTCGCCTTCATCAACCTCGATCGGTACGGCTACGGCCGGCTTGTCCCAATAGATCGCGCCGGATGGAAGTTCTAGGTAATCGCACTCACTAGGATCGGCGCATTCATCTATTAGATCGACCAACTGACCGAGATCGTCAGCGACGAAAAATCCGATAAGGTCATGCGTCTCGGCAACGCGGACTAGGTAAGCGGGCATGACCGATCCCTCCAAACGTGACCAGCCTGCCTCGCTTCGGACGCACTGCCAAGCCCCCTCATGGCCTTTCGCCCGGCACTCCTTTTGCGGACACGAAGCTTGATATCTGAATAAGGAGGACATGCGACCCTGGTTTTATGAGCGGACGAGCGCGCCGCTGCGTGGCACCGCACTCCGTCTTGCCGAGCGTCTTCGCGAAAGTGGCTGCCTCCTTTGGCGTGGTGCTTGTGCAGGCGCGCTGCAGGCCGCCCGCGTGTCCGGCACGACGATCAACGCGATTGCCTAGTTCGTCCTGGCTCGCCCAGATCTCGGCAACAGCACGACCGGATCGAGCGAGCGATACTGTTCCCGCAGCCCTGTCTTGAGGGCCCTCACGGCATGCGCCAATGCACGCTCGTAGTGCGTCGCTGAGAGGTGATAACGCCTGATCACTTACCCTTCGCGCGGGCAAGAAAGGCGGCTCTGCGGAAATCATCCCGAAAAAGGCCGCAGGGGACCACCGTCCTCTGCGGCCTACCGGGAAAATTGAATGTCTAATATGCTCGACTTCCAGCCCCGGTTAACCGGAATGCTTTCAGAATTTAGCGGGCATGTTGACTCCCGAAATCATGTTCCGGGACGGAACATCGTGGAGTGTGGGGTCGTGTCCCCGGTAGTGGTGTAGCTCGGTAGAGCAAAGCCGCCCGGACGCGCGCCCCCCAATAGCGCCGTAGCGGGCGGGCGGCTTTGCGGTGGTCACCGGCAGTTCTCCGGTAGGATCGGGTTGCGATACGCCAACGCAACCAGAGGAACCACCGATGACCGCCGACATGATGAACCTGCGCACGCTCGTGGAGAAGACCCCTGACGCCGATCTCTTGCGCGAGATGATCGGCTTTGCGGCCCAAAGGCTGATGGAGCTGGAAGTGGAAGGCCAGACCGGGGCGGCCTATGGCGAGAAGAACCCCGAGCGTCTGGCCCAGCGCAACGGCTACCGCGACCGGACCTGGGAGACCCGCGCCGGTGCGGTCGAGCTGCGCATTCCCAAGCTGCGCAAGGGCTCCTACTTCCCGGGCTTCCTCGAGCCGCGCCGCATGGCCGAGAAGGCGCTCACCGCCGTGGTTCAGGAAGCCTATGTGCAGGGCGTCTCGACCCGTTCGGTGGACGATCTGGTGCAGGCCATGGGCATGACCGGCATCTCCAAGAGCCAGGTCAGCCGGCTCTGCGCCGAGATCGACGACAAGGTGAAGGCCTTTCTCGCCCGCCCGATTGAAGGCGACTGGCCGTATCTGTGGATCGACGCCACTTACGTGAAGGTGCGCCAGCAGGGCCGCATCGTCTCGGTCGCGGTGATTGTCGCGGTCGGCGTCAACAGCGACGGTCGGCGCGAGGTGCTGGGCATGGACATCGGCCCGTCCGAGGCCGAGACGTTCTGGACCGCGTTCCTGCGCAAGCTCGCCCGCCGCGGCCTGCGTGGCGTCAAGCTGGTCGTCTCCGACGCCCACGAAGGCATCAAGGCCACTGTTGCCAAGGTGCTCAATGCCAGCTGGCAGCGCTGCCGCGTCCACTTCATGCGCAACGCGTTGGCGCATGCCGGCAAGAGCGGACGGCGTGTCGTCTCCGCCTTCATTGCCACAGCATTCGCACAGGACGATGCCGAGGCCGCGCGAACCCAGTGGCGCAAGGTCGCCGACCAGCTCCGGCCAAAGCTGCCGAAGCTGGCCGGCTTCCTCGACGAGGCCGAGACCGACGTGCTGGCCTACATGACCTTCCCGCCGCAGCATCGGACCAAGCTGCACTCCACCAACCCGATCGAACGCCTCAACGGCGAGATCAAGCGGCGCACCGAGGTGGTCGGCATCTTCCCCAACGAGGATGCCATCGTCCGCCTCATCGGCGCGATCCTGCTCGAACAGAACGATGAATGGGCGGTCCAGCGTGCCCGTTACATGACACTGGAAACCATCGCGCCGTTGAGCGATGATCCGAGCGTCAGCCTCACGGCTATCGCCAGCTGACCAGCCCGGCTCTCGCCGGCGAACGCGGTGATCCACCGCCAGCTACACCACGCCACGGGGGTACGTCATGCCAAGCTGATGAATGCTTGTGGGTGCAAGTCCCATCCGGCCAAAGCCGAAGCAGGCAGGCCGGGACCGAGTCTTGCGGGCGTCGCGGCAACGCGGGGTTCGAAGTGTAGACAGGAGCCATGCGGGGTGCGGGAATGAGCCTCGAAAGGTGGATGTTCGCGGAGGCCGAGTGTGTTCCCTAAACACGAAGGCAGCATGAGCATCGTCGTTATGCGAGACGATGCCGCTCCGTCGGGGTCGATGGCCGGATCACGCATGGAAGGTAATCATCGGAACATGAGAGGCCCGACCGGGTCCGTTGGATTGGTCTCCAACGGGGGGCAGCGGCAAGGCAGTGCCAGAGCCGCGGTCCGAGCTGAGGTCGGGAGTCGGACTGGTCCATAGTACCTGTGAAGTCGTCGAAGGAAACGAGACGCATGGAGGGAAGGGGTCAGCCCGAGGGGAGCCCGCGCGAGAAGGCCAGGGTCCGGACACAGAGCCGGGTTGCCTTGCCGCCGAACCTCGAACGGGTGAACACGGCAGCCAAGCAGGCTGCTCAAACCCGGTTCACGGCCTTGCTGCACCACGTCAACGAGGACGCTCTGCGTCGGGCGTTTCGACGACAAAAGCGGCAGGCCAGCGCGGGGGTCGACGGGATAACGGTGGCGAAGTACGAAGAGAGGCTCACGGATAACCTCCGGGAGCTCTGCGGACGCGTCCACACGGGTCGCTACCGGCCACAGCCGGTGCGACGAGTCTACATCCCCAAAGCCGATGGCGGTAAGCGGCCTCTCGGTGTGCCGGCGCTAGAGGACAAGATTGTCCAAAGCGCGGTAGCCGAGGTGCTGAGCTCCGTCTACGAGGTCGACTTCCTCGGGTTCTCCTACGGCTTCCGGCCGGGGCGGAATCCTCATATGGCGCTTGACGCCTTGCACACGGCGATCATGAGCCAGCGCGTCAACTGGGTGCTCGATGCCGACATACGCAACTTCTTCGACTCGGTCGACCACGAGTGGCTGCTGCGGATGGTGGCGCACAGGATCGCCGATCCTCGCATATTGCGGCTCATAGAGCTGTGGCTGCGGGCCGGCATTCTTGAGAGCGGCGAGAAGCAAGAAACGGACAGGGGTACCCCGCAGGGGGCGGGCATCAGTCCGCTCCTCGCCAACATCTTTCTGCACTACATCCTCGATCTCTGGGTCCACCAATGGCGCCGTCGCCGCGCACGCGGTCGCGTTGTGGCCGTTCGCTATGCGGACGACTTCGTCATGGGCTTCGAGAGCAAGGTGGATGCGCAGGAGATGCTCTTGGCCCTCAAGGCGCGGCTGGCCAGCTTTGGCCTGATGCTTCATGAGGGCAAGACGCGGTTGATCGAGTTCGGTCGATTTGCGGCCCTCTCGCGTCAGCGGCGCGGCGAGCGGCGACCCGAGACCTTCGCCTTCCTCGGCTTCACCCACTACTGCGGGCGGACCCGGGACGGCCGGTTTATCGTGAAGCACAAGACGGAAGGGAAACGCCTGACGCGCAAGCTGACGGCGTTGCGCCAGGAGGCCTGGCGGCTCATGCACGAGTCACTGGCCACCCAGCACGAGTGGTTCGCCGCAGTGCTGCGTGGACACTACGGCTACTACGGCAGGCCGCACAATTATCCAGCGCTTAACGGCTTCTACCGCGAAGTGCGTCGGATCTGGCTGCACTGTCTGAGACGGCGCAGTCAGAAAAGTCGGCGCATGGGCTGGTCGGAGTTCGAGGCCCTGACGGCACGCTTCCGTCTGCCCGTTCCACGCATCACTCGCACTTGGGCGCAGGCGCGGATATGACGCGGGTTACCCTCGGGAAGAGCCGGGTGCGGGAAAGCCGCCTGCCCGGATCTGTGAGGGCGAAAGCCAAATGGCTGAGCTACTCGACCACGATCGAGTGTGGCGTTGCCGCGACACAGACTGCACGTTGGCGGGAATATAAATGGCCCGCGACACACGTTGCAGAATAATCGTCCGAGATTCAGGACCTGGCCCATGGGTCGCAATTGCGCGTTCCAGCGCGTACAGGCGCACTGATCGCAAGCACCATGAGAGCGGTCCGAGCGAGAATCCGAGAGATGGAGACGTAGGCCGTAAGACTACGGCGGCTGGTGCGATCGACCTCTTCGATGCTCTGAAAACTCAGTTTGTTGTGCACACCGCCGCTCGCGCGGCTGCGCGCTGAGCGGGACTCAGCCAGAATTGCTCAGATAGATGTCAATCCCGGAGGGGACATGACGACGATAGAGGCTATTGCCTTTGGAATCATGCTAGCTTGGACTCCCGGGCTCATAATTTTGGCGTTTGTGTTGTGGGATCTTCCAGAGCTCGAGGAAGATTAAACTGGCGGGTCTCAAAAGTTGAGGGGGGGACCGTTCGAGCCGAAAAAGCCATCCGAAAGCGGCTTTTCGATTGTTCGAGCTATTGCGCAGCGATCTTTGCCGTCGGGCAGATACCCACGATGCAAAGGCCTCAGCAATGGCCGTCGTGCGCCGCACCGAAGCTCGAAGCGGGTTGGCTCATTTTGTAGCTCCTCCCTCCACCTTTCTGGCAAGAAATCCAAGGCCGAACTCTTTGGCCATTTCTCGAATATCAAAGCTCTTCAAAACATTTCCCTCGTCAGAAATCACTTGAATTTGGTGGCGTGACCCGCGCGAGTCTTCCTCGAGCGGCCAAATGTGGGTGGCGTTTCGCTCGAAGTGCTCGAACATCAAATCAACCGAGAGCCGATGAATCTCAAGCGGCGAAAGGCTTGCCGGAAACTCGACTTCTTTCACAACATGGGATCCACGCAAAAGTCTGATCTTCATTTCGGCCGTCCTGGGCAGAATAGCGAGCCTTGCGCTTTTCGCCTTCTGGGCTGTCGCGACGGGGGGCTCAGCCTGGGCTCGTTTCCCGCAACAGGCAAGGCTCTGACGGAGGGAGCGCCTACAGTACCTCAACCGAGATCGTCGGAGTGGTTCCGGCACGATAGCCCCGGTTCGGGCCCCTGCAACCTTGGCTTGCTCGGCGCGAACTCCGCCAAGCTGCCGCATGGCTCCGCCACGAAAATCAAGAGCGTAGGCCCGCGAACAAAGCGGCGGCGAAGTTCATTTTGCGATCTCCACCGCGACCCTCCTGAGACATCCTCCGCGATGTTGAAGACCACAACGCGAGCACGATGCTCGGTACTGTTCTTCGACGAGGCATCGCATCAGTGTGCGCGACCGAAAACCTCTTCGGCGCTGACCCAAGGGCGCCCGAGCGCAGCTCCGAAGTCTTGCAGCTTCGAGACGGCCATCACCGCCTGTTGGAGCACGAGGTACGATCGATGCGGAGCGAGACACAATCCGAAGCGGGCCTCAACGAAGTATCCGTAGTCCTACGGGCCGCAGAAGGCTCGGAAGGAACACGTTGAACGCAAAGAGAAATAAGGGCCGGGCAGTTAATGTTAAAAATGGATCCTATGCGTAGTGGGTATAGACCGGCGGGCAGTTTTGCGCCAGCCTGCGATTAATTTAGGCAAGGATTTGCCAGCCCCAATTGCAATCACCTGAGCGGGGTTGCGGCAAATCCTAAGACCATACCAAAGAAGATTTCGATAACAGCGGTTTTGCGCAGGTGGGCGGTCGAGTGCCGGTCACCCGCCGGGCAGGGGTCGAAGACAGCGTTCGCAAGCATTTCACGTACATCGCGCCACTGAGCAGATTTTGACAAAACCACTGCTCTGCCAATGCGCTCCAGATTTTTTCGGGCGCGGGGCACTTTCGGTGAAGGCTAGAGGCGAATGCGTTTCGCGCCTGCTCTGCGAGGCAGAGTGGGAGTTGCGCGTTGCGTAGTGTTGTTTTTGCCGGACCGGCCGCCGAGCGGCCGATTGATCGGTCCACAACGGGATCTCGCCTTTCCAGGTTCGCGCACTCTGCGTGCCCGGAAGCCTTTGACTGGCCGTCACTGCCGAGCAGACAGCGCGCCTCGTCTGAGTTCCCGCCGCAATCCCTGGCCGATGCGCTGCCGCGCCAAACGTCCATGAAGCGCCGCGCCGCTCAGCCGCGTCCCGTCAGGAATAGCGACCCGATCGCGGCCTTGTCCGCCACCTTCATCGATATTCATCCGAAGCATTCATCGACCCGATTTGAGAAAGCAGCTTTCATGACCATCCGTTCGCACACGAATGCAATGACGATCTCGAGCGCAATCGATCGCGCCATCGCCACTGCTCATCCCCACGCGCTCGGCAAGAGTTCAGGCCCGGCGAGCACAACATCCAAGACCGAAATCGCCTTTATCGATCCAGGCGTCGACGATCTCGAAACCTTGCTCAAAGGCATCCGACCCGATGTCGAGCCGGTCCTGCTCTCAAGTGACGAGCCTGCGCTGCGGCAGATCGCCGGTGCGCTGAAGGGCAGGGGTGCTCTGGAGGCTGTTCACGTCATCGCGCACGGAAAGCCTGGCGAAATTTGCTTCAGTTCCGGATCCCTGTCGGTTGAAACACTCCCGCGCTTCATCAATGAGCTTCCCCTTATCGGAGCAGCTGTTGCCGATGGGGAACTTCGGCTGTGGTGTTGCCAAACCGCCCGAGGCACGCGCGGCCGATCGCTGATCGCGGCTATGGCGGATTACACACACGCTGAGGTACGGGGCTCGAGCAATCTCGTCGGATCTTCGGAAAGAGGCGGAAGCTGGACCCTCGATGCGCCTGCGTTCGCGCCCGTCACAGGCGATGCCATGGTCAGATACCAGGGCATCATGGATTCCGGCAACGGCACCACCGTCGACAACCTCAATGTGCTCGATGCGATCAAGACCAACGACACCAACGGTGTCGAATACATTTACTGGGCCGATATTTCATCGTTCCTGACCACCAGCACCAACGCGACGCAAACGACAACAATCCAACAGGCATTTCAGGCGGGGCAGCTGCTGCTAACCTTCCAGGTCGGTGCCAACTACTACACGATCGGCTATAATACGGCATCGTCGGTTTATTATCAGAGCAATCTCGGGACCGGCTTCTTTCTCGAGCAAACCGACCAATATGGTAAGGCCATCGGTCAGTTTGACCCAATCACGGGCCAAACCGTCGCCGGGCAGGCAAACGTGCTCCTGAGCGGCAAGGCCGAGTCGATCGCGAGCTTCGTCACTGACGTCAACAATCTTTCGCTGTTCACCGGAACGACCCAGCTCGTGACCGACGCCTTGGACGGCAGTGCCGGTAAGGACAACATCCAGGGCATCGCCAGCAACGCGGCCATTCACAACATCATTCAAGGCGGCGCCGGTGCCGACGTGATGTCGGGCGGATTGGGCTCCGATTATTTTGTGTTCGCGCGGGCAACGGATTCTCCTGCTGCCGGACAGCTGAATCCCGGCGGACAGCTGGCCCAAACCTGGGACCAGATCACCAACTTCCAAGTTGGCGCCGACAAGCTCGATTTTAGCCAGCTTATCAGTGACCAATCCGTCTCGAGCGCGGGAGGCGTGACTGCGTTCGCGGCCGGGCTCGCTGAATTCCGCTGGTTTGGCGCTCAACCTGCCAACACCTCAACGATGGGTACGACGAACGGATACGGGGTCTGGTACACGCCCGACGGATCGGGCGGGGTGTTTGTTTATGTGGATACGAACGGCGACGGTGCCGCCGATCTGAAATTCCAGGTCGCGGGGGTCACCGCCCTCAATCCCACCGACTTCATTGCGGTCGACCCCCCAACCGCGTTCACCGTCCATATCAACCCGATCGAGCCGCAGCAATCAAATCCCTGGCTGATCAATTCCTCGGATGCTGCGAACGGCGTGACCGTGACGGGCACGGTTGCGCATTTCACGCCGAATGCTCACCTGATCGTCACCCTCAATGGGCACAACTACACAGCCGTTGTCGCATCGAATGGTACCTGGACGGCACAGATCCCCGCCAGTGATTTGAAATCTGTGCCGGGGCCGGGCTATATCGCGGACGGCTCCTACACGCTAGGCGCCACAGTTACAGTTGGCAGTGCGACCGTTGCGTCCGATTCTCACTCCGTGACCGTCGACGAGACACCGCCGACGATTGCGATCGGCACGATCTCGGGCGACGACCGGCTCAACCTGGCAGAATCGGCCTCGAACCTGACCATCAGCGGCACCACCACGGGGGTGGAGAACGGCCAGACCGTCAGCGTCGTGCTGAACGGCCATGCCTATACCAGCACGGTGACGAACAACGCCTGGTCGGTGAGCGCGCCGGCGGCGGATCTCGCCCATGCGCAGCTGCCCGACGGCAGCTACACGGTTACGGCCAATGTCTCGGATCTGGCCGGCAACCCGGCGATCCAGGCAACTCATAGCCTCACGGTCGACGAGACCAAGCCGACGATTGCGATCAACCAGATCGCCGGCGACGACCGGCTCAACCTGGCAGAATCGGCCTCGAACCTGACCATCAGCGGCACCACCACGGGGGTGGAGAACGGCCAGACCGTCAGCGTCGTGCTGAACGGCCATGCCTATACCAGCACGGTGACGAACAACGCCTGGTCGGTGAGCGCGCCGGCGGCGGATCTCGCCCATGCGCAGCTGCCCGACGGCAGCTACACGGTTACGGCCAATGTCTCGGATCTGGCCGGCAACCCGGCGATCCAGGCAACCCATAGCCTCACGGTCGACGAGACCAAGCCGACGATTGCGATCAACCAGATCGCCGGCGACGACCGGCTCAACCTGGCAGAATCGGCCTCGAACCTGACCATCAGCGGCACCACCACGGGGGTGGAGAACGGCCAGACCGTCAGCGTCGTGCTGAACGGCCATGCCTATACCAGCACGGTGACGAACAACGCCTGGTCGGTGAGCGCGCCGGCGGCGGATCTCGCCCATGCGCAGCTGCCCGACGGCAGCTACACGGTTACGGCCAATGTCTCGGATCTGGCCGGCAACCCGGCGATCCAGGCAACCCATAGCCTCACGGTCGACGAGACCAAGCCGACGATTGCGATCAACCAGATCGCCGGCGACGACCGGCTCAACCTGGCAGAATCGGCCTCGAACCTGACCATCAGCGGCACCACCACGGGGGTGGAGAACGGCCAGACCGTCAGCGTCGTGCTGAACGGCCATGCCTATACCAGCACGGTGACGAACAACGCCTGGTCGGTGAGCGCGCCGGCGGCGGATCTCGCCCATGCGCAGCTGCCCGACGGCAGCTACACGGTTACGGCCAATGTCTCGGATCTGGCCGGCAACCCGGCGATCCAGGCAACCCATAGCCTCACGGTCGACGAGACCAAGCCGACGATTGCGATCAACCAGATCGCCGGCGACGACCGGCTCAACCTGGCAGAATCGGCCTCGAACCTGACCATCAGCGGCACCACCACGGGGGTGGAGAACGGCCAGACCGTCAGCGTCGTGCTGAACGGCCATGCCTATACCAGCACGGTGACGAACAACGCCTGGTCGGTGAGCGCGCCGGCGGCGGATCTCGCCCATGCGCAGCTGCCCGACGGCAGCTACACGGTTACGGCCAATGTCTCGGATCTGGCCGGCAACCCGGCGATCCAGGCAACTCATAGCCTCACGGTCGACGAGACCAAGCCGACGATTGCGATCAACCAGATCGCCGGCGACGACCGGCTCAACCTGGCAGAATCGGCCTCGAACCTGACCATCAGCGGCACCACCACGGGGGTGGAGAACGGCCAGACCGTCACCGTCGTGCTGAACGGCCATGCCTATACCAGCACGGTGACGAACAACGCCTGGTCGGTGAGCGCGCCGGCGGCGGATCTCGCCCATGCGCAGCTGCCCGACGGCTCCTACACCGTGCATGCCAGCGTTTCGGATGTCGCCGGCAACCCGGCCGCCGCCGACCACAGCCTCGCGGTCGACGAGAGCGCGGCCATCACCATCAACACCATCGCGCTCGACGACGTCGTCAACGCCCTGGAGTCGCAATCCGCCCTGACCATCAGCGGCGCCACCACCGGCGTCGAGGCCGGCCAGACCGTCACCGTCAGCCTCAACGGCCACGACTACACCGGCACCGTTGCCGCCGATCACACCTGGTCGACCTCGGTCGCGCAGGCCGACGTCGCCGCGCTCAGCGACGGCGGCTCCTACACCGTGCATGCCAGCGTTTCGGATGTCGCCGGCAACCCGGCCGCCGCCGACCACAGCCTCGCGGTCGACGAGAGCGCGGCCATCACCATCAACACCATCGCGCTCGACGACGTCGTCAACGCCCTGGAGTCGCAATCCGCCCTGACCATCAGCGGCGCCACCACCGGCGTCGAGGCCGGCCAGACCGTCACCGTCAGCCTCAACGGCCACGACTACACCGGCACCGTTGCCGCCGATCACACCTGGTCGACCTCGGTCGCGCAGGCCGACGTCGCCGCGCTCAGCGACGGCGGCTCCTACACCGTGCATGCCAGCGTTTCGGATGTCGCCGGCAACCCGGCCGCCGCCGACCACAGCCTCGCGGTCGACGAGAGCGCGGCCATCACCATCAACACCATCGCGCTCGACGACGTCGTCAACGCCCTGGAGTCGCAATCCGCCCTGACCATCAGCGGCGCCACCACCGGCGTCGAGGCCGGCCAGACCGTCACCGTCAGCCTCAACGGCCACGACTACACCGGCACCGTTGCCGCCGATCACACCTGGTCGACCTCGGTCGCGCAGGCCGACGTCGCCGCGCTCAGCGACGGCGGCTCCTACACCGTGCATGCCAGCGTTTCGGATGTCGCCGGCAACCCGGCCGCCGCCGACCACAGCCTCGCGGTCGACGAGAGCGCGGCCATCACCATCAACACCATCGCGCTCGACGACGTCGTCAACGCCCTGGAGTCGCAATCCGCCCTGACCATCAGCGGCGCCACCACCGGCGTCGAGGCCGGCCAGACCGTCACCGTCAGCCTCAACGGCCACGACTACACCGGCACCGTTGCCGCCGATCACACCTGGTCGACCTCGGTCGCGCAGGCCGACGTCGCCGCGCTCAGCGACGGCGGCTCCTACACCGTGCATGCCAGCGTTTCGGATGTCGCCGGCAACCCGGCCGCCGCCGACCACAGCCTCGCGGTCGACGAGAGCGCGGCCATCACCATCAACACCATCGCGCTCGACGACGTCGTCAACGCCCTGGAGTCGCAATCCGCCCTGACCATCAGCGGCGCCACCACCGGCGTCGAGGCCGGCCAGACCGTCACCGTCAGCCTCAACGGCCACGACTACACCGGCACCGTTGCCGCCGATCACACCTGGTCGACCTCGGTCGCGCAGGCCGACGTCGCCGCGCTCAGCGACGGCGGCTCCTACACCGTGCATGCCAGCGTTTCGGATGTCGCCGGCAACCCGGCCGCCGCCGACCACAGCCTCGCGGTCGACGAGAGCGCGGCCATCACCATCAACACCATCGCGCTCGACGACGTCGTCAACGCCCTGGAGTCGCAATCCGCCCTGACCATCAGCGGCGCCACCACCGGCGTCGAGGCCGGCCAGACCGTCACCGTCAGCCTCAACGGCCACGACTACACCGGCACCGTTGCCGCCGATCACACCTGGTCGACCTCGGTCGCGCAGGCCGACGTCGCCGCGCTCAGCGACGGCGGCTCCTACACCGTGCATGCCAGCGTTTCGGATGTCGCCGGCAACCCGGCCGCCGCCGACCACAGCCTCGCGGTCGACGAGAGCGCGGCCATCACCATCAACACCATCGCGCTCGACGACGTCGTCAACGCCCTGGAGTCGCAATCCGCCCTGACCATCAGCGGCGCCACCACCGGCGTCGAGGCCGGCCAGACCGTCACCGTCAGCCTCAACGGCCACGACTACACCGGCACCGTTGCCGCCGATCACACCTGGTCGACCTCGGTCGCGCAGGCCGACGTCGCCGCGCTCAGCGACGGCGGCTCCTACACCGTGCATGCCAGCGTTTCGGATGTCGCCGGCAACCCGGCCGCCGCCGACCACAGCCTCGCGGTCGACGAGAGCGCGGCCATCACCATCAACACCATCGCGCTCGACGACGTCGTCAACGCCCTGGAGTCGCAATCCGCCCTGACCATCAGCGGCGCCACCACCGGCGTCGAGGCCGGCCAGACCGTCACCGTCAGCCTCAACGGCCACGACTACACCGGCACCGTTGCCGCCGATCACACCTGGTCGACCTCGGTCGCGCAGGCCGACGTCGCCGCGCTCAGCGACGGCGGCTCCTACACCGTGCATGCCAGCGTTTCGGATGTCGCCGGCAACCCGGCCGCCGCCGACCACAGCCTCGCGGTCGACGAGAGCGCGGCCATCACCATCAACACCATCGCGCTCGACGACGTCGTCAACGCCCTGGAGTCGCAATCCGCCCTGACCATCAGCGGCGCCACCACCGGCGTCGAGGCCGGCCAGACCGTCACCGTCAGCCTCAACGGCCACGACTACACCGGCACCGTTGCCGCCGATCACACCTGGTCGACCTCGGTCGCGCAGGCCGACGTCGCCGCGCTCAGCGACGGCGGCTCCTACACCGTGCATGCCAGCGTTTCGGATGTCGCCGGCAACCCGGCCGCCGCCGACCACAGCCTCGCGGTCGACGAGAGCGCGGCCATCACCATCAACACCATCGCGCTCGACGACGTCGTCAACGCCCTGGAGTCGCAATCCGCCCTGACCATCAGCGGCGCCACCACCGGCGTCGAGGCCGGCCAGACCGTCACCGTCAGCCTCAACGGCCACGACTACACCGGCACCGTTGCCGCCGATCACACCTGGTCGACCTCGGTCGCGCAGGCCGACGTCGCCGCGCTCAGCGACGGCGGCTCCTACACCGTGCATGCCAGCGTTTCGGATGTCGCCGGCAACCCGGCCGCCGCCGACCACAGCCTCGCGGTCGACGAGAGCGCGGCCATCACCATCAACACCATCGCGCTCGACGACGTCGTCAACGCCCTGGAGTCGCAATCCGCCCTGACCATCAGCGGCGCCACCACCGGCGTCGAGGCCGGCCAGACCGTCACCGTCAGCCTCAACGGCCACGACTACACCGGCACCGTTGCCGCCGATCACACCTGGTCGACCTCGGTCGCGCAGGCCGACGTCGCCGCGCTCAGCGACGGCGGCTCCTACACCGTGCATGCCAGCGTTTCGGATGTCGCCGGCAACCCGGCCGCCGCCGACCACAGCCTCGCGGTCGACGAGAGCGCGGCCATCACCATCAACACCATCGCGCTCGACGACGTCGTCAACGCCCTGGAGTCGCAATCCGCCCTGACCATCAGCGGCGCCACCACCGGCGTCGAGGCCGGCCAGACCGTCACCGTCAGCCTCAACGGCCACGACTACACCGGCACCGTTGCCGCCGATCACACCTGGTCGACCTCGGTCGCGCAGGCCGACGTCGCCGCGCTCAGCGACGGCGGCTCCTACACCGTGCATGCCAGCGTTTCGGATGTCGCCGGCAACCCGGCCGCCGCCGACCACAGCCTCGCGGTCGACGAGAGCGCGGCCATCACCATCAACACCATCGCGCTCGACGACGTCGTCAACGCCCTGGAGTCGCAATCCGCCCTGACCATCAGCGGCGCCACCACCGGCGTCGAGGCCGGCCAGACCGTCACCGTCAGCCTCAACGGCCACGACTACACCGGCACCGTTGCCGCCGATCACACCTGGTCGACCTCGGTCGCGCAGGCCGACGTCGCCGCGCTCAGCGACGGCGGCTCCTACACCGTGCATGCCAGCGTTTCGGATGTCGCCGGCAACCCGGCCGCCGCCGACCACAGCCTCGCGGTCGACGAGAGCGCGGCCATCACCATCAACACCATCGCGCTCGACGACGTCGTCAACGCCCTGGAGTCGCAATCCGCCCTGACCATCAGCGGCGCCACCACCGGCGTCGAGGCCGGCCAGACCGTCACCGTCAGCCTCAACGGCCACGACTACACCGGCACCGTTGCCGCCGATCACACCTGGTCGACCTCGGTCGCGCAGGCCGACGTCGCCGCGCTCAGCGACGGCGGCTCCTACACCGTGCATGCCAGCGTTTCGGATGTCGCCGGCAACCCGGCCGCCGCCGACCACAGCCTCGCGGTCGACGAGAGCGCGGCCATCACCATCAACACCATCGCGCTCGACGACGTCGTCAACGCCCTGGAGTCGCAATCCGCCCTGACCATCAGCGGCGCCACCACCGGCGTCGAGGCCGGCCAGACCGTCACCGTCAGCCTCAACGGCCACGACTACACCGGCACCGTTGCCGCCGATCACACCTGGTCGACCTCGGTCGCGCAGGCCGACGTCGCCGCGCTCAGCGACGGCGGCTCCTACACCGTGCATGCCAGCGTTTCGGATGTCGCCGGCAACCCGGCCGCCGCCGACCACAGCCTCGCGGTCGACGAGAGCGCGGCCATCACCATCAACACCATCGCGCTCGACGACGTCGTCAACGCCCTGGAGTCGCAATCCGCCCTGACCATCAGCGGCGCCACCACCGGCGTCGAGGCCGGCCAGACCGTCACCGTCAGCCTCAACGGCCACGACTACACCGGCACCGTTGCCGCCGATCACACCTGGTCGACCTCGGTCGCGCAGGCCGACGTCGCCGCGCTCAGCGACGGCGGCTCCTACACCGTGCATGCCAGCGTTTCGGATGTCGCCGGCAACCCGGCCGCCGCCGACCACAGCCTCGCGGTCGACGAGAGCGCGGCCATCACCATCAACACCATCGCGCTCGACGACGTCGTCAACGCCCTGGAGTCGCAATCCGCCCTGACCATCAGCGGCGCCACCACCGGCGTCGAGGCCGGCCAGACCGTCACCGTCAGCCTCAACGGCCACGACTACACCGGCACCGTTGCCGCCGATCACACCTGGTCGACCTCGGTCGCGCAGGCCGACGTCGCCGCGCTCAGCGACGGCGGCTCCTACACCGTGCATGCCAGCGTTTCGGATGTCGCCGGCAACCCGGCCGCCGCCGACCACAGCCTCGCGGTCGACGAGAGCGCGGCCATCACCATCAACACCATCGCGCTCGACGACGTCGTCAACGCCCTGGAGTCGCAATCCGCCCTGACCATCAGCGGCGCCACCACCGGCGTCGAGGCCGGCCAGACCGTCACCGTCAGCCTCAACGGCCACGACTACACCGGCACCGTTGCCGCCGATCACACCTGGTCGACCTCGGTCGCGCAGGCCGACGTCGCCGCGCTCAGCGACGGCGGCTCCTACACCGTGCATGCCAGCGTTTCGGATGTCGCCGGCAACCCGGCCGCCGCCGACCACAGCCTCGCGGTCGACGAGAGCGCGGCCATCACCATCAACACCATCGCGCTCGACGACGTCGTCAACGCCCTGGAGTCGCAATCCGCCCTGACCATCAGCGGCGCCACCACCGGCGTCGAGGCCGGCCAGACCGTCACCGTCAGCCTCAACGGCCACGACTACACCGGCACCGTTGCCGCCGATCACACCTGGTCGACCTCGGTCGCGCAGGCCGACGTCGCCGCGCTCAGCGACGGCGGCTCCTACACCGTGCATGCCAGCGTTTCGGATGTCGCCGGCAACCCGGCCGCCGCCGACCACAGCCTCGCGGTCGACGAGAGCGCGGCCATCACCATCAACACCATCGCGCTCGACGACGTCGTCAACGCCCTGGAGTCGCAATCCGCCCTGACCATCAGCGGCGCCACCACCGGCGTCGAGGCCGGCCAGACCGTCACCGTCAGCCTCAACGGCCACGACTACACCGGCACCGTTGCCGCCGATCACACCTGGTCGACCTCGGTCGCGCAGGCCGACGTCGCCGCGCTCAGCGACGGCGGCTCCTACACCGTGCATGCCAGCGTTTCGGATGTCGCCGGCAACCCGGCCGCCGCCGACCACAGCCTCGCGGTCGACGAGAGCGCGGCCATCACCATCAACACCATCGCGCTCGACGACGTCGTCAACGCCCTGGAGTCGCAATCCGCCCTGACCATCAGCGGCGCCACCACCGGCGTCGAGGCCGGCCAGACCGTCACCGTCAGCCTCAACGGCCACGACTACACCGGCACCGTTGCCGCCGATCACACCTGGTCGACCTCGGTCGCGCAGGCCGACGTCGCCGCGCTCAGCGACGGCGGCTCCTACACCGTGCATGCCAGCGTTTCGGATGTCGCCGGCAACCCGGCCGCCGCCGACCACAGCCTCGCGGTCGACGAGAGCGCGGCCATCACCATCAACACCATCGCGCTCGACGACGTCGTCAACGCCCTGGAGTCGCAATCCGCCCTGACCATCAGCGGCGCCACCACCGGCGTCGAGGCCGGCCAGACCGTCACCGTCAGCCTCAACGGCCACGACTACACCGGCACCGTTGCCGCCGATCACACCTGGTCGACCTCGGTCGCGCAGGCCGACGTCGCCGCGCTCAGCGACGGCGGCTCCTACACCGTGCATGCCAGCGTTTCGGATGTCGCCGGCAACCCGGCCGCCGCCGACCACAGCCTCGCGGTCGACGAGCGCGGCCATCACCATCAACACCATCGCGCTCGACGACGTCGTCAACGCCCTGGAGTCGCAATCCGCCCTGACCATCAGCGGCGCCACCACCGGCGTCGAGGCCGGCCAGACCGTCACCGTCAGCCTCAACGGCCACGACTACACCGGCACCGTTGCCGCCGATCACACCTGGTCGACCTCGGTCGCGCAGGCCGACGTCGCCGCGCTCAGCGACGGCGGCTCCTACACCGTGCATGCCAGCGTTTCGGATGTCGCCGGCAACCCGGCCGCCGCCGACCACAGCCTCGCGGTCGACGAGAGCGCGGCCATCACCATCAACACCATCGCGCTCGACGACGTCGTCAACGCCCTGGAGTCGCAATCCGCCCTGGACCATCAGCGGCGCCACCACCGGCGTCGAGGCCGGCCAGACCGTCACCGTCAGCCTCAACGGCCACGACTACACCGGCACCGTTGCCGCCGATCACACCTGGTCGACCTCGGTCGCGCAGGCCGACGTCGCCGCGCTCAGCGACGGCGGCTCCTACACCGTGCATGCCAGCGTTTCGGATGTCGCCGGCAACCCGGCCGCCGCCGACCACAGCCTCGCGGTCGACGAGAGCGCGGCCATCACCATCAACACCATCGCGCTCGACGACGTCGTCAACGCCCTGGAGTCGCAATCCGCCCTGACCATCAGCGGCGCCACCACCGGCGTCGAGGCCGGCCAGACCGTCACCGTCAGCCTCAACGGCCACGACTACACCGGCACCGTTGCCGCCGATCACACCTGGTCGACCTCGGTCGCGCAGGCCGACGTCGCCGCGCTCAGCGACGGCGGCTCCTACACCGTGCATGCCAGCGTTTCGGATGTCGCCGGCAACCCGGCCGCCGCCGACCACAGCCTCGCGGTCGACGAGAGCGCGGCCATCACCATCAACACCATCGCGCTCGACGACGTCGTCAACGCCCTGGAGTCGCAATCCGCCCTGACCATCAGCGGCGCCACCACCGGCGTCGAGGCCGGCCAGACCGTCACCGTCAGCCTCAACGGCCACGACTACACCGGCACCGTTGCCGCCGATCACACCTGGTCGACCTCGGTCGCGCAGGCCGACGTCGCCGCGCTCAGCGACGGCGGCTCCTACACCGTGCATGCCAGCGTTTCGGATGTCGCCGGCAACCCGGCCGCCGCCGACCACAGCCTCGCGGTCGACGAGAGCGCGGCCATCACCATCAACACCATCGCGCTCGACGACGTCGTCAACGCCCTGGAGTCGCAATCCGCCCTGACCATCAGCGGCGCCACCACCGGCGTCGAGGCCGGCCAGACCGTCACCGTCAGCCTCAACGGCCACGACTACACCGGCACCGTTGCCGCCGATCACACCTGGTCGACCTCGGTCGCGCAGGCCGACGTCGCCGCGCTCAGCGACGGCGGCTCCTACACCGTGCATGCCAGCGTTTCGGATGTCGCCGGCAACCCGGCCGCCGCCGACCACAGCCTCGCGGTCGACGAGAGCGCGGCCATCACCATCAACACCATCGCGCTCGACGACGTCGTCAACGCCCTGGAGTCGCAATCCGCCCTGACCATCAGCGGCGCCACCACCGGCGTCGAGGCCGGCCAGACCGTCACCGTCAGCCTCAACGGCCACGACTACACCGGCACCGTTGCCGCCGATCACACCTGGTCGACCTCGGTCGCGCAGGCCGACGTCGCCGCGCTCAGCGACGGCGGCTCCTACACCGTGCATGCCAGCGTTTCGGATGTCGCCGGCAACCCGGCCGCCGCCGACCACAGCCTCGCGGTCGACGAGAGCGCGGCCATCACCATCAACACCATCGCGCTCGACGACGTCGTCAACGCCCTGGAGTCGCAATCCGCCCTGACCATCAGCGGCGCCACCACCGGCGTCGAGGCCGGCCAGACCGTCACCGTCAGCCTCAACGGCCACGACTACACCGGCACCGTTGCCGCCGATCACACCTGGTCGACCTCGGTCGCGCAGGCCGACGTCGCCGCGCTCAGCGACGGCGGCTCCTACACCGTGCATGCCAGCGTTTCGGATGTCGCCGGCAACCCGGCCGCCGCCGACCACAGCCTCGCGGTCGACGAGAGCGCGGCCATCACCATCAACACCATCGCGCTCGACGACGTCGTCAACGCCCTGGAGTCGCAATCCGCCCTGACCATCAGCGGCGCCACCACCGGCGTCGAGGCCGGCCAGACCGTCACCGTCAGCCTCAACGGCCACGACTACACCGGCACCGTTGCCGCCGATCACACCTGGTCGACCTCGGTCGCGCAGGCCGACGTCGCCGCGCTCAGCGACGGCGGCTCCTACACCGTGCATGCCAGCGTTTCGGATGTCGCCGGCAACCCGGCCGCCGCCGACCACAGCCTCGCGGTCGACGAGAGCGCGGCCATCACCATCAACACCATCGCGCTCGACGACGTCGTCAACGCCCTGGAGTCGCAATCCGCCCTGACCATCAGCGGCGCCACCACCGGCGTCGAGGCCGGCCAGACCGTCACCGTCAGCCTCAACGGCCACGACTACACCGGCACCGTTGCCGCCGATCACACCTGGTCGACCTCGGTCGCGCAGGCCGACGTCGCCGCGCTCAGCGACGGCGGCTCCTACACCGTGCATGCCAGCGTTTCGGATGTCGCCGGCAACCCGGCCGCCGCCGACCACAGCCTCGCGGTCGACGAGAGCGCGGCCATCACCATCAACACCATCGCGCTCGACGACGTCGTCAACGCCCTGGAGTCGCAATCCGCCCTGACCATCAGCGGCGCCACCACCGGCGTCGAGGCCGGCCAGACCGTCACCGTCAGCCTCAACGGCCACGACTACACCGGCACCGTTGCCGCCGATCACACCTGGTCGACCTCGGTCGCGCAGGCCGACGTCGCCGCGCTCAGCGACGGCGGCTCCTACACCGTGCATGCCAGCGTTTCGGATGTCGCCGGCAACCCGGCCGCCGCCGACCACAGCCTCGCGGTCGACGAGAGCGCGGCCATCACCATCAACACCATCGCGCTCGACGACGTCGTCAACGCCCTGGAGTCGCAATCCGCCCTGACCATCAGCGGCGCCACCACCGGCGTCGAGGCCGGCCAGACCGTCACCGTCAGCCTCAACGGCCACGACTACACCGGCACCGTTGCCGCCGATCACACCTGGTCGACCTCGGTCGCGCAGGCCGACGTCGCCGCGCTCAGCGACGGCGGCTCCTACACCGTGCATGCCAGCGTTTCGGATGTCGCCGGCAACCCGGCCGCCGCCGACCACAGCCTCGCGGTCGACGAGAGCGCGGCCATCACCATCAACACCATCGCGCTCGACGACGTCGTCAACGCCCTGGAGTCGCAATCCGCCCTGACCATCAGCGGCGCCACCACCGGCGTCGAGGCCGGCCAGACCGTCACCGTCAGCCTCAACGGCCACGACTACACCGGCACCGTTGCCGCCGATCACACCTGGTCGACCTCGGTCGCGCAGGCCGACGTCGCCGCGCTCAGCGACGGCGGCTCCTACACCGTGCATGCCAGCGTTTCGGATGTCGCCGGCAACCCGGCCGCCGCCGACCACAGCCTCGCGGTCGACGAGAGCGCGGCCATCACCATCAACACCATCGCGCTCGACGACGTCGTCAACGCCCTGGAGTCGCAATCCGCCCTGACCATCAGCGGCGCCACCACCGGCGTCGAGGCCGGCCAGACCGTCACCGTCAGCCTCAACGGCCACGACTACACCGGCACCGTTGCCGCCGATCACACCTGGTCGACCTCGGTCGCGCAGGCCGACGTCGCCGCGCTCAGCGACGGCGGCTCCTACACCGTGCATGCCAGCGTTTCGGATGTCGCCGGCAACCCGGCCGCCGCCGACCACAGCCTCGCGGTCGACGAGAGCGCGGCCATCACCATCAACACCATCGCGCTCGACGACGTCGTCAACGCCCTGGAGTCGCAATCCGCCCTGACCATCAGCGGCGCCACCACCGGCGTCGAGGCCGGCCAGACCGTCACCGTCAGCCTCAACGGCCACGACTACACCGGCACCGTTGCCGCCGATCACACCTGGTCGACCTCGGTCGCGCAGGCCGACGTCGCCGCGCTCAGCGACGGCGGCTCCTACACCGTGCATGCCAGCGTTTCGGATGTCGCCGGCAACCCGGCCGCCGCCGACCACAGCCTCGCGGTCGACGAGAGCGCGGCCATCACCATCAACACCATCGCGCTCGACGACGTCGTCAACGCCCTGGAGTCGCAATCCGCCCTGACCATCAGCGGCGCCACCACCGGCGTCGAGGCCGGCCAGACCGTCACCGTCAGCCTCAACGGCCACGACTACACCGGCACCGTTGCCGCCGATCACACCTGGTCGACCTCGGTCGCGCAGGCCGACGTCGCCGCGCTCAGCGACGGCGGCTCCTACACCGTGCATGCCAGCGTTTCGGATGTCGCCGGCAACCCGGCCGCCGCCGACCACAGCCTCGCGGTCGACGAGAGCGCGGCCATCACCATCAACACCATCGCGCTCGACGACGTCGTCAACGCCCTGGAGTCGCAATCCGCCCTGACCATCAGCGGCGCCACCACCGGCGTCGAGGCCGGCCAGACCGTCACCGTCAGCCTCAACGGCCACGACTACACCGGCACCGTTGCCGCCGATCACACCTGGTCGACCTCGGTCGCGCAGGCCGACGTCGCCGCGCTCAGCGACGGCGGCTCCTACACCGTGCATGCCAGCGTTTCGGATGTCGCCGGCAACCCGGCCGCCGCCGACCACAGCCTCGCGGTCGACGAGAGCGCGGCCATCACCATCAACACCATCGCGCTCGACGACGTCGTCAACGCCCTGGAGTCGCAATCCGCCCTGACCATCAGCGGCGCCACCACCGGCGTCGAGGCCGGCCAGACCGTCACCGTCAGCCTCAACGGCCACGACTACACCGGCACCGTTGCCGCCGATCACACCTGGTCGACCTCGGTCGCGCAGGCCGACGTCGCCGCGCTCAGCGACGGCGGCTCCTACACCGTGCATGCCAGCGTTTCGGATGTCGCCGGCAACCCGGCCGCCGCCGACCACAGCCTCGCGGTCGACGAGAGCGCGGCCATCACCATCAACACCATCGCGCTCGACGACGTCGTCAACGCCCTGGAGTCGCAATCCGCCCTGACCATCAGCGGCGCCACCACCGGCGTCGAGGCCGGCCAGACCGTCACCGTCAGCCTCAACGGCCACGACTACACCGGCACCGTTGCCGCCGATCACACCTGGTCGACCTCGGTCGCGCAGGCCGACGTCGCCGCGCTCAGCGACGGCGGCTCCTACACCGTGCATGCCAGCGTTTCGGATGTCGCCGGCAACCCGGCCGCCGCCGACCACAGCCTCGCGGTCGACGAGAGCGCGGCCATCACCATCAACACCATCGCGCTCGACGACGTCGTCAACGCCCTGGAGTCGCAATCCGCCCTGACCATCAGCGGCGCCACCACCGGCGTCGAGGCCGGCCAGACCGTCACCGTCAGCCTCAACGGCCACGACTACACCGGCACCGTTGCCGCCGATCACACCTGGTCGACCTCGGTCGCGCAGGCCGACGTCGCCGCGCTCAGCGACGGCGGCTCCTACACCGTGCATGCCAGCGTTTCGGATGTCGCCGGCAACCCGGCCGCCGCCGACCACAGCCTCGCGGTCGACGAGAGCGCGGCCATCACCATCAACACCATCGCGCTCGACGACGTCGTCAACGCCCTGGAGTCGCAATCCGCCCTGACCATCAGCGGCGCCACCACCGGCGTCGAGGCCGGCCAGACCGTCACCGTCAGCCTCAACGGCCACGACTACACCGGCACCGTTGCCGCCGATCACACCTGGTCGACCTCGGTCGCGCAGGCCGACGTCGCCGCGCTCAGCGACGGCGGCTCCTACACCGTGCATGCCAGCGTTTCGGATGTCGCCGGCAACCCGGCCGCCGCCGACCACAGCCTCGCGGTCGACGAGAGCGCGGCCATCACCATCAACACCATCGCGCTCGACGACGTCGTCAACGCCCTGGAGTCGCAATCCGCCCTGACCATCAGCGGCGCCACCACCGGCGTCGAGGCCGGCCAGACCGTCACCGTCAGCCTCAACGGCCACGACTACACCGGCACCGTTGCCGCCGATCACACCTGGTCGACCTCGGTCGCGCAGGCCGACGTCGCCGCGCTCAGCGACGGCGGCTCCTACACCGTGCATGCCAGCGTTTCGGATGTCGCCGGCAACCCGGCCGCCGCCGACCACAGCCTCGCGGTCGACGAGAGCGCGGCCATCACCATCAACACCATCGCGCTCGACGACGTCGTCAACGCCCTGGAGTCGCAATCCGCCCTGACCATCAGCGGCGCCACCACCGGCGTCGAGGCCGGCCAGACCGTCACCGTCAGCCTCAACGGCCACGACTACACCGGCACCGTTGCCGCCGATCACACCTGGTCGACCTCGGTCGCGCAGGCCGACGTCGCCGCGCTCAGCGACGGCGGCTCCTACACCGTGCATGCCAGCGTTTCGGATGTCGCCGGCAACCCGGCCGCCGCCGACCACAGCCTCGCGGTCGACGAGAGCGCGGCCATCACCATCAACACCATCGCGCTCGACGACGTCGTCAACGCCCTGGAGTCGCAATCCGCCCTGACCATCAGCGGCGCCACCACCGGCGTCGAGGCCGGCCAGACCGTCACCGTCAGCCTCAACGGCCACGACTACACCGGCACCGTTGCCGCCGATCACACCTGGTCGACCTCGGTCGCGCAGGCCGACGTCGCCGCGCTCAGCGACGGCGGCTCCTACACCGTGCATGCCAGCGTTTCGGATGTCGCCGGCAACCCGGCCGCCGCCGACCACAGCCTCGCGGTCGACGAGAGCGCGGCCATCACCATCAACACCATCGCGCTCGACGACGTCGTCAACGCCCTGGAGTCGCAATCCGCCCTGACCATCAGCGGCGCCACCACCGGCGTCGAGGCCGGCCAGACCGTCACCGTCAGCCTCAACGGCCACGACTACACCGGCACCGTTGCCGCCGATCACACCTGGTCGACCTCGGTCGCGCAGGCCGACGTCGCCGCGCTCAGCGACGGCGGCTCCTACACCGTGCATGCCAGCGTTTCGGATGTCGCCGGCAACCCGGCCGCCGCCGACCACAGCCTCGCGGTCGACGAGAGCGCGGCCACGCTTGCGGTCACCGCGATTGCGCCGGACAACGGCACCAGCGGCAGCGACTTCATCACCAACACCACGACGGTGTCGGTCAGCGGCACCATCGACGTCGCGGATGCGAGCCGCAGCGTCACGGTGAAGGACGGCACGACCACGCTGGGGACGACCACGGCGGACGCGAGCGGCAACTGGACGCTGGCGGGCGTGACGCTGGCGCCGGGCAGCCACAGCCTGACGGCCTCGGCGACCGACGTTGCCGGCAATCTCGGCACCTCGACGGCGCAGTCGGTGACGATCGACACCACGGCACCGACGCTTGCGGTCACCGCGATTGCGCCGGACAACGGCACCAGCGGCAGCGACTTCATCACCAACACCACGACGGTGTCGGTCAGCGGCACCATCGACGTCGCGGATGCGAGCCGCAGCGTCACGGTGAAGGACGGCACGACCACGCTGGGAACGACCACGGCGGACGCGAGCGGCAACTGGACGCTGGCGGGCGTGACGCTGGCGCCGGGCAGCCACAGCCTGACGGCCTCGGCGACCGACGTTGCCGGCAATCTCGGCACCTCGACGGCGCAGTCGGTGACGATCGACACCACGGCACCGACGCTTGCGGTCACCGCGATTGCGCCGGACAACGGCACCAGCGGCAGCGACTTCATCACCAACACCACGACGGTGTCGGTCAGCGGCACCATCGACGTCGCGGATGCGAGCCGCAGCGTCACGGTGAAGGACGGCACGACCACGCTGGGGACGACCACGGCGGACGCGAGCGGCAACTGGACGCTGGCGGGCGTGACGCTGGCGCCGGGCAGCCACAGCCTGACGGCCTCGGCGACCGACGTTGCCGGCAATCTCGGTACCTCGACGGCGCAGTCGGTGACGATCGACACCACGGCACCGACGCTTGCGGTCACCGCGATTGCGCCGGACAACGGCACCAGCGGCAGCGACTTCATCACCAACACCACGACGGTGTCGGTCAGCGGCACCATCGACGTCGCGGATGCGAGCCGCAGCGTCACGGTGAAGGACGGCACGACCACGCTGGGGACGACCACGGCGGACGCGAGCGGCAACTGGACGCTGGCGGGCGTGACGCTGGCGCCGGGCAGCCACAGCCTGACGGCCTCGGCGACCGACGTTGCCGGCAATCTCGGCACCTCGACGGCGCAGTCGGTGACGATCGACACCACGGCACCGACGCTTGCGGTCACCGCGATTGCGCCGGACAACGGCACCAGCGGCAGCGACTTCATCACCAACACCACGACGGTGTCGGTCAGCGGCACCATCGACGTCGCGGATGCGAGCCGCAGCGTCACGGTGAAGGACGGCACGACCACGCTGGGAACGACCACGGCGGACGCGAGCGGCAACTGGACGCTGGCGGGCGTGACGCTGGCGCCGGGCAGCCACAGCCTGACGGCCTCGGCGACCGACGTTGCCGGCAATCTCGGCACCTCGACGGCGCAGTCGGTGACGATCGACACCACGGCACCGACGCTTGCGGTCACCGCGATTGCGCCGGACAACGGCACCAGCGGCAGCGACTTCATCACCAACACCACGACGGTGTCGGTCAGCGGCACCATCGACGTCGCGGATGCGAGCCGCAGCGTCACGGTGAAGGACGGCATGACCACGCTGGGGACGACCACGGCGGACGCGAGCGGCAACTGGACGCTGGCGGGCGTGACGCTGGCGCCGGGCAGCCACAGCCTGACGGCCTCGGCGACCGACGTTGCCGGCAATCTCGGCACCTCGACGGCGCAGTCGGTGACGATCGACACCACGGCACCGAGCAGTTTGGCGACCAAGACTTTGAGTCTTGCCGCCGGCAGCGACTCCGGTAGCAGCAGCAGTGACAATATTACCAACGTCAATACGCCAAGCGTAACGGTGAGCAGCTTGGCTGGAACGGCGATGGCGGTGGGCGACATTATCAAAATCATCGACACCAGCAATGGCAACGCAGTGGTGGGTAGCTACACGGTCGTTTCTGGTGATTTGACCGGTGGCACCTGGAATGGAACGACCAAGAACATCACCACCAGTACCCTGACGGATGGCGCTCATAACCTGAAAGTGGAGTTGGTGGATTTGGCCGGCAACGTGGGTACGGTCAGCACCGCCGCGCTGGGCGTGACGATCGACACCAGCGCGGGGGCACCGTCGGCGCTTGACCTTGCGGCCGCCGACGATACCGGGTCGAGCAACACCGACAATATCACCAAGAACACGTCTGCCCTAACCATCAGCGGTTCGGGAGAGAACGGGGCGACGGTGACGCTGTTCGACGACGCCAACAACAACGGCGTGGTCAATGCAGGCGAGAGCCTGGGCACAGCAACGGTATCCGGAGGCACGTTCACCCTGGACGTTTCCCTGGCGGCTAGTGCCACCCATAATATCCGGGCGATCCAGACCGACGTTGCGGGTAATGTGAGCATCGCCTCGACCAGCCACGCGCTGGACATCACGGTCGACACTACGGCGCCGAATGCGCCTTCGAGTTTGAGCTACAACCAGACGACACATACGATTACGGGATCCGCAGAAGCGAACTCTACGATCACTGTTACGGTGCAGGGTACCAATGAAGGTACCGGAACAACTGGCACTGGCGGCACTTTCTCGGTTCCGCTTGCCCCGACTTGGCCCGGGACTAAGTCAATTTCTGTTACCGCTACTGACGCGGCTGGGAACACGAGCTCGGCTGGCGCAATATCGTCGCAGTATCCAGCCGGTGTCACAGGATCTGAGATCAATCTCGCACTTGATAATCCGCACGACGGGATTGGCGAGTTTACTGTATCAATCCACGGTTTACCTTCAGGTTGGTCATTAGATGCCGGTAATCGCGTGGACGGAGACACTTGGACGCTAGTGTCCAACGATCTTTCGTCTCTGATGGTTATGCCGGACTCTGGATTTATCGGAGCGCTAGTGCTTCAGGTGCAGGAGACCTGGACATATCAAGACGGCACAGGAGGGTATGCTCTTATTTTAAACAATGTAGAGGCTTATGCCCCCGGCTCGCCTATCTTCGCCATCTCAGGTGACGATAACTTGACCGCCTCAAGCGGCCACGATCTGCTCGTCTTCTCACAACCGATCGGCAACGACGTGGTGCACAGCTTCGATGTATCCGCTGATACCCTCGATTTGATCGGGTACTCAGGCTTTACGACCTTCGTCGATCTCCAGGCCCACACTGCCGATGACGCCAGCGGCAACGCGGTCATCACGGTGACCGATGGCCAGACCATCACGCTCGAGGGCGTGCACGCAGCAGATCTTACATCGTCCAACTTCGAATTCGATGTCACGCCAACAACGGAAAATCCGGGCGCGATGACGATTGGCGACGGCGCAATGCTGCCACTGACCGGCGAAATCCATAATACCGGGACCATCTCGCTGCAGTCGACGGGAGATCAGACCACTTTGGAGCTGATCGAGCACGGCATCACACTCGACGGCGGTGGGCAGCTCGTGCTGTCCGACGATGCTGATAACTACGTGGTTGGATCGGTGTCGGACGTCACGTTTACCAACGTCGACAACACCATCTCGGGTGCCGGCCACCTCGGCGACGGCATGATGATCCTGGTGAACGAGGGCACCATCATTGCCAACGTGACCAATAGTCTCGAGATCGACACCGGTACCAACACCATCGTGAACTCCGGAACACTGGAGGCGACCGGCAGCGGCGGCCTGGTGATCGAGAGCGCGGTCGCCAACTCCGGCCTGCTCTGGGCCAACGGCGGCACTGTGACCGCGCAGGCTGAGGTCACCGGATCGGGCACCGCGGAGATCAGCGGGACTGGAACCATGGAGTTCGGAGCCGCTTCGAGCGCGAACGTCATCTTTGACGCGACCGCCACCGGTCACCTGATCCTGGATGATGCCTTCCATTTCACCGGAACGGTTGGTGGGCTTGCGGCCAACGACGATATCGATCTCAAGGGGTTCGCTTTCGGTGCAGGCACCACCGTGACTTTCGCCGAGAACCAGGCCGGGAGCGGCGGCACTTTGACGGTGTCGGATGGAGGTCACACGGCCAACATTGTCCTGCTCGGGCAGTACGATCCGACGGGCTTCAACGAAAAGGCAGACACCACCACGGGCACGGTGATCAGCTATGATCCGCACCACATCGCCTAGCTGCCAATAAAGCTGGGAGAAGAAGTGACAGTCCATCAACCGAGTAGCGGCAACATCTTAGAGGGTTGCGATTACACAATTTGCCAGCGGACTCGCTCGCCATGAACATCTCGCCAATCAATAACAAAGCGGGATTGCCGTACGGTTCTCAAGGAGATGGAGGGGCCTGATCGCCCGAAGCGCAAACAAACTCAAGCGCGATCATCTCTGGTGACCGATCCGGAGACGGCTAGTAGGTCTCGCTCCGTTAGCTTGAGCTAACTTATGGCTTGCACGCAAGAACAGCGGCGGCCGTTCTGGCGACGCCTTTGATCATTTCAGAAGCGACCGTATCGCGACCGTTGGCACCACGCCGGCTTCGCAAGAGGCATGCGGGGTACCCCTTCTGCGCAGCACGGCGGACGCTAAACCAACGAGATGCCATTGCACTATGGTTAATCACCGTGGTTAGTAAGGCGTCTAATGGTCATAACAATGCCGCTTTTGTGGCAAGTGGCCGAACGCAAAATTACCCCGCTTCAAAGGGCAGACGGCCGAGGGCGTTCTCTTGAAACCTTGCATCACCATTTTTGCATTGCGGAGCCGGAACGCCTGAAGGCAGGCCGGTATTTTTGTGACGCGCGTTCAGGGGCGATGCTCCCCGCTCAACCAGCGCAAAGAAGACTCGCTCTGAGCATTAATAGGGCGGCGACTATTCGGGAGGGGGCGAGCGTTCGCGACAGGCTTTGCGGTTGCGTCATTTCAGGAGGGTTTCGTTATGGCATCATACACTTGGGATCCCATTACGAGCACGTACGTTCTCAGCGCGGATCAATCATTCTCTGTCACTACCGATCAGCTGGATTATTCACCCGGATCGACCGCCAGCATCACCGCCGCGGGTTCTAGCGCCGGCGACGCTATCGAGATCACCGCCCAGGTGATCGAAGCGAACGGCACGCTGGGTGCCATCACCTTCGACACAACGTTGACAATCGGAAGCGATGGCACTGCGGCGACCACCATGTGGATCGATCCCGCGCTCTACACCAACCAGAACATCCTGCTGACGGCAACCGACCTGACCGCCGGCGTCATGGCGACGGAGCGGTTCGCGGATGCGCCGCCGACCGACTTCTTATATGTCGACAACCATATCGACCTCTCTGTGGCGATGGGCACGACTCTGGGAACAACCGCCTTGGTAGCTGGCGCGATCTGGGCCAACGACGGCACGACCCTCGATCCGAACGGCAGCACCGGGTCCGGCGTGTTCTCTACGTTCTCGGAGGTGCAACAGGATAATAGCTCCCAGCTCGGAACGGAGCAGGGGTTCGACACTACCGCAGTCGGTGTGTTGAACGGAGGCAGCGATGACACGCACAATTTCACCATTCATCTAAGCAACCTTGTGGCCGTTGACGCCAGCGGCAACCCGATCACGAGCGCGACGCCCGTCAACACGCCGTCGTATTACGCGTTCAAGCTTGACGTTCATCAGAACACGAATAATTCCTACCTGTCGCTCGACGAGTTGCAGATTTGGCAATCGCACACTGACAATCTCGGCAACGGATCATTTACGGCAAACGACGGCACCGCTGGAACCGCGCCCAGCTTCTCCTTCAATAGCGGCAGCGGCACGCTAGTCTACGATCTCAATTCCACGCAACACGAAACAAGCAATCAGCCTAATTCGGTGCTGCTCAATTCTCAGTTCACGGCCGGTAGCGGCGGCGGCAGCCAAACGGGGTCCGATCTCGTCGTCTTGATCCCGACCGCCGACTTCGATCCGGCAAAAGGCGACAGCGTCTACCTGTACTCCGCCTTTGGTTATCAGGGCGGCAGTTGGGCGGCGAACTCGACTTTTGAAGAGTGGGGCGCCCAGACCGGGACGACCGCCCCCAACGTAACGCCGCTTATCAACGTCGAGAAGCTGGTGTCCGTGAACGGCGGGACGACCTGGTATCTCAACCCCGACGATGGCATCAACGGCGAGTCTGCCGGCGATATCACGGCGGTTACGGCGGCGATCACCGCGGTCCTTCCAAGCGGACAGACGCTCATTTCCGACGGCTCGGTGCCGTCGGCGACGCCGGGTGGGACCGTTGATTACGAAGTGGTAGTCACCAATACCGGCAATGTCACGGATACCAACGTGTCGGTAACCGATAGTCCGTTGCTGCCCGGCCCCTTCACATTTTCCTCCACCATTCTGGCCCCTGGCGCCTCCCTGGTCTCCAGCGTGGTGACCTCGATGGCAGGAGCGGCCGGGTCCGGGTTCGCCGACACGGCGACCGTCACCGCCAACTACGGCAATACTCTGCTGACCGACAGCGATACCGCCAGTTTCACCGTGGCGGCGGCCCAACCGACCGCGGTCCTCTCCGGGTTTAAGTACGAGGATGCAAACGGCAACGGCATGCTCGACCCTGGGACCGACGGCGCCCCGAAGGTAGGCTTTGAAATCTTCCTCTACCAAGACAACGGCACTGTGGCGGGCCAACTGGATGCCAATGATACGCTCGTTGATCACGTGACCACGGACGCTGCCGGCGCGTATAGCTTTGGACCGCTTAACCCGGGCAGCTACATCATCGTCGAGGGGAACCAGGCCGGGTGGGTCCAGAGCCCTGACGTTAACACGATGGTGGTGAACGGCAGCTCTGACGTTGGGTTTGATTCCACCAAGAGCGAGAATGGCTATTTGGAGCAAGTGAGAACTTCGAACGTTGGCGACCTGAACTTCGCAAACTTTCATGAGATCACGATCGAGGGCACGAAGTACAACGACATCAAAGGCGACGACGGGACGGTTGCGGTCGGGACTGCCGACGATATCGGGTTGGCGGGGGTCACGATCGACCTGATCGATGCCAACACCAGCGCGGTCGTGGCGATGACGACGACGGGCACTGGCGGCCACTACGAGTTTGACAACGTGCTGCCGCTGGGAGCCGGCGATACCTATCTGGTCAAGGAGGTGGTGCCGGCTAATTCAACGCAAACCTATGGCTCGGCGGGGTATGTGATCACTCCGACCAGCGGAGCCGATTTGAAGGGCAACGACTTCGCGAATTTCGCGGACTTCAAGATCGAGGGCACGAAGTACAACGACGTCAAAGGCGACGACGGGACAGTTGCGGTCGGGACTGCCGACGATATCGGGTTGGCGGGGGTCACGATCGACCTGATCGATGCCAACACCAGCGCGGTCGTGGCGATGACGACGACGGGCACTGGCGGCCACTACGAGTTTGACAACGTGCTGCCGCTGGGAGCCGGCGATAGCTATCTGGTCAAGGAGGTGGTGCCGGCTAATTCGACGCAAACCTATGGCTCGGCGGGGTATGTGATCACTCCGACCAGCGGAGCCGATTTGAAGGGCAACGACTTCGCGAATTTCGCGGACTTCAAGATCGAGGGCACGAAGTACAACGACGTCAAAGGCGACGACGGGACAGTTGCGGTCGGGACTGCCGACGATATCGGGTTGGCGGGGGTCACGATCGACCTGATCGATGCCAACACCAGCGCGGTCGTGGCGATGACGACGACGGGCACTGGCGGCCACTACGAGTTTGACAACGTGCTGCCGCTGGGAGCCGGCGATAGCTATCTGGTCAAGGAGGTGGTGCCGGCTAATTCGACGCAAACCTATGGCTCGGCGGGGTATGTGATCACTCCGGCCAGCGGAGCCGATTTGAAGGGCAACGACTTCGCGAATTTCGCGGACTTCAAGATCGAGGGCACGAAGTACAACGACGTCAAAGGCGACGACGGGACGGTTGCGGTCGGGACTGCCGACGATATCGGGTTGGCGGGGGTCACGATCGACCTGATCGATGCCAACACCAGCGCGGTCGTGGCGATGACGACGACGGGCCCTGGCGGCCACTACGAGTTTGACAACGTGCTGCCGCTGGGAGCTGGCGATAGCTATCTGGTCAAGGAGGTGGTGCCGGCTAATTCGACGCAAACCTATGGCTCGGCGGGCCATGTGATCACTCCGGCCAGCGGAGCCGATTTGAAGGGCAACGACTTCGCGAATTTCGCGGACTTCAAGATCGAGGGCACGAAGTACAACGACGTCAAAGGCGACGACGGGACGGTTGCGGTCGGGACTGCCGACGATATCGGGTTGGCGGGGGTCACGATCGACTTGATCGATGCCAACACCAGCGCGGTCGTGGCGATGACGACGACGGGCCCTGGCGGCCACTACGAGTTTGACAACGTGCTGCCGCTGGGAGCTGGCGATAGCTATCTGGTCAAGGAGGTGGTGCCGGCTAATTCGACGCAAACCTATGGCTCGGCGGGTTATGTGATCACTCCGGCCAGCGGAGCCGATTTGAAGGGCAACGACTTCGCGAATTTCGCGGAGTTTAGCATCTCGGGCAAGAAATATTTCGACGCCAATTCAAACGGCAAGATTGACTCCGGCGTGGATACGCCAATCGGCGGTGTCACGATCGATCTCTTCACGTGGAAAGACTCTAACCACAACGGCCATGTCGATTCTGGCGAAACAACGTTCCTTGAAGCCACCACGACTGCAACCGACGGGTCGTATTCATTCGGCAATCTTGCGCCGGGAAACTATTTTGTGCAGGAACTCTTGCCAGGGGGATACACGGAGACTTTCGGAACGGCTGGCTACACCGTTGCTGGAACCAGCGGCGTGAACATCACCAATGACAATTTTGCGAACGCGATCAACCAAGCCCTTCCGGGCCTGACCGCGGGCTTCTGGGCACAGCACCAGACCGACTGGGATGGCATCGCATTCAACGACTCCAAGGCAGCAACCTTGGAGAGCGCCGGGACACTCACAAAGGCGTATCTGCCCGGCACGGACGACGTCAACCCGCTGAAGACCGGCCTGCTGCTCGGCGATATTGATCACAGTGGAACTACAAACAGCGGCGAGAAGGCGTTTTTTCTCCCGCTGCTGGCCGCGCAGGAGATCATCACTCAGTCGACTTCGAGCGATGCGCATGTCATCATGTTGAATCAACTGATTGCGAGCCAACTCAATGACTACAACGATGGCGGGCACGAGCCCATTGGCCTCATAGAGACGGCAATCAATTGGGCCGAGACCACGTATACGGCGGGCACGCTAACCGGCGGCAACGCGGACCTCAATCATGATGGCAAGCTTGAAACCACGTTTAGCGCAACGGGAAAAGTCGTCAGCGCTAGCGCAACGATAATCAATGTCACGCCCTCAACGGTTTCGCAGCTCTATGTGGGTGAGAGCGTTACAGGTAGTGGCATTCCTGGAAGCACGACGGTCTCCACTTTTGGGACGAACTCGATCACAATCAACCACAACGCCACGTCCAATGTTAACAGTGACACGCTGACGTTCGGTGCCGTAGGTGCCGAGTACAACACGAGTACACAATTGTTCACCTCTGCGCTTTCCTCAAGCTCGCCGGCTTGGACCGCATTTTCGTCAGTCTTCAACGAGACTACCGCTGGCTACCACCCACACACCGGAAATGCGCTAGTCGACGCCACCCATTACGCTGTGACGGCGGATGGCGAAGGCCTCAAGAATGCGCTGGAAGCTTTCAACGGAGGTCTGGCGGGAGGTCAACTTGACGTCTCGGCGGATGGGAGCTTGGTGTATTGGAAGTCCGGAGGGGGTGATTAGCGATGTACATAGCAATACCGCAGGCGCATTCTGGGGAATATTAGAGGACCAGAACCTGCTCCATCCCAACAGCATTATTGGAATTTCACACGCATGACCTAATTACCGGAATTCTATTCGACAAATGTGCCCCCGCGCCGGAATTCCTGCCGCGCCGGAGCGTTGTTAGAATTGCGCGCAGGACTGGCGGCCATCGCGCTTCATACGCTTTTTGGCATCCGTCACATTTTTTCGACCAGTTGGCCGCGCGATCATGCAATCCTGACCTGAGACAATCAAATCGTTCATGGAGTGCGAGCTTGGCCGGATCCTCGAAATATGCGCGAGATTGCGGCCATGAAAATTATTAATTGCGAGATGGTGCCGCGAGCTCTCCTTACCCTTGTTCCTCGAGGTCGGCTGAAACCCGGCCCCGGAGATTTGCCGGTTTAATCCAGCAGCCGGTTATGTTAAACATTTCCGCAGTTAACGAAAGAAACGCAGCCAATCCCGGCTATACTGAATCACATCGATTGTATTTTGCTCGTACCGCGGAAGATTATTAATTTCAGGGGGACGGTTTCCGTCAGATCGTGTGAGTATTGCTCCGATCAAGAGTAATGACGAACTGCGGCGTCTATTGGACGGCGGCCGGAGCTATTTCGTCACCGCCGCAATCTTCAGCCTGGCCATCAATGTCCTTTATCTGGCTGGCCCGCTTTACATGCTTCAGGTCTATGATCGCGTGATCTCGAGTGGCAGCGAGATCACGCTGCTCATGCTGACCATCGCCCTGTTGCTGGGTTATGGGGCGCTTGCAGGTCTCGATGCGGTACGCGCGCGCGTACTCACGCGCGCCAGTGTTCGCCTCGACCATCAAATGGCACCGCGCGTGATGACAGCAGTGATCGACCGCAACGCAAGGGGCGGCAGCACGCGTAGCCAGCTGCTGCGCGATTTCGACACTTTTCGCCAGTTCATCACGGGCACAGGAGTTCACGCAGTCTTTGATCTGCCCTGGGCCCCGATCTACATCCTCGTGATTTTTGCGCTACACCCGTTGCTGGGCGCCTTTGCACTGGCGTGTTGCCTCATTCTGATCCTGCTGGCCTTTCTCAACGAACTGGCAGTCAAGTCTCCGCTGTCGGAGGCCAACGAGGCGGCGAGCCGAAACTACATTTTTACCGAGATGAGCCTGCGCAACACCGAAGTGGTGCGCGCCATGGGCATGACGCCCGGACTGTTGCGACGCTGGAGTCGGGACCGCATCCGGATGATTGAGCGCCAGGTCACCGCCAGCGACCGTGCCTCCGCCATGCAGAGCCTGATCCGGTTCTCGCGGCTGTCCATGCAATCGCTGATATTGGGAGTAGGCGCCTACCTTGTCATCGAGCGCCTCACCACCGCGGGGGCGATGTTTGCGGCCAGCATCCTGCTCGGCCGTGCGCTTCAGCCGGTGGAGCAGATCGTTGGATCCTGGCGCGGCCTTGTCTCGGCTCGGGGCGCCTTCGTGCGGCTGCGCGAGCTGTTGAGCGCCCATCCACCGCGTGAAACCGGACTGACTCTGCCCCGCCCCGACGGCCAGCTTTCGGTGGACGGCCTATCATTCGCAGCACCGGGAACGTCAAAGGCCATTTTGCGCGGGGTTGCCTTCCGGATTGAACCGGGAGAAGTGCTGGGCATCATCGGTCCGTCCGGCGCTGGTAAATCCACGCTGGCGCGCCACCTCGTCGGAGTACAGACGCCTTCGGCAGGCGCGGCGCGGCTGGACGGCGCCGACATTTCGACCTGGATCAGGTCCTCCCTGGGCCAGCACCTCGGCTACCTTCCGCAGGATGTCGAACTCTTCGCCGACAGCATCGCCGCAAACATTTGCCGGTTCGACGACGGCGACGACAATGCGATTATTGCTGCGGCAAAGCTGGCCGGCGTGCACGAAATGATTGTGCGACTGCCGCAGGGCTACGATACCCAGGTCGGGGAGGGCGGTGCCATCCTCTCCGGCGGCTATCGCCAGCGGATTGGCCTTGCTCGGGCGGTCTATGGCGATCCGAGCCTTGTCGTGCTTGACGAGCCAAGTTCGAACCTCGATGCAGATGGCGACGCCGCGCTTGCCCATTGCATCCTGCAGCTGAAGCAGCGTGGAACGACCGTGGTCCTGATCTCACACCGGCCTGCCACCATTGGCGTTTGCGACAAGATCCTGGTGCTGCGTGAGGGTGTCGCCGAGATGTTCGGCCCACGGAACGAAATTCTATCGCGCCTGACGCGACCGGTGCCGGTCCCCTCCGTTCAGGCAGCGGCGAGTTAGGATAGATTGCATGGCCCTGGTGGATGCCGCAAACCGCTCGAGAACCCCGTTGTCGGCTGCAACCGGCCTACACAACGGCCCAAACGACTCGATTCGACAGACTGCTCTGGTGGGATGGCTAATCATCGCAGCGTTCTTTGGTGGTCTCGGTACCTGGGCAGTGACTGCGCCGCTCAATGGCGCCGTGGTCGCCAACGCGGTGATCAAGGTTGATGGAAACCGCAAGAGCGTCCAGCACCTCGACGGCGGCATCGTCAATGAACTACGCGTCCGGGAAGGCGATCGGGTGCTTGCCGGCGATCTCCTGATCGTACTCGACGAAACCCAGGCCCGTGCCGAATACGACGTCCTGACGCAAGAATATGCTGTGCTGCGGGCAACCGAAATCCGGTTGCTGACAGAGCTCGAGCATGGCTCCGAGCTCGTGATGCCCCCCGATCTCGAGGCTCGAACCGAGGATCGCTATCTCAAGAGCGTCTGGAAAGGTCAACTCAGCCAATTCCAGAGCCGGCGGGCCGCGCTGGAAGGGCAGCGCAGCGTGATCCGGGAAAAGATCAATCAGCTCGGCTCGCAGATCGTGGGCGCCGAGGCGCAGGTCAAATCCTTTACCGACCAGATCAACTCCATTCACAAGGAAGCCGCCGATATTGCCCCGCTGGTCGAGCGCGGCTTGATCGCCCGGCCGCGAATTCTGCAGCTGGAGCGAACCGCCTTTGGTCTTGAGGGGCAGATCGCGGATACGACGGCGAACATTGCTAAGGCCCGCCAAGCAATCGCCGAGCAGGAGCAACAAATCGCCCAGCTCGATAACGATCGGATGACCGACGTCACGAAGGACCTGCGTGACACCCAAGCCAAGCTCTTGGAAGTGATTCCGAAGGCGATGAACGCCAAAGCGGTGTTAGGCCGGATGGAGATCCGCGCGCCTTATACCGGTCGGATCGTGGGCCTGAGCGTATTTTCGGTGGGCGGCGTCATTCAGCGCGGGGATAAAATCCTTGACATCGTTCCGGACGAGGACTCGCTGACCATTGAGGCACAGGTCGGTGTCGATGATATCAGCGACGTGCATCCGGACACGCGCGCGGAGGTTCACCTCACCGCGTACAAGCAGCGCATCGTTCCGATCATTCATGGCGACGTCATTCAGATCTCGGCCGACCGCTTGACCGATCCGAAGACCAACGCACCCTATTACACCGCCTTCGTGCGGATTGACCGCGGTGAGCTCGCTGCGATGCCGAACATTCGGCTCTACCCGGGCATGCCGGCGACAGTCATGATCCCGACGGTGCAACGCACGGCATTTGAGTATATCGTTGGGCCGTTGGTGATGTCATTCAATCAGTCATTCCGGCAGAAGTAGGAGCGGGCGTTCATCGCTGCGACGCTTCGACTGCGCGCAATAGCCGGCTCAACATCATCTTACGTCTGCTGTTTGTGCCTGGTGCTAAGGTGCGGCAACGCGCAGACGCACGACTGGATGCAGTACGCGGCATTCGCGAACGATAGGTCGTTGTTGGCTACGCCTGCCCGGGCGCTACGGGCGGGACTTTCGTGCGCCGGTATCGCAGTATATCGTCCGGCCGTATTTTTACGGGCGGTCGGCGCTTCGATACTCATTCGGGATTAGCTCCAGAAATCCGAAACGCCATGCAGTAGTAGGGTTAACAAACGATTACTGTTGGCAAGTTCGTCGCGATCGATTTAAGGTGCTGGCAATGTTGGGACAAATTTACGTACCAACTTCGTAAATTTGGATGCCAACATTTATCAGTAAATTCATCTTAGTGAGAGGGATTGTACAATGCTTAGCTATTACATCAAAACCACCGAAGCCCTGAAGCAACTGCGCACGGACTCCAAGGGCGTTGTTTCGTTCGAGTACGTCATCGTCGCAGCTTGCATCGTCGCCGCTGTTGCCGCTGCGTTCGGCACCACGACCTCCAGCGGCATCGGCCAGGCGCTGACCACCGCGATTGGCAAGGTCACGACTGCGGTCACCACGGCGGCCTAGAGCAAGCAGATGCCGTTGGCAGTCTTTCTGCCAACGGTGCCCCTTGCAATTTTTGCATCGTTCATTGTCAGTCAGGATAAGTCCAATGCGTAAATATTACATTCTGGCGAAAGAAACCGTGAGACTGCTGCGCCGCGACAGGGATGGCGTTGTGTCCTTCGAGTACGTGATCGTCGCCGCTTGCATCGTCGCCGCTGTGGCTGCCGCGTTCGGCACCACGACTTCCAGCGGCATCGGCCAGGCGCTGACCACTGCGATCGGTACGATCACCACCGCGGTCACTACTGCCGCTTGAGGCAGAGAGACTGTCTGACGCCGGGGCGTTGCAAAGCGTCCCCGTCGCGTCTGAGGTAATTTTTCATGAGCTGGATTGCGTTCACGACCTCGTGTCTGGAAATCGCATTGTTGTTCTATGTTGCAACGATCGATATCGCGACACGATTGATCCGAAACGAAATTTGTCTGGCGCTGGCATTCCTCGGGATCGTCGGCCAATTGGCCAGCCCGATGCAGGTCGCCCAGTCACTAATTGTCGCCGCAATCCTGTTCGTGCTGCTCATCGTGATCTATCAGCGCGGAATGATCGGGGGCGGTGATTTAAAGTTGCTGGTTGCTCTGGCGATCGGTCTTCCGTTAACCGGCGTGATTGAGCTGTTGACGGTAACGGCACTCGCCGGTGGCGTCCTGGCTGCGGTGCATCTGATGATGCGCCGCCTACCGCACCCGAAGCTGGCGGCCGCCGGATCGTCCTTGGCGCGCCGGATCTATGCGGTCGAGCGCTGGCGTCACTTGAGACGTGCGCCGCTGCCCTACGGTGTCGCCATCGCATGCGGCGGTATCTGGACTATTTTGAAAGGATTTTGACATGTCATCCGCATTGCGCGTCTCGATTATCGTGGTGCTATTGCTTGCTGCTACGGCGCTTGGGCTCATTGCATACAGCGTGAACCTGCCGAAAGATCCGGTTGTTGCGGAGGCGGTCGCGGAAAAGCCCCAAGTCGCGCGTGCCACAGTCGGCTACTTTGTTGCGGCACGCTCGCTTTCGAAAGGAACATTGGCGCGGGACGAAGATTTCACCGTGCGCCAGGCGGTGTCTGATCATGTCCCTGCAGGGGCAATCCTCGAAACGCCTGACACCAAGGCCGCACTTCCTGGTTCTCTGGTTCGCAAGTTCGTCGACGCCGGCAGCGCCATTACATTGCAGGACATCCTGCGCCCGAGAGATCGCGGCTTCCTCGCCAGCGTCCTGGCGCCGGACAGCCGCGCGATAAGCCTCAAGGTCGACGAGGAGACTGGCGTCTCGGGTCTGATCAGGCCGGGCGACAATGTCGATGTTGTGTTGACCCAGGTGTTCGAGAAGGCGGATCCGGTGCGTCGGGCTGTCAGCGAAACCGTACTTTCCAACGTGCGCGTCATCGCGATCGATCAGGAGATGGCGCAAGGCGGACGCCCCGTCAGCAATTCTCTTCCCGGTAAGACGGCGCAAACTGTATCGTTGGAGCTTAAGCCGGAACAGGTCAAGAAGGTCTCCGTCGCAAAGCAGCTTGGTACGCTCTCGCTCGTCGTCCGATCTGCGGCCGAGCAGTGGGAGAAGGCCGATACGGGTGCGACTTCCAGCTGCGATGTGTCGCCAGAGCTGGCCCGCCAGAGTGCGGTTGCCGGCCAGAGCACAACGGTCGCGATCTATTCCGGCCGCGAGCTCAAGCAATACTCGGTCAGGAAACAGGACCTGGACGACGACGCTCTTGTCCCCTGCGATGGGGCGACGGAAGCTGCGCGCCTCACGGCTGCTGCGGTGGGCGATGCTAGCAAGATGCCGGAGAAACGTTGATGAGTGTGAACATGGCAGTGGTGGAATCACCTGGAGAGACAACGTCCGCTCTGACACGCAACCGTATCGTCTGCTTTGTGAACGACGAGCTGAGCGCTGCTGCGCTACGCAAGGGGCTCGATGGCAGCAATCTGGTGATCCGGCGGGGCAGCATCCGTCATGCGACGCGCATGCTGGAGACTGAGACCGATCTGTTCGCGCTGGTGACCGACATCAGCGGGATCGATGATCCCTTCACGGAACTGGAACGGCTAGCCAGCGTCTGCCCGCCCGATGTGCGCGTATGCCTGATCGGCGAGAACAGGGAAATCACTTTCTACCGCGAACTGATGGAGACCGGCGTTACCGAGTATCTTCCAACGCCGATCACCCGAGACATGGTGCTGGACCAGCTCCGCCCGAAGCTGCTTGGCGCCGTCGCGCCCGCTCATAATGACCGCGGAGGACATGTGGTCTCGATCTGCGGTGCGCAGGGCGGCGCCGGAGCGACCAGCATCGCCATCAACCTGGCGCTGCAATTGGCCGAGACCACCAAGGCCAAGGTGGCGCTGCTCGATCTTCATCTGCAGGGCGGCGAGACCGCCGTGATGTTGGGTGTGCGCCCGGGCCCCGGGCTGCGCATTGCTCTTGAAAATCCCATGCGGGCCGACACGCTGTTTCTGGAGCGCGCGGCAATCGCGGTTAACGATCGGGTTTGCCTAATTTCCGGCGACGAAGACCTCGATGCCAAGCTCGACATCACCGAAGCTGGCGTCCGCCACGTGCTCGGCCTGCTTCGTCAGAGGTTCAACTACGTCGTTGTCGATGTGCCGGTGCCGTTCCCGGCGTCGATCTATCCGGTCATTCAGATGTCCCGTCAAGTGCTGGTTCTGCTGGAAGCGGAGGTGACCGGTTTGCGCAATGCGCATGCGCTACGCAACGCGGTCACCAACATCGCTGGCAAGGACCGGGTCTTTACCCTGCTCAATCGTGCGGATCGCGCCGGCGGTTTGCCCAGGGCGACGATCGTCAAGGCTCTGGGCGCAGAGCCGGACATGGTGATCCCGGATCTCGGCAAGGGAATGACCCAAGCGGTCAACCTCGGAATTCCGGCCCTCAAGCATGTATCCGCGCTGCGTCGTCACCTTGCTCCGATCGTACGTGAGATCGCCGGCGTGGGGGCGCCCAAGCGAAAGGGACGATGGAGAAGGTGGCTCGGGTTATGAAAAAGTTCGGCAGGCGCGCAGACGAGATGCCAACCCGTTTGCCCACACTGATGGCGAGCTCGTCGACGGTGGCGCCCGGCCTGCCGCCGGTGCTGCTCGCCACGCCGCTAACTGCGCCAAGTCTGGCATCATCCGCATCCGCGTCTAGTTCGGAGGCCCAGGCCCTGTCCGCGTCGGCCCCGAAGCGCGAAGAATCTTCAACCCATACGGTGATGTCGGCGTCGTTGCGCGAACGCGTCATCGAGCAGATCGAGCCGGCAGTGGCTGCGTCGGTCTCGCGCGAGGTCCTGCGGCGGCAGATCGAGGAAATCATCCACGGCATCGCCAACCAGGAGCGGCTGGAGCTGTCCGGTCGCGAGCAGCTCCGATTGGCGGAAGAAATCGCTGATGATATGACCGGGTACGGCCCGCTTCGTCAGCTTCTGCTTGATGAGACGATCAACGACATCATGATCAACGGGCCGAGCAATGTCTATGTCGAGCGGAGCGGTAAGCTGGAGCGTGTCGCGGTGCGGTTCCGGGACAACGACCATATTACCGCGGTCGCGCAGAAGATTGCTGCCCAGGTTGGCCGGCGCGTAGATGAATCCAGTCCGATGGTGGATTGCCGTCTCCCGGACGGCAGCCGGGTCAACATCATCCTGCCGCCGCTGGCCATCCACGGCCCCTGCGTCTCGATCCGAAAATTTCCAAGCCGGCGTTTGAACATCGCTGGAATGATCGAGAACGGATCGATGACCCCCGCACTCGGCCAGCTGTTGGAGATTGCCTCCCGCTGCCGGCTCAATGTCCTGGTCTCCGGCGGCACGGGGTCGGGCAAGACAACTCTGCTGAACGCCCTTAGCCAATTCATCGACCACAGCGAACGCATCGTAACGATCGAGGATGCAGCGGAACTGCAACTGCAGCAGCCGCACGTGATCAGCCTGGAGACGCGGCCGCCCAGCCTCGAGGGTACGGGGCAGGTAACGCAACGTGATCTCCTGTGGAACGCTCTGCGTATGCGCCCGGATCGTATCGTGGTGGGTGAGGTCCGCGGCGCCGAAGCATTCGATATGCTGCAGGCGATGAATACCGGCCATGACGGATCGATCTCAACGGTGCATGCCAATAGTGCGCGCGATGCGCTGACGCGCGTCGAAAACATGGTGCAGATGGGCCAGGTCAATCTGCCGTCGCGCGCAATCCGCGCACAGATTGTCGCCGCCCTCGATCTCATCGTGCAGGTCGAACGCATGCGGGACGGACAGCGCCGGATCGTTCAGATCACCGAGGTAATAGGCCTAGAAGGCGAGGTGATCACCACCAACGATGTTGCGCTGTTCGAGTACAAGGACGAGGATGTGCACGGGCGCATATCGGGCACATACCGATCCACGAACGCAGTTCCGAAATTCAAGAGCCGCCTTGTCTATTACGGGCTTGAGCGGGCCTGGGCAGAGGCGATGAGGCAGATCTGATGACGACACCCTTGATCATCGTTCTGGTGCTTCTGCTGTGTGCAACGGTAAATACTCTGTGGCTCGACGGGCGACAGAGGCGGATGGACCGCCAGCTCGAAATTGCTCTGCCCGCATCTCAGGCTGCAACCTTGGTGTCCATCCGGCGAGCGGCCAAGGCTTCGCGTTGGCAAATGTTCTATCAGCTCGTGAACTACAACGCCGAGATCGTCCACGCTTGGCATCCGGCCTACGTGTTTCTCGCCGGAGCCTTGGCCGCAGGTGGCGTGTTTTATGCCAATCGCATACTGCAACTCTCCGCGCCCACGCTATCGATCAGTGCCGCTGTCATCGCCCTCCTCGTGGTGCGAGGTCTGTTCGGATGGCAACGCAATCGCTTTATCAATCAGCTCTTCCGTCAGCTTCCCGACGCAGTTCAGTTGGTGACCAGCACCGTTCGATCGGGGTTACCCGTCAATGAAGCCTTCCGCGCCATTGCGCGCGAGATGCCACAACCAACATCCGGCCAGTTCGCGATCGTCTGCAGCGAGGTGGCTATGGGGAGGCCCCCGGAAGAGGCGGTCGAAGGTATTTATCGGCGAACCCTGGTTGCTGAATACGCGATGTTTGCAGTAACGCTCGCGGTCCAATTGAAGGCGGGCGGCAGTCTGGCAGAAACGCTGCAGATACTGGCCGACACTGTAAGCCAACGAGTTGCGCTGGCTGCGCGCGCGAAGGCTCTGGCCGGAGAAGTCATCTTCTCTTCGCGTGCCCTTTCGCTAGCGCCGCTCATCGTGGGCGGATTACTGTACCTGGTCAATCCACAGTCGATAGATTTGCTGTTCTATGACCCGACTGGAAACATGCTGCTGGCGTACGCAATCGCATCGGTGGTTGTTGGACACTTCGTGATACGATGGATGATCAAGCGGGAGACGGCGCTATGACTGCCGGTCTCGCATTCGCGGCGCTTGCCACGGTCGTTGCGGCCGCAATGTTTGTCCTGGTCATTCGCGAAGTGCATATTCGCGCGCTGGATACGCGCGTGTCGAACGCGGTGCTCGGCATCCCGGACCGCTCAAGCTCTACGCAGGATCTGGTCGGCTGGCTTTCCTCGATAGGCGCTCGCTACAAGCGCTTCTATGCGGAGGAAAATCTGGAGCAGCTCCGAACGATCATTCAGTCGGCAGGCTTTAACCATTATCAAACCCTTCCGATCTGGATTGGGGTCAAAGCCGTCAGCATGTTCTTGTTTCCGTTTGCGGCCTTCTTTGCGACACAGCTTCTCGGAAAACCGCTCTCCGACGTGATGATTTTCACGCTGATCGGTGTGGTCGTCGGAATCATGGGACCACGCTTAATCCTTTTCTTCATGAAACGGCGCTTTGATACAGCTATTCGGCTGGGGACGCCGGATACCATCGATCTGCTCGTTGTGTGCAGCGAGGCGGGGATGGGCCTCGAGGGCGGGCTTGAGCGCGTGGCGGATGAGATGAAGGAGACCAATCCGGCAATGGCTCAGGTATTGCGCGGACTGCTCGACGATCTCCGCATATTGCCGAGCCGTGGCGAAGCTTTCGAGAAGTTAGGCGCCAAGTCGGACGGGCTTCGCCGATTTGGAACGGTGATCGGTCAAAGCCTGCAGTACGGAACACCGCTGGGGCAGGCTCTGCGCGGTATTGCTGTCGACCTTCGGCGGGAGCGCATCACCAAGCTGGAGGAGCGGGCTCACAAGCTGGGCGCCAAGCTGACAATTCCGATGGTGCTGTTTATGCTTCCGGCCATGTTCGTCATTCTGGGCGCGAGCCCGTTTTTGCATCTGGTTCGTGCATTCAAGTAGGCAATTTATGAGCACCATCACTCTATCGAATAAGTCGACCTACGAGCGGACGATGCAGTTGCTCGGCGGCATGTGGTTCATGCTGCTGGCGCTCGTCTACGCGATCAAAATCGGATTGTTTTCCGATTCTTGGCTGATACTCGTGTCAAGTTTTTGTCTCGCCAGCTTCTACATTCTTCTCGGGGTGCTGGTCATGACCCGGCCACCGGCAAAGGCGCATGCTGATGGCTTGCTGCCGAGAGTGGCCGCCTTCGTCGGCACCTATATGCCATGGACGATCGGCTTCTTCGGCGAGACGGATAAGGCGTTACCAAACCTTGCATCCACGGTTTGCGTGTTGGCGGGCATGAGCATGATGCTCGTCACGATCAGGCATCTTGGCCGGTCGTTCAGCCTGGTGCCGCAAGCCCGTTTGGTGGTCCAGACGGGTCCGTATCGATGGATCAAGCATCCACTTTATTTGGCGGAAGAGATTGTGATATTCGGCGTGGTTCTCAAGGTCCTTTCGCCGCTGACGCTGACGCTGTTTGTGCTGCATATCGGCGTTCAAGTATGCCGGATCTATTACGAAGAAGACCTGCTCCGGCGCAATTGTCCAGAGTACACGAGCTACGAAGCCTCGCGCTGGAGATTGATTCCGTACGTGTGGTGATCGGCTGGCTCGTGAAATTCGTGGTGGACAGTCTATGATGAGATGTATCGGTCTAACTGGAGCGTAAAGGTGCCAACGTGATGCATTCTTTGCTCTGCCGAAAGCGGCTCGTGAGAGGCAGACATAACTTGATCGCGGATCAGCGCGGCGCTGTAGCGTTCGAAATGCCGTTCGTCTACCTTTTCCTGATCATGCTGATCCTGCTGCCGCTGGCCGATCTTGCCGTGGCCGGCTACCGGTACATATCGGCGCTCGCCGCATTGCGTGCGTTCGGGCAGTCCATCCTGTATTCCCCGCCACCTGACGTTACGAACGCCTCCAGTTGGGCGTCGACCGCGCTCGCCAAGGCCGATAGCCGCTTTCCGATCCCAAGCATTCAGCTGATTTGCGGCGACAGCAATGCGGTGTGCGCGTCAGGAAACTCCGATCCTTCGCTGGCGAAATATTATGTGTACTCAACAACGATCACGTTGGCGCCGATCGTGTTGACGTCGGTGTTGTGCACGAGCACCACGGGCAATGCGTGTTCGTTCACACTGACTTATTCAGAGCGATTTCAATAGGTGTCCCATGCGTAACATGCTTCGTTGCCGTCGAGGATCCGCAGCGTTTGCAACTGTGGTTGCCTTGGTACCGTTGATCGGCGTGATGGCGCTCGGCGGAGAGGCCGGCTCCTGGTACGTGACCAGGCAACGCGCCCAGGGGGCGGCTGATGCGGCGGCCTATTCGGGTGCCTTGCGGTTGGCGTGTGACAGCGCGCCACAGCCCGGCACAACCTGCAGCAATACACAGACAGTCGATTGGCGCGCCAAACAGGTCGCAGCCCAGAACTCGTTCTGCAATTCAGGCGACACCTCCTATCCCGGCGCCACCTGCGCGACGAGCCTTCCCGCAGGCGTGTCGAAGTCGGTCCAGATCGCCACGCTGACGTCGTGGAACGGGACTGCGGGAAATTTCGTTCAGGCCACCGTCGGTCAGCAGCAGCCGACATACCTGGCCCAGCTGCTTGGTTTATCGACGATCAACGTGGTCGCGACCGCGGTTGCCGGCGTTGATAGTTTGGCGAAACCTCCATGCGTCTTGGCACTGAAAGACGCTGTCACGTTCCAGGGGAGCCCTAAGGTTTCGTCGCCATCCTGCGGCATTTCGTCGAACAGTACGGCCGACAATGCAATTGGCTTCAAGGGCAATTCGGGCATCCAGGTGAATGCGCCGAGCTACACGGTCGGCGGTTGCTCCCAAACCGGCGGAAGCCAGTGCACGGGCGTGAAAACGTATCAGCAACCTATTCCTAATCCACTGAGTGGATTCGATACGGCAATCTCATCCCTAAAAACGTCTGATTTCCCTGATGGTGCATGCCCGGTCCCATCCACCAATACACCTCTCCCCGCGTACGGATCTCCAAAAAAATGTTACTATGATTTGTCCTCGAAGGTGTCTGGCGCGTTCACGTCTTTTAATAACAATTCGTACACTTTGAGCGGCATTTACTTCTTCGCTGATGGCGCGCTTACTATTGGGGGTAACGCCACTATCACGACTCCGTCCCCTGCAACAGCCACTCTAATATTGTTGCCCCCCAAGTTTATGAGCCCCTCAGATAATGGCGCGACGCTCGCTTTATCGGGGAATCCAACGATTCAGATCAGCGCGCCGTCAATCGTACTCGCGACGCAGGTGCCCGCTCCATTAGCGTCATCGACCGTGTTAAAGCTTATGACTGATCTTCTCATCTACGATCCCGAACCTTGGTCGAAAAAAGGCATCAATATCACGGGCAACTCGAGTAGCTATTTTGACGGCACGGTCTATGTCCCAAATACTCCCGTTACGTACGCTGGCAACAGCTCGTCGAGCGCCCCCGGTTGCTATCAGGTCATAGCCTACGCGGTGAATTTCATAGGCGATACGACGCTGGACAACCGCCAGTGCAAGTCAGATTTGGCCATAACGCCTAATGTTCAAACAGTGCGTTTGGTGCAGTGATGAGAAAACTCGACCAACGCGGGGTGGCAGCTTTCGAGTTTTGCATCGTCGGGGGGCCCTGTTCACTCTGATCTTCGCCATCTTTGATTTCGGGCGATATGCGATCACGGTACAATCGTTGCGCATGCTTGCGAGTGCCGGCGCGCGGGCGAACATCGTCAATTGCTACACGCCTGCTGTAATAGCCGGCACGTCACCGTCCGCTTGCACCACTGACTATCTATCGGCCCCAGAGAAGGAGGCCATTGCTCCCTTCCTGTATGCTGGCGGTTTCACGCCTACAGTGAGTACGAGCGCTGGGCCCTCTGCACTTACCGTGACGGCATCTTCCAACTTCACCATGCTGGCGCCGGTGTGGGGCACGTCCTTCAACGCTCCGAGCGTGTCCACCCAGATTCCGTTCTGAGGACACGATTCTTTGCGGAAGATCGGGAGCAGCGGGGCGCCGAGGCGAGCGCCAGAACGGCCTTGGTCTGTCGGCAGGCCGGCGATTAGCTCAGGCGGGCTATGGAAGTGGTGCCCGCCGGCAACATCTGCGAGTTTTCTCCGGGGTAGCCATACGTCAGCGAAGCTCTTTCCTTGCAATCAAGGCGCGTGGGGGAGGATGATCCCGGAATCGCCATTTTAGCGGCCCTGCACCGGGACATGTCCGGATCGGGCCGACGGGGGTGTACCCTGGCTGGGGGTGCCAGGGAATGGGAATTCGCGAGTAACTATTTGTACTCGGGCACACTGTAAGCTCTGCGGCGTGGTGCGCGAAGGAGAGTGATCAGGAAGTCGGAGGCCGTAAATCTACGGAATTGGCCGTCGGGAATGCGGCGAAGGGGATTCGGATGGTTGGTAGTCGCGTATTGGGTGGCGCGGGACACGCGATTGTGGCCTTGAGCATGATAGCTCTTGGCGCTTCGGTGGCCTTGCTTGATTCTACCGACCGCGCAGGGGCGGCAGAGCGGCGGCTCTCCTCCGGCAGCGTTTTCGTCAGCGAGGCGACGGAGGTCCAGCGGGTCAAGGTGAGCCTCAACAAGTCACGGACCTTCAGGGTCGAATCGGCCTTTGCGACGATCGTGGCCGGTTCGCCCGACATCGTCGACGTGAAATCCCTGAGCGATCACCTGATCTACGTCCAAGGAAAGAAGACCGGCACCACCAACGTCATCCTGTTCGACAGCTCGATGAAGCAGATCGGCATTCTGGATGTCGAGGTGACCCTCGATATCGGCAATCTGCAGCAGAACATCGCCTCGGGCACGGGCACGCGTGGCATTCGCGTCTCTGCGTCTGAAGGCCAGGTGGTGCTGAGCGGAATGGCTGCCGATGCGGTGGCCGCGGAGAAGGCGCTCGCCATTGCCAAAGGCAGCGTTCCCGAGGGGGGCATCGTCGTCAACGCGATGAGCGTTGCGGCGCCGCAGCAAGTGATGCTCGAGGTGCGCTTTCTCGAAGTCAGCCGGCAAGCGGGACGTGACCTCGGCGTGAACCTTTATGCGGCGAACGCCAACGGGACCAATGTCGCAAATACGGGGCTGGGCGGCACCACAAACGTGGGCCGGACTCCCATAGGCGGGATCAATACCAACAACAGCGCCTTGGGTGCCGGGGGAGGAGCGGTTGGCTCTCCTCCCACAGGCAGCCTTCCCGTGCTTGGAACGCTGGGGACGCTCATTGGGTCGGCGGGCGGTGTGGCTCCGGCCCCGTTTGGAAGCCTGCTGACCAGCCTCATCAGGACCAGCAACGGTGGCTCGGTGGATCTTCTCATTAATGCACTTGAGACGAAGGGCTTGGCACGTCGGCTGGCGGAGCCCAACCTGACCACGCTGTCCGGCGACGCCGCGCGCTTCCTGGCCGGCGGAGAATTTCCGGTGCCGATCCCGACGCAGTCGGCAGCCGGCTTTCCGACCGTGTCGATCGACTACAAGAAGTTCGGTGTCGAACTGGCCTTCGTGCCGACCGTGCTTTCGCGTGGCGTTATCAACCTTCGCGTCGAGCCCTCGGTCAGCGAGCTCGACTTCTCCAATGCAGTCACGATCCAGGGCACCACCGTTCCCTCGCTGACCCGCCGCGACGCGCGCACCACGGTCGAATTGCGCGACGGCCAGAGCTTCGCCATCGCCGGCCTGCTGCAGACCCGCAACCGGCAGGACGTGTCGCAATTGCCGTGGATCGGCTCGGTGCCTGTGCTTGGCGCTCTATTCGGCAGCAAGTCTTACCAGCAGGAGGAGACCGATCTGGTCATCATCGTCACGCCGCGCCTGGTCGCGCCGGCCGCGCCCGGCCAGCAATTGGCTTCGCCGCTCGACTCCCGCTTGCCGGCTAACGACGTCGATTTCTTCCTCAATGGCCAGATGGACGTTCGCAAGCGTTACGACGACTACGTCAATTCCGGCGGCGAGGTAAAGGGACCCTACGGTCACATCATCGCGCCGAACGCGATTGTGCCCGCTCCACCACCGGTCGTTGGTGCGAACCAACCGGTCGTGAAGACCCTGAACTAGAGGAGGCGAGGAATGACCATCAGATATCTGGCTCTGCTCGCACCGCTCCTGCTCGGAGGCTGCTACGGAGTTGCGGGGCACGACGAAATGGATCGCTACGTCCAGCGCTCCGACACCATCACGATGAGCGCCGGCAACGCCAAAGAAGTCAACGCCGTTACGCACACGATCCATCCGTGGCCGGCATATGTAGGCGATCGCCGGATCGCGTACGACGCGCGGCGTACGGGCGGTGCGGTGACGCGCTATGGCTATCAGCAACGCCCGCTGGATCAGCTTCCCGACATGGGCGATCCGACCAAGGCGATGGGCCAGGCGCCGCCCGTCACCACAATTCAGAATGTCAACACAACCGGATTGGGAGCGGGGACCGGAGGATCGGTGGCCGTCGGGGTAGGCGGAGGGGGCAGGTAACCAGCTGAAGGTTCAACCTCTCAGGTGCATCCGTCTGCTGGGATAGAGAGTTTGGAAGTGACGCTGTGACGTTGGGTTCTGGCGCTGACAGCGTTCGTCGCGCCGTCTGTTTCTCCTAGGTAGTTTTCACAAATGGTTTGTCGAATGACGCAGGGAAGTTGTCGGAGCTGGAGCGTGGGACGGGGATTACGGCGTCTCATTCCGGCGCTCGCCTGCTGCTGGTTAGCAACGGGCCTCGCGGCCTGCGACTACACGATGCGGGAGGCGGCGATCGTTGCGCCGGTGGATCCGCCGGGCGGCGATCCCGTGCAGGAGCCGACCGACGTCAAATATTATCCCTCCGATGAGCCGGTGCGGATGGGGTTAGAGCAATACAACCGCGGCAATTACGGAATCTCGCAGCGCTATTTCAAGGACGCCGTCGAGAAAGCGCCAAAGGATGTGACGGCCTGGGTCGGGCTCGCGGCTAGCTATGACAAGTTGCGTCGCTTCGATCTTGCCGATCAGGCCTATGCCCAGGCGATCAGGCTTGGCGGCGAGACCGTCCAGATCCTGAACGATCAGGGCTATTCGCTCATGCTGCGCGGTAATCTGGGTGGTGCGCGGCGAAAGTTCGAGAAGGCGTATTCGCTCGATCCGGGCAACCCGGTGATCGCCAACAACCTCGAGCTTCTCAATGGCAGCCGCAGGTTCATCGAGAGGCCGCCGAACAATCAGCCGTAGGCTTGACCACCGCCGCGGAACAGCAGCTTGATCGAGCTTCTGGAACGTAGCGGGTTGCTTGATCAGCGCCTGAGCTTGGCGTCGAGAACGGCACCGAGAATGTTTGCATAATCATCGGTCCATGCAACCCGCGAGCCAGGTTCGAGGCGCGCCCATCCCTGCGCCGGCAACTCGCCAAGATCCTCTACATCGCGGGCAAACACGACCACCTCGGATGCAGCCCGGGCGTCCTCCTGCGCCGTCACTGGAGGAATCTGAAGTTTGCCAAAGGCGACGAGGCCTTCTGTAAAGCCGACCGCGGCCGCCGGCCCCCGCAGCGCCATATGCCGGTTCGAAATGTGCAGAACGATGAGACCGTGAGCGGTGAGGTGCGCCAGATATCCGGCAAACGCTTCGCGGGTCAGCAGGTGCACGGGAATCGCATCGGAGGAGAAGGCGTCGAGCACGATCAGATCGTAGCGCTCCGGTGAGGCCGTTAGGGTGAGCCGCGCATCTCCGAGCACAATGCGGATATCTGGTGCACATTCCGACAGGAAATGGAACAGGAGCGGGTCACGAGCGATGCGGACCACTTGAGGATCGAGCTCGAAGAATGTCCAGTCCTCGCCGTCCTGGCGATGGCAGGCGAGGCTTCCGGTGCCGAGCCCAACTGCCGCTACGTGAGCCAGCGATCCGTGCGCACGGCGGGCAGCTACGATCGCGTCACTGATCGGCCCGCCGACATAATAGTACGTGGTCGGTTCGGGGCGGCCTTTGACCGGCGTCCCATCCGCATTGCGCACGCGCTCGGCGCCGTGCGCGGTCGTTCCATGCATCAGGAGGCGAAATTGTCCGGAGCGGTCCTCGACCACGCGATGCACCCCGAAGAAGCTGCGGACCTGCTCTATGGGCGCGAACAGGGGGTCGAGCTTGGCGATCACGAATGCTAGCGCCGCAAGGCTGAAGAATATGGCCGGTTGCCGACGCACCAGCACCATGATCCCGGCCAGCACAATGAGCGCGATATCGATGGGCAGCGCGGTGTTGGCTGGAATGCGAACGTGCAGCCAGACAATGCCGAACGTCAACGCAGCCAATGCCAGACCGGGGCCACTCTGCCGCAAAAGCCTGCGCAGCCCGCCGTCAAACGCGCCGGGCATTGCCAGCAGTGCGGCCAGCACCAGTATGGGATACTCGGCGACACCGTTGAATATGTGCGGTGCGATCAACCCGGCGAAGATGCCGCCAATCATGCCGCCGAATGAGGTCCACAGGTAGAATTCCGTCAGGCGTGCTGGGTCCGGCCGGCGGCGATAGAGTTCGCCATGGCAAGCCAGCGCTATCACCAGGAAGCTCGCGAGATGCATCACGAGCAGGACACCAAAATACGGCCGCACCACCGTAGACGCGGATGCGACGAGGACCACGGCAGCAAACGGCATCAGTTTCAGCACACGACTGTGCGCCACCCAGGCACGCTCGCGAAAGATCGCCACGAATGTCAAAAGGTAGGCCGACAGTGGCAAGACCCATAGGAATGGCGCTGCCGCCAGGTCGACAGAGATTGCAGCCGTGACGGCGATCATAAGACCCGCCGGGATCGCGGCCAGCACGGTCCACATCGCTCGTTCGGCAGTCGTGGGGACGGTGGCGGTTCCGGGGCTTGCCTGGTTGATCGAATGCTTGGCCGCACCGGCGACGATGACCGCCGCGGCCACGATCAGCAAGGTCAACAGAAAGTAGCCGAGCGACCATAGCTGGATCTGTGTTCGCAACGTCAGCAGCGGCTCGACGACAAAGGGATAGGTCATGAGTGCTGCGAACGAGCCCAGATTGGACGCCGCGTACAGAAGGTAGGGATTGGCAGCCTGCGGATGACCACTCGCCGCGAACCAGTTTTGCAGCAGCGGAGCGGTCGCGGCGAGCGCGACGAACGGCAACCCGATCGAGACGGCAAACAATGCCAGCAGCCAGAGTTCGAGCCCTTGCTGTGGCGCCGTTTCGAACCCTTGAGCGATGCCGACTGGCAATGTCGCGGCGGCAATTGCCAGCAGCCCGAGATGAACCAGAGCCGATGGTCCCGGCGACAGCGTGCGGCTGAGCACGTGGGCGTAGGCGTAGCCCAGCAGCAGCGCCGCCTGGAAGAAGACCATTGCAACCGACCAAATGGCTGCCGCACCGCCAAGCCGGGGCAGCACCATCTTTGCAAACATCGGTTCGATCGCAAACAGCAACAGCGCGGAGAGAAAAAGCGCCACAGGATATATCACAGGCGCAAGACGCAGTGCAGGTGCGGATATCGTTCGAAAATTTACCTGGCCATCAAAATGCATGATGTTTCTGGGACGTTATGCGGCGCGCGGTCCGAAAGTAACGTGTAAAATTTGCTGGCTGAAAACTGAAAGACGACGAAATCGCCGGGAGGTTAACTCGTCCCGGAGGAAAACACGTTCAGTATAGCATGATCGCGTGCGTTCAGGAAAGTTAACCTGAGGGTTGCCAAAAGTAGGTTAAAATCCTGCGGCGTATATCTAGTTTCGGAATCAGCACTGCGTTGAGCCGTAGGCTGTTTCGTTCTCCAATGATGATCGCACTGTTGCGGGTTTAGAATTTCGCGCCGATCGGTCGCGGTACCTCGTTCGTCGCGAGCACGGCACCGAAATCATTCTACCGCGACGCTGCGCGGAGGCTCGCCAACGTCCGCCTAAACGAGCGGCCCTGAAGTACTCTCTGATCAACCGAATCTCCTGCCCGAGAGACTGTTGGCTACGGCACCAGTCCTGTTCGCCTCAGGCCTGTCATGTTGGGGCGGCGTCTCGCTTCATTTCAGTCAAATCTGGCGAGACGTCACCTCATTGAAACCAGCTGGCGCGCCGCAATCGACCGAAATCACCTGCCTACTTCAAACCGACTGGCCGGTTCAGTTTGCGCCTGCGATGTTGATGAGCTTGTTCAGGTGTAGAGCAAAAGCTACTACGAAGCAGATATAGTGAAGGTTGTTGCTGCGCCAAAGCGACCACGTCACGATAAACGTCAAACTATGTTGTAGGGACAAGCCACCAAACACCTAACGACGGCTACATCAAGGGCTTTAACTCACCCAATCTCCGTGCAGGGATTTATGGCACGAGGTCCGCGTAGCCAGGACACGTTGAAGTGCCCAAGAGGCCTTCAGCCAAATTCATTCTTGGACTCCTGATGCCGAAGATGCCGGACCGGCCAGATCACACTGTTGATAATGTCCACTCGTTCAGCAGGCACAAGTCCCGTCGCGGGATACTCGTCTGGTTTCGGCACCCACGCCGTACCAAATAAAAAGTCCCAAAGCGGAAAAAAAGCGGCAAAGTTCTTGTCTCGGTGCTCCATCAGGACCGAGTGATGGATGCGGTGCCATTGCGGGTTGTTTATCCATGTCACGAACCGACCGAGCGGGATACGGAGGTTTAGATGAGCACAAGTGTCGGGGACAAAGAAGATCAATCCGGCGACCAAGGCCATATCCGCTGGGATCCGAAACAAGATCGCCAAAATTGGAAGAAAGGCGTCGGAAAGGACCCTCTCCAGCCAAAAATGCCGGCCAGCCGTGATGAACGTAAGGGCATTCGCGCTGTGGTGAAACGAGTGCATAGCCCAAAGGACGGGAATTGCATGTTGAAGACGATGGAACGTGTACTTGTAGAGATCGAGAGCAACCACAACGAGTGCTAGTGAGGCGTACCACCAATAACCATCAGTCGGTAGTGCAATCCAGCCAAGCCCGGTGAAGCTTGCGATCGTACCTGCGCATATTGCCGCGATCGGACCGAGCAGGTTTTCCAATCCGATGCTCACGATAACGGCTAACCAATCATCGCGAAACTCGGGACCCGGAACGGGCGCAATGGGCCACCATGTCTCCAAGAGACGAGTACCGTAGATGACACCTAAGTATATTGCCGCAAGACGAGCGGCGTCTACGATCTCACCCGACATGACGAATGTCTCGCCGCTTTAACGTTAGGCAGCCCTTTGCTTCGTCAGATCCTAATACAAATGAGAAAAGGGACAAAAATAACAAGCTCTGCCTTCAAAGAACAAGTAGTCCATACTTCCTGAAACGTTGCGCGAGCGCAAGCAGCGTTTTTTGACGAACTTTCCTCGCGTAAACAAGGCATGCACAACGCGCGGTCCCCGGCCGCGGTCGCGAAGGCTCGCGAGTGGAACGAGAGATTTTTGTTCGGACGAAATATCAGAGTTTGTTCGCTGTTTGTTCAAGTTGCCTGGTTTGAATACGAGCCCACTCCGGCGGCGCGTCCATCGGCCGGTGTCGCTTTCTGCAGACCGTGCCGGTAAGCGCAATCAAGATCTGGATGATCCATCAGCTCGACATGCTTGGTTAACGCTGCGCGAGCGGCGAACGTCCACGCGCATGAGGTTTGGCTCCAGACTAACATGGTCGAAAATGCTCTTCAGGGCCGTCGAAGTAATCGCCCGCGAACTCGCCGGCGCGATACGGCGGGAGAGCGGATGTCTTCTGCCTTTGCGCTGCGCGTGAAAAGGAACGATCCGGATGGGATTGAAATTGAAGGAACTGATCCGCGGGTAAAGCGCTCGGAGTTTAAGGAAATATAAAGTTGTTTTGGCTTAGAAAACGAACTTTGGATCGTAACCGAACTTTGGATCTTAAGGGTCCTGTGACCTAGCTTAAGGATCTTCAGCATCGAGGTCTTAATAATGAGCTGGATTAAAGCGTTCTTGCTAATCTTCTGCTTGTTGCTGGGTTGTGCCGACCTCGTAACGACGAACGTGATCCTCGATCTCGGAATGGGCGAGCTGAACCCGTTCATGAGGCTGGCTCAGACCTGGTTCGGCGTGTGGTGGCTCATTCCCAAGCTCGGCTTAACGTTTCTCGTGACGTGGCTGCTTTGGCGCAGCAAGAACGTTTACAACGTGGCTCTTGTCGTGGCTTTCTGCTCCACGCCCGTACTTAACAACCTCATCCTCATTGTCGCAGGCACGAGCTGAACCAATCACTTCGCCTCTTGCAGCGATTGGCGAATGAGGAAGCAAGTGCTAGACTTCCGCCCCTTTAAAGGCGGCTATTTGAATGGACGAGCTTTTTGGACTGAGTAGATTTTTGCTGACGCTTTTGATCTTCGTTCCGATCGAGCGACTATTTGCTGCGAGGCCTCAGAAGTTTTTCAGACGTGGCCTGCTAACCGATATGGCCTTCCAGTTTCTCAATGGATGGCTGATCATCCTCGGCGTGATCGCGATCGTCACGATGGCCATTGTGGTCAACCAATCGATACTGCCGTCAGTAGTGAAGCAGGCGATCGACGGTCTTCCCTATTTGGTCCAAGTCGTCTTGGTGATCCTGATCGGGGACTTCGGGGTCTACTGGACCCACCGCATCCTGCACGCCGTGCCCGCCATGTGGCACATCCATGCCGTTCACCACGCTGTCGAAGAACTGGACTGGCTCGCTGCGGTCCATCAGCACCCGCTGGACGTAGTATTCATGAAGGCCGGCTCGCTGTTTCCGCTCTTCGCGCTCGGCTTCTCCTCAGAAGCAATCGGGACTTACATCCTCGTCTACTACTGGCAGGCCTATCTCGTTCATGCCAACGTGCGCTTGAACTACGGCCCGCTGCGCTACTTCCTGGTGTCGCCGGAATTTCATCATTGGCACCACAGCAGCGAGATGGAAGCCAGAGACAAGAACTTTGCCGGGATGTTCTCATTCTACGATTTGCTGTTTGGAAGTGTTTACCTTCCCAAGGGGCAGAAGCCGAAGACATTTGGCGTCGATCATCCGATGCCATCAGGATATTTGGCACTTTTAGCGCACCCGTTTCTCGAATGGAAATCGAGGCAAAGACGCGGCGATCCTTCGGGTAGGACCGGAAATACAGGAAGCCCTTCTATCTGACACCAAGCCCGCGCGCCTTCGTTTGGCAAATACTTCGACGTGCTGCGGGTCGCCAACGCTATTGTTCGTCAGCATTAATCCGGACCTTCATCGAACCAAATAGCCTTTCGACCTCGCTCAGTCGTCGCTCAGTGCCGGCTAGCTAAACCTACGATAACCAGGGGACTCGATGCGGCTCTGGCAAATCTTCTTTTTTGCGTAGTTGATTAAAGGAGCCTCGATTACGCGCCAACTTATCTCCGCGACGAGGCATACAATTGGAAGCGCGACGAAGCCAGAAAGCGGCCGGCCGAGGTCAAAAAATACGTCGTAGACGACCATGTGGAACAGATATAGTGAGTAGCAGCGGCGTCCCGGCCAGACGAGTGGACGAAGCAACTGGGGCCGCTCGATATTGGCGCCCAGCCAAACGATGACACAGCATGCGAACGCTGTTACCGAAAGAAAGGCGAACGCTTCAGATGTTGCGGCATATGCCACATCGCAAAGCGGTGGCACACAAGCCAGCATTGCCCACACGATAACGGAACGGCAATAGCCGCGCGCGAAACAGGCGAGGAGGACGCCGCCGAACAATTCATCCAAGCGTCCCGGAAGCAAAAATTGCCACGATTGATCCGGCAAATAGGCGTGTAACAGCCAGCGCCAGACCGGCGCAAGCAGAACGCCACCCCATAGAATCCGGACTAACCATTGCCGCGGTAGCCAGTAAATCAGGATCGGCAGGACCAGATAGAATTGCTCCTCGATGGCGAGCGTCCAGGTGACGAATGTCAGATCGGATAGAGGAAAGCCGAAGTGTAACCAAGGGACGGCTTGCATGAAGAGCAGATAGTAACCCCAATGATCAGGCGGCAGGATCGCCAGCAGCAGCCAGTATAATGGCAGGATCCGGAACGCTCGTCGGCCGTAGAACGACGAGAAGTAGCCGGGCTGTTGACGGCTATCGAGCAAAATGCCGCCAACCAGAAAGCCACTGAGAACAAAGAACAGGTCGACGCCCAGCATGCCATACTTGAAGCCGAAGAAGTGGCGGGCGATGACGAGCGAAATGGCCAAGCCACGGAGCGCGTCAAGCGGCTCGGAGCGAGTCGAGGAATCGGCCAAATTGCTCATAAAATCGGTCCGGCCCATGCAATGGGAGTAATGTATCATCATTTCATGGGATCGGAAGGCCACCTATGAACCACAGGAGCAGTCCACCAACGACCGCTAAGACGATCGGCTATTCAAGCTCCGACACTTTTGCAGACGGGAAGGTATTTAGCCATTTCATGATCAACTCGCGGTGTGAGGATCAGGCATGCAGCCCATTAGTCGCAACAAAAGAATTGCGACTGGTACAATCGCAAGTCCAAAGGCGACATCCGTCAGGTAGTGACCGCCGGCAGTTAGCGCCGAGATGATCATTAGTACATTCAAAGGAAGATAAAGGGGAAACAGGAACGTTCCTCTGCTTGACAAGATCAAGATCAAGGCAAGCGCGGCATGGAATGAGGGAAACTGTATGATCCCTGTAGCCTTGGCCAGATCGATGACCATCGATCCGGAACGAATGGCGTAGAACTCGGGCAGGTAGTAGGCGCTTGTCAGGTGTACCACACCGTAGTGTGCCCAAGCACCTTCCGCAGGGAGCGCCATCGATATCGGGATGACGATGAGCAGAGTTACGGCGAACAGCCAACCGAATGCCCTGGTATGCATGAGCCTTTTAGTCGAAAACAGCACAATCAGCAGGATAAAAACCTGAATGATCATGGTGTCGTAAATCAGATCGAGCATCCAGCCGATCGTCGGATGCTCGATCTTCAACCATGTAAATAGCGCCAGCCAATTGAACCCGACCGCGGCATCCATGGCTGCCAGTGCATTGTCGACCAACGGAACGCGTCGAGCGGCAGCAAGGTAGCTCAGAACGATCGCTACGTTAGTGAACGCAACCAGTTGCGCGCATGTCAGGGTAATTGATGCAAAGAGCGGGTTCTTCCTGATCCTCGTGTAAAACAGGTTGAGGCCAACCAGCACGATAAAGCCGAAGATGGTTGGGAAGCCGAGCGAGATCCTTATGTTCAGCAGATAGAGTCCTAACGCAGCGACCGCTGTCATCGCTCCGATGATTAGCCAAAAGTTCGTCGCTTCAGCGGATTCTTGGCAATGGTTTCGTGCCAAACTTGGCGCCTTGCGCTCAACATATTCCGAATAACTCATTAAAACCAGCCTGCCTGAAAATGGAAGTAGCGTATCATTACAACCCAGATCTCTCAATAGGGCTGTCCGCGACAATGGGCACGACCGTTAACGGGCTTGCGCCGGGTCAAGACGCCTTGGACAAGACCAGGATCTAGTTTGGTCTAAGCACGGCGTCAGGCTGAGACTGTGAGTCTCTGTTGGTAGTTGATCCTCCTGCAGACGACGGGTGGCCTGCGCCAATTTCTGCAGCATGCGCTGCGTTACGCCTTGCAGCCCAGAGCCGAATTTGCGGGTGAAGACAGCAGGAGTGTCCAAGGGGATCGCACCAACTGTAGGATGCGCGGAAGGGCGAAAGCGCCACGACGCCGCTCTATAATCGAAGGCGCGGCATCAGTAAGGCATCGTCGCCGGGCAATGGTTCGCGTGACGCCAAGCGTGGGACTGTGAGGTCGCCTGTGAGCGCTTCAATGTGAACTTGCGATGATGAGTAGATTGTTCAGTACCGGCATGCAGCAGAAAGCCACCACGAGAGCGATGTTGTAAGGATTATTGCTACGCCAAAGAAGCCACATCATGAAATAGGTCAAACCAAGCTTCGGGATAAGCCACCAAGAACCTAGCCACGTCTGAGCAATATGCATGAACGGGTTCAACTCGCCGAGGCCAAGGTTGAGGATCATGTTAGTGGTGAATAGATCGGCAATCCCAAGCAGCAGGACCGAGAGCACCAGGAGCGTCTTAGCCAAGTAACGGCGGCCCAACATGATCTCGTAAGCGAATGCGACGCCCTCAGGGTCGTTCTGCTTAAACCAGGGCTGCGCGGCCTCCTTGGTCGCAAAGACCTTCAGGTGCTGTGGGTCGCCAACGTTCTTGCGCGTATTCGTATATATCCAGACTTTCATTTCATCCGCTCAAAGGCATCGTTATTGCTGGACCTACCGTGTGCGCTGCACCGCCGGCAGCCGAAGGGCCGGTGGGAACCAATGACGGCAGGCGCGATTGTTGCGTCAAGGACTCTGACTCATCTAACGAAATAGTGAAGCCGAAAAAATTGATGGCGGCCACAATCAGAGGTATTTCTGAAGAATATTGCTACTGATCTGCGCTTTCTCAAGACGACCTGTTCTCTTTTGCGAGGCAAACCATGGATTTGAAAACAGACAGCATTGCTGCCGGCAATCGTTTCAAGATCAGCAAGCTCGGAACAAGTCGTTGCCCAGAACTGGCTGGCAAGGTTGGCGTCGTTGTCAACGTGAGCCCCCGTACTACGGGCATCACCGTTCTGTTCGATGGTGCCCAACGACCAACTGTCCTGCACAGGGATTACATTAGCCCCGAGATCTGATCACGCATTTACTCCGAATGAGGTACCCCGATTTAAGGGTCGTAGAGGTCACGCATCTTATTTCGCTCTGCGTACAGTCGCAATTTTGTCGCGACTTCGTACCCCATTTCCTCCAGTTTCCCTGCTGCAACCGCGTTGTAATCTCCACCACGGTCACCTTGGATGAGGGGCGGGGTCATGGAAATATTTCGCGCGGAGAAGATTTGCGTTGTCGCGGACAACTCCAGCAGAACCTGCGGCATCTGCGGCAAGAAAATGAAGCTTGTGCGAACAGTGGTGGACTCTGATAGCGGAGGCATCACCCACATGTTCGAATGCGGGTGCGGAAAGCGCCTCTGGGACGACTGAGGCGCACCTCCCCAACGGGCGGGCCAGTAAGGTGTTCACCTCAAGTTCGAGAGCAGCAGTCAACCCGTTCGCCTAGTCGAGACGAGCAAGCGACTATGATCACGCTCCAAACGTTCGAGACGGGAGCGTGGTGTGATATGTCAGGGGAAGTGCTACTCGGTTGCCCACTGCCTGCACGCAGGCTGTGCTTTTCGTTGAGTTGCGTCACTGCCGCGGGCGCATCGCCCCATCCGCGAGGCGCTGATTCCTGATCTCGCGGAGGAGCAGTATGCGTTTGGTTTGGGCGGCATTAAGCAGGCCCTCGAACAGCACGAACATCTCGCGCGCCTGCACATAGACTTCGGTGTTGATGGCGTGTTGATCGAAGCCATAGTTAGCGAGACGCGTGTCGATCTCGGTTGCAGCCGCTGCATCAATCCGCCAGCTGTGGGCGTTTTGCAAAGTGTAGTACTCGGCCTCATCCTCGAACCCGGGAGCGATCCCAACCATGTCGATGCTGCGAAGCGCAGCTTCGATTGCCTTTTGACGATAGGTCTCTAAGACCTTGTGACGCAGCACGCGATAGCGTTGGATTTCCCAGGACAGTTCGGCAACATCGATGGCGAGCAGCCATTCGATGGCGGATCGAGGTGCGAGGTCGGCAAAGATCGCCTGCCGCAGCGCATGGTACTGGTCTAGGCTCTCGCCGGGCAGCAATTGGGGGGCGGCGCCAACATATCGAACTCGACCGGCAGCGCGGTCGGGGTCAGCTGTTGCGCCGTTTGGAAGGGTCCGTTCATTGCGATGCGGCCTCCGAACCGAGGTTTACAGGAAAGACCGCACTTGTGACGCGGGCCGGATTGTGGGCGGGGTTCGCCGCCCACAGCTCTTGCGCGATGGGCAGCGGCGAGATCTGCAGGTTGGACCACCAAGCGCGCTCGTTACCGTGCCGGTGCAGCTCCTGGTGATGAGCGCGGCACAACGGCACCGTGAACTCGTCGCCGACCTTGCGGCCGAGCGCCCGGGGCTGGGCAAACTTCAGGTGGTGGGCATCGCACGGGGTTTGCTGGCAAACCAGGCAAGGCTGCCCGCAGACGAATAGCAGGTGCGCCTTGCTGCGCTTGCGGGGTGGCTCCTTGGGATGGGCCTGCGCGGGCAGAGTCGGCTGCAGCGCAGCCTCTGTCGCTGCCGGGAGCGGCTCTGCCGACGGGCTTGGCTCGCGGTCGGCGGCGGGCGCGTGTTCGCCCCTGCTGGGCCTGGGCCGGCCGGCCTCCTCCAGGCAGGTCTGGTAGGCGGCCTCGACGATCCGGGCGTCCGTCGCCAGCAGGGTGTTCTTGAGCGGCAGGCTGGCCTTGGCCCAGGCCAGCAGCTCCTCTCCCTCGCGCAGGGCTGCGAGCTGGCCTAACAGCTGCTCCCGAAGGTCAGCGGAGTCAGGTGGCCTCAGCACCGGCGCGCGGTTGAGCACGCCCTTGCTGGGCTTGGCTTTCGCAGCAGACGCCGGGTGCGGCACCGCGGCGGGCGGGGCGGCGACCGCGTCGGGGGCGTCGAGATCATCCTCGCCGGTAATCCCGACCAGCGCGAACAGGGCATAGCGGCGCGCATAGGTCAGCGCCGCGCCCATGCGGTGCGGCGCCTCGACGTCCTTGAGCGCGCAGACCGGCCAGTCCGAGGAGATCCACTCGCCGGAGGCATGGGCGAGCAGGGTGGTGAGCTGAATGGTGCCGGTGGCCGTCTCCACTCGGGTGGTCTGGATGGTGGCGATTTCCTGCTGGCTTAAGGTCTTGCGCACGATGTCGAGGCCCGACGCCAGCGAGGCGTAGCGAAAGGACCGATCGTCATCGCGCAGAAAGGGCGAGCGGATCTGAGCCGTCAGGGTTTTTCCGGGTTGGTCAGCTCGGCCTGGGCGCGGGCCAGCGCGGCGGCGATCTGCCCGATATGCTCACTGGCCTGGTGCATGGACGGCCTCCATCTCAACCGGGTCAAAGCTGATGGCGCCGGATTTGGTGCGCTTGGCGCGAACGCCGTGGCCGATCGCCTCCTTGGCGTCTTCGGGCATCAGCTTCTTCAGCTCCGACTTGGCCAGTTCGTGCTCGCCATGGGCGGCGCGGGTGCGCAAATAGGTCGCCGCGCACTCGGCCCACAGATTGGACGCGGTCATGTCGACGACCTTGACCGCGGCCAGCCGCGGCCGCGGCGGCTCGATCCCGAATAGGAGCGGCGGCTCGCCACTCTGCACGCAGCGCCAGAACTTCTTTTCCGCCGTAAGCAGCAGGTGCTGGTAGAGTGGATCGGCGTGGAGGGTGAGCTCAACCCATTTGCCGCCGCCGGTGATGATCGACAGCACTGAAGTGCGGGCGGCGACCACCCACATGTTGTGCTGCAGCTGCGCCATATGCTTCTCGGCGGCGGCCTCCTCGGTGAAGGCCCAGGGCAGCATGAACTTGGCCTCGAACACCGCGCCGGTTTCTGCGACAATGCCATCCAATGTGGCCGCCATCCAGCGGTGGACCGGATGCCGCACCCGCTTCTGAATGTCGGTGACGGTCTGACCCGAGGCGCGCTGGTACCAGGTCCTGTTGAGGTCTTCGGTGACGGTGCCGAGCTGCACGATCAGGTTGTGCGCAAGATCCTGCGGCGCGATCTCGCCGCGCTTTTCCCGCCACAGCCGCGTGAGATCGTCCTGATCGTTGCCCATGATGATGCGGGCATCGGAGCCGCCGATAAAGGCGCGCCGGTCAATGGGGTCGAACTTGATGACGTGATGTGGCGCCTCGGCGCCATGGGCTGCGATCGTGGCCACCGGTATCTCCTTAAGGTCTGACGCGGCTTGCTGCCGCACCACCAAAAGCCCCGCGATCGCGAGGGGAGATACCGGGGCGTTCAGGCGCCCGGTCCGACTCAGTAACGCTCCTTTGGCGTGGGAATGCCAGTGCTTTCTGCAGCAAGATTCTTGCTCTTTTTGGGTCGTAAATCCTTGATATCACGGCGCTTTGGAGCGAGCCTTGGAGGCCGGCAGAAGGCCGCAACCTGAGACCCGCGACGATGGCGTCCAACCGACAAATCGAAGCCAATCGCGCCAACGCCAGGCGCAGCACCGGTCCGAAAACGTTGGCGGGAAAAGCAAAGTCCGGCCGCAACGCTTTGCGTCATGGCCTCGCCAGGAGCTGCGAAGGCGACGACCTCGAGTCCGCGACCCTGATGATGGCAATTCGCGCTGGCCTCGCATCTGAGATCGGATCGGAAGCGGCAGCCGCCGTCGCACAGGCCAAGCGCGACTTGTGGCGGGTACGAACCGTCCGCCAAGCGATGTTGGCCGATCTATTGGACGGCGGCACCAGCGCCATCGCGAAGCGGCTTAATGGGCTGGTGCGCTACGAGCGCAGCGCACTGGCAATGCAGAAGCGCGTACTTCGGTCGCTGAGGTCAAAGGACGGCTAAGCCCGCGAGACCCAACGCAATTGGCTTCGTTCTGGAGAAGAGCGCGACGACGCATGAACACGCATGACAACCGGCTGGCTATGGGTAGCGATAATCATAGTCCTCGCGCCCAACCGAGATGATATTGAGCTCGATATCGTCGAACATGGAATGATTGCCCACCCACTTCAGAAATTGCGAGGTGCTGTCAACCTGGTCGTCGTGTTTGCCGTGCGGAAACGCCAGCAGTTCTAGCAAATAGTCGTCGAGCCATGCGGCATTTGCGGGCAGATGTACTTGTCCCGCCTCGATCCGGAAGGATTGTGCCGCCATGCGATCGGCTTTGCTGCCTTCCGGCTTGATGCCGATCGGACGCGGCATGCCGGCCGGCGTATCCCGTTGCAGGTCTTGCAGCATCATCATGCCGGGACCGGCATCCTCGATCAAAACCGCGTCCGCCCTATGTTTTGCCGCCAGCCCGACCACGGTCCGCCTGAGATCGGGATATTGTTGCCGAACCCTGCATAGCTCGAGCAGGTAGTAGTCCTTTTTCACGACGCGCCAGGTGGTACAGACCGAATAGTCGTTCGTATTTCCCGTCATCATGGCGGTATCCCAGCTTTGGACGACATGGTCGGCTGCGCGAGCGGGCGGCACTTGGTCGTACCAGCGAAACCAGTCCCGCTTGATCAGATTGCCTTCGAGCGGCACCGGCCTTTGCTGGTATTGCGCCGAGAATTGCAGGCTGCCGATTTCGGCCTTGATCCGCTCCAACACCAGCTTGCTTTCGCGCCGCGGGTGCAGAAGGTCACCGGCCCGGCGGCGAAACACCCGATCTCTGCCGACGGCGGTGTCGCTATCTTCGACGGCGATGGCCGGCAGGTCGAGGTGATGCCATCCGCCCGCTTGCAACAGATGACCTGCGAGATCGTCTTCGTGCAGGCGCTGCATCACCACGATGATGCGGCCGGTTTCCTTGTCGTTCAAGCGCGAGACCAAGGTGCCGCCAAACCAGTCGATCACGCGTTTGCGTCCGGGCTCCGACATCGCCTCCTCCGCCTTGAGCGGATCATCGATGATGATGAGGTCCGCGCCCCGGCCGGTCAGCGTGCCCCCGACCGTGGTGGCGTAGCGGCTGCCCCCGGCCGTCGTCACGAGTTCGGTGCCGCTATCCTTGGCCGCGCGCATGGCCGGAAACAGCTCTTGATACCAAGCCGATTCGATCACCATTCTGAACAGGCGGTGCAACTCGGCGGACAGCTCGCTGGCATAGCTGACCACGATGATCCGGCGGCTAGGGTCGTGACCCAGCAGCCAGGCGACGAACGCGACCGAGACCGACAACGACTTGAGCGACCGCGGCGGCTGGTTGATGAGAAGCCGACGGCATTCGTCGGCCTGGACCCGCATGAGCTGGTAGACGATGGCCTCGATGTGCCAGTTCGACAGATATTCGCTGCCGGGAAAAACGGTCGTGAAGGCCCGCTGGATGAAATACCGGAGATCGGTTCGTAGCAGCGCCGCCACAACCGGCATCATGTGCCGTCCTCCTCATCGCGCTGGGTCGCAGCCGCAGCATTCGCATCTGCCAAGATCTGCTGTCGAAAGGCGTCCAGGATGGCCTCATCGTCCGTCGACGGGCTCCTCGTGGTGTCCTCCGCGGCGTTGCTGCTCATGGCCATCGCGTAGGAGAGCAATTTTTCGAGCGCCCTGACGTCGCCTTTCAGGGCTTTTTCCCTGAGGCGAAGCAAGGCCGCCTTTTTGGGTGGTGACGCGTCGTGACTTGCCGCCGTCATTCAACGCGACTGGGGCCAGCAGGGTGTTCTTGAGGTCGGTGGTAAAATTCAAGCTGCCCTTTGGGCGCCCGCGCGGGTTTCCGGACTGACCCGGCTTGAAACGGCTGTGCTGCGGCGGCCGGCCATAGCCAAGGCCCTTGTCCGATTTTTTAGCCACGGGCGCGCTCCAGCTTCGCGGTGCGGGTCTGGCCGAACGGCTCGTCGGTCTCGGCGTGCATCGCCACCTTGCCCGTCAGATGCTGCCAGCGGCGGATCGTGACATCGACGTTGCCAGGATCGATTTCGATCAGCCGCGCCCATCGCCGCGTCCGCTCCGCTGCGATTAGCGTGGTGCCGACGCCGCCGAACGGATCGAGCACGATGTCATGCTCGTTGGTGCAATCGCGGATCGCGTCGGCAATGAGCGCGACCGGCTTGACTGTCGGGTGCAGGGAGAGCTTGGATTTCCGCGATTGTGCCCAGCTGTTTTGGTAATCCCACACGTTACAGCGGTTGCGACCATTGCGGCCGAGCTGAACATTGTTGATGTGCGGTGCGCGGCCCTTCTTGAAAATGGAAATCAGTTCATGTTTGGACCGGTAAAAACTCCCCATGCCAGGGCGTGGCTTGTTCCAAACGCACAAATTGAGCTGTTCATCGTAGATGGGACCGGTTGCGTTGAGCAGTTGGCCTACGCCGCGCCAATCCATGCAAATGAAGTGCAGTGAGCCATCGACCGCGTGCTCACAGGCCAGCGCACAGAATGCGGCCAGGAACGCCTCGAACTCGGCGCTAGACATTTCTCCCGAGGCCATCGCAAAGTCGCGGTGCTTGGTTTTGCCCAATCCGGAGGCATGGCCATCGATCGGCACGTTGTAGGGCGGATCGGCAAAGATCATGCGGGCATGCTCGCGCTCCAGCAGCCGCAGGTAGCTCTGCGCCTGCAGGGCGTCAGCGCAGATGACACGATGCTTTTCCAGAATCCAGATGTCGCCCGGCTGGGTGATTGCTGGGCCAGGCTCGGTTGGCGGCAGCTCATCTTCCAAATCGTCTGAATCCGAAACGGCAACATCGAGTTCTCCGGTCGAAAATCCGGTCAATTGCAGGTCGATTTGAGGGTCGATGGTCAGAAGCTCGGTCAATTCGAGGCGTAGGGCCTGGACATCCCAGCTGGCGTCCTCGGCCAGGCGGTTGAGCGTCAGCTTCAGCATCCGCAGCTGCACCTCGCTGAGATCGACAATGGTCACGGCGGGCACGACGTCCAGACCGAGGAGCTGGGCTGCGAGCACCAGTGCCCAGCCCGCGACCACCCGGCGCATGGCGTCGACGACAATCGGCAGAACGAAACCGAACTCCCGTAAGCTCTCCACCAGCTTGGCGATTTGGTGTTGCGGATGGCGTCGGGATTGACGGCCTAGCGGCTTGAGCTCGCCGATCGGGACGGGAACGGGCTTTAGGTCATGGCGGAGTGCATCGCCATTGGTTGGTCGCGTGCTGTTCGTCAAGAGGGCCTCCACGGTTGCAATATGCCATCAGCATATTGGCGGAAGGCCGGCCTGGCGCACTTAGAAAGTCCTCATCTCCGATCTATCGGGGCGATTTCTATATCTGATCGCCGCGGCCATGATGCTGCTTGCCGCTTGCGGGGTGAGGGGCGTGCAGGTTTGCAAGAATTTCAAAACGAATTGTCCAGCGGGCGTCTGCGGACTGCCATCATACCTTAATCCGTCGTAAGGGCTGTGGCTGAATCTGCAGCCATACCGCTCCACCAGGTCGGCCAGCCAAATCACCACCTGCCGCCGCGTCGGACGCGGAAGCGGGCCGCCTTTTTCTTGCTCTTTTCAAGCGCGGTTCGAGCCGCGAGCTCAAGTCGCTGCGCGATGCGGATCGCATCGGCCAGATGATGCACGTCGTAGTCGTCGTTGTCAGGCAACTCCCGATGAATGTTGTCCTCTGAAGCCTGATCCAGCAGCACCAGCTCGTCTGCGAGATGATCGGCCGCATCCGCCAAACTCAGGAGCTGCGCGTTGTCACCTTGCCGCGCCTTGCGCCTGGCGCTTTCGGAAAGCGCTCGCAGTCGTCCCGGAAACAAGTAGAAGACGCCCAGGCCGCGCGCAGCTTCGGTCGGCGCATGCTGCGTGAGCCAATCGAAGTCAAGCTGCTCCGCGCAGGCGAGGAGATGGCCGACGTGCTGGACGATCCGGCCCAGCGCCTGATGGCTCCGGGCCCGGGTTACTTGCTGCTCACGCTGCCGTTCAGCCTGAATGAAGACTTCGCGCAACCACTCCACTTCGGCGCGAAATTTAGCCTCGCAGTTATCCCGAAGCCGGCCAGGGAGGGTGCTTATCATATCGGCAAATTGGTCGTCGCTGAGCAGAAAGCCTTCGCCGCAATCGGCCCGTCCGGCGTTCGTGTTGTACACTTGTCCATAGCCACGCAGGAGTATCATCGTCCCGTCCGATTTCGCTTCGAGCCCAGGCATCAGCTCGGCCCCCGCATTGCGGGCCGACGTTTGATAGTCGCAACAGCCACAATCGCTCGCGCAATGACGGTTGTGCAACTCCGGGCAACCACGGTCCTCCACTGCGCTGCGGTCGAAATCGAGGTCGCTCCGCGGTCCCGGAGTCACCGGGATTCTCAGTGAGAATTGAACCCTTACGGATTTCCCGTGGAAAATGTCTGCTCCTTGCAGGGGTTTAGGTTATTGGTTGCCAATTCTACAGCAAGAGTTCGTCGAGACGACCGTGCATCATGCGCTGTAGGGATCTATCTGAGCCAGGCATCAGTTCGTTCCGCGGCCCAGCCCAATCCTGAATGCTGGGGCCATCTGGACGCTGCTTGGCGGTCATGGGATCACCGCGCATCTTGAGCCTCGGATAATCCAGCAATCAGGTTGTTCGCTTTTGGACACTGGCGGCACTGGTCCCGCCCAAATGCCTCATCATAGCGAACGCGGCCCCGCTTCTCGGTTGCCGCTCTGGTCTCCTCTCGTCTGCAAATCGAGGCTGAGAACAGATCGCGTCAGGGTTGCGGCGATACCAAGCGTGTGAGAACTGGACGTTCACGGATTTTCCCTGCTCGCGGCGGGCAGATTCCCTGTTCGCTAGCGAAAATTCCCTGCTCCGATTCCGACGCCAGCGCGCCGCGATGCTTCGATTTGTTGGGTTTCTCAAGTACTTCGGCCAATTCCCTTCATCGACGGCTCCCCTCGCAGTGTGGCGTTTTCCCTGTAATTGTCCCTGTTCGCAGGGAAATGATGGTCGGGCGACGTTTGCCCCTTTGCTCTGGATAGCGCGGTCGGGATGATTGACGCTGCCGTTGCGCGGTGATGGGGTGATCCCGGTTCGGAACGGACGGGGATCAGAATGAGCAGCGAGTCGCAGCTGCGCGAGAAGCTTCGGAAGATCGAAGCGTTGTTCGTGGGGGCCGGAACTGCTGGTGAGCGCCTTGCGGCGGAAGCCGCGCTGCGGCGGGTGCGGGCCCGGGTCGAGGACCTCGCTCGCCACGATCCACCGATCGAGCAGCAATTCTCGCTGCCTGACCAATGGTCTCGGCGCGAACCGCGCCGAGCTCGATCTCCATCGCCGCCTGCTCCTCGGTCAGCAATTGGCCTCCGCGGCCAGCGATCGCGACCGGCACAAAGCCAGCTGGCATTGCCTCTGTCCCCGCGCGCCCTGGCGACGCCAGAGAAACAACAGACTTGGAGCCGCGCCACCGCGGACACGCTTGCAGTTTGCACAAAACTCTCCGCAACAATCGCCGCCTTGGCATCGGCCGACCAGCGCCGACGCCGGCCCGTCCCGGTGATAGCGGTAGCGTGCGGCTGGGCCTCTTGGCATCTCGTCGAAAAGCACGCCCTTCTTTCAAGGGGCTAGTATCTAAGCGAGGGGCGTTTCCGAATCCTTAGGCTATCGACACTATTCCGAGCAGCCCCCATCACAGCGCACGGCCGGCCCGTGTCACCGACATCCGCAACCGGCCTCATCGCCGCACTGGCGCGGCTGGCTGAAGCCTGAGGACCGCTGTCTCGTGCAGTTTAAGGTTTATTATTCGGGCTTGCGTCAGCTCGTTCCAAATCCGGAACGCTGGGAGGAAAAATCGCGGGCGTTGCAGATTTACAACCTGCACAGCCATTTGAGATACTAAGCTCATCCATTGAGACGACAAAATATATTTCATTCTTGGTTCAATATAATCAGTGGGGGCGGAAAATGTTTGACATCTATCGCAATGACAAGCGCGACTTGCTTGTTCTAGGTACAGGCTCTGCCGTACCCGTGCTTTACTCGGCACATAAGTGGCGCAAGAGCAGGAAACGAGTTGTCAAGGTCAGCGACGAAATCAAGTCAGCCGTTCAGGCACAAGGCTATTATGTTCGCAGCTTGCGCGCCACCAAAGAGCGGATGATCGAGGTCGAGTAGGTCGCCAGTGAGCTGGTGTTCGCCACGTGCAACCTCAACAGCATCACGATCAGCCAAGCCGCCATTCTCCACTACGGCTGGTACCGCAGTTGAACCTATCCATTTGATGCCAGTGACGCTGAGCATTGATGAGGAGCGGCATGACCTAGCAGGCGCCCTGGGATGGGCAACATGTTTGCAACGGGACGAAGCTGAGGCCGACAACTTCTGCTTGTTAGCGGATCCCGATTTAACCGCCAGAGAAAAGCCGACCCGCCCGTCGCGAGCGGCTCCATATCCATGCGTATGGCACCCGCTAAGTCTACAGCGCAAGCTCTACGACAATCGCGATTGGTGTCGGGCGGGTTACTTGTGGAGGCGGTCGGCGGCGACGAGGAGGAAGCTGCCTCCCGCGGGAGCCTGCGATCATCGGCCAATAAGGTAATTCGTTGAACGCCAATTTTGTTGGTAGCGTGATTGGCGCGATGACCTCAGCTCCGGGCTGAGGAACGGAGCTGAGGCCGTACGCTTTTACCGAAAGGTGTCCGAGTGTGCGACTCGAACGTAAATAGCTTAGTTCGGATTTCCTAATTCATCGTTACTACCGCTCTAACCCGCTGCTTCACGATCGGCTACGATGGCAGAATTGCCGGGTGGCTTTGTCGGCGGTGATCTCCTGATCGCAGACCCGCTTGCAGACTTTGTCGAGGTGCCGGATACGAAACTCGGGGTGACGTTGCTCGAACTTCATCAATCCGCTGGCCTCGCTCTCGGATGCAGTCCCGAGGCACTGCTCGCCGAACTGTCCCGTTTGCTGCGGTCCCTTGGCGCACTCCTGAAAGAACAGCTCCACGAAGTCGCAATCCTGCGAATTCCATGTTGCAGCCTGTGCATGCCCGACCGCCAGTAATACCCACGCGAGCGTGAAACGCATTCCGACTCCTCCTTCACGAGTTGGATGCGAAAGCCACCAGCCTTTGTTCGGAACTTGCGGCTACAGCCTTTCCGTGATCTTGATCCGTTCCCTTATGTTGTCGTCTCGCCTAAGCAAGCTTGCGAGGGCTTGGTTTTAGCTTCGGCGCCATCTTCCTCGACGCTCCTGGAACGCGTTCACGATCATTTCCTTCAGATCCCGCCAATCTTTAGCCAGATCACATAAACGATTACGAACGCGGGAAGAGCAACGGAAAACCAAATCACGTTGTCCGCACCGCGGTCGGATGCAAACTCGCGGTTCGCATCCGTCTCTCTGCCATGAGGCACAATCGAGAAGGCCCGACTTGGACGGATGCGTTTGGAGGCCCCCCCTGAGAAGCTGCTTGACGGCAGCTTCTTGCTCGCTCGTCACGGGACGGATGGCTGTCACCGTTGATCCTCTATCCAAGCCTGCAGCCCGCTTTCAATTAATCGGCGAACGGCGTCGGACCTGCTGATCTTCTGATTTTCGGCCAATGCCTCGATTGCCGTGATGAGGTTTTTGGGTAACCGTGCACTTACCAGCGGATCCTTGCCCGTCGCCGGACGACCGCGCCTCTTGCTTGGGTGCACCTTAATTGGCTTATTCATTAAGACGTACCGAAAATGCAAGCGGAGTCGAAGTGGTACCTTCCGCCGCGGCTCTAACCCACAATTGGGAGTGATCCATGATGCAGGCTATCCAAACACTTACTGAAGGTCATCAATTTTCGAAGTGGGCAAGCGGCGGCGACTGCCCGCGTGGCTCAGCAGAGCAGTTATTGCTCATAACAATGTTTGCTGGGAACTAATCGCACGATTAGGGTCGCCCTCCCTTTGTGATGAGTTTGGGGGTTCTAATGTCTGCTTTCCAAGCCAAGCTGGAACGTTTTGAAAGCCTCGCAATCGAATGCGAGTTGATCGCCGATCGATCGGGCGGAAGTGAGCGCGAGCTATACCAGAAGCTGGCCAAGCGCTACCGCGATTTGGCGCTAGACATGCGGACGTTAATCGCAACATTTGATGTCGCCGCGTAGGCTCGTTTGCAAAAGGGCATCGGCCAAGCGCCGCTCGCCTTTGACGGCTGCTTCCAACGTTCTTGAAGTTTTCAGATGATGCCGAGCAGCGCGTTTCGCTGCCTCGTTCGCACGTGTAGAACGGCAACTTTTTCTAAACGCATCCGAGATATTTTCTTTCGGTATGGATCACGAGGACACGGGCGAATGGTTTTTGCCGACGCTCAGGCGGAGCTACGCCCTCCTGCCGGCATCAATGGTGCGCGGCAATCACACCCCTGAGGCTTCCCGCTTGCTAACCACCCCGCGTACCGAGCGCCCGGGTAGGGTTTCGTGAGAAGCCGCGGCAGCCGGCGCTGCCCCCGTCTAAACAGCGCGCGCACTAAAAACAGCATGATTGCCTGTAGGGCAGCCGATGGCGAATGACCGAACAATAACGCGGCCCTGGTCGCTGGGCGAAGAGGCGAAATTGTTTGCGCTTCTTCGGGAAGGCGCCACAGCCGAGGAGGCTGGCGAACGACTGGGCCGCACGCGGCAAGCGATCTATGGCCGTTTGCAGCGCTTCCACAAGCAGCACGGGCGAGTGAGCAAAAAAGCCGGGATATTCACGCAATGGCCCAGTGATATAGCTCGGCATGGGGCAGAGCCTATCCGAAGTCGCGGGACACCTCCTTTGAAGTCGAACCGTTGAGGCGGCACTCAGACGGAATTACTGTCAGCCGGGCGTAACTGATCCTAAATATTGAGGTGCGACGCTAGCGCCACGAAATTGGCGCTTCTACGAAAATGGGTGGGCCGAGCGACGCGATACCCCCGAGGAAATCGAAGCCAAGCCGGCTTTGCGGCGGTTTGCCTCGCTCGCTAACACGCCAGCATCACGCCCGACAATTTACTTTGAGCCCCTTGCCGAATTGAGAACCCCATGTCGAAGGCAATGGAATTGATCGTCGCGGGCTACGTCAAGGTGCAGGCCCGTCAGGCTCTAACGGACTTGTTGGCGCATCGCCGCGCCATGCTTGCTCAGCTGCAAACTGTATCAGGCATCAACCCGGAAAACGCGATCAGAGCGATCCAGGATGAACTGGCGGTGATCGAAGCCGGCCTCGAAGAACTTAAACCTCCGCCCGGTTCGCTGCCTGAGAACGAGTGGAGCTAGCGATGCGCGTTAACAAGATCAATTGGGACAAAGTCGGCCGTGTAACCGAGCCCGGACGATACAGGTGCTTTTTCGGATATCTGACCGTCACTTCAGATGACATTGAGGTGTGGACGCGCTACCCAGGCGCGACATTCACCTTAGTCGCGCGGCCGACGAGTGAGCAATCGGCGGGTGACGATTACCGTCTAGGCGCGTTCGATATCGGCGATCCTCAACAGTAGGACGGACCACCTTGCCTGCGGGACGGCGTCGACCGAGCGTTCTCTACGACTGGGTCGTGATCGGCGCGTTCCCGTGGCTCGTGAACGGAATCCGTGACGGTCAAGAACCATCGTGAGCTGTGACTGCGCCAGTCTCTTATCCAAACCGCTTTACCACTTCGGCGACCAGCAAATCCCGTTCCTGCAAATAAGCCTTGGGTCTCGATCAGGGTATCCAGAACGGAAAACGCGATTGCGAGATCGCGCTCTTCTCGCTTGAGCTGAGCGATCATCTCCTCTTGCTTGGCGATATGTTGCTCGCCTTCGCGGACGCGGCGTTCGGCTATGATCAAGCGTTTGCGCAGGCGCGGAATTGGCCGCCTCTGGCTCGGGTCCGGCTCAAAACGAGCAAGACGCCGGGCTGCGCACCAAACCTCGACAGGGTCGTCCGCGACCGCGGCGGAGCCCAGCTGTAGAGCCTCTTCGGCGCTATTGCAGTCGATCTCTTGCGCGTTCAGCGTCCTACGCCGCGGGTCAAGTGCTCAAGTTGGGCAATTGAAAGACCGCTTCACAAAGCACGTCCCTGCGAAGAGCAATCCATCCGCCGCGACGCGACCCGCGCCAAGCCGCTAGGCGACGATCTGGAGGGGCTCGCTGGGACGTCGCTGGACAACGGCGCCGAACTTGACCCGCCGGCATGCTGCCGCCGCTTGTTCCAGACTTAACTCGCCGCAGCGACATCAAGCTTAACCCGCGTCTTCGGTTGCATCGGGCCTGAGGAGCGCTACCCTATCCGCACCGGACATTTCCCCCGTCCGGGAGCACCCCAGGCGAAGCTGTCGCGCCATCATATTCGGCGCGGCGGCTTCGTTGTCCGGCAACTGTGTGAGCTTCATTTGTCGAATAAGCGCGACGATGGCCGGTTCGACCTCGTTGAGATGCGACGACAGATCACGAGCTTGCGCTCGCAACACTCGGACAATCTTCTCGTCACATCGCGATTGAACCGCTTCCTCGTGAAGATTGCGTCGTTGTCAGAGCCACAGGATGCGGCCCACGCTCGACGTCTTCAGTCTGAATTCGTTCGGACGCTGCGAACTGTTGATCAAATCGTCTCACGAGGCCGATCCGCGAAGTGGGCAAGTATAGTTTAGGCGGCGGCCCAAGTAACACTAACGCACGGACGTTCTTGCCCGGATCGGGTTCACCGCCGATGCTGAATGCAGTCGCGAAGTCGTCCTCGTTTCGCGTATCGACGCCTTCGCGGCGAGGGGTCGCCGTCCCCTGGGTCGGCGGCCCCGCCATGTGATGCTACTAGCCTCGGAGGCCGAAAGTGGCTGTTGAATGGACGGGTGCTGAGCGGCGACGGGCCAGACGCAAGACGGTCGACCAAATGGTTATGATCTCGCTGCCCAGGCGGTGCGACAGTGACGCCTTGCGCAATGCGAAACCTTTCAGTTCTTGGCGCGGGCATACTACTACAAGTTACTCCGATCACACTGACCGACTTCGACCTATCGTTCGACGATTTTAGAACGAGCTTCGCCTGCCGCCTCGTATGGCATCGCGATGCTTTCGCCGGGGTGGAGTTTGTCCAATAGCGGGCCACGACCCGGGCACGGCGCCGCACGCCCCAAAAAGCTGGACCTCCTCCACAACGGAAGGGATGGCCTGAGCGCATCATTTGCAGTGCCTTCAAATATGTGAGGGCGCTACGCGGAAGGTTTCCCGGGCTCTGGTTGTGGACATGCGTCGTGACCTAACCCGGCTCGCGCTCGGGAACGCTTGCTTGCTCGATGAACCCGAGTGCCGCTTCAAGGTCGCATTGGGAGAATTTGAAGGATCGGCCGGAAGAGCTGAGCGGGATCCCCTCCGCCTCGCAAGTACTGCCGTCGATTCAAATCGCTACCCTTCCACGCCTCGTGGCGCGACCGCCAGACGCTTCACTCTGATGCTCCACGCTCCGTTTACGAACCACCGGAAAAGGGCGCGAGAGAACGCTTATGATCAGCCCGTGCATTTTCCCAACTGCGTTATTGCGCGGCTGATTGTTGCTTTTGTTGGTGCTTAACGTCCGTGCCTGACGTGTATGCGACCAAGGCGAGATTGTAGGCCTGCCAAAGCGTGTGCCGGTCGATATCCGGAAAACACTTCAATACGAGCGATTCAACGTTATCGGCTTGATACGCCTCCAAGCATTGAAGAATAACGCAGCTGACGTCTGCGATGCTGTGATGTTGCATTTCCATTCCTCCCCCTTGTGGGCATCAGTTCGTTCCGCGGCCCAGCCCCAATCCTGAATGCTGGGGCCATCTGGACACTGCTTGGCGGTCGGGATCACCGCGCATCTTGAGCCTCGGATAATCCAGCAATCAGGTCCGTTCGCTTTTGGACACTGGCGGCCTGTTCCGTGGCGCCCGCCCAAATGCCTCCATAGCGAACGCGAGCCCGCTTTTCGGTTGCCGTTCTGGTCTCCTCTCGTCTGCAAATCGAGGCTGAGAACAGACCGCTTCCGGGTGCGGCGATACAAGCGTGTGAGAATTGGACGTTAACGGATTTCCCCTGCTCGCCGCAGAGAATCCCTGTTCGCTAGCGAAAATTCCCTGCTCCGAGTTCGACGCCAGCGCGCCGCAATGCTTGGATTTGTTGGGTTTCTCAAGTATTTCGGCCAATTCTCTTCATCGACGGTTCCCCTGGGAATGTGGCGTTTTCCCTGTCACGCCGTTTCTGATCGCAAACCTCAAAGGCCCGCTAGACCGCGAGGCTTATGCTTTGAACCTCATCGCTTCCCAGACCGACAACTAGAATGGTGTCCCGAGGACCGCCTTAGAATGAGGGTGCCAAATGGTCCCATCGTTTCATAATGCCGATAGACCCACCCACCGGCGCGTGATGGCAGTTGGCTTGGCGTTTTGCCTGGCGTTCGTCGCGATCAGCTTTTGGCTGCGACCGCAGCCGGCTGAGGATCGAGTGCTGGTGAAGGCGGACCGCCTGGTGCGCACCGCGGGCGAACCGACCAAGGCGAGATAGTTTCGCCCAGGGGTCGGGCCGGCTATCTAATTCTCGCGGCCCGACGCGCTTTTGTCCGGTGATCGCGCGCGCCGGGCCTGACCATTCCCCGCTTCCCCCGTGAGGTTTGGCTGAACCAAGCATAAACCGATTCTCCGAACGCTCATATTCGGCTGTGCGATGGCCAGAAGCCAAGCGAGATCCACCCGCGATGCTTACGATGCAGGGGCGGCTCGGCATATAACCCCCGCCGAAACAATCTGCCGAGCCTGGCCGGTCTCTCTGGTCCACTCCTGACGGGGATCACGACCGGCCCAAAGTCTCAGAGCTTGATCTCGCCGCGGCTCGACAAATGGAGCGGCAAGTATCCCCACCTCACTGGCTGGGTCGAGGAGAACATCGCGGAGATGCTGACCTAGTTCTTCCGCCTGCCGCTGGCGCACAAGAAGCCCATGGCCAACGTGCTGAGCGGCTCAAGTCGAGCTAGAACTTGGGAATGCGCCTCAACTTTGCCCGGTTCGCCAAGGTGGGAGACTCTTGGCTCCCCGAAAAATCGGGCGTGCAGGTTTTGACTCGCGCCAAAAGCGATCTCGAGGACCAGCCGGGGTCTCGTTATCGGCCGGGTCCCGGTGCGAAACCAAACGGATCCTCGACGAAGCCAAAAACCTGCAGCGCCAGTCAGCCGAACGAAAGCCCCTTTCCCGTAAGTCTCCAGGATCTCTTCGGTGGGGTGTCCAACCGTGACGCTGGATTGATGCTTGACAGATGGCGGCGATGGCTACCCCTGACATAGATCTTGGCGCCACCGCCTTCATCGACGTCGTGGTTCGCGATTTCAAGGGTACGCCCCGCGATGAAGGCCGCCTTGTTCTGAGACGCGGATTGAGCACTCATAAGCACGTGTTTAAGAGCGAGCTTAAGAGCGGTTGCGGTTGATGGGTCAGATTTCGGTGCTTACGAGGCCGGAACGCCGGCGGCGTTGGAGCGAGGATGAACGGTGTCGGATCGTTGCGGAGGCCTTTGCGCCGGGATCGTGTGTGGCGCAGGTTGCGCGGGCTCACGATATTTCGACGGGTCTGATTTATACCTGGCGGCGTCGGCTTCGGCAGCACCTTGCTGACCAGGGCTTTGTGGAAGCGGCGATTGAGGCGGAGCCGATCAAGGAAGCGGCACCGTCCGGTGAAGTGATCGTGGTGGAATTGACGGGGAGCGGACGGATCAGGATTTGCGGGTCGGCGCCGCCCTTGCTGGTGTCGGCGGTGTTGAAGGCGCTGCGATGATTCCGATCCCCTCTGGCGTGCGGGTGTGGCTGGCGACGGGCCATACCGATATGCGGCGCGGCTTTCCGAGCCTGGCTTTGCAGGTGCAGGAGGTCTTGAAGCATGACCCACTGGGGGGCATTTGTTTTGCTTCAGGGGGCGCCGTTCAGATCTGATAAAAATCATCTGGCACGATTCTCAGGGAGCGTGCCTGTTTACAAAAAGACTCGAAAGAGGAAGATTCATCTGGCCTTCGGCTGCCGGTGAAGCCGTGACGATCTCTCCGGCGCAGCTTTCTTACCTGCTATCCGGGATCGACTGGCGGAATCCTCAAGAAACTTTGCGTCCAACGCGAGTTGGATAGCATTCTGCGATTGAACCTACCGGAAAATCTGATTCACTCGCTTCATGAGTTTGAAGCCGGATGATCTTCCTTCGGATCTTGCCAGCGCCCAGGCGGCGCTGTTGATCGAACGTGAGGCGTTGCGGGCTGAACGCAGATCGCGGCTGAGGGTCGAGATCGAACGCGATGCGGCCGCGGCGAAGGTCACCCGGGTACAGGCCGAAGCCATCAATTGGCAAGCCGAAGCGGCCAACGCGCGGGCGGAGCTGTCGGACAATGCGGCGCTGATCGCGCATCTCGAGCTGCGGATCGAGAAGCTCAAGCGCGAACTGTACGGGCAGCGCTCCGAGCGTACGGCGCGGCTGATCGAGCAGTTGGAATTGGAACTCGAAGAACTCGCCACCACGGCGAGCGAGGATGAGCTTGCAGCTCAGGCCGCGGCGGCGAAGACCCAGAGCGTGCGCGCCTTCACGCGCAAGCGGCCGGTACGCAAGCCCTGGCCGGACGACATCGAACACGAGCGCATCGTTATCGAGGCTCCGACGAGCTGCGCCTGCTGCGGCGGATCGCGGCTGGCGAAGATCGGCGAGGATGTGACCAAGACGCTGGAGGAGATCCCGCGTCGCTTCAAGGTCATCGAGACGGTGCGCGAAAAGTTCACCTGCCGCGATTGTGAGAAGATCAGCCAGCCGCCGGCGCCGTTCCATGCCACGCCGCGCGGCTTCATCGGCCCACAATTGCTGGCGACGATCCTGTTCGACAAGTTCGGCATGCATATCCCGCTCAACCGCCAGAGCACGCGCTTTAAGGCCGAGGGGATCGACCTGCCGTTGTCGACGCTGGCCGACCAGGTCGGCCACGGGACCTTCGCCGTCATGCCGCTCTTCCACCTGATCGAGCGTCATGTGCTCGCGGCCGAGCGCCTTCATGGCGACGACACCACCATCCGCATCCTGGCGAAGGGCAAGTGCAAGACCGGTCGGATTTGGACATATGTGCGGGATGACCGGCCCTTCGCCGGGCCTGCGCCACCGGCGGCGGTCTATTACGCCTCGAGCGACCGTCGAGGCGAGCATCCCCAGAAGCATCTGGCCGCCTTCGCCGGTATCCTGCAAGCCGATTGCTACAACGGCTTCGAGCCGCTGTTCGATCCGCAGAAGAAGGTGCTGCCGATTACGCCGGCGTTTTGCTTCGCCCATGCGCGGCGGGGCTTCTTCGAGCTGGCTGACATCGAGAAAAATGCCCGGAAAGGTAAGAAGGGTAAACCGGTCTCTCCGATCGCGCTGGAGGCGGTCAGACGCCTCGATGCGTTGTTCGAGATCGAGCGCGCCATCAACGGCTGCGGCGCCGACGAGCGGCGCGCCATGCGCCAGGAAAAGAGCAAGCCGCTTCTCGAGGACATGCACGCCTGGTTGCTGCGTGAGCGAGAAACCCTCTCACGCTCCTCCGAGGTCCTGAAGGCTATGAATTACATGCTCAGGCGCTGGGACGACTTCGCCCGCTTCCTCGACGATGGCAGGATCTGCTTGACCAACAATTGTGCTGAGCGCGCATTGAGAGGCATCGCCTTGGGACGGCGAAACTGGACCTTCGCCGGCAGCCTGCGCGGCGCCGCCCGTGCCGCCATCATGCTGACGATGATCACCACCTGTCGCCTCAACGACGTCGATCCCAAGGCCTGGCTCGCCGATATCGTCGCCCGGATCGCCGATCTTCCCGCATCGCGTCTGCACGAACTGCTGCCGTGGGAATGGAAGCTCCTGCGCCAAGGCGACCCGCCCGCCGATCAGCAGGCCGCCTGATCTTCAGGCAATGCCATCATAGAGCTCGTCGTGCCCGCGCGCATGCGTCAATCACGCGGCCTTCATCGTATGCGTACTTTCAAGGAGCGTGGGGTCTTGCTGGACGCGCGCCGCTGCCACGGAAATGATAGCCGGCCTTCACACGCCTTGATTTGCTTGGCGATGGAGGCGAGCCGGCCGGGACGTCGGCCAGCTAAGGCTCAATTCGGTCCAAGCACAGCGTCAGCCTGCCGACTGTCCTTGCTGACGATGATGATCGTGCCGTTTCTGATTGCAAACCTCGCGCCGATCAGTTTCCGCACCTTCTCCGTGACCGGAGACGGAAATGGAATCGTCGGCCCCGTGATGGGATCGCCGACCTTGATGGACTCAGTTGCGGAGCCTGCGATTGGGGCAGGCTTGATATAGTCCCGGATCAACTGAATCTCTTCGCGCGATAGGTTGAGCGAAGCCCGGTCAGGACGAGTTTCCGCCGGCGGCTTCGGTATTTCACTGCTTGGCTTATCACGTGCCTCGTTGGCGCTCGCGATCTGATCAAGTCTGGCTACGCGTAGCTTAAGCGCAATGATATCGCGTTGCAGGATTGCGATGTCCGCTTTGAGCGACTTGACCTGCATGAAGACTATGGTCGCAGAAACGCAGATGACGATGACGACAACGCTCAGCAATGCGAGCAACCATCGCTCGATATTTGCGATCGGCCTTGCGGTCAGCTCGGGAAGTTGTTCGCGCTGGAGGTGCCCACGCCAGATGCGGCGTGCTCGTTGCATCCACATCGCAATTGCGGTTACCCCGGAATCGAAGGTCGCGGACGACAGGGCAGGGGCCTCTTGGGGCGGATGAATTATGGGCGCACTGTCACTTCGATCGGAGAATGGCTGCGTCTCTCGGTCTTCGGCGACGTGATCGTCCGCCGGTGGATGAGCGACGGCGGGCGGAAGAGTGCGGGACAGATCATCCTCCACGTGGTGATTGAGCCGGCCGGTATCCATTCTCGATGGAGCCATCTGTCAACTTCAGCAGTTGTGCCGTCGGGGCATCAAAGAGGGCACCAGACGATCGTTTTGCAAGCTGTGCGTTTGCGGGCGGGCGCCGCGCGGACCTGTAAAACCCTCCCCCAGCATGGATGTGGACGTAAAGCGTGCCCGATAAGCGAGCCCCATGTCAATTGAGGACAAGGGCAGCAGCATTGGATCGGGTTGTCGGGCCAACCGAGATGTCGGCAAACCTGCTGGCAATGCCGGGAGTCTTCCCGGACTATCCGGCTCTGGTGGTCCGCACACCGACGAGTTGACCGCGATGCGTTGCGTCACCACTACCGAGCACGGGCGGCTCGCCTGTCACCAACATCCGCAACGCGCCATCGCCGCACTGGCGCGGCCGGCTGAAGCCTGAGAACCGCTGTCTCGTGCAGTTTAAGGTTTCGCTGAACCGACTGCCTAGCGCGCGCAATTGGCGATGATCCAAGCTTGCATCAGCTCGTTCCAAATCCGGAACGCAGGGAGGAAAAGTCGCGGGGCGTTGCAGATTTACAACCTGCACAGCCATTTGAGATACTAAGCTCGTCCATTGAGACGACAAAATATATTTCATTCTTAGGTTCAATATGATCAGCGGGGGCGGAAAATGTTTGACGTCTATCGCAATGACAAGCGCGACTTGCTTGTTCTAGGTACAGACTCTGCCGTACCCGTGCTTTACTCGGCGCATAAGTGGCGCAAGAGCAGGAAACGAGTTCTCAAGGTCAGCGACGAAATCAAGTCAGCCGTTCAGGCACAAGGCTATTATGTTCGCAGCTTGCGCGCCACCAAGGGGCGGATGATCGAGGTCGAGTAGGTCGCGAGGCTGGTGTTCTCCATGTGCAACCTCAACAGCATCACCACCAGGCATGCCGCCAATCAAGGACGCCTGCATCCATACATCGCGCTGCTTCTCGTCAGTGGTCAGGATAAGTGTTTGGGATAGCCTGCATCATCGAACACTCCCCCGCCGTTGACCGATGATCCCGAGCGTCAGCCTCACGCCTAGCTGACCGGGCTCTCGCCGGCGAACGCGGTGATCCACCGCCAGCTACACCGCGCCACAGGACACGATCGTGTTTACGAAAGCACGGGAAAAGTGTGCGGAGAATGCACGCTTACGACGCTTACGGATTTTCCCTGCTCGCGGCAGATCAGATTCCCTGTTCGCCAGCGGAAAATTCCCTGTTCCGATTTGGACGAAACGCGGCACTAACGCTTGGATTCCTTAGGATTCTCAGGTGCTTATGCGTATTCTCTTGTGTGGACGGTCCCTGGCGATGGGGCGTTTTCCTGCAAATTTCCCTGTTCGCAGGGAAAATGATAGTCGGGCCCTATTGGGGCCTTGGGATGTGCGCTGGTTAGGTTTCCGATGGACTCGGGTTACAGGGAAGGGTTGACCAGCTGCGGGTCAGTTCGCTCCAAGCACGGCATCAGCCTGACGACTGTCTTTTTTGATGATGATGATGATCGCGCCGTCTCTGATCGCAAACCTCGCGCCGACCAATTTGGACATCTTTTCCGTAAGAGCAGACGGGAAGGGGACAGTGGGCCCGGTGACAGGATCACCGATGCTGATGGCTCGCTTGCGACGCCGTGGCCCAGAGCCTGACGAGGGTTTCGCCCGCCCTCCAGGCTATCATCGCCGCCAAATGCCATGAGCCATTTCGACGTTCAGCTCACCCTTGCCGCTGCCCGGCTCCGTTTAATATGCTTGGGCATCAGCGCGGACTAGCGTCAGACGCGCCCACGCGTCAACGTCAGTTCTGCTGACCTCCTTTTTCAGGCCGCCGAATAGATTCCACTAGCTTTTCTTTTGCCGAGACTCCAAACTTCAGGAATTAGACTGCTGGATTTATTGGGGAACATTGCGATGGCAAAACCCGCCGTTTCCCGTGATGCGCTTCGTGGATTGTTTGCTTTTTATGCAGCGAAGTCACATCACGACCACAAGCACGATGGCGAACATCGTTTGTTGAACCTGTTTGGATCGGCTGAAGACATTCCTGATCGATTGCTGGAGCAATGGTCGGGAGGGGCTGAACTGCTCAACCCGGAACCAGTCGGTCACGTAATGGAGCCGCACACCCGTCAAGTCGCGAATGGCAGCGCACGTTATGATCATGCCAGCGACTTTCTCCACGCGCTCTTAAGAGACCTCGGTCAAAAACTGCAGTGACGAATTCCGGCACTCAGATCGCGCTCACCAATGCCAAGCTCGACTTACCACCCCCTCCATGAGAGGCTGCTAACGGAAAGCCGCGAAAGCCTTCGGCTAACCTTTTCAGAGGTCGAATCGATACTGGGAAAGCCTCTGCCGATGTCGGCTTACAGATTCACTGGCTGGTGGAGCACACTAAAGGGGGCAGGTCCACAAGCGAAAGCCTGGTTGTCCGCGGGCTTTCGTGTCCGCGTATCAATGAAGCATCGCGTCGTCGAATTCTATCGTTGTAACCTGGAATACCAATGATTGTTAAGGAGCACCTCGGCCTCACTCCACTGGCTGGTTTGTGGCTTCGTACATTCGAATTGAAAATAGCTCGATCGAAATGGCTCCAGAGTAGAGTTCGGCGGCGTTCTCAAACTGGTAGCCAGGCAATTCATTTCGGCGCGTCCGCTTACGAGGTCGGGCTCGCGTAAACCGAGCTGCTCTGCGGATGCGGCGGAGCACGACTTGCGGTGTGCCGAACACTGGAGATGACTTTCAGCTCCTAGCCTTCATCACCATCTCCCGATTTCGACGGAAGCTACGGCGGATCTCTGCAAATGGGAATCCGAGAATGCTCGCGCTCGCGCGTTGACAGGTTCGCATATCAGTTGTGAAATGACGGCGGTTTCACCCAAAATGCGTTAGGAGGGTGCAGATGAGCGAACATGAGAACCGACAGTTTGTTGAGCAGGCTTACGCCAACTTCAAAGCCGGTGAGATCCCGACGCTGTTGCAATCTATGTCAGAGGACGTCACGTGGCAGTTGCCAGAGGTTGAGAACGTGCCTTTTGCCGGCAAGCGACAGGGGCGCGGTGCGGTCGGCGAGTTCTTTTCGACCCTCGCCACGGTACAGGATCCGCGTTCATTCGAGCCAAGTGAATTCATCGCCCAGGGCGAAAAGGTCGTCGTGCTCGGTCATTACGTCTGGCAGGTCAAAGCCAATGGGCGCACCTACGAGAGCGACTTCGCGCACGTCCTCACCATCCGCGCCGGTCAGATCGTAGCCTTCCACGAGTACACGGATTCAGCTGCGGCCGCCAAAGCGTTTTGTTAGGGTTGAGCACCAAGTTAAGGCGACTCCACCTGGCGGGCAACAGCAGCAGGGGGCTCAATCATGTGGTGCCTCCGAGTGCAGCGGATCGCCGGTATCGTTGTCGAGAACGAGGAACTTCGTGGCAGCAGCGCGCGCTACTATGGGATTGCTCGTCCACGTTGGATCCCCTCAGAACGCATCGAGAATCGCCGTCCCGCGGTGTTTATGACGCACAGCGGCGGCTCGGCACAAGGCCCCGCCGTGACATGTGCCGAGCTTACCCGGTCTCGCTGCTCAAAATACTGACCGGACAAACGCCATCATGAAGGCAGAAGGTGCTGTTCGATATTGTTAGGCTGCAACATACGCAAAATTTTAGATGGGCGCAGGCGCCATGCATCGACGGCCCATGAGGATTGAGATCGGCTCTTCATGATCCCGCTTTTGCTGAATTGTCTGACAGTCTTTTTCATCATTGCAGGTTTGGTGCTGCTTTGGATCAACCTGCGAGCATCGCGACGAAAAAGAATTAACCTCACCCCGCAAGAGCATCGTGAGCAGACCAAGCCTGACCAGTTCCAGAACTAACCCGCAGCGGGGACATCAATCTTAATTTGAGCGTTTGATTGCAGCGGCGCATTGGAGCGTTAGTCTTGCGCATCGGGCATTGCCCGTCCGGCCCCTGCCCAGGCGAAGCCCTCGCGCAACATGCTCGGCGCATCGGCTTCGTTTGTTGGCCACGTGCGAGTGTCATTTTGAAGAGGCCGTCGAAACCGAAACTCTCGATCTCACCGAAATGCGCCGGCAGATCACGTGCGATCCCGGCACTCGGAAAGTCGACGGATCACACATTTGTTGAACAGGCTGCTGATCGAGATTGCACATCGCAGTGAACCGGAGAGCGCAGCTCAGGTGCAGCACTGCGCTAACCGCTCGCCAGAACGATGGCGGATATTGGATATGGAGGAACGCGTCACGAAGAACCTCCGTAGGCCGTTCGGTAAGGCCAACAAGGAGATCAAATCAGGCCGTCGAGAGCTCCCGCCGTTCTCACGTCGGCTGTTGGCGGTAGACGGGATGCGGCATAGCACTCAGTTCTGACCCGTTGCGGACTAGCCGGTAAGTTGGTTACGGGTGCGAAACGGCACGAGAATATGCCTTAGGGGTAATCCGCATTCTCCGTCGGCGACGGCAGCTTGCGGCAAAGTGGTGTCTTCAAAGTCGTATGAAACATTGATTGTGTGAGTGCCGGGAAAGCCCGGCAATTGCTCGCGCCCGGCTGTTTCTCGATCGGTCCGTTCAGCCATTGAGGCACCCATTCAGCTTGGAGGAGACCCATGCAGCTTGCGCTGATTGAAGCCGCCCATTGCGACGTGGACCTCAGGCCATCCCCGATCGACCCATCCTGGATCATTGAAGGCAACCCGGAAGCGCGCTCGCACGTGTTGTCGACCAGCACATGTGGCACTGCCAAGACCCTGATCTGGTCCTGCACTGAAGGCAAGTTCAATTGGTACTACGATGTCGATGAAACCATCATGATCATCGAGGGATCCATTGTGCTTGAGAGCGAAGGCATGCCGCCAAGACGCTTTGGAGTTGGTGACGTGATTTCTTTTCGTCGCCGTGCCCATGCCAAATGGCATGTCGAAGGGTATGTGAAGAAAGTCGCCTTCCTTCGCCTAAACAATCCGCTCCCCCTGGCCTTCGCCATCCGCGTCGTCAACAAGCTCCGGTCCTCGATCGCGCGGTATGCGCCAATGATGGCCACTGCTTGCGTCATACTTGCGCAGTAAAGTCGCACTTGCGCCTGTGGGTCATCGAGCCCGTGGGGCGGTCCAGCAATATGTCTGCCGCCAAGAGTAGCCCGGGTCACGAACTCAGGGCAGATCGACGCGAATGACCGAAGGCCGTCATTGCAAGGGTTTCTATTTTCCCGCCCGTGACACGGCTCCGTCTTCACCGCCCGCTCCGGCGGCGGCCACGATGGCGCTTTCCCGGAGCGGCGCATGGGTAGGCTGCGGCTCCGATAATTCCTGGCAGTACATCCGATCGAGCTTGCGCTGCATGAGCGCATAACAATCGCATGCGATCCTCTCGAGCCGCGCTCGATCGATCTCTACAAATCCGCGCCGGTCGGACGGTACGGCTCCGGTCTCCCGTAGCTTGCTCATCGTCAGAGTCACTGTCGTCCGCCGCACCCCAAGGAGTTGCGCAAGCGCCTCCTGCGTTACCGGAAGAAGGTCATTGGGAACGCGGTCGTGAAGCTGCAGGAGCCACCGCGCCATGCGGCCATCCACCCGGTGCAGCGCGTTGCAAGCGGCTACATGCTGGAGCTGCAATAACACCGCGCGGGCGTGGAGCTGCACGACATTCCTGATGGCTGCGCTCTGCGCGTAGGCATCCCGAAGTTTGGCGGCGGAAATCATTGATGCTGTGCCGCCGATGCGAGCAATCGCGGTCACGGATGAAAGGGAGGGGCCCAGCACGGAGAAAGACGCCAAAGCGCCTTCCCGTCCCATCAAGGTGGTCGCGACCGTTTGCCCGTCCGGCATATCGAGCATGAAGGCGATTGCGCCGCTATGGGGAAAATAAACTGGGTCCATCTCATCGCCCGACCGCACCAGGACGGCGTCGGGTTCAAACGAGACCTTCTGGAAGTAGGGCGTGAGCAAGCCGAGATCCGCCGGCGGCAGCGCTGCCAGTAGCCGATTCCCGATGCCAGTGCGGTGGACGGTCACGATGTTTTCTTGTGAAAGTGCACCCAATGAATGGCGGTATCCATTTAATTCATTTACCATGATTATCCAAAATACGAGTTGCCGAACGGCAACTTATCCAACCAGAGCGGCCAATCGAGATCAAGTATGGACATTTGCGGAGACATTGCCGGCGTCTCGGCGTGCAGACAGGATTAGTCATACCTTTGCCGCTCGGAGAGTGGGGCCTACTTGATCGACCGGTGGCGATTGCAGCGGCGCGGGAGTCCGCCCTTTGGCTGTGTCCGTTTGAAGCTCGCGATCAGAAATGGGTGCTCGAACTTCACCATTTCAGGTCGCGATCGGGTCATCATCATGATCGTCCTCGCCCGTATTCAGCGCTCGAGCGAAAGCGGCTCCACTGCAAACCGAAGCCGGAAACTCCGTCTCGGAGTCTTGCGGGTCCGGATTAATAGTTATCGACCTAATCAATCGGAAGAGCATGATCTCATCGACGGCAAACACAACTCACCAGAAATGTCTCTTCCTGGCCTATCGCTTCAGCTTGCGTGCTACAGCGACATGTCCGGAGTGGGAGTAGACCGGCAGTCGTCCAGCTACGGGCGAACCGACCCGATTGACCCGTTGCGGATGTTGGCACCTTTGGTCGAACACGTGTCCCACTGCGGCTTGGATCACGCCGCGGGCCTAGCGTGAGGGATTGCAATTTAGCTCCTTGATCCTGCCGGCGCCGTCAAACGCAAAAAGCGCACTCATGACACCAAGATTGGTGATGTAGGAGATAATGGTCCCGTCGTTGTGCGAGGGATTGAGATCGTCCAAATTGCCTGCCGGATGGTTTCGGAGGCGATCGGTCCAATAGGCACGAAGTGCCTTGCGGCTGGTAATGGTTTTGACGCCGCTAGCGCTGCAGCCGCAGTGAACCACGGCATCTTCGGCATACATTTCCAAGATCGCCTCGATATTGCCGGCGCGGTAGGCATCGAGCCAGTCAATCGCAATTGCCATCGGGTCAAATGACATGTTTTCTCACCAAAATGCCCTAAAAGCTCGCGGTTCCAATGTCGGTTTTGCCCCGCCAAGCCCCTTTCTTCATTCGATTAATTGTATTTTAATACCTCGGCCGGCCTCGGCCATATGCCAAAGTACATAGATGGCCGGGCCGAGGCAGAGTCCATGCTAGACGTGTCTGCGAAGCAGGGCACCTTCAAGCGCGACCGGCTTGTGATCGTAGATCAACAACCCATCGTTCTGCAGGGCCTGAAATCGATACTCGGAGCACAGCAGGACTTTGACCTTGTCGCATCATGCAGCGATAGGACAAGCTGCCTCGAAGCCATTCGGAATTTGACACCCGACGTCGCGCTTATTGCCGACACCCTGCCAGATCTGACCGCAGCCGAGATCCTGGCGATTGCGAAAGCTGAGAATCTTCCCACGCGCCTCGTGTTCTTTACCGAGTCCGATCCAACCACGATCTAACCCGAGCGATTACTGCTGGCACCTGCAGCGCGATTTCGAAGCACGCCTCCGCCGAGACCATGCTGCGATTGCTGCGGCTGTTGACGAAGCACAGTGTGCCGCCGACGCATGTCGATCTCTCGCCGGCAGGCACGGAAGCTGACGGCATCGGGAAAACTGAAAACAGCCTGGAGCTATTGACGCACCGGGAACGTGAAATCGTGCGACTGGTGTCAGAGGGAATGTCGAACAAGGAGATCGCGCGCCGGCTAAACGTTTCACCAGGGACAGTCAAAGTACACCTGTCGAATATATTTCATAAGCTCGAGATCACCAACAGGACGGTGCTCGCGACCCTCGCGCTGTTAAAACATTCCTCGGGCTTCGGCACGCTCGCGCTGGCGTTTCTGGCGATCACCATTGCGGACGAACTCAAGGCATCGGAAGCGAACAACATGCTTCCGCATGACGACAGCATCGGCCCCGCGGGAGAGCACGCCGGTTATGAGCCCTGGAAAAGAGCCATTCTCCGGCACCTCGTCGCCTGGGAATTGGGCGAGATGCTCCCGCTCAGCCAGAGAGATTCTTTGGCCAAGCTGGGCCAAGCCGCGAAAATTGCGGCGGCAATGGAAGCCCTGCACGTGGCTGAGGACTCCGCAGGATCGAAGCCGTGGAAAAACAACGGTCCTGTCGGATCGAACACGCCCGATCTTGCTGCGCCTCCACACCGGCGAACCAGCGACACACAGACCGGAGGTGACCTGACCGCGGAACATCAATTCCCCCGGCTTACCTCCAATCCGATGCCGATTCAGGGAGGGTATGGCGACTTCGCCATTCTCGCCGGCGCGTTGATCTACGCACTGCACGACCCCCATCTCGCGGCGCAGGCGCATGAGCTGGATCAAGCTTCGATCGACACTGTCGTGGCCGTCGCCGGAGAGAATGCGGCCACAAAACTGGCCGCGATCACTCATGCCGACATCGAGCATGTCGACAACTCGGCCGCGGGCGTCCCTTCGCACGAGTCCCGCCTCTCTTCAGCGCACGTGACCTCTGGAGAAGACGCTCGGAGCCTGGTGAGTCATGGCGCCGAGGGTGACACACTCAGAAAACCCGTTGCCTTGCTTGACGCCGGTCACGATGCCGGTGTTGCCGGATACGACCGCGATCAACTGATGGGCGGCGGCAACGTTGATGGGAACATTGTTCATCGCTCTCCGGCCGATTCGAATCGTACATATTCCCACTCCGATTTCGCATCTGGGTCGAGCAGGATCAATCTTGCGGCTTTCGGAGCGCTTGCGTGGCTGCATATGACAGCGGCAAGCAAGTCCATACCGCCACATACCCTTGCCTGGATCTACGACGCGGCAAGCAATGAAACGGTCGTCTATGTGAATCCGACCGGTCGTGTCCTTGATATCGGGGATCGCGGCGTGCTGGAAATCCATCTGCAGGGGATTGTATCGGTGGCGGAATCGGATTCCGTCGGCCAGCGAGAAGGCACAGCCGTCGCAATCACCCTTGAGAAGCTCGAAGAAGCGCTGACATCGGCGAGCGCCATCGATGACACCGTTCTGAGCAAGGACAAGGTCCACGCCGGCATTGAGGCGAGCGAGAGCACGCCCGGAACGGCCGGCGTTTGGGCCATTCCGGCCGACGACGGCTTGAGGTTCCAGTTCGGGCAGTCCCGGACCGGCTCGGGCGGGACGGCAAGCTTCCGAGCCTCTACTGGCGATTCGGCGGATGCGTCGGATGAGAGCGATGGTGCGTCCGGCGAATTGGTTCGCGTATCATCGACCGACCCGGCTCAGAGCGCGACAGCTGCGGCCGTTGGAAATCTCACATCCAACAGTGAGCCGACCAAAACGGGCACGAGCGTTTCGTCGACTGGGCCGAACGAGATCGTCCAACCGAGCGTCGTAACGGCGGACAGCGCCGACCGCGGTAACTCGCAGCATGCTTCGGAGGCAGGGTCTGCAAAGGCTGCTGCCACGGAATCGACTGAGGCTGACTCCACGCCGGGCAACGGCGCCGAGCATCACGCTCAGGCCTTGGACGCTCCGCAAGGGTCAGCGGACAAGGCGAAATCAAGCGGAGTCGAACACGGCAACTCGCAGCACTCTGCAAACGCGCCGGCCGCAGCCGAGAACGTCGGATCGAGCATCGCAGCGGTCGATAGTGAGGACCATGGTAACTCCCAACACGCTTCGGAGCCAGGATCTGCAAAGGCTGCCGCTACGGAATCGACGGAAGCTGACTCCACGCCGGGCAACGGCGCCGAGCATCACACTCAGGCCTTGGACGCTCCGCAAGGGTCAGCGGACAAGGCGAAATCAAGCGGAGTCGAACACGGCAACTCGCAGCACTCTGCAAACGCGCCGGCCGCAGCCGAGAACGTCGGATCGAGCATCGCAGCGGTCGATAGTGAGGACCATGGTAACTCCCAACACGCTTGGGAGACAGGGTCTGCAAAGGCTGCCGCTGCGGATTCGATTGAAGCTGACTCCAAGCCGGGCAATGGCGCCGAGCATCACGCTTCGGCTTCGGACGCTCCGCAAGGATCAGCGGACAAGGCAGAACCGGGCGAAGTCGAACACGGCAACTCGGAGCACTCAAAGTCTGCAAACGCGCCGGACGCAGCGGAGAACGCCGGATCGAGCGTCGCAGCGGCCGACAGTGCGGACCATGGTAACTCCCAACACGCTTCGGAGCCAGGGTCTGCAAAGGCTGCCGCTGCGGAATCGATTGAAGCTGACTCCAAGCCGGGCAACGGCGTCGGCAATGGCGCCGAGCATCACGCTTCGGCCTTGGACGCTCCGCAAGGGTCAGCGGACAAGGCAGAAGCGGGCGAAGTCGAACACGGCAACTCGCAGCACTTTGCAAACGCGCCGGACGCAGCGGAGAACGCCGGATCGAGCGTCGCAGCGGCCGACTGTGCGGACCATGGTAACTCCCAACACGCTTCGGGTCAGGGTCTGCAAAGGCTGCTGCCACGGAATCGACTGAAGCTGACTCCAAGCCGGACAACGGCGTCGGCAATGGGGCGGAGCATCACGCTCAGGCTTCGGACGTTGCGGGGGCGTCAGCGGCAGTGAAGACGGCAGAACCAGGCGCCGTAGAGCACGGCGATTCGGGGCACTCCTCGCAGCCGGATGCGCAATCTGCTGCAATCGCATCTGAAGACGTGCAGCCGGCCAAAGCCGCGTCCCGGACAGGCAGCGCCGATCAAGAACCGGTGTTCCGGTTCGATAGCGAGGCAGCTCCTTCCACTCTCGTTGCGGTGGCCGAGCTTAAGGATCTTAGTGATCTGTTCGATCCCCACATTCCGCCCGGTCAGAAAGAGGACCTCGAGGCGATAGTCAAAATGGTCCCTAATGCACCGGACGAACACGCGGCCAACCACGGCAATAATGGTCCGTATCACAGCATTGTATCTGCGCCTCATGACTTGCTGATTTGAAGCCTTGCATCGTCATTGACTGAAAATGGTCAGGAGCGTGACAGCGAAGGCCCAATGTTGGGCGGGCTGCGGCCCGCGTACATAGGCCATCGGAACCCTACGCGTCCGCAGCATCGTGAGTTCCGCTTCTCGCCCGCAACGGACGACTATTCAATTCCGTGCCGCGTCAGTCTGTATGAGAATGTCAGCGTGTTTTCCTGATCATTTGAATGGAAGTGGCATGACGGAGAAGTCATCCTCTACAGTCAGTTCATATTCGGTTCACGAAGATCAATTGAAATGGTTCGACGCTCGCCGCGTAGCGGAGGAAGTGTGGGGTACTACACGACGATCCCACCAAAGCAGGCACAGTGGTTTTGCGTGTTTTCTGATTCCGCCCCTAGGACGGTGAAGCCACGCAAGCACGGGGATGGCATCCGCAAACCTCAAGGGAGATGCTATGGGACGGCCGCCGGCGGTGAGGATATGGCATTCGTCGGGGCTGATGTGAACCGATGGAGCACCCCATGCAGAAGTTGAACGATCTAAGCCGATCCCTCGCGCCCCTCAAACCGGACGGCACGCTGATCGCCGTGATCGAGATGAGCCTGTCGAGCTGGCTCGTTGCGGGGATTGTGCCTGGCCTCGAACGGCAACCGTCGAAGAAGCTTGAGGTCGACGAGAACGCCTTGCTGAAGCTGCTCAATCGCTGGCGAGAAGAGGCGCTGAAGGCGGGACACGGAATCGAACGCATCGCGGTCGCTTTCGAGGCCGGCCGTGACGGTTTCTGGCTGGCCCGATGGCTCAGGGCGCGCGACATCGAGGCGCATGTCATTCACGCGTCGAGCGTGGCGGTGTCGCGCGAGCATCGGCGCGCCAAGACCGATCGGCTCGACACCGAACTGCTCAAACGCAGCTTTCTCGGCTGGCTGCGCGGCGAGCGTGATCACTGCAAGATGGTCGCGATCCCGACAATCAAGGACGAGGATGCCAAGCGCCCCAACCGTGAGCGCGAGAGCCTCATCGGAGAACGAAGTCGGATTGTCAACCGAATGAAAGCAGCGTTGATCCGGCTCGGCATCCGCGGCTTCAATCCCAAGCTGAAGAAAGCCGCCGAACGGCTTGATGGCTTGCGCACCCCTGAAGGCGAGCCGATCCCGCCCAACACCCTGGCTGAGCTGCGTCGCGACATGGCGCGCCGGCGACTCGTCAGCGATCAGATAGGGCAGATCGAGGAGGCTCGCCTGGAGCGTCTCACGCAAGCGCCCAGTGTTGGACCACACGCAATGGTGCGGCTGTTGGCGCGGGTGATCGGGGTTGGTGTCGAGACCGCCGACATGCTGGTGCAGGAGGTACTGTCGCGAAGCATGCGCGACCGACGGGCGGTAGCGCGTTATTCCGGCCTCACCGGCTCGCCCGACGAGAGCGGCAGAAAACGACGGGAGAAAGGACTGGCCCGCTCCGGCAATGCTCGAGTGAGACGAGGCATGATCGAACTGGCGTGGCGATTTCTCAGGTTCCAGAAGGACAGCGTCTTGGCGCAGTGGTTTCGAAGCCGTACCGAGAACGCCCGCGGGGCGCGCAAGACCATGATCGTGGCCTTGGCGCGCAAGCTACTGATCGCCCTGTGGCGGCTGGTGCGGGAGGGCGTAGTGCCGGACGGCGTCGTTCTGCGGCCGGCCTCATGAACGGAGGTCACTGAAGGACGCCCAACGGTTTCGGCCTTGTCCGTCCGCTGGTGACGGTATCGCCGATGACGGTTCGAGGTGGCGGGTTCCCGTCGCGTTTCCTTGGCTTCAATGCCGAAAGGGAGAATGGGTCCGCCGCTTCGGAGCTTCGCTGCCGATGCGCATGACTGCATCATGGTTCGGGTCCTTGGACCCACCGGATACAAGGTTGTGGCGCGATTGCTCGCGCCCGCAAGCGGGCTCCCCTCCGATCGTCATCCCGATCGCACCAAGCGTGCCGTCGTGCTCGAAGCTGTCAAGGTGTGGCCTGGCAACGGCGGAGCCTATCGCAAGATTCGTGCGACGGCCAACCTTGACAGCTTCTGCGCGCGTCAGCGCAAGCGAAGTGCAGGTCGGGACGAAGAAACGGCTCTCATCGAACAAAGAAACTGATGAATGAAAAGATGCGTATCGACCTGTCGCCTCTTGAAACGCCGCCTCCTTGACAAACGCCGCCTCCTTGACAAAGACCCATACAAGGAAACCGCGGGAGGGGCACGAGGGCGGCGCGGCCTGAGCCATAGAGACTTGAGTGCTGCGGATCTCGTCTGCGCGCAGCAAGGCCAAGTGAAACCGCTGGATCAATGGGATGCGCGAAATTGGACCTGGCATCGGGCGCATCATTCAGTATTCGCTGGATGGGTCGGCACTGTGAAGCTAAAAATCGCGCCGCGGGGCAAGTTGGCGGTCACCCGCAGGCGCCCAGCATGCGCTTCGATGATCGAACGACAGATCGACAGTCCCACCCCCAAACCATCGGGCTTCGTCGTGTAAAAGGGGGCGAAGGCGCGCTCGAAGCTTTCCGAGCCCATCCCCGGCCCCGAGTCCTTCACCTCGACGAGAACACTGTCAGGTGCAGCCTGCGCGGTGGTGATCAGCACTTGCTTAGCTCCATTCGCGACCGTGCCGATTGCCTGGACCGCGTTGATAATCAGGTTGAGAACCACTTGTTGCAATTGGACGCGGTCGCCCTCCACAAGCGGCACGCTGTCTGCAAGTTCCGCCTGCACCGAGATGCCGTTTCTCATCGCTTCGCCGCGGGTAAGCTCAATGACGTCCCTGATCGCCTCGTTGATATCCAAGCGATCCTTCCGGGGCGGTGCTTTTTTGATGAGATCGCGAATTCGTTGGATGATGTCGCTGGCCCGAGCGGTATCGTTCATGAGCCAGCCCAGCGATTCCCTGACCCTCTCAAGATCCGGCGGATCTCTGTCTAGGAATCGCGCGGCCGCACCAGCATTCATGGATGCCGCGGCAATCGGCTGGCTCACTTCATGGGCGATCGAGGCCGTGAGTTCACCCATAGTGGCGAGGCGGTTGGCATGCGCAAGATCTTTCTGCATCTCGCGCAGGGCCTCTGCGGCCTGCTTCTGTTCGGTGATGTGCCGTCCAACGCCGCGATAACCAATGAAGTGCCCGGATTTGTCGAACACCGGCAGCCCGGAGACAGACACGTAGCGCTTGCCACCGTCGGGCGTAGGGCGCGCGAGCTCGAAATCACGGAACGGCAGGTGGGCATCGAGCGTCTCCCGATGATTGCGCCAGGCCTCCTCGTCGGGCTCTAAATAGGGCACTTCCCAGCGAGTTTTACCGAGTTCAGAGCCCGACCCGGGTGCGTCGACCTCGCCTTCGGCGAACTCCTGGCGAATGAAGCGATGCCGCGCATCCGATTCCCAGTACACGTCGAAAGAGAATTGTACGAGAGTCCGGAAACGCTCCTCGCTCTCTCGCAATGCCTTTTCCGACCGTTTCCGCTCCGTCAGGTCGACGACGAAGGAGACGCCCTGGTCTCGTTGCTCGTCGAACGCAGCCATACCGATCAACACAGGCACGCGGCTTCCATCCTTGCGGAAATACTCTTTCTCGAACGGCTGCACGCGGCCCATCTTCTTTAGTTCCGGGATCCACCACCGCTCGTGGCGATCGAGCCATTCAGTCGGCGTCAGGTCAGTCCAGCGCAGGCGGCCCGAAGCGAGATCCTCACGGTCGTATCCCACGATGCTGAGAAACGCATCGTTGGCTTCCAGAATCGGACCCTCAAGCTCCCAGATGATGATTCCGATAATGTTGGCGTCGACAAGGCGTCGGATCTTCGCTTCGCGTTCTCCGAGATCACGGTACAAAGTCGCATTTTCCAGCGCGATTGCTGCCTGTAAGGCGAGCAGCTTCATCACCGCAATTCGCGCCGGTGCAACAGCGTACGGTGCCAGTGTATTCTCAAGGTAGAGCGCGCCGATAATTCTCGCGTGGTTGATCAGGGGCAAGCAGAGAACGGAACGAGCCTTGCGCTGACTAACGTAAGGGTCCGTGGCAAAGGGAGGCTGGACCGTGGCATCCTCGAGAACGACGCATTCTCTGGTTCGCAGAACGTAATGAAGAACAGATCTGGAATCAGAGCCGCTGTCGCGGCTGTATCGCACAGCTCGACAGCAAGTCTATCTCCGGTTGTGATGGCTTCCGCCTTGATACGCGGCTCGGTGTCGTGCGTCAGGATCAACAGGCCGCGTTCAGCTCCTGCTTGTTCGATGGCGGTGCGCATGAGCGTCTCTATGAGCTTCTCCAGCACCATCTCGCCTGACACCGCTTCCGAGACCTTGATGACGGTGGCGAGGTCGAGATGCTCGACCGGCGCCTCAATCGTGCTCATCGGGCCTGGCTCTGACCTCACCTCCCTGAGGTGCGGATGCATATCCTCAAGTTGCCGCGCTTTGCCATCCGCTCCCCAACGAACATAGCAGTCGCGCGCTCTTCGCAGATAGATGCGAGCAAACTCCTCGAAACCACGTGCGCCGTAAAACCGCGCGGCCAATTCGTAAGCGAGGCCCTCGTGGTGGACGAAGCCGTTGTCGCGGGCGGAGCGGATGGCTTGTTCATAGAGACGCTCTGCGTCGAGTTCTTTCCCTTGTAGGCGGGCGATCTCGGCGCCCGTTAGGACAGCCCGGTCCGCGAAATTCTCCGGGCAATTCTGCGCCCACAAACCGAGCTGCCTGTGGTGCGCGGTCAAGGCCTCAAGGTGCCCTTGACGTTGTTCTGGGGGTGCCGAATCCGAGCATGCAGCGTGCGATAGCGCTGCATAGAACTCGTACTCCGCCGTCTCGAGTAGCTGCGGTGGTGACCACGGCAGTCTCCGCGCCTTGGATGCGGCGTCGACCGCCGGCGAATAATTGCCGGCAAAGAAGCATGCTTGCAGCTTGCGGATCCAGTACCAGCTCTCGGGCAGCGCGAATGCCGGATCGGCGGCCAAACGCCGTTCGAACCGAAGCTCGTCGCACTGGTTGTCGTGAAGGTCGCCGAAGCGACGCGTCACGCCGCGCAGCATCCGGATCAACCCAAGCTGCGGCATCATGATGTCGACTATCAACGCAAACTTTGCCTTCTCGGTGAGCCGCAATCCGTGCTCGACTTCGCGCTGTGCTTCTGCAAGCGGATCGCCCGCCGCAAGGAAATTGGTATTTAGGCTGGCGCAACTGAAGGCCGCGAATGTGACATCACCACTGTTGCTCGCGGCCTCAAATGCGCGGCGAAACGCATCTCGGGCATGCCGGAGGTGCTTGGTCCATGACAGGACAAGGTTGCCATAGTTGAGGTAGGTCCTCGCTTGAACGCGCGAGAATCCGCGCCGCTCGACCAGCTCAGTGCCGATATGGCTGAATCGAAGCCCCGCCTGATGGTCGCCAAAGCGCGCGCCGGCAATGGCGCCTAACATGACGTAAGGAACGCACGAACAATCGCTATTCCCCCACTCAAGGCTAAGATCCACCGCTTTGAGAACCACCAGTGAGCGAAGGTTCGCATCGGTGAAGAACGCCGGCGGCATGAGCGCTGTCAAAAGATCCAGGTTCGCCAGTGCGAGTGCATCGCTCATCAATGGCAGGTGCAGCAGCTGCTCGATCGTCCGATTCCCGAGCCGAGATCGGACGTGCTCGTATTCGCGTTGGACGTCATCATCGCTCGGGTGGGCGACCCATCGAATCCCGAGCTGTTCAAGATACCTGAGACCGACGCCGACCGCACGGTCCGGCTCACTGAGCGCCGTATACAAATCGATCTGCCGGCGCGCGACGACGGCATGATCGGTGGCGTTCATGGTCCGCGTCGTCAGCCTCGACAAGCGCTGCTCTGCCTCCACGATGGAGCCGGTGACGAACTCGCATTCGGCGCGGTGCAAGTCGATCGCGAAAGCAAGCTGCGGGCATCGCTCCCAGCAGTCATCCGGTAGCAAGGCCGCACCGGCAGCGGCATAGTTGAGCGATGACGCGTACGCCGCCGACGCCCTCGCGCGCAGGCTGGCTGTCAAATTGAGCTGTGCGAGCTGCTCGCGTTCGTCTCGCGACGTGATCAAGGCCGCGCCGCGGTTGAGCTGGTTGACGATCTCGAAGATAGCGTTCTCGCGGTTCTCCCCGGGTGTCTGCGCCAGCAGCTCCCGACCGATTCGCAGATGGAGCGCCGCGCGTCGATCATTCGCAATCAAGGAGTAGGCGGCTTCCTGCACTCGATCGTGGACAAACCTGTAGGCTCCCGTCTGGTACTCGACCAGTTCCTGGCGAACGGGTTCCCACAGAGCCGCATGAACCTGTTGCTCGGAGCGCCCGAGGACGATTGAGAGTATCGTAATCTGGGCAATGTTGCCGAGACAGGCCAGCTGCTCCAAGGTCTTCTGTGTGTCGGCTGGCAGGCGGGTGAGCTTTGCGACCATCAGGTCCACGACGTTGTCGGTGTGGCCCATGATGTGAATGTGATCCAGATGCCAGCACCAGCATCCTGCGTCATGATCAAAGTGGACTAGTCCCGCTCCAGCAATGGCGTGAAGGAACTGAACCACGAAAAATGGGTTGCCGGCCGTTTTAGCGTGGATCAGCTGCGCGAGTGGCGCGGCACGTCTCAAATCGCAGCGAAGAGCGTCAGAAATCAAATGAGCGATGTGTTCGCTGCCAAGCGGCCCAAGGATGGTCTGCTGCAAGTTTGCGCCAGCTTCCTTTATGCCGCCAAGCCTCCGCCGTAAGGGATGAGCGTCATCGACCTCGCTGTCCCGATAGGCTCCGATCAGCATCAGGTATTGCAGATCGGCCCGAGTCAACAGGTCCTCAAGCAGGTCGAGCGTGGCGGCGTCGACCCACTGGAGATCGTCGAGGAATAGCGTCAATGGATGCTCCGAGCGTGCAAACACGCCTATGAATCGCCGGAGTACGAGATGGAAGCGGTTTTGCGCCTGCCGCGGGGGAAGTTCGGCAACGGGCGGCTGTTCTCCTATGATCGGCCGCAATTCAGGGATGAGGTCGATAACGAGCCGTCCATTTGGGCCTAGTGCATCATGGAGGGCTTGACGCCAGCTCGTCAGCTCGTTGTCGTTCTTGCTCAGGAGAGATCGCACAAGGCTCTGAAAAGCCTCCACCAGCGTCGAATAGGGAATATCGCGTTTGTACTCGTCAAACTTGCCGGATGCGAACAGCCCGTGGGACGGAACAAGGCGACGATGGAGCTCATTGACCAGTGAGGACTTGCCAACACCGGAATAGCCGGAAACCAGCACCAACTGCGGCGCGCCGCTTTTGATCATGCGGCCAAAGGCGGCCAGCAAGGTTCCAATCTCGCGGCCTCTTCCGTAGAGCTTCTCGGGGATCAGCAGTCGGTCGGGCGTGTCGTATTGCCCGAGTGCAAACTCATCAATGCGACGTCCGGCATCCCATTCACTCAGGCAGCGGCGTAGATCATGCTCGAGGCCTGACGCACTCTGATAGCGTTGCTCGGCAGGCTTGACGAGCAGCTTGAGGACTATGGCTGAGATTACGGCCGGTACAGTGCTCACCCGCTTGTTGGGGCCCACCGGTTTTCTCGCAATGTGGCAATGCACCCACTCCATGGAATGTGCCGCCGTGAACGGCAACGCTCCGGTCAGCATCTGATAGAGCGTAACGCCAAGTGAATAGAGGTCACTACGGGAATCGATCGAGCGGTTCATCCACCCGGTCTGTTCGGGCGCCATGTAGGGCAGCGTGCCCACAATGAACTCGGGCGGCCCGGGCGCGCGTCGCTCGCGGGCGAAGCGCGAGGCGATACCGAAGCCGGTGAACCGGACCCGTCCATCCTCACAGTTCACCATGATATGTGCTGGCTTCACGTCCTTATGGATGAGGCCGCGCTGGTGGACCTTGTTCAGCGCTGTCGCGATGCCGATCGCGAGTTGCAAGAAGCATCCAATCCCCATGGGCGCACCAAGCAACCGCTCCAGCGGCTCGCCGCCAGGATCCTCGAGCAGCAGCACAGGCCGACCACAATCGTATTCGAGGCCGAACGGCCGCAATGCCCAAGCTCCATCCAATTGATCCTTCAGCGCAAACTCGTGAGCGAGACGATCGAGATTGGCGGACGGAGCGTGCTTCACCTTGGTAAGTACGGCCAACACAGCTCTGGAGCCGCCATCCGAGTCCGGGCGAAATGCCCGGCAAACGATCCGGTCATCGTCGTCCCATAGCACTTGGAACCTGCTGTCCATGCGCATCGAACCAAAATCAATGGGTTCAACCCGAAGCCTCCGGGCGGCGCAATGTCGGGTGAGGAGGTACTGTGTTGCGCTCTGCGGCCGCATAGACTCTGCCATAAACGTGAGTCCGTGCCCAGCGTAAGCTGCGGCGGCAGGGAGGCTGCGGTGGGAAGAATAAGCGGTGAGAGGTGCGATCGGCGCAAAAACCTCATCGAGGCTCCAGCCGTGATCGCGCGCGCGAACTGGCGCATGAGACCAGCGGCATTTTTCGGTATCGCAATCTGCCGGCCGGGTGTCCAGACGGGCTCGTATGCCACCGGTTTCTGCGGAGAGGTGTGGAGTGGGAACCGTGGGTATGTGTGCGGCTCACAAGCTGATCGATTACAATGAACCGCGCGCACCGCCTTTGAACCGGCTGTCAGCTTATGTCCGGGATCATTCAGAACTATCGGATGCCAAACCGGATCGCGCTGTGACCTGGCTCTTTGCTCTGCTGTGACAAGCGGCGGCCTCTTAGAGGACGAACTTCGCTTCCTCGAAGTCCAGTCTAAAGAACCAGCTGTGCCCTATGAAGAAGATGATGATGAGGACTGTGAAGGTACCCAGGGGGATCCGAAGCCAGTAGGTCGACGAGCGGCGCCAAGGCGCTTTTAATTTTACAATCACAATTCGAGTGCTGTTTTTCCGCTCTATTTGGAGTGAGCGACCGTCAGCAATCCGGTATTCGTGGATTGTCACCGGCATAAGCTCGTTCATAAGACGGTGAGATGCTTTGACCCAAGTAACCGTGCCTTGGTTCGCTCGGTGGAAACCTCTGTTGACGATCTCACAGATCTGCAGGGACCCGAGAGCAGCATCGGGGAGGGGGCACCCTGGCCGCTTTGTATTCACAGCGGCACGGCTGGTCTCTCGACCGGACAGCACAGCTGTCCCTTTGCTGGTGCACACGCTACCGGGCCATCCTTGGCCCCGTTATTGCAAGGCGATGTCGAAAATGCGAAAATGGTCAGGCGTTGCGCTGCACAAATTTGAGGACGAAACGAGAATAGCCGAATTGGCTGTCCCGATCCACCAGACCTACCCCCTCTGTCGCGCCGGCGGAATTTTCCGAAGCCTAGGGGTGCTACAGATTTAATTTTGGTCAGAGCAAAACGGTTTAAGGTTAGCGGACGCCGGTATAACATTGGACCGTGAGCTTTGATGAAAGCTTTGGAAGTGCAGCCTCTTTGCGGGTTCATAGTCCCGCAGCATGGCCCTTAGTGCTTCCGAGATCACGACATGTCGTCTCCTGCTAAGATTGCGCTCTTTATCGACGGAGCCAATCTCTATGCTACGGCCAAGACGCTCGGCTTCTATATTGACTACAAACGCCTGCTGAGCGAATTTCAGAGTCGCGGTACACTTGTGCGCGCGTTCTACTACGTCGCCGCTATCGAGGACCAAGAGTACGCCTCGATCCGTCCGCTGATCGATTGCCTTGATTATAACGGCTACACCGTCGTCACCAAGCCGACCAAGGAGTTCATCGACGCTGGCGGTCGACGCAAAATCAAGGGCAACATGGACATTGAACTCGCTGTCAATGCCATGGAGCTGGCTGATCATATCGATGAGATGGTGCTATTCTCAGGTGACGGCGACTTCCGATCGCTGGTGGAGACGGTGCAGCGCCGCGCCGTTCGGGTCACCGTCATTTCCACAATGGCGAGCCACCCGCCGTTGATCGCCGACGAACTGCGACGCCAAGCCGACGTGTTCACCGATCTTATCGAGCTCCAAGCGAAGATTCGTCGCAATCCGTCCGATCGCCCACCTCCGCGCCAGCGCGAGCTGCGTTATCGCCCGCAGCAAGTCCCGGAGCGTCAGACCATCGTGGCACCGACGGGAAACGATCGCGTTCTCGAGAACTGATCCCGAGCCAAACGGCCGGATCCGGCTAAGACGGCGGCAGCGCATCTGGTCCTTCGTTGAGCTCGGTCACGGCGGGATAGGGTTGAATAAGCCCGGCATTTGCGCCGGGCTTGGTCGCCAGTAAGGTTCAGGTGCTCAGCAACGAACCAATTAGAGAAGACGCGTCGCGGTCAGTCGGTTCGGATTCCGACATTGCATGCCTACTCTCGCCGCTTCGCATGGTCGTGTTGCCGCCCAACCACGCTCCGTGGCGGTGCGCTCGACCGTGCGGAGCTGCGCAACTGGCGCGCGACAATGCTCATCCAGTAGCATTCGAAACTGATGTGAACCCAAAGCGAAAATGGTTCGCTCAAGAGCGCTGCCGAATCCAATTGCCTGCCGGAAACCAATTTTGGGCCACCGCTTTGGCGCCATGGCGGTCGCTTTGCAGACAGACTGCCGCGCGTCGTGCTGAGAGAAGCTGGAAATTGGTCGCAGGCAGAGTACTGGGAGCATCTGGCGGCTACAGTTTTGGCTCACTGAGCGCGCGACGTCGCCATTATTGGACTTTCTATTTTTCGTCGAGGGCCCAAGCAAGTCCATTTTCTTGGGCAGGTAAGGGCAGATATTCGCCAACCTTATACTGTGCTTCTGCATGAACGTCTGCAACGCTTGGTCGGAGCCTGAAGAAGTCGAGAAGCTTAGAATCGGGCTCCGAAAGGTAGAAGCGAAAACATCGGCAGAAGACGACGGACAAAAACGCGCAGTACAAGAACCGTTGGAAGACGCTGGGTCATACCGGAACCCTGAGTCGCCTTGGCTCGTCTGCGGGGTCTCGATTGGATTACCGGGAAATAATCTCCACAAGCGCGACGACAGGCCCGGTTCACAATCAGGGCGTCGGACGCCAGGACAACCAGGGTCTTTTCTCTGCCTGGTGCGGCCCTGGCGCGCATCGTGGCACTTAGTGGCGCGACAGCACAGCTTCCCGAAGCACGCGGCTTGAGCTTAAGACGGAGACGATACCCAATGCCATTAGCAGCACGCCTATCCAGGTTTCCGTCCAGGCTCTTCCCTCATCGTCCGCCTCCCTAGCACGCAAATCGAGCGGCACAACCGGTGGCACGGTTGCCGCTTCGCTCGCAGCCGGCGCGGCCCCGAGAAGCTTCTCCAACTGGACTGGGCGCGGGACGGGGCGATCGGGCGTGAGTTCGCTGATCGGAAGGTTGGCGAGGGGCGTCGCCGGCGTCAGAGCCGTCATGCCTGTACCGAAAATGGAAGCGGCTTCTGCTATCTTGACTTCGCGCGCAGGCGGCGTCGGCTGAATCCGCTCGACCGGTGCGGAGCGCAGCAACTCCGTGCGGTCATCCGGGCTCCGCCTGCGCCGAGCGCTCTCGCTTTCATCGGGACTTGCGGTGCGGTTGGCAAAGCGACGATGAACGGCCTTTCGCAGCGTCGCGATGCCCTCGGCCAGAAACCAGCATTTGCGGTTGCCAGCCCGACGGTAGACCCAGTGCTGGCCTTCGCCCGTGGAGTTTTGGGGCTGCGGCTGGCATTCCGCTTGCGCGGACGAGATAGCAGCGGGCTCGCGAAGAGCGTTATTGAAGAACTCGGCAAAAGGGGTGGCAGACGCAGGTGTTACTGAGAGACCTCCAACAATGACCAAACCGGCGAGGCTAAATCGCAAATGACCGGACATCGTAAACTCCCGGTGTTGCGCCCGCCCCGTACGACCCTTTGCGCCGAGATGGGCCGCCATGCGGCTCAAATCGGGCGACCAGATGGATTCATTGTGCTCCTGAACGAGACCGCGTCCGAATTGAAGACCAGTTCAGCAGGCCATGGTCGCGAAATGTAGGAGCGGGCTCAACTGGTCGAGCCACCGCGTTGTGCGACATAGCTCGGTGCGGGTCGTGAGATTGCTACTCCCGTTATCCGATTCATTGCGATCTATCTCTTGGCGAGGCGCAACCATGGATTTGAAAATAGACGGGATTGCAGTCGGCGAGCGCTTAACGGTCAGCAAGCTCGGAACGACTCGCTGCCCAGAACTGGCTGGCAAGGTTGGCGTCGTGGTCGCCAAAAGCTCTCATACTACCAGTATTATCGTTCTGTTCGATGGTGCCCAATGACCAACCGTTTTGCACAGGGACTACATAAGATCATCCCCTGATCAGGATTGACGATCGCTCCGTACCATTACTCGGGTCATCCCAACGGGGTACCCCAAAAGGTCGTCAGGACAGCTGGCGCATCTTAATTTGCTCCGGGTATAGGCGCAAAATTGTCGCGGCTTCGTACCCAGTTCTTCCTCTTTCCCTGTTTCATTGGCTTTGTAATTTCCAGTACGGTCACCTCGGACGGGGGCGAGACTCATGGAAATATTTCGAGCGGAGAAGGTCTGCGTTGTCGAGGACAACTCAAGCAGAACCTGTCATATCTGCGGCAAGAAAATGAAGCTTCTACGAACGGTGGTGGACTCTGAGAGCGGAGGTATCACCCACATGTTCGAATGCGGGTGCGGAAAACGCCTCTGGGACGACTAAGGCTCAGCTCCGCAACCTCGGCGGAGGGCAGCAGCGCGTTGCGGCGCAGCACCGGGGGACGCCGCTCGATCTCGGACGTTCCCAGAATGCGTCCTTAACGTCTCGGCCGAAATGTCCCTTCAGCAGCTGCCAGGTTTCCGCGAGTACAGGTCCGATGTGAGGTGCTGGGCCGAAGTGTCCACCAGCGCGCATTCATGAGCGTCACTCCTAACTGGATACTCCCAAATTTCGAGCTGCGGATCGTTGAACATGGATGCCACCACCCTGGACGACGAACTCACGGAACGGCAGTTTGCGACTTTGGAGGAGCAGCTTTCGAATCTGGCTCGCGAAGTGAGGGGCAATCCTTCGGACCCGCCGACCAGCATTGAGGCATTCAGCCCTCCGCCGCCAAGTATTCATGGATTGGCGAATTGGCGTTACGTGGCTTTCGCCGGTTCTCTGTTGGCGGTCTCCATCGGTTTTGCTGCCTGGTGGTGGTCATCCTCCGTTCAAACGGAAATAATGACCCCGTCGGACGCAGCATCTCCCGCACAGGTCGCGCCGATTGCGATCACCCTGTCCGACTTAGCGCAGCAGCTCCAACCGATCGCGCACGAGATCGCTGTCCTGCGCGAAAGGGTTGAACAGCTCAAGGTGAGGCAAGATCAATTGGTCGGCGACAATGAGAATCTCGCGAGGCAACTCAAGGCGAGCCTGGGTGAAAGCGCGCGCAACGACAGGGTCATCGACCAGATCAAGGCGGACCAAATCGAGATGGCACGCGAAAGCCAGACACTTTCCGAGCGGCTCAACGCAAGTCAGGAACAACTGGCCAGCGTGATCGCCAATGCGTCGGAGCCGAAGGTGATCCCTGACGAGCCAAAGGTGAGCCCCGAAGAGCCAAGGGTGATGCCCGATATACCTGTGCCGCGTCCGCGGCCACCGACCGATGTCGCCCAGACGCACAAGCCGGCGGCCATCCCCGCGCGGCCGCTAGCCAAGAAACCGCAACCGTCATCGGCATGGCCGTGGTCTGTGCACTGATCCCATGACGTGCCTGCTTTCTGCACGTCTGATGCTGCCGCAGCCGACACCTTCGATGAGGGTCGCCGGCTGCAAGCAGGGAAGAGCAGAACCGAAGGGGGGATGTCCAGGCCGTCTTTTCTGATGCTGATCCTAAGGACAAAAGCAGACGTTATATAGGCGCGGCTAATTAGGAAAGGCTCCGCCATGTCATTCGCTGTAGGACCGGCGTTGCCCTGTTTCGGCAGCCTCGTTCGACAGCAAGCAACGCCGCGCCCGCTCGATCTGGGCGCCGGTGGCTCCGTGGTTGCGGGCATACGCCTCAGCCAGCGCTGCCGAATACCTGGCTACGTAGTATCTGACCTCTGAGCAAGAAATCCGCTCTCCCGGTCTGTGCTGGCGCGCAGCATAGGCTTCAGAGCTCAGCGTTGTCAGAAACAGGGCAGCCGCGCCAACCGCGCGCGTGACAGTCATTGTTATCCCTCGCACCTACTCGGTCCCATGCAGAGAGCAGACCTGAATCGTCCCGTTCGTGCAAATTAACTGTGGTGTGCTTGTGCAGCGTGTTGTGGACTGTAGCGTTTATGCACCTCTTCGCGGGCACCGACCCGCCCTATACTGCCGACCACCGTACAAATTCGGAATCGGTCCAATGCGGCGCCGCGATCAAAGCCTCGAATTAGCATTGCGGTTGGCGGCGGGAGGCGGACATTCCAATTATCGAACTCCCGTTGGGCCGCACCGTCTCGCAAAGAAGCCTATCAAGACAGTTTCTGCTCGATAGAACGCATCAACCGACCGCACTCATCGTCTCCGACCAGGGTGAGCCTCTCGCGCTTCATCGTACCATCATGGAGCTAATCACCGCCGACCACCTTCCCGCGGGCTATCCTTTCCTGTCGAGGCCGGGGGGCTGGTGTCTCATCCCGTCGATCTTGCTGACCTCCTTCGCCTTATGGCGTCGCAAGTTGCTGAGATTTTCAGGGCTAGAAAAGCGCACTGAATCCCGGTGTACCAGCCAAGGAAGTTCGAGTTAGCCATCAATGCAAGGGCTGCCAAAGCGCTGGGCCTCAACCTATCACCATCCTTCCTTGCACGGGCGGATCAGGTGATAGAGTAAGCTCCCTGGGTGGTGAGCTTCTGGCTTGTGACATTCCGGCGCTGAGGGCTCGCGTCGGCCGTTGGCACCGTTTCGGACATTTCTGCTGGGGCTGACCGCAGCCTGTGCTCCGAAGCAGACTTGATCGTCCGACAAGTGAAGGCGCGCTCCTTGAGCGAGCTAATCATCAAGTCGCAACGTCCGGCAGTGAGGATTGACGAGATCGGAGCGCGATTGCTGTTGTTTCGGCCGCTTTTCAGCCAAATTGTTATTCGTTGGTTGGTGCCCGGGGCAGGACCTCAGTTCGGAGTCCTGCAATGTTCAAGCAAGTATTTTCTGCGTGTCTCTTCGTTGTCATCAGCTCGATCTGTTCGGAAGCAAGATCGTACCGGATCGGCCACGCGCCCGAATGCAATGTCATCATGCCATGTGACTTCTCTTCCACGCAGACGCGCGGCAAAGGAATTTCACAGGACTCACTGCAGGCGTATCGCCCAAAACAACTCGCATTAGGCTCGGCCAACAGCATAACGGAAGTGAGCGCCGGCGCTGACAGCCGGATCGTCGGCGGTCGGCCGGCCGGTTGCCCATCTTCATTCTGCGGTTGTGGCGCAGCGCTACGCGTGTTTGGTCGTATAATCCCTGAATTGAACCTGGCAGCCAACTGGCTACGCTTTCCGCGTACCTCGCCCGCGCCCGGAATGGTCGCGGCGCGGCGCGGGCACGTCTTCGTTCTAGAACAGCATCTCGGAGGCGACATTTGGATCGCGTATGACGCCAACTCAGGCGGACACGCGACGAGGATGCACGCGCGATCATTGCGCGGCTATACGGTTGTCAATCCGCACGGTGCGGGCTGAACCGTTCTTTGCTGCGATCTCGGCGCGCCCGTTCTCGATGTGGATGGTTGGTTGATACTTGCAGACTCAAGTAGGACTGATTCCGGAGAGGTGCCTCTTTTGATCAGTCATTCGTTCTGAAATTCTGGCGTAGACTGGCGCGGCTAACCGGGTTTGACCTGCCCCCCAGCCCCAGCCCGGAGAGCAGGCGGCCCTGCCACAGGTTCCGGAGAGGCGGGGCCGCTGCGCTTTGGAGCGACGTGAGCTTCGGCATTGACGTTTATCGGCCTGCGCTCTGGCAATCCAATCGAGAGCGATCCACGGCAATGGCGCTGCGGCCTCGCGCCCCGGCGAATGCAACTCCGGCAGCGCCGGCCTTCGCGAGCGCACGCGCTGCGTTCTTTGGTTAGATAGGCGGCATTCCGGTCCAAGCGGACCGAGGTTGATTTCGAGAAGGTGGCGGGAAGACTGCTACGTGATCACTAGGAAGGATGATACCGACGATAGCACGATCAGACCCGTTGCGAAGGCTGTCCCGATTGGGACAGCATGTGGCCGCAGTAACTACACGTGGCGGACAACCCGTAAATTTCCCAAGTGCCGGCAACCAGGCGCACTGCTTAAGTGGCGGCAGGGTTCGCATCTTGAAAACACAAAAGCCAAAGCAATGGGCCGATCGCGAGGTGCAGCGGTTGGTCAAGCTCGCCCGGAAGGGCGTTGGCACAACGAAGATAGCCGCCGAACTGGGCCGCCACGCCGGATCCGTGAGGCGAATGGCGCGAACGATCGGAATACTGGTCAAGAAGTAGTGCCAGACCATGCGTGCGGAGGGACGCGCGACATATATGTCGAGCGGTGGAAGCAATGGGCGTTCGATCATCTCGACCGAGGTGATCTTAAAAACGCGGTCGCCTTGTTGTCGGCCATATGAACGCGCGTCCGGACGCGGGGCATCGGCTGTAGATTACTAACGTAGCCGGTTGAGCACTCGGAAGAGCGCCACGATGGCGGCTTGGTTGCTGGTCATGCTTTAAAGGTGGAGGACGCCGGCCGGCGACCTACTCCATCTCGATCATCCGCTCCTTGGTGATCCGCAGGCTGCGGAGGTAATAACCCTGTGCCTGAACGGTTGACTTGATTTCGTCGCTGACCTTGAGAACTCTTTTTCGGCTCTTGCGCCACTTGTGTGCAGAGTAAAGCCCGGGTACGGGAGAACCTGAACTTAGAACGAGCAAGAAGCGCTTGTCATTGCGATAGACATCATACATTTCGCCCTGCCTGATCATACTGAAGTAAGCACGAAAAATTATTCGGTTGCCTCAATGGACGAGCTTAGTGTCTCGGACGGCCGTGCGGGTTGCAAATGTGCAACGCCTGTGACTTTTGCTTTACCGCGTTCCCGGATTGGAACGAGCCGGGAAAAGCTTTCGTGGCCTCACTGATGATCCAGATCAGCGGATATTAATGGTGCACAGCGGCCGAGCTGAACGCGCTTCGATCGTCAGTCGGCGATCTGGCGGAGCGGCCCCGACGTATCCTCAAAGCCACCTGAACCCGGCTCGCGAGCTTCGGAGTGGAGCGCATGCGTATCCGTTGCTCGCTCTCAATCCTGCCGGCCGATCGTGCTCCTAGCGCGACGCCGACGAGCAACACGCCGGCTTTGAGATGGTGCTCCGCGACGTGATCTTCGGCCAATATGCCTATCCGATCCGGATCGTAGCCTTCAATGCGATCGAGCGTCGCGGGATGTCGCGGACACGTTGCACACTGCCGACGAACCCCTGCAGCTCTCACCGGGCGCCGCCCAAGGGTAAACTCTGTTGGTCCTCAGAGGCGGAGCCTCAGGAACGCATCGCGTCGACCGCGTGAGCGATCAGGATTGCAACGCTAACCGCGATGAGGAGGACCAGCAGCCAGGTGATCACGTTCGTCTCCAGCCATGGAGTTGAACGCGCTCAACCGCGCACAGTCAAAAACAACCAGCCGAAAACCTCAATATCGGGCTAGGCTGAGGATTCAAGGCAACTGTTGCGTCCGCTGTCGGCCCTATGGGCGGAATGCTATTAAGAGAAGAACCCCAACAACGCACGCCGCAAGTGAGAGGAAATAGATACCCACGGCAATCCCCCGACTCATTTGGCAGCAGGGATTTAACAGGAACCTATACCATCCCGCGGTCAAACCCAAGTTTCTCCAGACAGATTTGGGCCGTCAACTCGCCGGCGAGATATCCGCATGCTCGCGAAGCATTTAGGACGATCGTCGCCGTTTGCCTACCTGGGCACAAGACGAGCGAGGCGAGATCGGTCCGGACTATTCCGGGCGGCCTTGTTCGTCTGCGGCTCGAGCGGCTGTCTCAATGGGTACCCCACTGGGGCGAGCCCACCGTCGGCCATAACCATAATCGCTCGCAACAATTGAATTACCAGAACTTATAACCTACAGTTGGGCTTTCAGTTTGGATTTCTCTGATGTTGGTCCGCTTACCCATCGTGGCGGTCATTTCGTCGAATGGGAGACGGTCGTAATGGGTGGCAGCAGTGCCACCACAGAAGGCGACTGACGCGGTCGCGCGAGTCGTTCCCCATGCCCGTGTCACCAAGCTCTTGAAGCACCGCTTGCGGGTCAAACCAGATGTGCTGCGGCCAGGAGAAGTTCGGCAGCTTTCGTTCTGACCCAACCAGCTACCTCCTAAGAGACATTCATCTCCCCCAAAAGAGTCGCCCTCCAGCTTTCACCGCCGGTCTATTTATCTGGTCCCCACATTGGCGGACTGAGACGCGCGCGTTCGCCGCGGCTCTTGGAGGGGAGCCGCCTGGATGACCCGCTTCTTCTTCCATGTCCACGCCGGCATTTCTGTCTTGGATGACGTCGGGCTGGAGCTACCGGATATCGACGCTGCACAAGCGGCGGCTATCGAATTGAGCCGCCAAATTCTCAACGAGGAACCAGAAGGTCCGATGTGGCAAGACAATGAATGGCGCGTCCAGGTTAGTGATAGCCCTGGCATTGGCGGGCAGACTTTCCTTCTCCTTCAGTTTTCAGTCTGGCGAGATAATGCAGGGCGGCCTTTCCCTGAATGACGAGCCCGCCAGCGTGAACGAACGAGCGGTCAGGACCGGCCTCCGCTTATCCGTCGGCTCCCCGCTCTTCGTGACTGCCCATTGAGCAGCGCTTAAGTCACGCGACTAAGAACCTCACAAACAATCGGCACTGTCCATTTTGTTTGATCTTCTTTCAGGGGCATTTCCATGGTCAAAACCGATTGTTTGATTGCGAGCCTACGGCAGGCAACTGGATCAACTCCGTGCGGAAGCATCCCGGATTGCGCGGGGAAGCAAGATTGCCTGGTGGATCGAGCAAGCCGACAGGGGCACGCACTTTTGCTTCGAGGATGCTGAAGGCAAGAGGAGCTTTGCCTCCATGTGTCAGAACTTCGGGATCCCATGTCTTGATGCGTAGCGAAGCATCGGCCAGCTAGCGTGCCTGGCCGCCTTTGATCAGGCGAGTTGGCCGCGACTTCAACGAACACTACCGAAGCGATTTGGCTCGTGCTTCACCTAAGCTGGTGCGCGGATATCATTTTCGAGATAATGCGCGGTGCCTGCCGCGTTGCGTACCGGCAGCCCTCTGGCCCCAGCGCTCATCTCCTCCAGAACAATGTGCAACGCGCTGGGGCCTCGCCTGGGCTTTCTCTGCTCAATGGCGAGCGCGAAACGCCGCATTCAAGGGGGCAACCGACTGGCCGACTACTTTCGAAGGCGTCCGCGCTCCAGCCGGTGTGCCCCCGGGCAGGGGCCCTTCTCGTCATGGTGCCGAGTCTCGAACCCGAGTTCTCGGTTCACAGTGCTAGGTTTGAGCGGGTCTTTGGCTGGAATATCAATGCCGTTGCTTCAGGTACCGCGCTGGCGGAGGCCGCGGACTTACACGGCCTTACCTCAAAACTTAAACGGCCCCCCACAAGGGGGCCGCCAACCCGCTGATCGGGTTTTCCTCCAGCAGCCGGGGGGCGACCTGTCTGGCTGGGGGCACCAGACAGACGCGCTGCCAACCCGATAGTTCCACTGCAATCTCCCAGTCGCCACGAACGAGCGTAGCCCCTTCCGGGCATGCGAACGAACTAGAGCTCGCTAAGGCGGACCGCTTTCGTTTGCCGGGCGCTTATGACAACGCCGAAGGGGTACCTCTTTCGGGCAATCATCATTCTTACCGCCGCCCCTTCTCAACGAAGCGGGTGGCCTCCAAAAAGCGAATGGCTGAAACGCGATGCGATCGATGAGCAATCAGGCGACCAGAAGCTCTTCATCGCAGTAGAGGTGGTCGACCGCTTCGCCATTTTCGGCGTGACGATGAAAAAGCTCTCATCTGGCGCGATTTGTCACAGCGAGCTCGAACACCGCATCTCGACCCCGCGAGTCAGCCTGTCATTGAATGGAACTGCGTTCGGGGCGACCGGGGCTAACTTGCTGGCGGTTGCGCGGGTCGAGATCGAAAGTAATTGGCGCCGGGGCGAGGCAAGCGTTGTTCAATGCGGCGACGATAACTGGGGCTAAGCTCGAGTGGTCGACCCGGAGGTATGCTTCAGTCGTCCCACAAGCGCTTGCCGCACGCGCATTCGAACATGTAGGTGATGCTTCCGCTCTCCGCGTCCACGACGGTCCGTAGAAGGTTCATTTTCTTGCCGCAGATACGGCAGGTTCTGCTTGAGTTGTCCTCGACAACGCAAATCTTCTCGGCGCGAAATATTTCCATGGGTCTCGCCCCCGTCCCGAGGTGACCAAGTTGAGCATTACAAGAGGCAGGGAAAATGGAAGAACTGGGTAGGAAGCGCGACGTATTTACGACTGTACACGGGCCAAATCAAGACGCGCCAAGGATTCTGACGACCATTCTCGGCACTGCATAAGGGGCCGAGGCTAAACGGCGCAATCCGTTAATCTGCATCAGAGCTTGGTCTAATGTAATCCCTATGCAAAATGGTTGGCCGCTCGGTACCATCGAACAGAACGGTGGTGCCGGTTGTACGATGGCTTACGGCGAGCACGACCCAACCATGTTGGCCAGCTTTGGGCAACGAATTCTTCCGAGTTGGCTGAGCCTGAAACGCGCGCCGACCGCAAGCCTATCTGTTCTCACATCCATAGTTGCGCCTCGCAAAGAGACAGATCGCGAAAAAATAGCAAAAGGCTTTGTACTGCTTCGCAAGATCCTCGCACGGGACAGCCATAATCACGCGGCTCCGGATCTTGCAAGTAACAATAGATGATTGTAATCACACAACCATCTGAAACGCCATAACTTAGGTTATAGCTATTCGTCATACGCCCGAACCGGATGGTTAACGTCAGACGCGGCTAGCAGGTCGCACCTGATCGGCCGCGTGAACCGGCCATGACCTCCAACGGTTCGCGGGTTAGACCGTTTCTCGGCGCCTGCAACACGTCTCCGCCCCGGCCAAAAGGAACCCGCCGACGTGCAAGTCGGCGCGAGTTTTTGACCCATGATGTTGGCGATCGGTGGACAGCGACCGCCAAAATTACTTACCAGAGTCGCAGTCGCGTGCGGACTTCAGATGCCGGATTACCCGGCGGCGCAATAAGGAGTTCGACACGCTGCGGCAATGCCTAGCACCGACCTACTCCGGCGTCAGTGACGCTCCGCCGTGGCAGGAGGCGCACTCCTGTGATTGCGCGCGCGCCTAGCCATCACGCCGCGATCTAACTTGATCGAGACGTCGCAACCATGCCTCTCGCCCTCGGCCACTTGGCGACCCCAAGTCGCATCCGTTGCGCAAAGTCCCGCCTCAGACGTCGTGCCCGATCAGCCAACCGCCATGCCGGAACGCTGACAGACGTGCGACTTCGTATTTGCTCGCGGCCAACGCCACTCGGCCGAAGTTGAACGCCCCTGTATCGCGGGTTTGAACCTCTCAGTGCGTACGAACTCGGTGCGATCCGCGACATAGTCGACGACATTGGCTTCTGTACGACCGCCTCAAGACGATTGCGTTCTGGGACGAGGTAAGCGTCGCGAAGATTTCATCATGAAAACGGGATTGGAGGTGGAAGCGAAAACCAATCGCAGCAAGCGCGCACCGAGTCGCTGTCGGGGACGGGAAAATTAAAAATTTGTTCTGATGCATAATGATAATGACTCCAACGCAAAAACAAAAAATAAGGTGGGGAAAACACAGGAGGTAACAATGGAAACCGCACAGCGCTTCCGCGCGATGGCCACGCTTTGTCGACAGAGCGCCGCGCTTCATCCTGACAGAAGCTGGAAACTGCTCGCGGAGGCAGAATACTGGGAGCATTTGGCGGCTACGGCGCTCCCAGCGCATATTGAAGACTGCTTCACCCTTAGTCAGGACGACTTAGCTGCTGCTTAACGTTCGCCAATTCTCGTTTGAAAGTCAAATTGCGGGGCGGGTAGATGAGCATCTTTCGGGGCGAATGGAGGACTGCGCGTACGAATGGACGGCCGATGTGTCCGGTATGCAAACACCGGATGGCATTGGCGCGCATCTCTCCAACCAAAGCCGGATTCGAGAAGCCCACTTTCGAATGCTCGACCTGCGGACGTACCGAAATGGCATCGTCCGTTGTGGATCCAATGAAGACAGATGCGGTCGGCTGGCTGGCAGGGGAGTTGAACCCGCCTCGGTGAGTTGGTTGCTTTGCGTCGGTGATGCTGCCTGATGGAGGTCCGATCGAGCAGCACGGACCTTGTGCTATCGTAAGTGCCAAGATGTGCTGGAACCAGGGTGGCATTTCCGGATTGCGAGACTATCGAGAGCGGTGCGATAGACTTCAGCGTTGCTGTGATCTCGAACCCGAATTGCAGAATTGTGAGACATCAGTTCTGGTCGCACCAGCGTGAGCTCTGCCGCGAGACGTTCTGCTTGGTCCGCCGCTCCCCGTTGATCTTCTAAGATCATTCCGCCCTGATGCTGGCATATTGCATCGGTGACAAACTCGAATTCGTAATACGGCATGAAAGCCTCTGACTTCGCAAGGCCCCACCAAAATGTAACTGCGCTCCCGATCAGGTGAATTATCGTATGTGAATGCGAACTCCGGTTTATGGAAGGGTGCGGACCGCAGCTCGATCGGGGTCTTCGGGCGAGCCTCTGGCGGGGTGATGCCGTTCGCCGAAGTCCCCGAAAACTGCGCTTAGCTGGCGGCCATCTGCGTCCGCATACCGAAGCATTGTTGCGCCGCGCCAAGGCAGCAGCTTCAGCACGATCGAGGAACTTCGGAGCTTGAACAACATTCATTGTTGAACCAACAAGGAGGGATACGCATGGCGATCCAGATTGTGATGGACCGTAGCGGCGACAGCCGGCACTTTTTCGACGCGAACGATGCACGAGAACTGGCGGAGGCGGAGCAGCGGTTCCGCAAGCTGACGAAGGTCGGCTTCACCGCCGCGGTCCGGACCGGTCCAGGTCAAGTCTCGCAGACTCAATCCTTCGATCCGACGGCGGAAGAAACGGTGTTCTTTCCTAGACTGGTCGGCGGCTAATTGGTCAGCGCCGTGTTGCGCTTCATGCCATCCCGACCGGGCGAACGCTCACGGCGGAGGGCAACAAAGGCTCTGTTCATTAGATGCGGTGCGGAGAGGACTCCGGAGGGCCGCGCGCTGCTACTGTTGCGGCACTGGCTCTCGCCGGCCCAACGGGGGCAATTCGCGGAAAAGGGCTATTTCGAGGTCCTCGGTGGCGATACCGGCAACCGCTACAGGATCTATGCGGGAGCCGCGACGAATGTCTGCGAGATTGACGAAAACGGTCGACCGAAGATCGGCTTATGTTTCCTGCCGCTGGGCGATCTGCCGATTGGAGACGTGATGCTGGCCCAGAAGATCGCGCTTGAAACGAGCGAGGGCAGCGCGCTCGCAGTAGCCCGAAAATTCAGTCCCGGCGGGTTCTTGTTCAGCCGGTCTCGCCCGCTTCGTTGAGCTACGAAGGCCGTTCGCCGAGCTACGTTCGCGCGCTGAACGCTAGTCGAACTACGGCTCGTTAACACTGTCGCGTGTAGGTTTGGGGCGCCATGCAATACACGGACGGTTCATTTGCCGATGTGAAGTCCATCAGTCAGCAGGCCATTCGTGACGCGTAACGGCGTGTTTGCGGTATTGGTGGTTGGCCGTCGCGGCATTTGCCGAGGCACACAGGGCAATGAGAAAGCCCAAGCTCAATAAGGAACGCATCGCATCATCTCCAGGGACGCTGGCAGGCTCGTTCGGCCCTTGAGTCCTGCCTCGCTTTTGGCTGCTGCCCTTTGCTGATCTGAGCAAGATATTCCTTTGCAATTGCGCGGGCCGCTCAGGTCGTCAACTCGCTGGCATCTCCAATGGAGACCCTGATGGAAGAGGCCCGCTTTCCTCGGTGCCTAAGATCACCTTGAACAGTGAAGGTCCTTCTTCGCTTCCCCACGACCACGAAGAAGCCTTTCAACTCGGTGTCGCGAGCGAGGTACCAGCCGTCTTCAGGAGTCGGTAGCTGAGCGATGGCCTTGTCGCTGAGAGCAATACGAATGTCGGTCATAGAGCGGACGTGAACTGCTAAAACGGTTTTCAAACGGTTTTGGCGAGCCGAGGTGTTTGAAGGCCTAGGTTCGCTGGACTGCGAAGCTATGCGACAAGTCCCTACAAATAAAAGGTCTTCTTGGACGTTGTCGTAGGGTGGCGCAGATTCAGAAATCGTAGAGAGGCGCTGGTCTTGAACTCTTAATCAGCGGGTCCCAGGTTCGAGCCCTGGTGCGCCCACCACTCGTAAGTGATTGCCGCGCAGCGGCATTTTTAATTTCTCCGGCAGACTCTCATCATCAAATAGAGATCGCGTGGCACCGATTTGGCACCGCCAAATGGGTGCCGTCACGCGTCAAAAATGTTTTGCGTCTTGCGTCGTAGTTCTTATTTTGTTCTTATCGAGCGGGATGCGGACGGGCCATGGATCTTGAGTTCATTCGAGGGGACATCGAGCAGCGCCGCCGGCAGACATCCCGGCGACGAAAGGAAATCCGCGATCTCCAACGGGCGGGTATCAGCACGAAGACTGCGGAAGAGCTGTTGGCACGAATGCTGAGCAAAGGGGACGAGCTGTGCGCAGAGCGCGACCTGCTAATCCGGGAGTCCCGTCGCAAATACGTAAATGAACTTTGCCGGAGCAGACCATCCGAACGGCGAGTGGTCGCGTGGCTGTAGACCTCTTCGGCGAATCACGAAAAGTAAGAGTTTAGCTTGTGCGGTCGCGTGATAGCGCCCCGAAAAATTGACATCGTCTTCTCGGCAGTTTGAAGGACAGGGCTGTAGTCCGACAAGCGTTGCACAATTGGTGCCCTTCTTTGCAGAAGGGAGGAAAAAGCTAACGCCGCCGGCGAATTTAGATTCTCTGGTACCCATTTAGGGATGGGATCGTGTGACAGCACGTTCAGCACCTTAGGTTCTTGGCCTGGATCGGCCTTCGCGCACAAATAAACCCCGGAGAGGTGTATCTCGCCCGTGTCCATCTCAAAGTGATCCGTTACGAATCGGCAAACGACGCCTTTCGGAATAAGTAGGGGTCCGTATAGCGCCGGTTCATTATCCGTGACGATACGATCCACTTCGGCAAAAAACGATTTATACATGTCTTGGAGAACGCCGTTTTGTGCGGACGCGTAAACTGGCGGTTCGGTTGGATAATACGCATCGACCATTTGATACGCTTGCGCCCACATACCGACAGAAGCCGAGCAAGAAAAGTAAGTTTGCAACGTCGGAGGTTTTGCGTCGGCACCGGCGTCTGCTGCCGCAAATTGCAATATGGCCTCGTTAACCGCGGCCATTTCACTGCTCAAAACGCTGATGCAGTGTTGCACTGTCGCATTCTGGAGATTGTTGTCGGCCGGCGCCAGTCCGTTAAGAGGCGCGAGCTGATCCTTGATACTTGAGCACGCCCTCTTCATGCTGACGCGATAACTTCGCATTTCATTGACCAGCTGAGCACGTTCAATCTCCTTGACTGCATTTGCCACAGCCGCGATTGGGTCTTCAATTTCCTTTTCGATTAACTCGATCCTATTTGCGATTTCCACTATCTTAGCAAAAGACGACCTCATCAGAGGACGTCGGGCGAAACGTGGCTATACGAATAAGCCTGTTCCAATTGAAGTTGTCAAAGACATCCTGTCGATCGCGAGGCTTGCTCCTAGTTCAAGCAATACTCAACCATGGAAGTGCGCCGTGCTGACCGGGAAGGCCCGCGAACGGATCGTTGCGGCCGCGGTGAAAAACTTCAGCGACAACCATGACACGCTCGCTCTAGAGTATCCATTCTTTCCCGACCCTCGACTATCCCCCGATTTGTAGCGGCCTGATGGCTGCTTGGAGTCCCACGAAATCACGGCTCGACGAAGCTCGGGCTCGCGGCGCCTCGCGAAGCCTGAGAGCTCGATTCCGCTCGTGTCTACCGCGAGAGCCCAGGTTGGAGTGTTTGCGATGGCGGTGAGTTGGCTGCGGCCGAAGTCTGTTACGTCAAACAATCCCCGCCGATGCTCCCGCGACCGGCGGCCGTTCCTTGGCCTTCTGCTTTCGGTAGCCCGCCGTGCGATAGGCTTCGATCGGCGCGATGGCGCCGCCGGCGCGGTACCGTGCCATCCCGAGGATCGGCGAGACATCGGCAGTGTAGGCGCACTTGATCTCAAGATGGGCGGCCAGCGCGTCGTTGGCCTGCTGTGCCGCGGCTAGCGCCGGGCGATCGACGATCAGCGTCTGGGCATAGGCTCGCTGCAACTCGATCGCCGATTGCATCAGGCTCTCGATCGGATCGGTCACGTTGTGCGATTGATCAAGCATAAAGGCCGGTGCGCTCCCGTCGGGATCGCGGTTCTGCGCATCTACTAGTTCATTGAACACCAAGAACAGACGAAACGGTTCAACCGAGCCGGTGTCCAGATCGTCGTCGCCATACTTCGAATCGTGGAAATGGAAGCCACCGAGTTTGTTGAAGCGCACCAGGCGTGCGACGATCTGCTCGATATTCACGTTCGGCGCGTGATGACCGAGATCAATCAGGCATTGCGCCTTGGGTCCAAGTTCTTGCGCCGCGGCAAAGCTGGTCCCCCAGTCGGAAATGACCGTTGAATAGAACGCCGGCTCGTACAGCTTGTGCTCCAGAAACACCCGCCAGTCGCCGGGCAGCTCCGTGTATATCTCGCGCATAGATTCGAGATAGCGGTCGAATGCAGAGGTCAGATTGGACTGGCCCGCGAAGTTGGAGCCGTCGGCGATCCATACCGTCAGTGCTTTTGAGCCGAGTTGACGGCCGATATCGATGCAATCTATGTTGTGCACGATCGCTTGTGCCCGGACCGCGCCATCGACATGCGACAGCGAGCCGAACTTATAGGAATATTTCTGGTTCGGCTGATCCTGAAACGTGTTCGAGTTCACGGCATCGAAGGCGAGACCGCAACTGGCAGCAATCTCGCGCAGCGCCGCGTAGTCGCGGGTCGTGTCCCATGGGAAGTGCGGCGAAACCGTCGGCGTCGCGCGCACCAGCTGGTGGATGGTGGCACAATCCTCAAGCTTGTCGACGATATGGCGGGGTTCGCCGGGACCGGGGAAGCGCGCAAACCGCGTGCCGCCGGTGCCGACACCCCAGGTCGGAATCGCGACGCCAAATGCCATGACCTTTTCGATCACCGCCTCGGTGTCGATGCCGCGGCGCCCCAGCGCACGCGCCAGCGCGGCGTAATCCTCATCGAGCGCAATCTTTCGTCCGGCGTTTTCGCTCTGGAGAAAGTCCTCGCTGATCGAAAATCCGGTCATCGCTGCCTCCCAACGACTAGCGCCTCAGCGCGTGAAAGCCTGCGCGTTGCCGGCATCGATATTGAGAATATTGCCGGTCGATTTGGCGGAACGATCGCTGGCGAAGAAATAAATCCCCTCCGCGATGTCCTCCGGCAGTACCGAAAGCTTGAGCATCGAGCGTTGCCGATAGACCTCCTCGAGCTCGTCTTCGGCCACGTTATTGGAGGCAGCCCGTTGCTGGCGCCATTCGCCAGCCCAGATTTTCGAGCCGCGCAGTACCGCGTCGGGGTTGACGGTGTTGACGCGAATGCCGTGCGGCGCACCCTCCAGCGCGAGACAGCGCGCCAGGTGGATTTCTGACGCCTTGGCCGCGCAATAGGCCGAGGCGCCGGCCGAAGCGGCAAGGCCGTTCTTGGATGCGACGAAAACGATCGCGCCGCCGCACTGCTGGCGTTGCATCAATCGGAACGCCTCGCGTGCCACCAGGAAATAGCCGGTCGCAAGCACGTCCATATTCCTTTGCCAAAGCGTCAAAGTCGTGTCCTCCACCGGCGAGGCAGAGGCAATACCTGCGTTGGAGACGACAATATCGATGCCGCCATAGGCAACGACAGTTTCGTCAAAGCTGGCGATCACGCTCGTCTCGTCGGTGACGTCGAGCTTGAATCCGACCGCGCTGTCACAGCCGAATTTCTGCACGATGGATTCGATGCGCTGATCGAGCGCCGTTTGGTCGACGTCTGCAAGCACAACGCAGGCGCCTTCGCTGAGCAGCCGCAATGCCGTCGCGCTGCCGATGCCGCCGGCGCCACCCGTGATATAAGCGATCCTGCCGGCCAGCGATTTGGCTTTCGGCATGCGCTGTAGCTTGGCCTCCTCGAGCAGCCAGTATTCGATATCGAAGGCTTCCTGCTCGGGTAGGCCGACATAGGCGCCGACGCCGGAGGCGCCGCGCATCACGTTGATGGCGTTGACGTAGAATTCCGAGGCGATGCGCGCCGTCGCCTTGTCCTTGGCGAAAGAAAACATGCCGATACCCGGCACCAGATAGATCACCGCGTTCGGGTCGCGCATATCAGGTGAATTGGGCCGCTTGCAACGCAGGTAATAGGCGGAATAGTCGTTCCGATAGGCCGCAAGTAGCGGGTCCAGGGAGTCAATTACAGCATCGATATTTTCGCTTTGGGGATCATAGCGGATCACGAGTGGGCGGATTTTGGTGCGCAGGAAATGATCCGGGCACGAGGTTCCGAGCGGCGCCAGGGCCTCGAGCGCGTGCGAATTGACGAACTCCAGCACCTCTGGTGCGTCGGTGAAGTGTCCGACCTTGCGCTCGTTGCTCGAAATCTTGCCGCGGATCAGCGGCATCAGCGCCGCGGCGACAGTGCGCCGCTTTTCGGCCGGGGCAGGCGCGACGCGAGCGCCGCCGAATGCGGGTTGCCTTTCATTGGCGCCAAGCCAATCGGCCGCCTGTTGGATGATGCGCAGGGTGGTCTGATAGGCCGCCTTCGATGTCTCGCCCCACGTGAAGAGACCATGACCGCCGAGCACCACGCCTACATATTCGGGGTGTCGCCTCGCCATGTCGCCAAGCTTGAGCCCGAGTTCGAATCCGGGCCGCTGCCAGGGCAGGAAACCGAGCGCGCCGCCGAATACGTCCCGGGTCAGCTGTTCGGCGTCGGAGCAGGCGGCGATGGCGATCACGGCGTCGGCATGGACATGATCGACATGAACGTGCGGCACAAAGCCGTGCAGGGCGGTGTCAATGGACGTCGCGCGCGGATTGAGGCCAAACGTGCAGTGATTGAACAGCCCCACCATCTCGTCTTCGTGGGCAATGCCTCGATAAAGGCCTTTCAAGCTTTCCAACTTGTCGAGATAAAGCGTGGAGAAGCCGTCGCGTTTCATCGAGCCGATGTCGCCGCCGGAGCCTTTGACCCAGAGGACCGTAACCGGCTCTTTGGTCAGCGGATCGGTCATGGCAATCTTGGCCGACGTGTTGCCCCCGCCAAAATTCGTAATGCGAAGATCGCTGCCGAGCAGATTGGAGCGGTAGAGCAACAGGCCCGGTTCATCGAGGCCCGCCGCGTAGGCGTCGTCCCAAAGATCGGGAAGCGGCTCAGCCGCGGCCTTGGTCATCTATCTCGCCTCCAACGCGATGCAGTTTTGGCGGACCATAGGATCGCAGACGATCAGGGTCAATCAAGACATGAGCGATTTTGCGTTCTGGATGATTGGTGCAGCGCGAAACTGGCGGAACTTGAGTGTTTCGCGTTGACCGATCGAAAGGTTCATGACTAGTTATGAATGCTCGGGAGGAACAGCACCGTGCACGAACGCGAGCGCTGGCAGGTCATCAAGGCGATGCTGAAACAGCATCAACTCGTTCGCATCGCTGACGCTTGCCGGGCCACCGGCGCTTCGGAAGCCTCGGTGCGGCGCGATTTTTCGCGGCTGGCCGAGATGGGTTCAGCGATTCGCGTGCACGGTGGATTAGAGGCCATTCCTGGCTCGCAATTGGCTCCGGGCGACGCCCCCGCGCTGGCGACCCGCTCCTTTGAAATCAGCAAGACCCTCAACATCGCCGCCAAGCGGGCGATCGCGCGCGCCGCTGTCGCGCTATGCAGCGATGGTGACGCAATTATTATCAATGGTGGAACGACGACATTCGAGATGGGCGAATTCCTGCGCGATCGCCGCCTCAAGGTCCTGACCAATTCCTATCCGCTTGCCGAGACGTTGATCCGCGATTCGAACTGTCGCGTCGCGCTGCCGGGGGGCGAGGTTTATCGCGACCAGAAACTGATCGTCTCGCCTTTCGAGGAGGACGCGATCCAGCACTATTCGGCCTCGCGCATGTTCATGAGCGCCATTTCGATCGGTCCGCTCGGCGTGATCGAGGGCGATCCGCTGATCGCCCGCGCCGAAACCAAGCTGCTCAAGCGTGCCGAGAAATTGGTGGTCATGGTTGACAGTTCAAAATTTATCCAGCGCGGCAGTCTGGTGGTTTGCCCACTGTGTCGTATTTCGACGTTGATCACCGACGCCGACGCGCCGAAGGAAGCGATCGATATGCTGGGCGATGCGGGCGTCGAGGTCATCATCACAACCGAGCGTTCCGACGAGGTCGTGGCGGCATGAGTGGGGTCCCCAACGCTCCCGCGCGTCAGGACCAGGCGGTCCCGCTGCTGGCGGTGGTCGGCATCGAGAAATCATTCCCCGGAGTTCGCGCGCTTTCGAACATCTCGTTCGAGGTCGCGCCCGGCGAAGTGCATGCGCTGCTTGGCGAGAACGGCGCCGGCAAATCCACGCTGATCAAGATCATCTCCGGGGTCTATCAAGCCGATGAGGGCTCCATTTTTGTCGATGGAAGGCCGGTTCGTTACGAGCGTCCAGACGACGCTCGGCGCGCGGGGATTGCCACGATCTACCAGGAACTGCTGCTGTTTCCGGATTTGACGGTTGCCGAGAATATTTTCATGGGCCACGCGCCGCGCCGGGGCGCCGGTCGTCTCGACTGGAAGGCAATGACCGCGAAGACGGAGGCGCTGCTTGCTTCGCTCGAGATCGGCGATCTGGCCCCGGGCGCTATCGTCGGCACGCTCAGCGTCGGCAACCGGCAGCGTGTTGAGATCTTGCGCGCACTGTCGCAGGATGCGCGGTTGCTGATCATGGATGAACCGACTGCTGCGCTCACCGAATATGATGTGACGCGGCTGTTCGACATCGTGCGGCGGCTCAAATCGCGCGGTGTCGGCATCATCTATATCAGCCACCGCATGGAGGAAATCTTTCGGCTTGCTGACCGGGTCACCGTATTGCGCGACGGCCTGCAGGTGGGCAGCAGGCGCGTCGCGGAGATATCATCCGCAGAGCTAGTTCAGATGATGGTCGGACGCACGATCGAAAGCCTGTTCCCGAAGGTCGCAGCGGCGGTCGGCGCGCCGGTACTGGAAGTGCACGATCTGGTGCGGAGGCCGATGACCAAAGGCGTCAGCCTGACGGTGCGTGCCGGCGAGATCGTCGGACTGGCCGGCCTGATCGGTTCCGGGCGCAGCGAATTGGCGCAGACCATCTTCGGCATTACGCCCGCCGAATCCGGCGAGATTCTTCTGGCGGGCGAGGCAGCGGAGATCCGCTCGCCCGGTCGCGCGCGCGCGCTCGGCGTCGCCTATGTGCCGGAGGACCGCGGCACCCAGGGCCTGGTTCGAGCGATGAATATACGCGAGAATTTTTCGCTGGCTTGCCTGGCCAAAGTGGCGCGCGTCGGCTTCATTGATCGTGCAGCCGAGACGCGATTGGCGAAGGCAGGTATCTCGCGCTTCGGTGTCAGGGCGAGTTCGCTCGATCAGGTGGTCGGCCGATTGTCGGGTGGCAACCAGCAGAAGATCGTTCTAGGAAAATGGCTCGCCAATCAGCCGAGACTGCTTATTCTCGATGAACCGACCCGCGGCATCGACGTCGGCGCCAAGGCTGAAATCCACCGGCTGATGAGCGAGCTCGCCGGGCAAGGGCTGGCCATCCTGATGATATCAAGTGAATTGCCCGAAGTGCTCGGCATGAGCGACCGCGTCCTCGTGATGCGGGAGGGACGACTGGTTGCCGAGTTTTCGCGCGAGCAAGCCACGCCCGAAGCGGTGGGGGCGGCGATGATGGACAGCCACGGCGCGGACACCGGGAGGGCGGCATGAGCACTTTGGCCATGTCGCGTTCTCGGACGGGGGAGGGCGGCGCGCTCGGTATGTTCGCATCGCAGGAGGCATTGCTCGCTTTCGCCATCGTCGGCGTTGCGATCCTCGTCGGCCTCGACAATTCACGTTTTCTGGCCGCCCGCAACCTTGCCGACATCGTGCTTGGCAACGCGTATATCGCGGTGGCGGCGATCGGCATGTCAATGGTGATCGTGTCGGGCAACATCGACATTTCGATCGGCTCTTTGATTGGTGTGCTCGCGACCGTCAGCGGATCGTTGGCGGTCGCGGGCCTGCCGGTCGTCGTGGTATGGCTCGTTCCGCTCGCGGTGGGTATCCTCGTCATGATGCTGCAGGGCGTGGTCATCGCCTATCTGCGCATTCCGTCGATCGTCGTCACGCTCGGAATGTTGTCGATCCTCAAGGGCGGCCTGATCAGCGTCACCGGCGGCCGATGGATTACCGATCTACCGGAAAGCTTTCACCTCGCCGATATCGAACTGTTCGGGTTCCTGCCGATGCCGGTGCTCATCATGGCGACAGCCACGATTTTGGCTGCGCTCTGGATGCGCTATTCGGTGAGGGGCGTGCCATATACGCGACCGGCGGCAATGCGGAAGCCGCCCGGCTTTGTGGCGTCTCGCCCCGGCGCACCGTGGTCATGGTGTTTGCGCTGCATGGCCTGTTTGCCGGAATCGCGGCGCTGCTGTTTGCGACCCAGCTCAAAGTCATTCAGTCCACGGTGCCGCCCAATCTGGAATTGACGGTCATCACCGCCGCGGTGGTCGGCGGCGTCAGTATTCTCGGCGGCGTGGGCACCGTGGTTGGATCAACGCTGGCTGCGATCCTGATCGCCGAGATCGCCAGCGCGCTCGTTTTCATCAACGTGTCGCCGTACTGGATTCACGCCGTACAGGGCGCGTTGATTCTGGTGACGGTCGTCGCCGACATCCTGCGGCGTCGGCGCCGTCAGGCGGGAGGATAAGTCACATGGCCGTGCTCGCGCCCGATATGTGTCGTGCAGCGCCGCGCTGGTTCGTTCGCCACGAGACGCTGCTGGCGGCCATCCTCGTCATCGCGCTGGCAATTCTCGGGCTGTTCAGCGAGCCCTTTCTGACGGTGGACAATCTCTTGAATCAGGGACGCCTGATGACCGAAGTCGGTCTGCTCGCGTTGCCGATGACGTTCATCATCATCACCGGCGGCATCGATCTGTCGGTTGGCTCGATCGTTGGTCTATGTGCGATCATGCTCGGCTACTCCTGGAAAAACCTCGGCTTTCCGCTGCCACTGGCGATCGTGTTTGCGATTGGTGTCGGAGGTGTCGCCGGCTTCATCAACGGCTTGCTGATTACGCGTGTGCGGGTACCACCGCTGATCATGACCATAGCTACCCTGGCGCTGTATCGCGGACTTGCGGAAGGTATCAGCCAGGCTCGTTCGGTACGCAATTATCCCGAATGGTTTTTCTTCACCGGGCAGGGCGAATTGTTCGGGGTGCCGACGCAATTGTGGATTCTGCTCGCGGGGATCATCGTGGCGGGTATAGCCCTCGATCGGACCACATTCGGCCGCACGCTCTACGCGATCGGCAACAACGAGACCGCCGCCCGCTTTTCAGGCCTGCCCGTCGATCGGACCAAGCTCCTGGTCTACACGCTGTCAGGACTTGCCGCCGGCGTGTCGGCGTGGGTGCTGGTCTCGCGCGTGACCACCACCCGCTCCGACATGGGAACCGGCTACGAGCTCGATGTAATCGCCGCCGTCGTTCTCGGCGGCACGAGCATTTTTGGTGGCGCCGGAACGATCTGGGGCACCATCGTTGGTCTGGTCATGATCCAGCTCTTGAAGAATGGGCTGGCCCTGACCGGTGTCAAAGGTGATGCCACGATCATCGTCATCGGCGCGGTCCTGATCGCGTCGACGCTGATTGCAAGTTCTCTCCACGGACGTCGCGAGGTGGCGGGCTGATGGAGTGATAAGCCGCAAAGCGGCGTTTGAGGGAGGACGTAACAATGAAGCATCAGGCGATGACGACGGCTGCGCTCGTAGTTTTGAGCGTGGCGATGGCGGGCGGCTCCGCGCTGGCGGCCGATAAGTGGGATGGCGGCGATGATCTTCCGACCAGTCCGCTGGCGTGCGATGCCGGTCCGGCCGCGGCGGCGGCCGCCAAGCCTTACGATGGTGGTCAACCGACCAACGCGCCCGATAAAGCAGGCAAGCCGGTCACGCTGGTGGACGTGCCGAAGCTGATCGGCATCGGCTATTTCAACGCCACCTCCAAGGGCATGCAGGACGCGGCCAAGGAGCTCGGTAACGTCAAGGTGACGACGGACGGGCCGACCGAGGCCAAAATCGACGAGCAGATCAAGTTCATCGACAATCACATCACTGGGGGCGCGGACGGCATCCTGTTCGCAGCGAACGATCCGGTGGCGATCGCGCCGGTGTTGAAGAAGGCCTTGTCGAAGGGCATTCACGTCGTAGGTTACGATGCCAACTCGCAACCCGACGCGCGGGAATGGTTCGTCAACCAGGCGCAATTCAACGGGATTGCCAAAGCCATGGTCGATTCGATGGCCAAGGAAGCCGGCGAGGACAAGGGCTTTGCGATCGTCACCAGCACGTTCACGACGCCCAATCAGGCGCGCTGGATTGCCGAAATGTCGGCCTATGCCGCTAAATGCCATCCCAAACTGAAATGGCTGGAAACGGTCGAGGCGCAAGAGGATAACGTACTGTCGTTCAACCAGGCGACGACGCTGATCAACAAATATGGTGACCGGCTTTCGGGCTTATTTGGTATGACGTCGGTCGCTACGCCGGCCTCGGCCGAGGCAGTTACCAAGGCCAAACTGTGCGGCAAGGTTGCCGTCGTCGGCCTCGCCACTCCGAATGCGATGAAGCCTTACGTCAATGCCAGCTGCGTCAAATCGGTCGTGCTATGGAATCCGGTCGATCTCGGCTATGCCGCAACCTACGTGATCCGCGCTGCCATCGACGGCAAGCTGAAGCCGGGTGCGACTTCGGTCGATGCCGGCAAGCTTGGCAAGCTGAACGTCATCAACGGGAGCGAAATCCTGCTGGGATCGCCTTTTATCTTCACCAAGGACAACATCAAGGACTTCGACTTCTGATCGTGCCTGCCGGCCTCTTCTGCGGAAGGGGCCGGCGCTCGATCGCGCGCTTGGGACATCGAAGGCGCGAGCCGTGCGAGGGAAAATCCGCTATGAGTGGTGCTACAGCGGTTCTCGATATCGGCAAGACAAATGTCAAGGTCGCGACGTTTGCCGCCGATGGCGAGCTCCTTTGGGAGCGCGTGACGCCCAATCGCGTAGTGCCTGGCCCACCCTATCCGCATGCGGATGTCGAGGCCATATGGGACTTTCTCCTCAAAGCGCTTGCGGAAACCAACAAGGTCAATGAAATCGGCGCCATTGTCGCCACGACGCACGGCTGCGCGGCCGCATTGGTCGACGATGCCGGGCTCGTCTTGCCGGTGATGGATTACGAGTTCGCCGGCGTCGACGACATCGAACCATTCTATGCGCCGCTACGCCCGGCTTTTTCGGAGTCGTTTTCTCCCAAGTTACCCGCAGGCCTGAATCTTGCGCGGCAGCTGGCCTGGCAGAAGCGGCATTGTGCTGAAGCGTTCGCGCAAGCACGGATGTGTTTGACTTACCCCCAATATTGGGCATGGCGACTGTCGGGGATCGCGGCAAGCGAAGTGACGTCGCTGGGCGCTCATTCGGATCTTTGGGCGCCGCTCCAGCAGCACATGTCGAGCTTGGTTGCTGCCCTCGATCTCCGTCGACTGATGCCGCCGTTGCACCCGCCCTATGGACGCCTCGCGCCGATCAAGCCCGAGATTGCTACAGCTACCGACGTTCGATCAGACGTCGTGGTGCTCTGCGGCGTCCATGATTCCAACGCGTCGCTCTTGCCTCACCTGGCATCGCGCAAGTCACCGTTCACCATTGTCTCGACCGGCACCTGGGTGATCCTGATGGCACCGGGCTTGAGTGTCGAGGGGCTCGATCCGACCGACGATACGCTGGCCAATGTCGATGTCGAGGGGCGGCCGGTCGCGACCGCGCGTTTCATGGGCGGGCGCGAATATTCCATGATTGCCGGGGCGCCGACCAGCCCGGACGCTGCCTCCCTGGCGCGTGTGGTCGCCTCAGGCGCCATGGCGTTGCCATGCTTTGCCGGGCAGGGTGGGCCCTTCGCGGCGCGCCAGGGGAAATTCGCGGGCCAACCGCGCCTCGTGATCTGCCGGCGCTCGCGACGCTTTATCTCGCGCTCATGAGCGATCTGATGCTGACCCGACTGGGCGTGACGATTGGGGATCTCATCGTCGAGGGAAGTCTAGCCGCCAACGTCCCGTTTTGCGGGTTGATCGCGGCGTTTCGCCCCTCGCAGAAGGTTTACAGAGGGCCCGACGCGGCCGGGACCGCGCGAGGTGCCGCGCTGCTCGCGCAATGGCCGCCGCGCGACTTTCAGGCACCGCCGCTGATCGCAGCGCCACCTTGCGAAGTCGACGGTTTGCAGTCTTATTGGAGCGCCTGGCTGCGGGCCGTGCGTGAAACCTGCCAGGGAAACAGCTCATGACACCGAAGACGATCCGCGAACCGAGACGGTTCATCAGTCAGTTCATTCACACCGCGCCGCCGTTCCATCCAGCGCACCTGACTTGGACGCTGATATCCCCTCAGGTGCGATGCAAAGCCGACCAAGCGGAGCGGGGGCCGACTGTTTGCTGAAGGTCGCGCTAGCTTGCGCCACTTTGCTGAACCTTGCTCAAACTGGCCCATGATGGATTGGGAGCGAGAGTTTAAGGCTTTCAAGTCTAGAGGGCCGCGTGTGCACGATGTGTGCACCGGAAGATCAAGAAGTATCTCATTAAAGGCTATGTGCGCCTCTCCTGACGAGCTCCGCACGCTGACGCAAACGCAGACATCGAATGCCGGCGCGCAGGAATAGACGAGCAGCCTTACAGCGCGCAGGCGGGAAGCTTCACAATCATTCTGGGCATTGGCGCACCCCCGTACCATCGCGAGTGCGCGTTGCACGAGCCTGGTCGAGTTGCGCATCGCATGCTCCAGAGCTTGTCGGATCGGTAAGCGTGACTGCGAAGGATTGCATTCAACGATCAACTACATTGGTCGCGGGCCGCGCGACACCGCGGATGCCATGATCGAGGCCAGATGCGCGGGCACCCGTAGCCGCGGCCCCAAGTGGCGGAGGGCGGCGGTACACCGGACGGTCTCACGACGTCGAGCGCTTTCGGAACAGCGCGACCGAAATCCTTTTGTGCCCTGAACATAGATAAGACATCGCGTCGGCGGTGCCAGCAGCAGCGGCGTCCTAGCAGTGCAAGGAAACCATGACGGGCCCGCACGTTCATTGTCGTATTCCTTCGCTTCGCGCGATTGGCGTCTCACGGCGTCCGTGACATGCGCGGATCTTCACCTTGTTCGATGCCGATCCGCACGAGTATTCCAGCGGTCCGGCGACGCGTGCCTATGCGGCCCGCCGGCTGTGGCGCGCGATGAATGGACTTCATTTCCAATTTGTAATCGCTCGTCTTCGAACCAATGCACTCATCGACCGCTACAAACAATCGTGAGCGTGGAACTGAATACGGAGAATTGCGGATGAAGCGTCTCGTTCTTGCGGCGATATTGTTGATGAGCGCTGTAGTTGGTGCGCAAGCCGGTTCGAATTGAATCGGCGCGTAGCGCTATGCCGGCGGCTCGCAAGGCAGGATCCGATCAACCGGCATATCTGGACGGCTGAAGCCGAAAGCTGGTCGCGCCTGTCGCAACAGACTCTTCAATGCGAACGCCGTTCGAACGGCGCTATCGTTGTACTGACGAATTTTGCCTCCGCACTCGGCATGTTGTCGCTGAAACAAAGGCGTCGCATTTGCGCGGCCAGTGTTGATTAGATCGCTGCGCTCGGAGAGATGGGCCTAGCTGCGGAGCAGACCTGCGCTCCAATGGCAAGGGATCTGGTAAGATTCGTCACTGAGGGGCTCGCCGCCCGGATCAATACGGAGACAACTGGTGGCACCACGGTCACCGTGCGCTTGCCGATGGCGCCCGGCGGCTGCACCTCCGCAGCGTCCGAGCGCCGTCCTCCAAACTCGCTTCGCCTGATCCGGTAAAACTCGAAAAGCCTCGTGAGACGATTTCTGCATTCCGAGTCATCATCGTCTTCGCTGCCCGAGGTTCGATGTATGCGAGATGAAGTTACGATGCAACGCCCTGCTCTACATATTGCTCTTCTGGTCATTGTCCCAAGGGACATGTCAAGGAAGGGAACCCGCAGGAAGTAAACGAGCCAAGCCGATAAAAACTGATTTCGTTGATCTGGCTCAACGGAGGCAATGCGGAAATGCAACGAGCATGCCCCGCTTCAATGTGTGCGCTTTCGATCGGAGAAGAACATCATGAGACAGAAGTTAGCAAAGCCGGCTCTGGCCGCTTCCGTGCTCGTACTTTCTTCAATGTTATCGTTCGGTTGGTCCCGGCAGAGCGGCCCGTCCGTATCGGTTGAAAAGGCCGAAGCACGCGTGGGCCGCCCGCTCACGCCGGTCAGTGTTGCGGGCGTAGCGCGACGACAGTATCGGCGCACTGCGGTCGGCACCGCGGCTGCCGTCGGCGCTGCGGGCGCGTACTATGCCGGGGGCGACCATCATGGTCCTGCGGTTCGCGCGGCAAGGGCCGCGTATTACGGCGACGGTGCGTCGGCAGCCGGCGTTTCCGAAGGACCTCACTATGCTGTGCGCGCTTACTACGCAGGGGGACCTTGGTATGGCTATAGCGGATGGGACGACTATGCTGGACGCAATGGGATCAAATGCATGCCAGGCGGAACGGTCAAGCTTGACGATGGCCTGATGTATTACTGCCAGTAGATCTTGTCGACGGGAGCGAGGCCGATACGAGCGCCTCGCTCCTGCGTATGCGCACGGGACACCGGGCGCTCGGGCAGACGCAACTCCGGCAGTGTTCAGGCGACGAAGGTCATGCCGTCAGCTTTCTTCCACTGGCTTCGCCCTGGTCCATTGCTCGCCAAACGAAAGTCGTCGCGGGCAATCGAGCGATCCATGCCGCTTTCCGGATATCTGCTCTATGTCGGCGGTTCGTTGCTCGCGCTGCTGTTCGTTGCGGATGCCTGCCTTCCGGATCGGCCTCCCGCGCAAGGCGGAGCGGCTGCATCGGCCACCATCCGCATCCATTCAGACTGGAGATTACCTGAGCGGGTTGTTCTCGACACCAGCGAGCCCACGATCGTTGCAGCTGAACTGTCCAAGGTCGAGCTTGTTGCCCCGCCGGGCGCCGACGTCCCACAGACGCGCATGCGCGAGGCATTTGCGGAATTTGGGTCGGCCGATGCCGAACGACTGCAATCGCGCCAGTCGACAAGGCCTGAGGCAAAGCCGCAGCATCAAAGCAAAATCGCAAGGAGGCACATCGAAAGGCGTGTCCGGCTGGTCGCGCGGCCGCCGCAGTACGGCTGGTTCGGCAACCAGGTTTGGTGAGTGTCTCCGCTGGGTTGCGTCTGCAGAGTGGGACGCCGACCGTTGCCACTGATCAACAGATGCACATCGAGGCATTGCCTACTGAAATGTCGTCAAGATCGGGGTCACTGACATGAGTGAAACGTCAAGGTTTGAACAAATCGATCGTCGCGAGGCTTTTTCACTGCTGGGTTGGGCCGCTGCGCTCGGGCTGGCAGCATCCGGCGCGTTTCTGTTCGGAACAGAAGCGCCGGCGCAGACAGTCGGAATGGAACGACGGCAGGAAAGGCGGGGCGAGCGCCACGAGCGGCGCCATGAGCGGCGTACGGGACGTACCGAACAACGCGAAGACAGACGTGAAGGACGTACCCAGCGTCGCGAAGAGCGGCGCAACTAGGGCGTCAACATGATCTCACGGCCGTCGTTGGCCGACAGATGTCTGCTTGATCGCGATCCGAAAGCTGGCGGATGCCGCAGACCTGGTATGTCACGTTCGAGGTGCACAGGCGTGGGACCTTGCCGAAGCGGCGAAGTCCGCGGGAGACGCGCACATTCGAGAGCGAAGCAGAGGCGCGGACTTTCGCGCGCGAGAAGTTCAATGAGGGATTGATCGTGTTCGCAGGCACGCTCAATCCCTTCTTGCCGCGACGGCTGATTCCCTCGAGCGAGATTCCCGCTTGGATCGAGCGTGGCCAGGGCGAGGAGGCTGCCGGTCAGGACGCCAAGCGCGACCCGGAAAACTAGCGGGCAATCACGAGACTTCCCGACGAGAGCGGGCGGCCCTTCCGCCATTTGGATACCGGGTCGGGCCAGTGCGTCCTGCCACGATGACAAATCACGGCTGAATTTTGCGCCGAGTTCGAAATGCCTTGAGTGTTGCCATTATGGCACGGGGAGATAGCGGGCTCGCCCGTAGAGTTTCAGCTGAAGGTTGGGGGACGATTGCATTGCAACAATCGGCCGTTTCGAAATCAGAAGCGGCCGGCAAGGAGAGAGCATGATGAAAAGGCTTCTGCTAACAACCGTTGGTCTGGTGGCGCTGAGCGCGGCGGGGACCGCGATGGCTGCCGATATGGCCGTGAAGGCGCCGCCACCGGCACCGATTATTCCGATCTACAATTGGACCGGCTTCTATATCGGCGGCAATGGTGGTTGGGCGCAGAACCACAATTGCGTGGATTTCCTTGACGCGGCAGGAGTCGCCGTCGCTTCCGGCTGCCGCGACCGGTCCGGTGGTGTCATCGGTGGCCAGCTCGGTTATCGCTGGCAAGCCAGCCAGTGGGTGTTTGGTCTGGAAGCTCAGGGCGATTGGGCGGACCTCAGCAACCAGCGCGTCAGCCTGATCAATCCGACGCTCTCCACTCGCACCAAAACGAGTGCCATCGGCCTCTTCACCGGTCAGATCGGCTACGCCTGGAATGCATCACTGCTCTACGTGAAGGGCGGCGCGGCAGTGACGGACAACCGCCTCAGCGTCCTTGATACTCCGTCCGGTGCCGAGCTCGCCGCGCAAAGCGCAACCCGCTGGGGTGGTGTCATTGGTGTTGGCTTCGAATATGGCTTCACCCCGAACTGGTCGGTGGGTCTCGAATACGACCATCTGTTCATGGGGCACCGGAATAATTCGTTCACGGTCGCGGATCCGCGACTTGCGGCTTTTGTGAACGACCGGGTCACGCAGGACGTTGATATGCTCACCGTGCGCTTCAACTACCGTTTCGGCTGGGGCAACCAGGTTGTCGCAAAGTACTGACTTCTCCGGGAGTTGACGTCTTATGAGGGCCGACAGCAATGTCGGCCCTCATTTTTTCCGCTTTGTCGCGGCAATCTGGTCAGCGCCTGCCGACGCGATCGACCGGACCGCCGCGGTTCGCCGGAGTGCCGGGCCGCACGGCCTCGCGTGCAGCGGCGCGCGCGACGGGGCGCACTCCCAAAACGACGCCCGGTCTCGCGACGCAATGCGCGGGATAGTCCACGTATTGGCAATATACCACGGCATTGGCGCTCTCAGAGCTCGTGAAGACGAGCCCGATCGTCATCAATGCAGCTGCTAGTCCGATAGGTGACTTCATTTTGGGCCTCCTCTGTTTGGAGCCGTAGTCGAGGCCCATGCGTTACCAGCGAGTTGATCCAGATCAACGGAGGGCTCGCGCTTCCGGAGCTCCTGAAGGTTCGCCGTGGTTGGCTCGATCTGCGTATCGTCGACACTTGCATAGTGGAGCGGCCTGATGATCACAGTTCCGGAACTGGTGTCGCAAGCACTCGGCGCGTTTCTGACATCGGAGACCAGGGACCGGTTCGGCGCCTCGCATGCCGGCCTGACCGAATTACTTCCGTTTGCAGCCAAGCTCACCATGGAGTGCATCGGCAACAGCGATGCTCTATACCACAACATCGAGCATACGTTGCTCGTGACCCTTGCCGGGCACGACATCTTGACGGGGCGCGCGCTGCTCCGGCCCACCACCGCAAACGACTATGCGAATTTCATTCTGGCGTGCCTTGCTCACGACATCGGCTACGTGCGCGGCGTCGTTCAAGGCGACGAGGACGAGGTGTTCATCGCCGACGTGAACGGCGGCACCGTTCGTCTGCCGCGTGGATCGTCCGATGCGGCTCTGGCGCCGTACCACGTCGATCGGTCGAAGCTGTTCGTGCTGGAGCGGCTGGATTCCGTCGAGCAGCTCGATGCCGACCGAGTTGCTCGGGCGATTGAGTATACCCGGTTTCCTTATACCATGTCCTCCAACGACAGCCTCATCGAAGAGGAGGGATTGTTGCTGCGGGCCGCCGATCTGATCGGTCAGCTCGGCGATCCCAACTATCTGAAAAAAATCGAACGCGCTCTTCTACGAGTTCGAAGAGATTGGTCTCAACGAGACCCTCGGCTACGCGACCCCGGCGGACATCGTCTACAAATATCCGCAATTTTATTGGAGCAACGTCGCCACCCAGATCCAGCCGGCGATCCGCTACCTCAACGTGACGTCCCGCGGCCGGCAGTGGATTGCGAGTCTCTACGGCAACGTGTTCAGGGCAGAACGTGAGCTGAACCTGTCCGGACCTCAGCCCTAGAAGAGCCGCGGCAGCTTGATTTGGATCAAGCCCGCCGAACGAGAGCAGGGGCTAGTTCGCCACAGCATGCGCGGCATGACTGAGGCGCGTCCGTGAAAACACTCCGCCAGATATTCTCCGGAGACGAGATCATCCAGCTTCTGATCCGGCTCGCATTGCTGGGCCTGTTGCTCGTCTGGGCGCTACTCCTGGTTCGTCCATTCGTGCCTATATTGGCCTGGAGCGTCGTGCTGGCCGTTGCGTTGAATCCGGTGTTTCGGCGCCTCAGTGACATTCTCGGCGGACGACCGAAGCTTGCGGCGACGATCCTCACGCTCGTCAATCTCGCAGTCGTCATCGGACCCGCGACATGGCTCGGCATGGGCGCGGTCGACGGGATAACCGACATCGCCGCCCAAATGACGGCCGGCGAACTGCATGTTCCCTCGCCGCCGCAGTCGCTTAAGAGTTGGCCTATCGTCGGAGCCCAGCTGTTTGATATTTGGGATCAGGCGACGACCAATCTCCGTTCGCTATTGCGCGAAGTGGTGCCGTATCTGAAGCCGTTCGCGGCAACCTTGCTTGGATTTGCCGGCAATGCCGGCGTGGGAACGGTCAAGTTTCTGCTGTCGGTGGCGGTGGCCGGGGTGCTGTTTCCGTATGGACCGCAGCTCGTGGGTGGGGGACGCAGCTTTCTGTCACGTATCGTTCCGGACCAGAGCGAGCACTTTCTGGACCTGGCGGGCGCGACTATCCGCGGGGTGGCTCAAGGCGTGATCGGGGTCGCCATTATCCAGTCCTTGCTGGCCGGTGTCGGATTCAAGCTGGCCGGCATTGCCAGCGCGGGGCTGTTGGCGTTCGTGGTGCTGTTGCTTTCGATCGTGCAGATCGGGGGAGCGATCATCATCCTTCCGGTCATCATTTGGATATGGACCGACAAGGAGTTTCCGATCGCGCTTTTGTTGACGGTGTTTCTCGTAATCGTGTCCGTGCTCGATAACATCCTGAAACCGCTTGTGATGGGGCGCGGTCTGACCACGCCGGCACTCGTCATTCTGATCGGGGTGATCGGGGGGACTCTCTTCCACGGGATCATCGGCCTCTTCATCGGACCTATCATTCTGTCGGTCGTCTGGGAGCTGACGGTGGCGTGGATTCGCGCCGAACGTGCTGTGCCGGCGAAACTGGCGGTCGACGCGTTGACCCCCATCAACCCGACAGAGGCTTTCAAGTAAGGCGAGGGCGACAACGAGGTCGGAAGATGGCGGAGGAAGTGCCCGGGCCTGGTCGCTCTGCCGCGATGGTCGAGTACGCGGTTGATCCAGGAATCCGGCATGCTCCAACCATAGCGACGTGAGTGCCATGGACACCATCCTTGTCATCAATGCCGGCTCGTCCGACCTCCGGTTTCAGATCTATTCGGTCGAAGGAGAAGGAAGGCTACGGCAGCAGCTCAAGGGCCGGATGGATGGCATCGGGCGTTGTCCACGGCTTCGGGTGGGTAGAGCAGGCGGTAGTCCGCTCGCCAATCGGGCTTATCCGGTCGAAGCAGTGCCCGATATTCCGGCCGCAATGGATATTGCCGGCGCCTGGTTGCGGGATGAGCTTCATATCCACCCCGTTGCTGTCGGGCACCGCGTCGCTCATGGCGGCGCTGAGCATGACCGTCCGGTCCTGATCGATCATGGCGTGATGGACCGATTGGAACGGCTAACTGCGTTCGCGCCGCTTCATCTGCCGCACAATTTGGCACCAATCCGTTCAATCCTGGCCAGTTTCCCGAAGCTCCCACAGGTCGCCTGCTTCGACACCGCATTTCACCGAACCCATGCTGCAGTCGCCGACCATTATGCGATTCCGCGTACGCTCTATGCGGAGGGCGTCCGGCGCTATGGATTTCATGGCCTCTCTTACGAATACATTGCGAAGACGTTGTCGACGGTCGCACCTGACATCGCGATGAAACGGGTGATTGTCGCAGATCTCGGCAGCGCGGCGTCAATGTGTGCGCTCAGTGGAGGACGCAGTGTCGAGAGCACGATGGGCTTCACCGCGATCGATCCGGGAGTTCTGCTCTATCTGATCTCCGAGAAAGGAATGGCGGCGTCCGAGGTGCAGCGGTTTCTCGATGCAGATTGCGGCTTGAAGGGTCTCTCCGGTATCAGCGGTGATATGCGTCAGCTCGAGGCAAGTGAAGACGCCAGTGCGAAGTTCGCTATCGACTATTTCGTTTATCGGATCGGCCTCAACACAGGCATGCTCGTAGCTGCCTTGCAGGGGCTCGACGCGTTCGTCTTCACGGCGGGGGTCGGCGAAAACTCCGCATTGATCCGTTCGCGGGTGGCGGAGCAACTCGGATGGCTCGGTGTCAAGCTCGATCTGACCGAGAACGCGCTGCAATCGCAGCTGATATCGTCTCCCGCGAGTCGCATTCCGGTCTATGTCGTGCGCTCGGACGAGGATCTTATGATCGCCAGGCACACCCTGGCACTGCTGATGAACGGTAGTTCGATGGCGCCAAGCTGAGCCTCAAGATCGGGCTCCATAATGGCCAGCGTGCGGGCGGGGGCCGCACACGCCCGCAGCGCGTTGATCTGCCGCAGGCCGGATAGCAGCGCTGCAACCAAACCGCAGCAGCGTCGGAGGGGAGCGCGCGATGGCAGTCCAATTCCTGCTCGGCACCTTCATCAGCGTGATCAACATCATGATTCACGCGCTGGTGACCGTTGCAGCGATCGACATCGCCCGCAGAGCGGGGTTGAAGCACACGGTATGGCCCCGATCGCATCTCATGGCGGTAATGGTCATGACTGCGGTCATTTTGATGGTTGCGCACACTGTCGAGGTTCTGGTCTGGGCACTGGCCTACGCCTTGGTTGGCGCGGCGCCCGAGGGCAGCGAATTGCTGTATTTCACGTTCGTCAACTACACCACACTCGGCTATGGCGACATCACGCCGGTGCAGGGGTGGCGTCTGACGGGGCCGATCACCGCGATGAACGGGATCCTGATGTTCGGCTGGTCGACTGCCGTCCTCTTTGAGGTACTGCGCAAGACGGTTGAACATCTCGCTTCCATCTCGTCACTCAGAGTCAATTCTGGAGATCAAGGCCGGCGAGTTGATGTCGATCGAGCAGTATGATCTGACGCTGTGTGTTGCCAATGAAGCCCAGAATGCCGAGCTCGTGCAGGCGCGACAGCGCCCGGGACACGGTCTCCAGGGTCAGGCCCAGATAGTCGGCGATGTCGCGCCGCGACATTGGCAGCGCCAGGATGCCTGCGGCGGTTAGCCGCGTGTCCATCTCAATCAGGAACGCAGCCACCCGCTCCAGCGAGGTCTTGCGGCCGAGCAACAGCATGTGGTCTTCCGCATGCTGAAGGTTGCTGGTGGTCATGCTGAGCAGGTTTCGGGCAACCATGGCATCGCCCTCGGCGACCAGTTCGAGGCTGTGCCGCTTGATCAGGCGAACGGTGGTGTCGACGATCGCCTCGGTGGTGAATCGATGTTGGCTGCCGTTTTCGAGTCCGAAGATGTCGCCAACCAGGTGGAACGCGCCGATCTGACGACGCCCATCGGACAGGAGCTTGTAGCTTCGCACAGCGCCTGATTTAACCTGATATACGTACTCTGCCGGCTCCTTCTCGCCGTAGAGTTCGGTGCCCTTCTTATACGAAAATTCGTTTAAACTGATGCTCGGATTTGAATCGGTTTTCATTCCGAGGTCGTGGAGCGAATGAAGCCGCGAGGAAGCGTCGGCAGCGTTACGAACCAACATGACCCACTCCCGAACTGACCAACGGGTATTTTCATTCGTGTGGGAATTGAGGAGCCGCCGAGAAAATCACCTATTCCCGTGAAGGTTGTTTAGGCCAAAAGCAGGCTTTTCAACCATTGTCTGTAGGTGCATTGTACCAAGGTACAGGGAAGCCTTTGGTGCGGCGGGTAAGAAACCTGTCAGAGCTTCTGTCGGATTGGCACGGCAGTGTGGCTTACGTCGTGCATTCCGCTGAGGTCGTGCCATTGCGGGCGGGCCGCTTCCTTTGATGTTGACGGCGGGGTGCGCGGCGCCTTGAGTTGCTTCCAAGGCTTGCGCGAGCAGATGAGGTTTCTGCTTGCAAGAACAGGTCGGGAGGAAACATTGGCTGGCTTTGTCTATGTCGTGGACGACGATCCATCTTTCCGGATGGCGATCCAGCGCCGGCTCAAGCTGGCGGGATACGAGGTGACGGCCTATGCGTCGGCGCAGCAACTGCTGGATGATCCACCACGGCCCGAACATCCAGGATGTATCCTTCTCGACGTGCAGCTTCCGGGACTGAGCGGACCGGAATTGCAAGCATCGCTCGTCCAGCGCAATTCGCCGCTGCCCATCGTCTTTCTGACCGGGCATGCCGATACCGCGACGACAGTCCGGGCTATCAAGGCCGGCGCGGAGGATGTTCTCACCAAGCCGGTCTCGTCGGAACAACTGATCGATGCCATCCAGCGCGCGATGGCTCAACACGAGGCCGTGAGCGGTCAACAGCGCAAGCTCAATTTGATTCGTTCTCGTTTAACGTCTCTTTCGCGGCGCGAGCGACAGGTGTTCGATTTGATCGTTCGCGGAAAAATCAACAAGCAGATCGCCTATGAGCTTGGAACGACCGAGCGCACGGTGAAGGCGCACCGCCATCAAGTCATGACAAAAATGCAGGTACCATCGTTTGCCGAGCTGGTTTCCGCTGCCGAACGGCTCGGCCTTCTGGAGTCGGGAAAGGCGTGAACTGAAGGTCGGTTTCCAAATACTAGCGTTAGGGGCGCGATGAGGACCTGTACGATAGGACAATATGAAATGTTATTGACATAATTCGGCCGGCAATGCCTACATGCCGACGCCGTTGGCCGTTGGCCGTTGGCCAGTTGGATTGGCGCAGGAACAGTTGCCGCGCAGCGTCGTTGCGACGCTAGTTCTAGGTGTCCAATGAGAAAGCCGGGCCGAATTGTTTGCACGTAAATCAATTTACGTCGTGGATGATGATTCATCGATGCGCCGAAGCATGGAGCGGTTGCTTCGGAAGCACGGCTTTGATGCGGTTGCGTTCGACTCCGCCGGTGCGCTGCTTCGTCACGGCTGCCTCGAGGAGGCGTGCTGCATCGTTTTGGATATCAATCTGAACGGCGAGTCCGGCATCGCCCTCCGCCGCAAGCTGGCATTCGAGGGCGCAACTGTCCCCGTTATCTACATCACCGGCAACGACAGCCAAGCGAACCAGGCGGCCGCAATCGAGTCCGGCTGTGCCGCCTACCTCAGCAAGCCTTTCGCGGCGAATGCTCTCATCGAGTCCGTTGAACGCGCCTGCGCCAAGCTCGTCTGATGCAGTGTTGCGTCTTCACTCCTCGATGTTCTGCTCCAGGGTCTGTGCGGGCGCGCCGTTGTGAACCGAAGCGAACTGCGCCAGCGGCAACGACGTTGTCAACGACAGAAGGTTGGAATCGGTGACCTCGAGCACCAGAGCCCTTCCGGCTTCCATGTCCTTGATGAACTTGGGATCCCCAACGTCGGCGGCGATGCAGGCGTTGGTCAGGCACCAGATGTAGGGCAACGATTGGGACTTGTCCTGATCAACGGTCAGCTTGGCGGGCCGCTGCAGGTACATGCCAACCGGGACAAACAGTTGCAGTCGCGCAGTGCGGTCGCCCTCGCGCTCGATCAAATCCAGGCGGACCGCCATCTGGCCCGTCGAAAACTTGCCGGTGATGGAAGTCCGGCACAGCATCGGCGCGCCTCCCGGCTTCACGCACAGTTTCCGCCAATCCCCATAGGTGATGTCCTTGGCTTCGCGTTGTCCCCGAGGCGCGATTTCGGCGGGCTTTGGCTCGCCTGCCTGCTTTTGCACTCCGGCGTTCTCAGCGGCAGCCGGTCCGGCAATGGCCGCTGCGAACAGAAGGCAGACGCGCGCATGCCTTCGCCATGATGGTGTCGCTGGGTTGATCATGTTGCGCCTCCAGGCATTCGCCTCTGCGGCTATTTCTGCGCATCGAGGAATTGTTCGACGAGTGGGGACCACGTCGCGATCGTGTCGGGCGAGCCGAAGAAGAAATGCCCTTCGCTGCCAAAGGCCGCCATCAGATGATATTCGGCCCTGCCGCCAGCAGCGGTGAAGGCGTCGTACATGCGCTTGGATAGAGCCGGGCCGAAGAACGTGTCGTTTTCGATATAGAGCCACAGCATTGGCACCCGCGAGGTCCGGCCGAAATCGGCAGTCGCTTCAACCAGCTTGTCCGGTGCGCAATTGTTGTTGGGTTTGCCGTCGAGTCGCCCGCCGCGTCCTGCTGCGAAGGTAATGATCGCTTTCACCGGCGCAGGGTTCAAGCTGGAGAGCGCAATGGCGGCCCACCCGCCGGCGGACTGTCCGATGACGATGACATCCTTCGGGAGAACGCGCTTCTCGGCGAGCATGTAGTCGATGATCCAGAGATCAAGCTGCGCCACGGCACGTCCGGCATCGTGGAAGTTCGGATTGGTGCATTTTCCGACCTTGGAGAAGAACGGCCCATAGAGCCCGCGCTCCGGAATGTCGATGGCCGCAGCGCCATATCCGGTACCGACCGGCGCCACGACGAAGTAGCCGCGCTTCGCAAACCATCGCGCGGCGTCGCGAAATTCCACAAGTGGAAAAAAGCTGCGGTCGAAAGGTTTGAGTGAGACGCCATGGTTCATGATCGCCAGCGGGAAGGGACCATCACCGACCGGCCGCACTACGTAGGCGAACATCGGCAGGGGGAGCAGCAGGGCCCAGATCTCCTCCTGGATGCGAACGTTGTCATCCGCGCGTGCAGGAGCTAAAAAACCGGCCAGGATGCTCAACGCTGCCCATAGCGCTTTTAGACGCAAAATGTGCCGGGAGTTCACGCGCGCCTCCTTTAGGTGGCGAAAGTGCTGGCCACGATGATCGGGCCGAGCACGGTCAAGACGACGTTGCCGACAGCGTAGGGCACGGCAACGCCGAGCACCGGCGTCTGACTTTCCGCAACCTCACAGGCGCCGGTCACGGCGGCGTCGACCGTCATGGCGCCGGCCAGCGCACCGCAAATGATGACCGGGTTCATGCGCAGCACGCGATGAGCAAACAGAGTTGTCACGATCAGCGGCACCAGCGTGACGACCAGGCCCATGCCGACCAGCAACATGCCGTGCGACTGGATCGCGACCCAGGCCGCGTGGCCGTTGCCGAGCCCGATCGCGGCGATGAAGCCGCCGAGCCCGAGGTCGCTCAGTGTTTGCTGCGCCGCGGGCGGCATTGCGCCCATTGTCGGTCGCCGCGAGCGCAGCCAGCCGCAGAACAGTCCCGCTATCAAGGCACCGCCGCCGCCGCCCAGAGTTAGTGGCACTGAGCCGATCTTGACGCTCGCGAGACCGGCCAGCAGACCTACGGCGATGCCTGCGGCTAGGAATGCGATGTCGGTACGATCTTCGGAGCTTAGGATTTGTCCAACATGCGACGCGGCGCGCTCGATATTTCCTGTGCTGCCGACCAGTGTCATGACGTCACCGACATAGACGCGGGTGTCAGCGCTGAGGGGGACCTCGCGTCCCATCCGTGTCAAGGTGCGCAGGAACACGCCGCGTGCGGCGTCGCCGACACGGTCGGCCATATCCTTGACGGAGCGACCGTGGAGCTTGCGGTTGTCGACGAGGACGTCGACCACATTGCCTGGAAGAGCCTTCAGGATCTCGTCGGCGTCGATTTCGGTGCCAACGATCGGCTTGGCAGCGACGATGGCTGCCGTGCGACCAGCGATGACGACGTCGTCGCTCGCTTCGAGAACCGTGTCGCGATGCGGCTCGACATCAGCTCCTCGGCGTACGATCCGCTCGATCACGCTGCGGCTGCCGATCTCGTCTTCGACGGCGCCGACGGTCCGTCCCGCCGCAGACGACACCCGGTAGGCACGCGCCTGGAATTTGCGATAGTGCAGATTCTCGGTCTGCGGCGGGTTGCCTCCGGATAGCTCGGCTTCAAGCTTCGCGGCCTCCGTCTTCAAATCGATCCGCATCAGCCTTGGCGCGACAAACGGCACGTACAGAAGCGTAAGAATGTAACCAAGGACGTAAGTCACGGCATAGCCGGCGGCGATGTTCGCCTCCTGCTGCTCCAGCATGTCCTTGGCGAGCCCGAGCTGAGCCAGTGCCCCGGACGCGGTGCCGATCACCGAAGACTGCGTCAGGGCTCCCGCAGCGAGACCGGAAGCGGTGCCGGGGCCGAGTGCGAATGCCTTGGCAAATATGAGAACGATAACCAGGCCGGTACCACCGAGCACGAGCGCGAGCGCAACCTGCGCCAATGTCCGGATGCTGAGCGAGGCAAAGAACTCTGGCCCCGACCGGTAGCCGATCGTGAACACGAACAGGCTGAGGAGGATGACTCTCAGCAGGGATGGAAATGTGAAGGTGCCGAGCTGTCCGATCAAGACGGCCACGATGAGCGTGCACGCCGTGGTGCCGATCGAAAAGCCAAAGATGCGGACGCGGCCAAGGATGGTGCCGAGCGCAACTGACAGCAGCAGGAAGATTTCCGGTGCGGCTGAGATGATCCACCTGACCGTGATCATGGCGCATTCCCTCCAGCAGTGCGAGCCAAATCTGGTGGCCGAAACCTGGCGACAGTTGATCCAGATCAATCCTGGTCTGCGGCAAGCCGCTCCCTGTACAGGCTGAGGATACAAAGCCGACGTTCGGACATGAGCACGATGGATACCGCCGCTGCTTCGTCGACAGGCCGCGACGAAACGGTGCTAGTTGCGCTATTGCTGGCCTTCGCCGGCGGCTATATCGACGCCTATACGTGGATCATCCACGGCGTGATGGCCAACGCGCAGACCGCAAATCTCGTGCTGCTATGGGTCTATGGCTCGATCGGCAACTGGACGAAAGCGCTGCACTTCGTCCCGCCGATCCTTGCGTTCGCGGCGGGTATCTTGGTGGCGGCATGGCTGCGCCGGGCAACCGGAGCGCGCGCCAGCGCGATCGCTACGCTGATTGAGATCCTGCTGCTGGTCGCGATCGCCATCCTGCACAACCGCCTGCCGGATCTCGCGGGGACACTCGGCATTTCGTTCGTCGCTGCCATACAGAACGCCGTCTTCACGAGGGTGGAGGGCGTACTCTACAGCTCGGTCATGATCACGGGTAATATGCGGCAGGCGATTGAAGGCCTGTTCGCTGCGGCGTCTGGCGATGGGGCGCTCCGACCGCCCGGCATTTTCGCCACCTTATGCGTCACCTTCGGCCTCGGGGCGGCTGTGGGCGCCTTCGCGACCAAGCAAATCCCGAATCTGGCGCTCGGTCTTCCCGTAATTGCACTCCTGGTGGTGCTGCTGCGTTGCGAAATCGCAAGTGACGAGGCAAGTTTATGATGTCCTCTCAGCGGAAGTCGCGCTGGATCCTCCTCTTTCCGCCCGCGACCTGGCTTGCGAACTACCAGAGCGCCTGGCTGCGTTCGGACGCTATCGCCGGCATCACCCTGGCGGCTTACGCCATTCCGGTGTCGCTGGCCTATGCCACGCTGGCGGGCCTGCCGCCCCAAATCGGCATCTACGGCTACATGCTCGGCGGCATCGGCTATGCGCTGCTGGGGTCGTCGCGCCAGCTTGCAATAGGCCCGACTTCCGCGATCTCACTGATGATTGCGGCCACCGTCGGAGCGCTGGCCGGCGGAGACGCGGCGAAATACGCCGAGATCGCGAGCCTGGCCGCATGCGCGGTGGCGCTGCTTTGTCTGATCGCATGGTTGTTCAAGCTCAGCGTTCTCGTCCGTCTGGTCAGCGACAGTATTCTGGTCGGCTTCAAGGCTGGCGCGGGCCTCACCATCATGATGAGCCAGTTGCCGAGCCTGCTCGGCGTCGCCGGGGGTGGTCACAATTTCTTCGATCGCGCCATCAAGCTCGCCGGCCAGCTCGGCGGCATCAATTGGCTGGTTCTGGCGATCGGAGCCATCGCGCTCCTCTTCCTGCTGCTGGGAGAGCGGCGGCTGCCGGGAAAGCCGGTCGGGCTCACGATCATGGCGCTGTCGATTATCGTGGCGGCAGTGCTTGGCTTTCCGTCACTAGGCGTGCCGGTCACCGGCAAAATTCCCGAGGGATTGCCGGCGATTGGATTACCTAGCTTTGGTCTGTTGGAGCCGGACGAACTCTTCCCCTTGGCAGCGGGATGTGTGCTGCTGGCCTACATAGAAGGTGTCTCTGCCGCCCGCAGCTTTGCTGCCAAGCATGGCTATGCCCTCGATGTCCGGCAGGAGTTTTTGGGGCTCGGCGCGGCAAACCTGGTCACCGCATTCGGCCACGGCTATCCCGTGGCCGGCGGACTGTCGCAATCTGCGGTCAACGACAATGCGGGGGCGCGCACGCCACTGGCTCTGGTGATCTGTTCGACGACACTGGCGCTGTGCCTGCTCTTCTTCACGGGCGCCCTGACAGATCTGCCCAAGGCGGTGCTTGCGGCGATCGTCTTTGCTGCCGTCTACAGGCTGGTGGACATCCGCGAGCTGATGCGGATGTGGCAAGTCAGCCGCATTGACTTTTACGCCGCGGCGATTGCGCTGGTATCGGTGTTGCTCCTGGGAATCTTGCAAGGCGTCCTGCTGGCGGCGATTGCCTCGATTGTCCTGCTGCTGGCGCGGGCCTCTCGTCCGAATGTCGCTTTCCTGGGCCGGCTCCCGGGTACCGGCCGTTACTCCGATGATGCGAGGCACGAAGGCGTCGAGCCATTGGTCGGTATCATCGCGTTTCGACCGGAAGCCTCGCTGCTCTACATCAATGCCGAGACGATCCTTGACGCAGTTTTGGACACGTTGCGGAGGTCAGTCGATATCAGGCTTGTGGTCTGCGATCTCTCCGCATCGCCCTACATCGATTTGGCTGGGGCGCGCATGTTGCACGACCTTCACGACCAACTCGCCTCGGCGCACGTCGGCTTCTGCATCGTCGGCGCGCATGCACAATTGCGCGACCTGCTGCGGGCTGAAGGATTGGCGGAAAAGACCGATAGCGCGGCCTGGCTTCGCTCGGTCGACAGCGTGCTCGGCGAACGCAAGCAATCGCCTGATCACGGACCCGAGGATCCGGCTGGCGGGTTGACCGACCGGCTCTGATCCGATCTCCGCCGTCTGCAATCGGCCGCGCGCAACCACCTCGGATGATATTGCATGGCGAGGTGTTTCGGGCCTCGTCAAGATGCGCGTCCGTTGACTTGGATCAATAAACCGAGGTGCGCGGGCATCACGATCCGGCTGCGACTTCGTAAAGATCCGGAGAGAGACATGTCCAAGGATGCCAAGGCTGCAGAGAAGCGCATCGATCAGTTCATTTCAGGGCCGGGCGGACGGGCGGACGACTGGCGCGATCTGGTCGAAGCAGCCAAGGTGTGGGCCCGCGGCGGCGACCGCGCAAAGTACGATGCGGCCCTGACCGATCTCTCCGTGTCAGAGGAATTTCACGGCTATCCCGGGCTGCAACTGATGGCGGCTTTGCGGGACGCGGCCTCGGCCGGAGATGCGGCGGGTTCACTTGGACTTGCGACACGGATCACGCAGGCCCTGGTGACGAGATCCTTTCGCCAGCATGCCGGCGATTGGAATGCCGAGGATGACGGCAATGGTGATGCCCCAGAGCTCGTGCCTTCGATTTTCGGATCGCATCAGGGCCATCGGCCCTATTTCGAAACCCTGATCGTCACCGGCGTCGCCGCCAACCATTGGCCGGCGCTCGCCGCCGAATGGCGCAAGCTGCGACGTCCGGTGGATTCCTTTGTCTATGAGCCTGTGATCGTCGGCAGCCTCGAAGACGCCTTCTGCGCGACGATGCTCAACCCCAACATTGCGGCCGTCGTCATCAACGAAGGCTTCGGCCTGCGCTCGCGCCACGACGCGCCGATACTCCGCACCATGACCGCCTCCGCAGGCATCACTGAGGAGTCGGACGCGTCCGCCCTGCGGCTCGCGCACATCATCAAACGGGTACGTCCCGAGCTTGACATCTACCTCATGTCAGATCGTGACGTCGAGCAAATGGCGGGAAACCCCGAGGCCAATGTGGCTCGGCGGATCTTCTACTCCATCGAAGAACTCCTCGAGCTCCATCTCTCGATCCTCGAAGGCATCCAGGACCGCTTCGACACGCCGTTCTTCGACAATCTCAAGAAATACGCGCAACGCCCGATCGGAACGTTCCATGCGCTGCCGATCGCTCGCGGCAAATCTGTCTTCAGGTCGGACTGGATCCGCGACATGGGCGAATTCTACGGCTTGAACCTGTTCCTGGCCGAAAGCAGCGCAACCACCGGCGGGCTCGACAGCCTGCTGGAGCCGACCGGCACCATCAAGAGAGCGCAGGACAAGGCGGCGCGCGCGCTCGGCGCGGATCGCGTGTTCTTCGTGACCAACGGCACGTCGACCTCGAACAAGATGGCAGTGCAGGCCCTGCTCGGTCCGGGCGACATCGCGATCGTCGACCGCAACTGCCACAAGTCGCACCACTACGGCATGGTGCTGGCGGGCGCCCAGCCGATCTATGTCGAAGCATTTCCGATGACGGAATATTCGATGTATGGCGCGGTGCCGCTGAAGACCATCAAGCAGGCGCTGTTGAATGCCAGGGCCGATGGCCGGCTGGACCGCGTCAAGATGCTTGACCTGACCAACTGCACCTTCGACGGCCACATCTACAACACCCGGCGCGTGATGGAGGAATGCCTCGCGATCAAGCCCGACTTGATCTTCCTGTGGGACGAAGCGTGGTTCGGCTTTGCACGTTTCTCCCCGTTCCTGCGGCGGCGGACCGCGATGGGCGCCGCCAACGAGATCGAGGCCTGGATGCACGACCCGAAATCGGTCGCGGCTTACGAGAAGCAGCAGGCCGACCTTGGCAAGGCCCCCTCGGACGAGGTGCTGCTCAAGACCCGGCTGATCCCGGATCCGCGCCAGATCCGCTTGCGCGTTTACCAGACCAACTCAACCCACAAGTCGATGTCTGCGATCCGGCAGGGCTCGATGCTATCGGTCAAGGACGTCGAATTCCACACCGTCGAGCAGCAGTTCAAGGAAGCGGTGTTCACGCACGCATCGACCAGCCCCAACCAGCAGCTTATCGCGAGTCTCGATGTCTCGCGGCGCCAGATGGAGCTTGAGGGCTACGGTCTCGTGGCCAATGCGATCGAGATCGCTTTCGCCATCCGCCAGGCGGTCAACAAGAATCCGCTGATCTCAAAATACTTCCGGATACTCGGCGCGGACGCCATGGTGCCGGCGCAATACCGCCAAAGCGGCTTCACCGACTATCTGGCAGCCGGCATGAACTGGGCGAACGTCCTGAAGAGCCTGGACGACGACGAGTTCTGCCTTGACCCGACCCGCATGACCCTGGTGTGCGGTACCGCCGGATACGACGGCACGCAGTTCAAGGGCATCCTGGCCAACGACTACAATATCCAAATCAACAAGACCTCGCGCAATTCGGTGTTGTTCCAGTCCAATATCAACAACACCCGCAGCGACGTGGCGCATCTGGTGAGGGTGCTGGCGGAGATCGCGGGCGAGGTCGACCGCGGACTTGTTCAAGGCGGCGCCAATGCAAAGAAGACGTTCGAAGCGCGCGTCAAGAGCCTGATGACCGACGTGCCCGACCTACCGAACTTCTCCTATTTCCACCAGAGTTTCCGCGGCGATGCCGGCACCAAAACCAATGAGGGCGATATTCGCAGCGGCTTCTACTCGGCCTATGACGCGGCGGGATGCGAATATATCCGGCTCGCCGACCCCGAAATTGACCGTCGTCTGAAGGCCGGTCCCGACCTCGTCTCCGCCAGTTTCGTGATCCCGTATCCGCCGGGCTTCCCGATCATGGTGCCGGGCCAGGTCATCACCCAGGAAACCATCGACTTCATGCGCAAGCTCGATGTGAAGGAAATCCATGGCTACGACGCCAAGGAAGGGCTGAAGCTCGTACGTGCGGAAGCCCTGGCGAAGATCGGCCGGCCCAAGCCCGGCGTCACGCCGAAGCTGAAAGCCGCATCGTAATAAAAGGGGACGGACATGCAGAGCTTTTTCACGTTCTTGCAGCAGAACCCGTTTCTGTTGCTGTTCTTCGTCGTCGGGCTCGCCGTCTGGATCGGCCGGGCCAGCATCAAAGGTTACGGGCTCGGCATGGTTGCCGGCGCCATCGTGGTAGGCGCGGCCCTTTCGGTCTGGGCGTCGACCTACGGCGTCAAGCTTGAGCTCAACACCTTTGCCAAGAGCCTCTTCTACTATCTGTTCATGTATGGCGTCGGCCTGCGTGTGGGTCCGTCCTTCATCAACAGCCTGAAAGGCGACGGCCTCAAGTTCTGCATTCTGGCGCTCGTGTCGAGCGTGCTCGGTTTGGCCCTCGTCGTCATCTGCGCAAAGCTCTTTGCACTCCCGATCGGCGCTGCCGGTGGCATGCTGGCGGGATCGCAGACCATGTCGGCCGCGATCGGTTCGGCCGAGCAGGCCATCACGTCGGGTGTCGTGAAGCTTCCTGAAGGCATGAAGGCAGAGGACGCGTCGGGCATGATCGCACTGTCCTACGGCATTACATATATCTGGGGCACCGTCGGCATCATCCTGATCTGCAAATACTTGCCGCGCTGGTGGGGCGTCGATGCCAAGGCTGCAGCCAAGCAGTACGAGCAGGAGTTTGGCGTCAAGGATCTCGAGGGTGGCGGTCTGACCGGCTATCGGCAGTTCGGCTTGCGCGCCTACCGGCTCGAAAATCTCGCCCAAATCGGCATGAGCATTGCCAAATTCCGCACGATGAATCCCGAATACCGCATCGTCAACGTGGTGCGGAGCGGAGAACCGCAAGGTGCGGATCCCGAACTCGTCCTCCAAAAGGGCGACGTCGTCGCGCTGGGCGGCTCAACCGAGCATCTCACCGACAAGATGGGCCTGATCGGGCCGGAAGTCGCCGACGCCAAGGCGCTCGGCATTCCCATGGACCAGGCTGACATTCTCGTCACCAACAAGGCGATGGCGGGACGCACCTTTGAGTCCTTCCGCGACACGGCCATCGCCGGCCAGTTGCAGGTCACGAAGGTAGAACGCGGCGGCGTCCAGATTCCCGCCGGTCTCAAGACCGAGTTGCAGCGGATGGACATCGTCTCGGTGGTCGGCATCAAGTCGGCTGTCAACGAACTCGGCGACATGTGGGGACGCATTGCGCGGACCAACACCTCGACCGATCTATTGACGCTCGCCTCGGGCATGATCATCGGCTTCCTGATCGGGATGATCGAATTCCCCGCCTTCGGCGCCAAGATCGGGCTCGGAAACGCCGGCGGGCTGTTGCTGTCGGGCGTGATCGTCTCGTCCCTGGTTTCCCGGCTGCGCTTCTTTGGCAACACGCCGAACGCCGCGCGCAACGTGCTTGAGGATCTCGGTCTGGTGGTCTTCGTCGCCATCGTCGGCATCAATGCCGGGGCTGGGTTGTTGGCGCAGCTCACGGGTGCGGTCGCGCTGAAGATCTTTGTCGCGGGCTTCATCGCCTGCACGATCCCACCGTTCATCGTCTGGGCGATCGGCTTCCATGTCTTCAAGATCAACCCGGCCGTGTTGATGGGCGGCGTTGCCGGTGCGCGGTCGCACTCGGGTCCGTGCCGCGAGGCCGCGGTGGAAATCCAGAGCTCCGTGCCCTGGATCGGGTTCCCCGTTGGTTACGCGGTGTCCGGCATTCTGCTCACCGTGTTCGGCTACTTCGCAATGATCCTGGCTCAATAGCTCAGCATCACAACCAGAGGAAACGAGTCTCATGAGAAAAGTCGCCATCTGTGCCGCCCTGGTCGCCGCGCTGACAGGACTGGCCGGCTTCAGCACGCCGTCGCGGGCAGAGACCGGCCAGGTTGCCGTCGTCTTCACCAAGGGCGGATTCGTCATTGGCGTTGGTGGCGGAGAAGGCGTTCTGCTGCTCCGAGGCCACAAATATCCCTTCACCGTCTCGGGCATGAGCGTCGGCTTCACGATCGGAGCCTCGACCACCAAGTTCGTCGGTCGTGCCCTCAATTTGAGGGGGCCGGAGTCCCTTGAAGGCTCCTATGCGGTGGGTGGCGCAGGCGGGGCCATTGCGGCGGGGGCCGGAGCAGTTCAGCTGCAGAATGCCAACGGTGTGATCCTCCAGCTCAGCGGGCCTAAGGTCGGAGCGGAGTTGTCAGCGGCCGTGGGCGGCGTGACGATACGTTTGAAGTAAGGGGCAGGCGAGCGACCGCTTCGGCGGTCGCAACGCTCCAGCGCCAGGTTCGGGTGCCAGCCGCGTTTCGCGAGGCATCGTCGAAAGCGGATCATTGCACCCATATCGAGGGAGGACATGCCATGCTTCGTTATCTTCTAGCTCTTGTTGCGGCCTTCCTTCTTCTCACCACTACGCTCGTTCCCGATGATGCCTATGCCCGCCGCGGCGGCGGCGGTGGCGGCTATCGCGGAGGTGGAGGGGGCATGCGTGCCGGAGGTTTTCACGGCGGCGCCGTTCACGCCGGGCGGATCCATGGTGGAGGCGGACGCCATTACGCAGGGGGGCCGCGGCCGAGCCATCCGATCGCCGGTCGTCCTGGGCGTCCAGGTTATCCCGTTGCGGGCCGTCCCGGCCGTCCGGTCGCCGGCTATCCCGGAGGGCGGTATGGCTACCGCGGCGCGGCTTACGGTGCTGCTGCCGTCGGTGCGGCCGCCGCGGGAGCCTATGGGTACTACAACAACTCCAACAATGGTTGTTATCAGGACACGTACGGCAATTGGGTCTGCCCCAATCAGTATCCGTATTGAGGGAATGCGCTGCTGGCGGACCTAGGAAGTCCGTCAGCAGCGTCGGTCTGACGATCAACTCGTCAATATCGTTCGGCGACGAAGTTCATCCCACGCAAGCTGGCCTGGTCGTTGTAGCGTCCCTTATCGGAACGCTTCGGCAGTTTGACCTTGTCCTTCCGGATCTGCTTGTGGGGGATGGCCCTTAACAGATGCGCGATACAGTTCAGCCGCGCCCGCCGCTTGTCGTCGGAGCGGATGATGTACCAAGGCGCATCTTTCGTGCTCGTCTTCTTGAGCATCAGGTCGCGCGCCCGCGAATAATCATACCATCGCTTGAAGGATTCGAGGTCCATCGGGCTGAGCTTCCATTGCCGCACCGGATCGTCGATGCGGGCGTTGAAGCGGCGCTCCTGCTCGTCCATCCCGACCTCGAGCCAGATCTTGATCAGGATGATGCCGCCGTCGATGGCGTACTTTTCCATCTGCGGACAGAGCGCGAGAAAACGATCGTGCTCGGCGGGCGAGCAGAAGCCCATGACATATTCCACGCCGGCGCGATTGTACCAGCTGCGGTCGAAGATCACGATCTCGCCGCCGGCCGGAAACTGCTTCATGTAGCGCTGGAAGAAAAGCTGCGTCTTTTCGCGATCCGATGGCGCGGGCAGCGCCACCACCCGGAATACGCGCGGGCTGACCTTTTCGGTGATCGCCTTGATCGTGCCGCCCTTGCCGGCTGCGTCGCGGCCTTCGAACAGGACGATGACCCGAAGCTTGTTTTCCTTCACGTAGTCCTGGAGATGGCAAAGTTCGACCTGGAGCTTTTCGAGCTCCTTTTGGTAATCCTTGCGCTTCATCCGCTCCGCGGCTGCCATGCTTCCCCTTCCGCTGCTTCAACTCGGCCGAACGGTGATCAGTCTCCCCAGGCGATGGTGACCCCTATGTCGCCGGGCACGCCGCCGGGGAAGTCGATGACCTGATAACCGATGCGGTAGCCCCGCGGCTTGAGGTATTCGGTCCAGAGCTCGAAGATCTCCTTTGGGATTCCCGTCAGCGTCTTCTCCCAGCCAGCCTCCATCTGGTTGATGGCGCGGCCCTTGTCCGTGCATACCGTATTCGGGAACCGGTAGACCTGCACTTCCGTCAGGCCATTGCGAACCGCACGCTGGATGATGGTCGAGGCGAGCTTGATCTTCTCGTCCTCCGACTTGCCGGACGGCTTGCTCAGCCGCTCGATCAGGGCGCGTTTCTCGGCTTCGGCCGCGGTGGCGAGGCGAACATATTCCTCGGCCTTTCTGGCCTCCTCGCCTGCGGCTTCCTTGCGGATTTGCGCGGCGTTGGGGATGAGATCATCGATGCCGGGCATGACTGACGAGCTCCTGGCTTGCTGTTGGGGCGGAGTCAGGGCTAGGCTAGGTTTCGCGCCGGCCGGACCTTTGATTCATATCAAGCAATTTCTCACCTGCGCGACGAGGGTAACTAACCGGTGCGCAAACCGCCCTGATCCCTTCTGTGGAGGCGACCATTGAGCGATCAACTTCATCCGATGGCCCCGCATCACTTGCCCTTCTATCTCGCCCCAGGAAGCGGCGTCGACACGCTGATGGTGGTGATGGCTATCTTCCTGATCGGCACCGTGCTTTGGGTTGGTACGCTTTACTGGAAGCTGCACAGCCTGCCCGAGCGGATGGCCCACAAATCGCAGAAGCTGCAGTTCGAGTTCGTGGCGGTGCTGGGTATCATCTCGCTGTTCACGCACATGCACATTTTCTGGGTGGCAGGCCTCCTGCTCGCGATGATCGACCTGCCGGATTTTGGAACGCCGCTGCGCAGCATCGCCGGCTCGGTTGAAAGGATCGCTGACGCCGCGCCAAGCGAGGGTCGGGAGCCCGAACTATCTAGCTTGCCGCCGGTCGAGAAGCCGATCGCCAAGGAGAAGGAGCATAGCCATGTTTGAGCTCATGTTCTGCTCTCTTCTGACAATCCTGCCGGACTACCTCTACCGCCGCTATGCGCAGGGCAAGCGGTTCGGCAAGGAGATCACGTTCTTTTCCGTCTGGTACGAACTGCGATGGGGCATCACGGGGTGCCTGATGCTCACGGTATCGCTGATCACCATGATCTTCTACTTTCATCCATCAACGGATTCGGCCACGCTGTACTTTCGCACGGTGCCGATCCTGCCCGAAGGTTCGGGACGCGTCGCGGAAGTCAATGTCGGCTACAGCGAAGCGGTGAAGAAAGGCGATGTGCTGTTCAGGCTGGACAGCTCGAAGCAGAAGGCTGCTTTGGAGACAGCCACGCGCAAGATCGCCGAGGTCGACGCCGCAATGACAAGCGCGGAAAACGACGTCGTCAAGGCCGAAGCTCAGATTCAGGAAGCCAAAGCCAGCCTTCAGCAGGCCCAGGACGAACTCGACGTCAAGACGGAGTTGCAGCGCCGCAACCCCGGTATCGTCCCGCAACGCGACATCGAGAAATTACAGGTCATGGTCAACCAGCGGCAGGCTGGGGTGGACGCGGCCACCGCGTCCAAGACATCGGCCACGTTGCGGCTATCAACGCTGTTGCCGGCCGAAAAGGCGAGCGCCCAGGCAGCACTGGCCGAAGCGCAGGTCGATCTGGACAAGACCGTCGTTCGCGCCGGTGTCGACGGCCGCGTGGAGCAATTCCTGGTCCGCACTGGTGACGTCGTCAATCAGCTGATGCGGCCGGCAGGCGTGCTGGTTCCTGAGGGCGCCGGCCGGCGCGTCTTGCAAGCTGGTTTTGGTCAGATTGAGGCACAGGTGATGAAGGTCGGCATGGTTGCGGAAGCAACCTGCATCTCGAAGCCGTGGGTGATCATTCCCATGGTCGTCACCAACGTTCAGGATTACATCGCGGCCGGGCAGTTCCGAAGTGGCGAGCAATTGATCGAGGCGCAGAATGTCGGGCGACCCGGCACGATCCTGGCGTTTCTGGAGCCGCTCTACAAGGGCGGCCTTGAAGGCGTGACCCCGGGCAGCAGCTGCATCGTCAATGCCTATACCAGCAATCACGAAGAGATCTCGGCCAAAGAGACCGGTACGGGCCGGGCAATTGCCTTGCATGTCGTCGACGGTGTCGGCCTCGTGCACGCCATGCTGTTGCGAATTCAGGCCCTGCTGCTGCCGATCAAGACGCTGGTGCTGAGCGGGCACTGACCGGCTTCGATGTTGTTTGATTGATGTCAAAAGATCCGGCCGCCAGCTGAGCCCGTCCGGCATTGACCTCTTGATCCACCGTGGGCACCGCATGGCCACAGAGAGAATGCCGATCTGGCTCCGGTTCGTCATCGTCGCCGGTGCGCTCGCGCTGGCCGTCGGCGCCGGTCTGTTTGGCTATCATTGGTATTTCCGTCCGACGACACTGACCATTGCGGTCGGATCGCTGGATGGCGAGGCGCCGCGCCTGATATCAGGGCTCGCGAGCCGGCTTGTGGCAGTGAATGCGCCCATACGGCTCAAATCGGTGGAAACCACCAATGCGGTCGATGCGGCCGACCTGTTCGCATCGAACAAGGTCGATCTGGCCGTCGTGCGCGGCGACGTCGGCGATCTCTCGCAGGCCCAGGCCGTCGTGGTCCTTGCCCACGCCGTCGTCCTGCTGGTTGCACCGCCGGGCTCCGCCATCACCGATATCGCTGGCTTGAAGCGCGCCAGCGTTGGTGTGGTCGGTGGCGACATCAATCGCAATCTCGTCGCTGTTCTCACCAGGGAATACGATCTCAGCCGCGCCAATGTGAGCTTTCGCAATCTCGCGCCAGCGGATACCCGGCGTGCACTCGAAGCCAAGGAGGTGCGGGCAATCCTGGTCGCCGTCCCGCTGGCCGAAAAATATCTGACCCTGCTGCGAGGCCTTTTCCCGCAGAACGCCAAGACCGCGCCAACCCTCATTCCGATCGAGGCGGCCGGCGCCGTCGCGGAGAAGCAGCGCGCCTATGAAAGCTTCGACGTCCCGAAGGGCACGTTGCGGGGCTCGCCTCCAGTCCCGGATGATGATCTGACCACCCTGCGTGTTTCCTTCTATGTGGTCGCGAGGAAGCAGCTCAGTGACGACGTCGCTGGCGCCTTGGCGGAAGCGTTGATGAAGGCGCGTCGGGATCTACTCGGGGAGTTGCCGGTCTTGTCGCAAATGACCGCGCCAAGCACGGATTCGGATGCCTTCCTGCCCGTGCATCCCGGCGCCGCCGCGTTCTTCAATGGCACGCAGCAGAGCTTTCTCGACAAATGGGGGAACGCCATCTTCATCACTCCAATGATCATCGGTGGCTTGATTTCCGTCGCCGCTGCAGCCTGGAAATTTCTCAGGGCCGGGGAGCTCTCCAAGGATGAGCGCGGCCTGGATGCCCTCTACGCACTTGGGGCTCGGATACGCATGACGGAGGCGGGTCCGAATTGTCCGACATCGAGACTGAAATCGATCGCGTTCTTCAGGCGCAGCGTGCCAGGACGGCGGCGGGAGATGAAAACGCGCTCGATGTCACGACGCTGAATGTTGCCGCGCACCGCCTGCAGAGCTTGATCCACGATCGCCGCATCCTGCTGTCAGCGCAACCAGAGCGCAAGATCAGGGTCTAGGCGGCCGACAATCGGATCGGCTCTAAGAAGCTGCGTTCCAAGCGAGGATCCTTGATCTTGATCAAAGTCGAGGGACGGCTTGCGCCATTGGCTTTGGCTGTTGGGCAATGGAGAACGGCATGTTGCAATGCAGGAAGCTCCTCTTGGCGTTCGTGATCATGATTGCGGGTCCGGCGCTTGCAGCGGCGCAAACAACGGATAGCAAGCCGCCTCCCGCTGAGCAAACCCTGCTCAAGCCCGAGCAGCTCGAAGCGCTCGTGGCGCCAATCGCGCTCTATCCTGACGAACTGCTCGCCAACGTGCTGGCGGCGTCCACCTATCCTTTGGAAGTTGTGCAAGCCGATCGGTGGCTGAAAGAGCACAAGACTCTGAAGGGTGATGCCTTGAAGACAGAAGTGGAGAAGCAGTCGTGGGATGACAGCATCAAGGCACTGGCCTCCACCCCCGAGGTGTTGACCATGATGAGTGACAAGCTCGACTGGACCAAGGCGCTCGGCGATGCGGTGCTGGCGCAGCAGCCCGACGTGATGGATGCGGTCCAGCGGCTGCGGACCAAGGCCTATGACAACAAGAAGCTGGTCACCACTAGCCAGCAGAAGGTCAGCGTCCAGACCCAGGAAAGCAGGCAGGTGATCGTGATCGAGCCGGCCGTGCCCGACACGATGTACGTGCCATACTACGAGCCGGCGACTGTTTACGGCGCGTGGCCCTACGCCGAGTATCCGCCGTATTACTTCGGGTATCCCTCCTACATCGGTGCAGGCGTGGTCGCGGCGGGCCTTGCGTTCGGTACCGCCTGGGCCATCGGCCGCTGGGGCAAATATTGGGGCGGCGGCTGTAACTGGGGCAACCGCAACGTCTATATCAATCACCGGACGACGAATATCGGAAATGGCTGGCAGCACAATCCGTCGCATCGCCAGGGGGTGCGGTACAACAACGCCAACGTTCAGCAGCGCTTCGGAAACAGCAACATCAAGGCTGGTGCCGCGGATCGGATGGATTTCCGTGGCCGCGACGGACAGCAGGTCTTGAAGCCGGGGCAGGATCGGCCCGGTGGCGCAGATCGCGCTGGGGACCGAGGTGGCGACCGTCAAGGCGCCGGGGATCGTGCGAAAGGTGGCGGCGATCGCGCGGTCAAGGCGGGTGGTGCCAAGAATGCAGGTGCGAAGAACGCAGGTGCCAAGAACGCCGGGAATAAGGGCGGCGGTGCCAAGGCCGCGAACCGAGGTGGCGGCAGCCCTCGCGGCGGGAGTGCGCTGAACGTATCGTCTGGCCGCTCGGCGGCCGCGGCATCGGCCCGCGGTCACGCCAGCATGGCGAGCATGGGACCGCGGGGCGGCGGTGGAGGCGCGAGCTTTGCCGGTCGTGGCGGCGGCAGTGGTGGATTCCATGGTGGCGGCGGCGGCGGCCGCGGCGGCGGCGGAGGTGGCGGGCGCCGCTCGGACATCGCACTGAAGCACGATGTCGTTTTGCTCGGCCATCTCGCCAGCGGCCTTGGTTACTACCGCTTCAGCTATATCGGTAGCGATCGGGCCTATGTCGGCGTGATTGCGCAGGAAGTCGAAGTCGTGACGCCGGAAGCCGTCACGCGCGGAGCCGACGGTTATCTCCGGGTCTATTACCAAAAGATCGGGCTGAAATTCCGTACCTATCGCGACTGGCTCGAGAGCGGCGCGCGGATTCCTGCTAAGGTGACGCCATGATCAGTTCGAAGGCGCTTCATCGTGCGGCGTTGCCGGCTATCATGGCGCTGGCGCTCATCAGTTCACCATCCCGCGCGCAGCAGTCTTATCCGAGACCAGAGGATGCAGCAGCGGCGCTCGCTGCCGCCATCAAAAGCGGGCCGGACCGGGCCATCTTGAAAGTGCTCGGCAGCGCCGCCGCGGACATCGTCTCGTCCGGCGATGAAGTCGATGACATCGACATCCGCCAACGCTTCACCTCGATGTACGAGACCAAGCATTCGATCAAGGCGGAGGGCAACAAGAACGCAACGCTGATGCTGGGCCCGGACGACTTCCCGTTCCCGATCCCGCTCGTCAACACCAAGTCCGGCTGGGAGTTCGATACCGCCGAAGGCCGCATCGAAGTGCTGTATCGCCGCATCGGCCGCAACGAACTCGACGCGATCCAGACCAGTCTCGCCTTTGTGGATGCCGAGAACGAATACGCCGACAAGGATCGCGGCGAGGGGGCCGGCGTGTACGCACAGCGCATCGTCAGCAGTGCCGGCAAGAAGGATGGGCTGTTTTGGCGCGACGACAACGACCCGAGCCCGCTCGGTGCATTGGCGGCGCAGGCTTCGGCTGAGGGCTACAAGGCCGAGGAGGGTCCGGCGCCCTTTCACGGCTACTATTTCCGCATCCTAAAGGGACAGGGGTCAAACGCGCCAGGCGGCGCACTCAACTATGTCGTCAAGGGCAAGATGATCGGCGGTTTCGCGCTGATCGCCTGGCCTGCCGAGTACGGCAATTCCGGCGTGATGACCTTCCTAGTCAACCATGCGGGCGTCGTCTACCAGAAGGATCTCGGACCTCGAGCCGAGGCCCTCGCTACCCGCGTCACCGCCTTTGATCCGGACCAAACCTGGAAGAAGGTCGATGTTGCAAAACCCTGAACGACGGACCGAGCTGTTGGGCCATTTCCTTTGTCGTCTTGCAGCCGTTATGCTGCTCGCACTCCTTGTCCCCGCGACGCCCTCTTTTGCGCAGGCCTCGGGTCAGGTCCGCGTCAAGATCGTCAAGGCGGGGCTGCTGGTGGGCGGCGGCGCCGGGAATGGCGTACTGACTTATCGCGGCCGCAATTACCCGTTTCGCGTCAGTGGATTGAGCTTGGGCGTTACTGTCGGCGCCACGGTCAGTCGACTCAAGGGCTGGGCTTCGGGCATTCGTGAGATCAGCGACTTCACGGGCATGTACAGCTCGGTCGGCGGCGGGGCTGCCATGATCGGTGGCATCAACGGCGTCCACTTGCGCAACGACAAAGGTGTTACGATGGTGCTGCAGGGTCCAAAAGCCGGGCTCGAGTTCGCCGCCAACCTCAGCCAGATCATGATCTCCCTAAGGTGAGCGTGTATCCCTCGGCGCACCAAATATCGAGGCTTCTTGGACGTGCTGGTCTCGCGCTTGGGCTGGTCGTCCAAGGCGGAATCGAGACCTCACATGCAGGACCGCTGACGCCATTTCGGTACGAGGGGCAGGCGCAACGCCACTGCCCCGATGACGAAGTGGTCTGGCTCGATTTCCGCGTGGGCCGGTACTATTCTCGAAAGCAAAAGCGCTACGGCTCTGGCCTTGAGGGCAGCTACGTTTGCCGGAAAGAGGCCAAAGCAAGTGGCTTTAGCCGGTCGTTGCTGGGGCTGCGGTAGAGTATTGCGATTGGGGTGAAACGCGGAACAGAATCGTGATGGTGTCAAACCGTTATTGCGCCTAAGACTGCGCGGAGACAGGCATTTCCAGCTCGAAAACGGAGCCCTTGACGTTCGATTTGACCAGCCTCAGCTTTCCTCCACACCTTGCGGCCAAGTTGGAGGAGATAGCCAGCCCCAACCCCATACCCTCTTGTTTCGTCGTGAAGAACGGGTCGAAGATGCGCTGTTGATGCTGCGGTGAGACGCCGGCGCCCGAATCTTCGACGGACAAATGGACCGTCGTGCCGCCATCAAGGCCGGTTCTTATGCGTAGCCTTCGCTGGTCGGCGGGGACAGAGTTCATTGCGTCAATCGCGTTTTTGCAGAGGTTCAAGACGATCTGCTGAAGCTCGGTGCCGTCCATGGCGACTGGAGGAATGTTGCCCTGAAACTCCGTAGCTAGCGATACCCTATTGGCCAGGAGATCGTGCTTCAACAGTCTCAGCGCAAGCTCTGCGACATCCTCGACGTTTGTCGAAGCGCCGCTGTGCGCCGTTTTGATTGTCATCTCGCGAATGCTCGATATGATGACAGCCGCCCGATTGGCGTCGGCTTCGATGTCACAAAGGATGTTCTCGAGGTCCTCCAGTTCAGGGAAGGCAGCTTGCAGGTAACTCAGGCCTGTCGAAGCATTGAGCGAGATGGCGCCCAGGGGCGATCTCAGCTCGTGTGCGATCGCCCCAGTGACCGCGTCAATGCTGAGAAGCCGGTTCGCTCGTTCGCGACGCTGCAGAGCGATGACGCTGGCGAGACGAGAATATAGAAACATTGTTTCGATGAGCAAGACGGTCAGCAACATGCAGCTGCCGATCAGAACAAACCCGCGTGCTGCATACCAACCGATGGTGAATCGAACTGAGCTGCCGATGATCGCCACTAGGAAATTGGGCAAGTAGGCGAGCAAAGTGACCATCAGCCAGAGGTCAAGAATGGTGCGCATGCGCACAAACAGGAGGGTGAGAGCAGTCATGTTCCATAGCAAAAGTATCAGGTTGACCTGATTGCCGAGAGCAGTCTGATGCCTGACGTCGCTCAGGTAGAAACTAGGGAGATATTCGGCTTTCTCCGTCACGATCCACGTCAGTCCTGCTAACGCGATGGCGATACAGCCGATCGTAATTGCGATCGCCACTATTGCAGGTCGGCCTGGTCTGCCGGCCCTGGAATGATCCTTCGTGAACCCGTAGACCAGGATCGCTGCGGGAAAGGCTGTGTGCCAAAGCACATAAAGCCAAGCAGGACTATCCAGTCCATCCCCAATGACACCTGCGGGAGCGTACCCATTCGGAAAGGCGAGCGTCTGCAAGAACGCAAACGATCCGCTGGAAACGTATCCACTGGCGAGGGCGAGAAGCGCCCGCTGAGGTTGGATCGCAAATTGAGCAAACAGCAGGGCTGCCGTGATGAGCTCGGCCAGGGCCAATGCGGTCTGCAATACTGGAACGAAGCCGTTGATCTGGCCCAATTGGATCCGGGCGAACGGCGCGATGAGCGCTGCAACGACAAGGAGCAAGACGGCTACACCCACCGCCCAGGCCTTTTGGCGAGGGGTTGCGGGCATGTTTGCGATGACCAATGGGAATTCTTGCTCATCGTCTTGAGCCTCGGCGGCCGCGTTGGCCGATTGCTGGCCCGCTTGCGCAATGTCCGGCCCTGATGCTGGCGCACCGCCGACAAGTCCCACGAACTGGCGCTGCCTCATGCCGCCTCCCAAAAAGGGTACCGCGAGATCCATCTTACCCGTCAAAGCGCCCTCAGTGAAGCGCCTGATAGGGCGGTGGATATACTCGAGGGGAATAGCGCAGTTCACGCCTTGCGAATGGTGTGCTTCCGATCGACGCGCTCTGCATACCGGCCCGAGAATTATCTCGGACTTCACCCTCACCGGGCCTCCCCGCGTTCATCTAGCGTCAAAACGATCGCGTTTGGAAGGCCATCAAGGCGCTGCTATCTTGGCAACGCAACGAAGCGCTACATCGTGCGACGAATGCCCGTTTTCGCCGGACAAGGCCTGGGATGCGATCAGTAAGTCGTTGACTATTCTCAACTTGCAGCTGACTCTTAATCAGCGGGTCCCAGGTTCGAGCCCTGGTGCGCCCACCAAACAAATCAAGACCTTAGCGAGAGAAACCGTTTGAGAAGCTGACTTTTCAAACGGTTGTTATGAACACCGACCCGCCAGCACACTAGGATGCTGTGGACAACATCCCGTAGTTTGCGTCTCAAGTTCGGACGTCGATCATCTGTACGACAGCTGACGTGCCGCATGAGCTCGTGCTCGCTAGAACCTCTCGCGACGATCAGGCTACAGCCACGCGCAAACAGTGTTGACCGGATCGCAAACGACCCGGCGACGACGGGAGACTGCAGCAGTTTCGCCGCGCACTGCCCTTGACTTGGTTCAAGCCCAACCCAGTCGGGATCGCCGCGATGCGCTGCGCCCGACCTAATGTCCGGCACTCTGTCCGCCGTCGACGTGCAGGATCTCGCCAGTGGTGAAGGCGGCGCCTTCGAGGTACAGCACCGCATCGATGACATCGCGCACCTCTCCCATCCGCCCGACCGGATGCAATTTGGCCAGGAAGTCGTACATATGGGGTTCATGCATCGGCGTCTTGATCGCGCCCGGCGCCACGGCGTTAACGCGGATTCCCTTGCTCGCATATTCGATCGCGAGCGATTTGGTTGCCGCGTTCAAACCGCCCTTAGTGAGGGCGGCCAGCGCCGACGGCACGCTACTGACCGCATGCTCATCGAGGCTGGTCGTGATCTGGACGATATGCCCGGACCCCCGCTTCAGCATTGCCCTGGCTGCGCGCCGGGTAATATGAAAGAAACCATCGAGATTGATGCCCAGCATGCTGGCATAATCTTCGTCCGTATATTCGGTGAATGGCTTGGCGATGAAAATGCCGACGTTGTTGACGAGGGTGTCTACGCGGCCGAAGCGCTCAAGCGCCTGTGACACAATGCGTTCTGCGGTCTCTGAATCCCTGATGTCGCCGGCAATCGCCAGGATATCGGGATCAGAGGACGGCCTAATCGAGCGGGAGTTCGCGACAACGCAAAAATTGCGATCCCGATACGCCCCGACCAGGGCTTCGCCGATACCCTGCGACGCGCCGGTGATGATAGCGACTTTCTGCTGTGCACCCATGATGAGACCTCCATGTTCTCTGTTGAAGCGGCGGGCAGCGCCCGCGGTGCTTGCTTCGTTACTGCGCTGTCCAGCCGCCATCGACCGAGATTGTCGTGCCGGTGATCTGGTCTGCCGCTGGCGAACAGAGGAAGGCCACGGTGCCGCCAAGCTGCGAGGGAGAGACAAAATCCAGAGACGGCTGTTTCTCAGCCAGAAGCTCCTTAGCGGCTTCCTTCTGATTTTTGCCTCTTTGCGCAGCGATGTCGCTGATCTGCTTTTCGACCAAAGGGGTCCTCACCCAACCCGGACAGACCGCGTTGCAAGTGACGCCACTGCCGGCGGTCTCCAGGCCGACCACCTTTGTCAGACCGACCAAACCGTGCTTGGCGGCGACGTAAGCGGCCTTATGAGTTGAGGCGACGAGGCCGTGGGTCGATGCGATGTTGACGATCCGGCCCCAATGCTGCTCTTTCATCCGAGGCAGCGCAGCGGCAATCGCGTGGAACGCAGCCGACAGATTGATCTCGAGGATCGCGTTCCACTTGGCAATTGGAAACTCCTCTACAGGAGCTGTGAACTGGATACCCGCGTTGTTCACCAAGATGTCCAGACGTCCGAATTTCTCGACCGTCGCGGCAATTAACCCGCGGACGGCATCTGACTTTGACATATCGGCGCCGTCGTATGCAACGCGGTGGCCGTGTTCACGTTCGATGCCACTGCGGATCGTCTCGATCTCGCCGGCGTCGCCAAAGCCGTTCAGCACCAGGTCGGCGCCGAGCCTTGCCAGCTCTTTTGCGATGCCGAGTCCGATGCCGCTGGTCGACCCGGTGACGATTGCTACTTTTCCCTTCAACATGGGGCTTCCCTTCTAGGTTTGTGACAAGCAATCAGGCGGCCGTGGCTGCCTTGGCCTTGACCGGCGGGACGGCGCGGAAGGCGATTGCGAGCCTGTTCCACGCGTTGATGGTTCCGATCAGCATCGTCAGGTTCACCGCCTCGGCTTCGGAGAAGTGCTTGCGAAGCTCGTCATAAGCGTCATCGGGCGCGTGGGTCTTGGAGATGAGCGTCACCGTCTCGGTCCAGGCCAGCGCGGCACGTTCGCGATCGGTGTAGAGTGGCGCCTCGCGCCAGGCGTTCAGGAGATAGAGCCGCTGCTCGGTTTCGCCGCGCTTGCGCGCATCCTGCGTGTGCATGTTGATGCAGAAGGCGCAGCCGTTGATCTGCGAGGCGCGGGTCCTGACCAGCTCGATCAGGGATTGCTCGAGCCCGGAGGACTGGATCTGGTTCTCTAGGTCGGAAAGTGCCTTGATGCTCTCAGGTGCAGCTTGGAAGAAGTTCAAACGGGGCTTCATGGTCGTTCTCCTCTTGGGTTGACGATGACTAGTGTGCGCCGCCGGCGCCGAGACGGTCCGGTTTCGTCAGCATGAGCGCTGCGGCCAGGGCGACGATCTGCGAGATGCCGAGCAGATAGAAGGTGTCGCTGAAGCCGAGGATGAAGGCCTGCTTCTGGATGATCTTGCCAATCGCGACATAGGCGTGGTGGAGGGCATCGAGGCGATCGATCACGCCATGGCTCATGAAATATTGGGTGAGCTGGTCGAGGCGAGTGCGTGTGGCCTGCTCGAACATCGATACCGACTGCATCAGGACGTTGGAATGGTACTGCTCGCGCTTCGTCAGCAGCGTCTGCAGCGCAGCAATTCCGATCGCGCCGCCGAGATTGCGCATCATGTTGAACAGGGCCGATGCCGATCCGGCGTTCTCCTGCTCAATTCCACTGGTGGCGACCGCCGAGAGCGGCGCAAAGACGAGGGCTTGACCAAGCGCGCGGATCACGTTCGGCCAGAAAAGCTGATCGGCCGCATAATCGTTGGTCATGTAGATGTTTAGAAAATTAGAGCCACCAAACAGCACAAAGCCGATGCCGATCACGAGGCGCGGATCCAACCGCTGCATCAGGCGAGGTACCAGCGGGATCAGGACGAGCTGCGGCAGGCCGGTCCATGCCAGCACCAGGCCGATCTGCTCGGAGTTGTAGCCTTGGATGCGGGATAGGTAGACCGGCAGGATATAGACGGAGCCATATAGCGATACGCCGAGCAAAAAGTTCGCGAGCACGCCGAAACCAAAATTGCGACGGAACAGAATTCGCAAGTTGAGCAGCGGCGTTCTTGCGGCTAGTTCGATGGCGAGGAACAGCGTCAACGAAACCGCGGCGACGATGGCCAGCCGAACGATGAAGGGGGAGCCGAACCAGTCATCCTTGTTGCCTTCTTCCAAAACAGTCTGGAGTGCGGCGAGCCCGATCGCCATGGTGACGATGCCGGCCCAGTCGCCTTGCGCGAGCTGCGACAGCTTCATGGGCGCCGCTTCCAGCGAGAAGAACAGCATGGTGATCATGACAGCGCCGGGTGCGATGTTGACATAGAACACGTACTCCCAGCCGAAGTTCTCGGTGAGATAGCCGCCGATGGTCGGGCCGATCGCCGGCGCGAACGTCGCGGAGATCGCGAACATCGCGAGCCCGATCGGCTGCTTCGCCTTCGGCAGGAGCGTTATAATGAGTGTGAATGCCATGGGGATCAGCACGCCGCCGGTGAAGCCCTGCACCGCGCGCAGCACGATCATCTGAGGCAGGTTCTGCGCGAGCGCGCACGCCGCCGAGAACACCAGGAACAGGAAGGCGTTGGTGAGGAGATAGGTGCGGACCGAGAACACCTGCGCCAGCCAGCCGCTCAGGGGGATCACCACGATCTCGGCAACCAGATAGGAGGTCGAAATCCAGCCGCCATCATCGATGCCTGCGCCGATCCCGCCCTGGATGTCGGCAAGCGAGGCGTTGACGATCTGGATGTTTAGCACCGCCATGAAGGCGCCCAGGGTGGCCCCGATCACCGCGAGCCACGTCTTTGCTGAGACGGCAGGAGCCGCAACGCGCAAATGGCTCTGACCGGCGGGAACGGCATCAAGGGTAGATTGAAGTATCGTCATGGCGGTCTCCTCGCGACCGGGGAGGGAAATGTTGCTCAGGTGCGGGGTTCGGCCCGACGAGCGGCAAGCCTCTTCTTGGCGTCACGCTCGGCGACGGCTTCCGACTTGGTGTTGACGGTCGGCTCCGCCGACATTCCGGGACGCAGGAGGCCGTTGAGGTGCTGGTCGTCGAGCACGATCTTCACGGGCACGCGCTGTACGATCTTGGTGAAATTGCCGGTGGCGTTGTCCGGCGGCAGCAGTGCAAACTCGAGGCCGCTCGCCGGCGCTAGGCTGTCAACATGACCTTTCAGCCTGGCCGCGTGGAAGCTGTCGATCCGCAGCTCGACGGGCTGGCCGTTACGCACGTTAGTGAGCTGGGTCTCCTTGAAATTGGCGACCACATAGACCTGGTCGAGCGGTACGACCGCCATCAGCTGCGTTCCGGCCTGCACATACTGGCCGACGCGGAGCGATCGCGCGCCGACGGTGCCGTCGACCGGCGCCGTAATCCGCGTGTAAGAGAGGTTCAAGGCAGCCTGCTGTTCGACGGCGCGCGCGCGGTCGAGCTGTGCGGCTGCCTGAGCGCGCTGGGTGGAGAGAACCTCGATCTTCTTGTTCGCGGCGAGCAATCCCGCTTTGCCCTGTTGAAGCTGCGCGATCTGGGAGCGCAACGCCGCGTCGGTCTGCTGGGCCCGTTGAATCGTTCCCGAGCCCGATCTCATGAGATCGTCGTAGCGGGCGCGCTCCTGCTGCGCGAACTTCAGAGTTGCTTCGGTCGCATCGACCTCGGCCGCTTGCTGCTGAATGAGAGGCCGCTGCAGCTCGATCTGGGCGTTGAGGTTGGTTACCGCGGCCTCGGAGGCCGCTACGTCGGCCTTGGCCTGGTTCAGCGCGGCCTTGAAGTCGCGGTCGTCAATCCGCGCCAGGAGCTGACCGGCCTTCACCGGTTCGTTGTCTTTGACCTGCACCTCGGCAATGTAGCCCGAGACCTTCGGAGCGATGATGGTGGAGTCCGCTTTGACATAGGCATCATCAGTCGTCTCCAGGTAGCGGCCGGTGGTGAGATAGTAGTGGCTGAAGTCGGCGGCTCCAGCGACGCCGAGGGCTGCGGCGAACGCCAGCGCCGCCCGCCGGATCGCCTGTCGCGATGGAGACAGATAGGTCTTGGCGTTCTCTTCAGGGGCATAGGACAGCGTTGACATGGCTTGCTCCGGGGTCTGCAGGGGGCGATCAAATCTCAATCGCGGCGATGGACGTCATGCGTGACGATGCCGAGATCGGGATCCGGCGGGTCCAGGCGACCAGGGTCGGCGAGCGTGCGGCGGATGTCGTCCAGTCCACTCTGCCAATGCGCGCGCATTGCGCTCAGCCCGAACTCGTAGTCCTTTGACTGGCCCTCGTAGATCTTGGATTGATAGATCAGGTGGACGATGTTGTAGGAGCGGTGGCGGGCCATGTCCGCGATGGCGCGGATTTCCGGGTCCTGCCTTGCTCTTTCGGGCAACTCCTGGATCGTCCGCTGCAATGCCTGACGCATCTTCTGCATGCGTAGCGCCTGGTCCGTGATGGCGCGTGTGCGGCTCGAATATTGGATGTCCTTCTGCCGGCTCGACACCTCCATCATGTCATGGGGAACGCGACCCTTGGCCGACCAGAGATCGACCTGGAAGGTCAGCGTGTCGCGCGGCTCGCTGGAGAGCACGCGTGAAAGCGGGGTGTTCCAGACGACGCCGCCATCCCAATAGTGTTCTCCGTCGATCTCGACGGCAGGGAAGCCCGGCGGCAAAGCGCCGGACGCCATGAAATGCTTCGGCCCCAGTCTGCGTTCGGTCGTGTCAAAGTAGGTCAGGTTACCGGTACGGACGTTGACCGCGCCGACGCTGACGCGCACCCCGCCCGAGTTCAACCGGTCGAAATCGACGAGTCTTTCAAGCGTTCGCTGCAGTGGCGCGGTGTCGTAGAAGCTGGTCGCCGAATCGCCCGAGAAGGGCGACAAAAATGGCGACGGGAAGCGAGGCTTGAAGAAGCCGGGCTGCCCTTGGAACAAGGCTCGCATCGCGGCAAACGTGTTGTGTAGCGACCGAAGATCGAACGCGAACGGCAAGGCATCAGCGAGCCCTTCGCCGGCGGGCCATCCCGCCGGGGCTGCACAGATGGTTTCCCAAAACTCGCGCAGCCGTTCGACCCGCTTGGCTTCGGGCGAGCCGGCGATAATGGCGGCGTTGAGCGCCCCGATCGAAATGCCGGCCAGCCAGTTCGGCCGGATCCCGGCCTCGTGCAGGCCCTCATAGACACCAGCCTGATAGGCTCCCAGAGCCCCGCCGCCCTGCAGCACCAGCGCGACGACGTCGTAGGGCAACGGCCTGGATTGCTCCGGCACAGGACTGATTTGCTCGCGCATGACCTTCAGCATTTTCCAAACTCCCGATGTTGTGGCCGTTCGATCAACCGGCGTTCGCTTCGATGAGGACTTCGGACCTCGATCCGCGTCGTTGCGCGGCTGCGCCCGGCGACAGGTAGTCGTGGACCACGGTGCCGAGGCCGAGGGTCAGATCGGCGACCAGGTGTTTGGCCGAGAGCACCTGAAGGACGGGCAGCTCGGCGACCGGAGCCAGGGCATGCGAGTACAGGTCCAGCGCAACCGGCCCGGTCCATGCGCCCTTTACGGTGATATCTTCGAGGTGGTAGCGGACCAGCTCGCAGATGCGCGCCGAGCCGTCGACGTGCGGGATGATCTTGAGCAGGAAGTTGGGTGCGGTGAGCTTCCTTGCCTCGACCTCGATGTCGAGGGCGCGATGCTTGTAACCCATGGTACCCGTCGCGATGCGAACCGAGCCGTAGTTCAGGGTGCCGACCAGCGTATCGATCTCGACCGCGAGCTTCGGTTGCGCCAGCTTCTTGGGAAAGCCCCACAGCTCGCGGCCGCCCGCGATTGGCGGATGATCGTTGAGAAACATCTGATGGGTAAAGCTGCCGGCCTGCCCCTGGTAGGAGACCGGGATGACCTGGCCGCTTTCGGTGTAGTCGCCGAAGCCGGTCGAGTCCGGCATGCGGATGAACTCGTAGTTCACCACCGGTTCAGTCAGCTCGAGCGGTGCCGGCACGATCCGGCGCAGCGCCTCGGGATCCGTCCGGTACTGGATGATGAAGTACTCACGGTTGATGAAGCGGTAGGGGGCCGGTGGAAAGGCCGGATTTGTCAGCGGCATGGCGAACGCTGTCGCGCGCACGGACTCGTGTTTCATCTTGGTCGGCTCCAAATGAAGGAAGGTGATCGGGCCGCGCTGATGCGTCTATTGGCGCGGCCCGTAGATGTGCGGCATCTACACTTCGCCAACGCGCTCCGGGTCGGCCGAGGCGAGCGCGGCGGCACGCTCGGCCCGCGGCGGATAGATCCACACCGTGTTGATCTGCTGCTTGGTCCTCTTCGCCTCGTCGCCGACGAGCTCGAGCTTTCGATGCCAGCCGCGCGTGAAGATTGCACCGGCTTCGCCGAGATCGAGACAGGTGGCATAGGCCTTTTGGTGATAGGAGTTGGTCGGAACGCCCAAGAGCTCGGCGGCCGCATTGTGGCCGGCGAAGGCGCCCATCCGCGTAGCGTGCTGGCAGGACATCAAGGCGTAATTGCCAAGATCGTCGCATGCTGCCTTGGCGGCATCGCCGGTGGCAAAGACGCCGGCGACTCCCGGCACGCGCAAGTCCCGGTCGACAAGCAGCCGACCCAGGTTGTCACGCTCGGCGGGGATTTGCGTGGTCGATGGTGCAGCCCGCATACCCGCGGCCCAGATCACGGTCTCGGCGTCGATGTGTTCGCCGGTGGAAAGCGTGATGCCGGACTTGTCGAGTGCCTCGACGCCGGCCCCGAGCCGGGTCTCCACGCCGAGCTTGCGCAGTGCTTCCTCGATAACGGGACGGGGCCCGGACCCCATATCAGGAGCAATCGCAGGGTTGCGGTCGACGATGACGACGCGCGGCTTTGCGTCCTTGCCGAGGATCGCGCGAAGCCGCGCAGGAATCTCCGTAGCTACCTCGATCCCGGTGAAGCCACCGCCGGCAACGACGACAGTGTCGCGTCCGTTCCTGGCCGGCCGGCGAACGAGATTGTGTAGATGCCGATCGAGCGCAATCGCGTCATCGAGCTTGTCGACGCTGAAGGCGTGTTCGGCGAGACCGGGAATGTTCGGACGGAACAGTCGGCTGCCGGTGGCCAAGACAAGTCGATCGTAGGAGAGGCGCTTCTTCGTGCCGTCGCCCGCCTCGATATCCACTGCGCGCGATCGGGTGTCGATCGTCTCGGCGCTGCCCTGCACGTAGACAACGTCGATGGCCTTGAGGACGTCCTGGAGAGGCGCTGTCAGGGTCTCGGGCTTGTGTTCATAGAGCCGCGGGCGAACGACCAGCGTCGGCTCCGGTGCAACCAGCGCAATCTCGAGGTCTTCGGGCGAAGCGCCCTGAATGTCGCGCAGGCGAGCGGCGGAAAGTGCGGCGTACATGCCGGCGAAGCCGGCGCCGATGATGACTAGTCGCATGTGGTCTACTCCTCTGGTTGATGTTCGAGCATAGGCGCGTTGTCGCCGCCGCTCCTGTTGCGGTTTCGTGGTCGATGGCGCGAAAACGTGAAAACGAGAATGTTAGGTCTAAGGGGAGGCGCAGCTCTGCATCGACGCGGCTCGCAGCGGCCAGCGTCGGCGGAAGAGAATCGGCTCGGCGGCATTCGGACCTCCCCAGTTGACGTAGGGAAGCTGCGCGTCGTCGTTGGCCATGAAGGTCATCCCAGAGTTTATTCTCTGCAGCGACTGCGTTGGAATTTCCACTTCCTCTCCCGTTGCGGAGGTGAAGCGGACCGCCAACGACAGTCCGTAAACGATTGTGCTTGCAATGAGCCGGCGGCGCGGTGCGATTGAAAAGAGGCTGACGAAGGTCTTCGAGGTCATCATTCGTCTCCATCTCTTGAGTGTTGGTAGGTTGGTGATTTAGTGGAAGTGAGCTTCAATTGCGCCAGAGCGATTGCGGCCCTTGTAGAGCGATTGCCACTACCGCATGCGCCGCCGCCAATCGCTCGGCGTTTCTCCGGTCAGTCGCCTGAACGCTGCCGCGAAGGCGGCCTGAGAGGCATAACCAAGCTCCGCCGCTACCATGGCGATCGATGCTTCGGTCCCTCGCAGCATGTTCATCGCCTGTTCGAGCCGGTGCTGACGCAGCCAGGCGTGAGGTGAAAGACCGGTGCTCTCCTTGAAGGATCGGCAGAAATGGAAACGCGACAAGCCCGCGTCCGCGGCGAGCGCCGATAGCGACACGTCCGCATCAATATCGGAGCGCAAGCGCTCGATGGCGCGACGCAGGACGGTTGGTGACAGGCCGCCTGTGACCGGCTGGAAAGTGGTTGGTGCGTCCACGTGCGCAGCGAGCAGGCGCGTGGCCAAGAGCTCTGTGAGCTGGTGCCTGAACAAGGCGTCGAGCGCCGCGTTCTCCTCCATGGCATCCGCCGCACTCATAAGCAGACGGGACGTGATGATGTCGGAATGAGCGGTTCGCTCCAGGAGAGTGCCGGCGCTCGCTTGGTCCGCTTCACCTGCAATCCGCTCCAGTGTCGTGTGCGGCAGATAGAGCTGCACCACGTCAACCACTCCGGGGATGTCCCATCGTGCGCTTGAGCCGGCCGGGATGATCGTCACCACGCCGGAACGCGCAGTACCAATGGCAACTGATTTCCCGGTGCGCTGCTCCAGTCGCTGCATCCCCGTGGGATAGGTCATGATGACGTGGTCAGCCATCGGCTGGACCACATCGTGCAAGGCGCCATGCTTCCAATGGGCGATTGCGCCATTGGATGGGTCAGACGCCATACGGAGCGGCGCGGTTTTGAGGACGCGCGCCATTTCCATATCGGCGGGACGCCGGTCAGTGGCTGACATGTCGCTCTGGTGGGCGCCGGGTGCAGACAGCAAAGCCTGCAATGGATCGTGCGAGATTGAGTTGCTCATGGCGTGTGCTCGCGTTGGGGACCAAGACTCGCGCTGCTCGGCGTAACTAGCGGGCTGGTGCGAAGCGGAGGCTTCCTGGCTGCCCTTGATTGCGCGTGAGCGCCGCGAACTTTCGCTGCGCGTTCTAGGCGCGGAGAACTACGGAGGCTTTCCTAAACCCGCTGGGCTTTGCCTATTCCTGCTCAAAGTCGCTGCGGGCGCTGGACGGGTCCGAAATCGGCCATCGAAACGGGCCACTCCCAATGTTCACAAATGCACGATGGACCGATCAGGGCTGGCGGAGCGGGGGACCCGGGAAAGACGATAACACATTGTAATTGCTTAGAAAATTTATGGTCGGGGTTTGGTCGAGCCGAGGTCGACGCCGCTACTTCTTACCTTTAGGTCTGGACGGTCGCTTGCCGAGGCCCGACAATGCAGTGCGAACCTCGCGCGGGCGCAGCAATGGGCCGCCGAGCCGAATTTCACTGATAAGTGCAACAGATGATGCAGACGGGCGTCTACGGACAGAGGCTCGGGCGACCCTTGTTTCTGAAGGAGGCGCCTTCTCTGATCACGCGCTCGCTGCGCAGCGCCGAACTCGCGGTCACCGAAACCCGGAATGATGATCCGGTGTGCGATCTTTCGGGCCCCTTTCCCTCCGAGGATGCCTACCTCGTCAGTCTCAAGCTTCGCGACTACCCCGACTGCGAATGTTGGGAACGGGGCAGGTGCGTCATCAAGACGGATGTCCGCGCCGGCGCGACGTATCTTTATGATCTCAAGCGCGATCCTCGCTTCGTGATCGACAAGCCGTTCCACTCCACCTTCTTCTATCTGCCACGCTCCGCGCTGGACGACATGGCCAAACAGGCTGGGGCGCCGCGCATCGGAGAACTCACCTATCAGCCCGGTATCGGACATGACGATCCGGTCGTCAGCCATCTGGGTGCGTCGCTCCTGGCGGCGCTGCATCGTCAGGAAGAAACCAATCAGCTCTTCGTCGATCACATGATGCTCGCGTTCACCGCGCACATTGCGCGGGCCTATGGCGGCCTGCAGCGCATCACCAAATCGGCGAGCGGCGGTCTTGCACCATGGCAAGTGAAACGAGCCTGCGAAAGGCTGGACTCCGATCTGGGCGGAAAGCTTTCCTTGCAACAAATCGCGGCTGAATTCGATCTCTCGGTCAGTCATTTTTCGCGCGCGTTTCGGATCTCGACCGGTCTGCCGCCGCACCAGTGGTTGCTCCAGCAGCGACTGAAGGCGGCCAAGCAGTTGATGACGGTCCGCGCGTTGCCGCTGGCGGAGATCGCGCTATCGGCCGGGTTTGCTAATCAAAGCCATTTCACGCGAGTTTTCTCGGCCGTGGTCGGTGTCAGCCCAGGCGCGTGGCGCCGCGAAACGCAAGGCGCCGCGAGACGCGAAACGTAATCCAGGCACGTCAGGACGGTGCCGGGGAGTGCGCGTCGGCGTCTTCACAAGCGCTCGATGGAACCGCTCGAGGCCCTTGGGATCGAGCGGAGCTCTTTGCCGGACGATCCAGATCATCTTGAAAATGCTCTTGAAATAGCTTTGCGAAAACTGCTTTGGGGGCCGCGGGAGCGACTACTCGCTCCGCCGGCCGACCTAGACGGTCGAGCCCGATCTCCGGTAGTAAATTGCCACTTGCAAGGCGAACATTGCCGGCTCCGGCTGTCACCGTTGAGATCGACCCTATGGCACAAGCAAGCACCTTCGGGCAGAGGGTCGGCCAGTACTTGCATCTCAGGGATGCGCCACCCTCGCTGATCACCCGTTCGATGCGCGGCGTCGACCTTGCGGTCACCGAAACGCAGAATGACAACCCCGTGCCGGGCCTTTCCGGCTCGCTGGCTGACGAGGCTTATCTCGTCAGCCTGAAACTTCAGGACTACGCGGAATGTGAGCTCTGGGCGCACGGCAAGTGCGTTACGAAGGCCGATGTCAAAGCCGGTACCACTTGGCTGTATGACCTCCGGCACGACCCGCGCTATATCATCGACAAGCCGTACCATTCCCTGCAGTTCTATCTTCCGCGCTCGGCGCTCGACGGCATCGCCGATCGTCCCGCGCGTCGCGCGTTGGCGACCTCGCGTGCCAATTCGGCTTCGGCCATGACGATGGGATCATGCGTCACATCGGCGCCTCGCTGCTGGAAGGGCTGCGTCGGCCGGAGGAGCCTAACCAACTGTTCATCGATCACATGATGCTCGCATTCACCGCGCACATTGCGCGGGCCTATGGCGGACTGCAGCGCATCAACAAATCGGCGAGCGGCGGTCTTGCCCCGTGGCAGGTGAAGCGCGCTTGTGAAAAGCTCGACTCCGATCTGGGCGGCAAACATTCGTTGCAACAAATCGCGGCTGAATTCGACCTGTCGGTCAGCCATTTTTCGCGCGCATTTCAGATCTCCACCGGGCTGCCGCCGCATCAATGGCTGCTGCGTCAGCGACTGAAAGCGGCCAAACAGTTGATGACCGTCCGTGACCTGCCGCTCGCAGAGATCGCGCTATCTGCCGGGTTTGCCAATCAAAGCCACTTTACACGGGTGTTTTCGGCTGCGGTTGGCGTCAGCCCAGGCGTATGGCGCCGGGAAACAGAAGGTGCTCGGGAGGGGGAGACATAGTTCGGGACGATGTCGGGCAAATTTCGTCTGATCAACGACGTCTTGCCAGTGAGATGGCGTAGGCGGCACTTCGGGCCGCGAAAATCTCATCAGGCGGATGATCGATGCCTTCGGCGAGACTTGCCGGATCGAACAATGTGGCGTCGCACGCTTCATTTGGCTCGAGGCCTGTAATGACGATCGTTCCTAGCCGAACGGCTTCTCGTCTGTCCTCATCAGGCCAACGGATGGTCACGTCCAGGGTGGGATCGCCGGGACGATCGAGCAGTGTCATCACGCTGAACCGGACATCACCTACCGCGATCCGATCTTTGAGGTCATCGTGCAGGAAGTCGCCGGACCTTGCCTTGGCCTCGTGCTCCGTCAGCCTGATGTCGCCGCCGACGGGAGTGACCTTGAACTTGATGAATCGCGTCTCGCCGCCTGAATTCGTCGCGCGAAAAGCGTGCACGCCCCAATAGGTCGTGCCGGCAAAGCTCATCGGCACAGGATGTGCTGCGACGTAGTTGGCTTGATTCAGCGTTTCGGGATTGGCGGCGGAGAACGCCTTGATGGCCTCCATGTCTGGCTTGCCGTGCGGTCCCGGCACTCGTGTTTTGAGGAGGGTCAGCATCTGATCGAGTGTTCTCGCGAAATGGACCGGAGCACTTTGCGCGACAACATTCGAAAGATGGTGCTCGTCGCCAAGCCTGAAGCTGAAGCCGAGCAGCATGAGCTTATCGCCTTCTCCCACTGCGGGGCTTTCGTCGATTGAGAAGCGCGCCAGCACGCGTGATGGCCCAGTGAAGCTGCGGGATTTGGTAATCTCTTTTGCTTCATCCGACGGAATGTAGGCGCCGCGGACGCATCGGCCTTTGGCAAAGCTCGCGCGTTCCCTTGGGGAATTGACGGCGACCGATCTCAGGCAGTCTACGATCGACGCAGGCGTGGCGCCGCCGCTCGGGTACTTGGACATTGCAGGGTCTCAACTTAACCCGACACGAACTAGCGAACCTCTTGTCGGTTTACTCCAGAGCGATTGCGGTCGTTATGGCGCGATTGCTGCTATTTCGTGCTGCGTGCAGTGCGGCAATCGCTTCAATTGTGGCAATCGCAGAAACGCCTGGCTGAACGGAATGACGGAATGGCCGCTGATGCTCCCAAATCGTCTCAGGGATCAGGGGTGGCATCGGCACCAATCATTTGGAAACGAGCGCTGCTACGCGACGGTGCCAAGTGACCTTAGCCCGCCGGCAGCGCGCGGAGTGCAATCGAGAGTGGCTCTCGTACGCCAGCCGGGTTCAGACCGAAATCGCCTTCGCCGACTCCATCTGATTGCGCAATAGGAATTTCTGGATCTTGCCAGTCGACGTCTTTGGAAGCGTCCCGAACACCACAGTTTTTGGAGACTTGAAGCCGGACACCTGCGAGCGACAGAAGGCAATGATCTCTGCCTCAGTCGCACTCGCGCCTTTCTTCAACTCGACGAAGGCGCAAGGCACCTCTCCCCATTTTTGATCTGGCTTCGCCACTACTGCCGCAAGCAATACGGCCGGGTGCCTATAGAGCACATCCTCGAGCTCAACGGACGAGATGTTCTCGCCACCTGAGATGATGATGTCTTCGAGCGGTCCTTGATGATGATGTAGCCGTCCTTGTCGAGGACTCCGAGATCGCCCGTGTGTCGTAGTGCTGCGTGCATTTGGAAACTGTAGAGAAGCGGTAGTATTGAACTCTTCGTGCGACGATTTTGTGTGGGCGGACGCGGCTGGATCGCTGTTCGGCTTCTCCCTTGTGTCGGCATCTTCGCCGCATCCGATACCGCGCGCGGATCTGATGGGACAGCTCGATTACGTGCTCCCTCAGCTGCAAACTGCAACCTTAGCGCTGTCCACAAGCGAGATCGCGGCTTCGCATGCGTCCCCGACGAATCGCCCACCGCTCATGGCTGTGGTGCAACACGCGATCAAGCGCTGCCCGTGGGCCCAACTGTTTCTCGGGAACACAGATGATAACCGCATTACGATCCTCCATGCATTGCTCATCGACGATCCATGTCCGCAGTTCTCGCCCGGCAAGTCTGGCGGCAATCCGGTCAGGTGTCGGATCAATGTCGTTCGCCACCGTCACGTTCATCACAATCCGGCCGCCGGGTGCCAGACGAGCGCGGATGGCGTCGCAGGTCTCGGCATCAAATTCTTCGGTGAAACGGAATCCCGGTCCACCGACGTCGATTGCGATACCGTCGTAATATCCGCCATCATCGAATACGAATTGTCGAAAGTCGGAGACAATGCAGGGGAGTTCGTTCGGCAGATCGAAATATCTTTGCGCGAGCACGAAACTGATCGGGTTGATGTCGACGACGGTGACTTTATTGCCGAGACGCCATAGCCGTGTCGCAAGATTCCCGCCGCCGCAACCCAGGACGAGGATACGTTCGGACCGGGACAGCAGTTCATCCATGAGTTTGACGTAGGTGAACACGCTTTCGCCGTTTGGCGTCGCCTGGCTTTGTCTGATCCCTTCCTCGAAATACACGCGTGTACCGTCCCAGGAACACTCGACGATCTCGATCTGGCCATTCATCCCTTGATAGCGACCAAGCAACTTCACGACACATCACCATATTAACTTAGAGCATCAGAACACAAGTGTCAGACATCTCTGTCATGTAGCGTACGCAGCGCCAGTCTTTCGGGATGTCTCGCTAAACTTGCCGCATCCATCGCAAAAATTCGGTAAAGTCCAAGGCCCGCTATCCGATGCCATCGACCGACTTCGCTGCTGATATATTTTGCTTCTGAACTGATGGTTGAAGCGGTAACTTGTATGGTATGGATCCCTGGATGAGAACGTCACCGGAGGTCGCCATTCATGATTACGGCCAACCAGCTCAGGGCCGCCCGTGCGCTCCTGAACATCGATCAGCGCCAGATGGCCGAGCTTGCGGATCTTTCGGTTCCTACCATCCAGCGCATGGAGGCGAGCGACGGGGTTATCCGCGGCAACGTCGATTCTCTGATGAAGTTGGTCTCCGCACTGGACCACGCCGGAATCGAATTGATCCCGCCCGGAGGGCAGAGCTCGTCCGGTGGTCGGGGCGTCCGTCTCAGGGAGCACGTCGCGAAACCGAAAACCAAAAACGTGAAGCAACCCAAGTCTGGTTCGTCCCGCACGCTGCAACGCGCGCGATGAATCGCCGGTCTGTCGGAGCCGAATGGCGGCGCCACGAAAATGGCCGACAATCATGATTGTCGGCCAAGGGTCGTGCGTCGTCTCATCAAGCTTGCTCGGAGCGCTGATCAATTGGAAGTAGCGCTGTCGGCCGTCTGATCGAGCAGAGCAAGAAGTCCTTGCAAGATCGCAAGCGGCGGCGGCGGGCAACCGGGGATGTGAAGATCGACCGGTATGACCTGCGAGACTCCGCCGGCCACCGCGTAACTGCCGGCAAAACACCCTCCGTCCTGGGCGCAATCACCCACAGCGACAACCCATTTCGGATTTGGGACCGCATGATAGGTGCGCTCCAACGCATGGCGCATGTTCTTGGTCACGGGCCCGGTCACCATCAGCACGTCCGCATGGCGAGGTGAAGCGACGAACCTGAGGCCGAAGCGCTCCACATCGTAGTAGGCATTGTTGACCGCGTGGATCTCGAGCTCGCATCCATTGCAGGATCCGGCGTCGACTTCGCGTATCGAGAGACTGCGGCCGAGGCGCCGCCGCGCAGCGCGACCAACGGTTGCTGCGAGCTCTGTCAGCGCGGCCTCGTTCGGCGACGGCGCCTGCTCCGTAAATGGTCGGCGAAACAGGCTTTCAAAAAGCAGCTTGCGCATCCTGTGCTTCCGTTAAAGATCCTGGCCCGAATAGGAGCAGTTGAAGGACTTGTTGCAGAGCGGAAAATCCGCGACGATATTGCCCTCGATTGCAGCCTCCAGAAGCGGCCATTGAAACCACGAGGGGTCGCGCAGGTGGCATCGGTCGACCCGGCCGTCCCGCAGGCGGAGCCAGACCAGGACGTCACCCCGAAATCCTTCCACGATCGCCATGCCTTCCCGCGCCTCCCGCCGATGTCCCGCATGTGTGCCCAACGGGCCGTCGGGAAGGCGCTCCAGGATCTGGTCGATTAGCAGGAGTGACTGTTCGACCTCGCGCACGCGAATCCAGACGCGGGCGTTGACGTCACCCTCGTTCAGGACCGGCGCGTCGAAGCGCAGCGTGTCATATGGCGGATATCGAAGCGTAATTCGCGCGTCGAAAGACCGGCCCGATGCGCGGCCTATGTAGCCTCCGGCGGCATATTGTCTTGCCAGTGCCGGTTTGAGAACGCCGGTATTGACCGTACGATCCTGCAGCGACGCCGTGTTGTCATAGAGCTCGACCAACTGCGGAAACCGCAGGCGGATAATGTCTAGCGCCGCCTGGATGACGTCCTTGCCGTCATCGTCGAGGTCGCGGGTCACGCCGCCAGGCACGATGATATCCCGCATCAACCGGTGGCCGAATGCGGCATCGGAGGCGCGCAGAATGCTCTCGCGCAGCACGCTGCAATGAGCGTGCATCAGCGCGAAGGAAGCGTCGTTGCAGATTGCCCCGATATCGCCGAGATGGTTGGCAAGCCGCTCCAGTTCGCCAAGCAGCGCTCGCAGCCAAACCGCACGATCAGGCACGACGAGTTGCAAGGCTGCTTCGGCCGCACGCGAAAACGCAAAGGCATAGGCTACCGTGCTGTCGCCGGAGACGCGTCCGGCAAGCTTGGCCGCCTGTTCAAGACTGGCTCCAGCCATGAGACTCTCGATACCTTTGTGGGTATATCCAAGCCGCTGCTCCAGACGGACCACGGTCTCGCCGCTTGCCGTGAACCGAAAATGTCCGGGCTCGATAGTTCCGGCGTGCACCGGACCAACAGCGATCTCGTGCAGGCCAGGTCCCTCCGCCGGCAGGAAGGGATAAGGCGACGCCTCCGACGAGGCGACGGCGCGATCTCCCAATGGGAAGCGCTCGCCCCAACGATTGTGATCGAGCCAGGGGCGGTTATCGGGCAGGCCTTCTGCAGTCAAGCCGAACAGATCGTTGAGGGTGCGCTCCAGTCGAAGCGCCGGCGGGTGATGCTTGCCGACCGAGGGATAGCGCTGATCGGGACAATCCAGGCTGATGTTGGCGATTTCTGCCGTTTGCTCGTCCATGATCGCCATGTGCACCGTTGAGGGTTCTCCCCAAAGGCCGAGCAGGCTCCAGCGCCCGTGTGCCAGCTCGCTTGCTGCAAAGGTCCAAACCGAAGCATCAACGATAACCCGCGGCCATGGGCTGTGTTGCTCAACCTGGTGGCCCTCGAGCATGAGATCGATCAGCGATGGCATATCCGGCTAATCCCCCAACTATCCCAACAGGCGAGCGACATGCTGGAACCAGACCACGAGCGGCGCGGGAAGATAAATTCCCGCCATCAGTACCAGGGCAAGATGCGTGAACATCGGCACATAGGACGCCTCGGCTGACTTGGTGCTGCCGCGCGGCTCGCCGAATGCGACGCTTGTCAGGCGCAGCGTCAATGCGCCGAACGCCAGCAGCAGTCCGAACACCAGCACGATCGCGAGCAGAGGTTGGCGTGCGAAGGTCGAGCTTACCACCAGGAATTCGCTCATGAAGATGCCGAGCGGCGGCAGGCCAGCGATCGCGACAACGCCCGTCACCAGACCCCAGCCGAGCGCCGGATGGGTTACGGTCAGCCCCCTTATACGGCTGATCCGCTGCGTTCCCTTGATCTGGGAGATATGACCGACAGCGTAGAAGATGGCCGACTTGGTGAGGCTGTGCATCACCATGTGCAGAAGTCCGGCGAAATTGGCCAGCGGTCCGCCCATCCCGAACGCAAACACGATGATGCCCATGTGCTCGATCGAGGAATAGGCGAACAGGCGCTTGATGTCGCGCCGGCGGTAGAGCATGAACGCAGCGAACACGAGCGAAACCAGGCCCATCGTCACCATCAGAGGCCCGGGCGCAATTGCGGCCGGATTTGCCGCAAGCAGGATCTTGAAGCGCAGCAGGGCATAGAGCGCGACGTTCAGAAGCAGGCCTGACAGTACCGCCGATATCGGCGTCGGACCTTCGGCGTGGGCGTCGGGCAGCCATGCGTGCAGCGGCGCCAGACCGACTTTGGTTCCGTAGCCGAGAAGCAGGAATATGAACGCAACGTTGAGCAGAGCGGGATCGAATTTGGAAGCGTGTTCGATCAGAAGCGTCCAGACCATACCGTCCTGACCTTCGCCAACGATCGGACGCGCGGCCATGTAAACCAGGATCGTGCCGAATAGCGCAAACGCGATGCCGACACTGCCCAGGATGAAATATTTCCAGGCGGCTTCGAGCGCGGCATGCGATCGATAAATCCCGACCATCAACACAGTCGTCAGCGTGGCGATCTCGACCGCGACCCACATCAGACCGATGTTGTTCGACACGAAAGCGAGGTTCATGCCGAACATCATGGTCTGGTACATGGAGTGATAGAAGCGCAGGTATACGGGCGTCAAACGGCCCGTTTCGAGTTCGTGGGCGATGTAGCTGGCGCTGAAGATGCTCGTCGTGAATCCCACAAAAGTATTGAGCACGATAAAGACGATGTTCAGATCGTCGATCAGCATGTACGGCCCTGGCGGCGGACGCTCGACGACCAGCAACGAGAGGGCAGCAAGAAAAGTCCCCAGGCTTGCGACGACGTTCAACTGCGCCGTCAGCCGGTAGCCCGGCAATATGGCCAGCAACGCTGCCGAGCCGATCGGAATCAGAAGGACGGCCGCCACCGGATCGAGGAAATGCGCGCTCATCGCCGTTCGCCCCGGTAGTCGTCGAGTGCGGAGACATCGACGGAATCGAAGCGTTCGCGGATCCGGAACAGGAATATGCCGATGACAATGAAGGCGATTAGGATCGAGAAGGCAACGCTGATCTCGACAACCAGCGGCATGCCTTTGGCGCCCGTTGCGGCCAGCACCAGTCCGTTCTCGAGCGACATAAATCCGACGACCTGACTGACCGCATTGCGGCGAGTCACCATCACCAGAAGTCCGAGCAGCACCACCGACAGCGCGAAGGCCAGGTCCTCGCGCGCCAACGGGTCTGCTTCCGCGGTCACCCTCAGCATCAGGACCATGGAGAGGGCGACCAGTCCCATTCCGGCCAGCATGGTCAGGCCTATCCCCACGGCCGACTCGATGTCACGATGAATTCCAAGCTGCATGACGATGCGGTGAAGCGCTACCGGAATGACGATCGCCTTGAAGACGAGGGCAATTGCCGCGGTGACGTACAGATGAGGCGCATCCTGGATAAAGGCCTGCCAGGCCACGGACAGCGCCAGCACCAGTGCGTGCAGCGCAAACACGTTCAGTAGCGAGTAGAGCCGGTCCTGGTACAGCATCATGAAGCTGATCAGGACGAGCCCGCCGGCCAGCGTATGCGAGACGTCGAAGGCGAGGCTGTGCATCTGCATCAGAAGCTCTTTGACACGAACAGAAGGAGGGTGCCGAGCAGGCCCAGCATGAGCGCGGCGCCTAGAAATTGCGGAACGCGAAACACCCGCATTTTCGCCGTCGCGGTCTCGAACAGCGCGAGGAAAAAGCCGGCAGCCGCGAGCTTGACGAGGTAGGCGACGGCTCCGACGGCGTAGGACAAGGGACCGGTGCCGAAGACGGCTATCTTCCAGGGCAGGAACACGCACGCGATCAGCGAGATATAAAGCAACAGCTTGAGGAAGGCGCCAAATTCGATCATCGCGAGGTGACGGCCCGAATACTCGAGGACCATCGCTTCATGCACCATGGTGAGCTCCAGGTGCGTGGCTGGATTGTCGACCGGAATTCGCGCGTTCTCCGCCAGGGCCACCATGATGAGCGCGATCACCGCCATTCCCAACGATACCCGCAAGCCGACATAGGATGAGGCCACGAAATTTGCGACCGTCGAAAGTTGGGTCGAGCCCGCAACCAGGGCAATGCAAAATACAACCAGCAGCATCGCCGGCTCCGCCAGCGCAGCGATCATGACTTCGCGGCTGGCGCCGATGCCGCCGAAACTGGTGCCGACGTCCATGCCGGCCAGCGCCAGAAAGAAGCGTGCGCTTCCGAGCAGCGACACGATGGCGATCAGGTCCGCGGTCCAGTTGAACAACAGCCCGGTGGCAAAGGTCGGCACCAGCGCGGCGGCGACCCAGATCGCGGCAAAGGTCACGTAGGGGGTGACGCGGAACAGCCACGAGGCGTTGTCCGCCAGCACCACTTCCTTGCGGAGCAAGCGCAGGAGATCCCGGTATGGCTGAAAGACCGACGCTCCCTGGCGGCGCACCAGGCGGGCCTTCATTTTGCGAACGAAGCCGGTGAGCAGCGGGGCGAGTAGCAGCACCAGCAGCATCTGCATGCCCTGCACAAATATGTCGGACATCACGACCATATCGCGAGCACCAGAAGCAGCGTGACGAGCGTGACAAAGACTAGGCTGAGATAGCGCCGGATGGTCAGGAATTGCAGGCGATTGAGCTTATCGGCGGAGAAGCCGACCGCGCCTGCTATCGGCTGATACATTGCCTCCCAGATCAGATCGTGCAATTCGATGCGCAGGCGTGCCGGCCTGACATCTCCTGGAGCCGGCATCTCGACATGGTCGCGGGCATGGAACACGAGCGTGCCGAAAACGCGGCGGATAGGCTGCGCGAAGCTCGCGCCCGAGTACTGGGCCGCCGGTGTCGGGTCGGAAAAGCCGCAGCCCCAGGCCGGTCCCCGCCGCAACGCCCGAGAGGCAAAGCGATGAATGAAGACGACCGCCGCCGAGGCGGAAATCGTGATGAACAGCATCACGAGCAATCCGTTGTATGAACTGCGGCTCTCGGCAATCGGCGCGATCGAAAGCCAGGATTCGTTGGACTGAATCGGCATGTGGCCACCGAGAATCTGTACCGAGATCGGCGCCAGCGCATCGATCACTGGTCCCGGCAGAATTCCAGCCAGCAAGCAGAGTGCGGCGAGGATGACCATCGCTGAAAGCGAGTAGCGGTCGACTTCCCCGGAGGTTTCCGCGGCCACGCTGCGCGGGCGCCCGAGAAAGGTCACGCCGTATGCCTTGACGAAGCACGCCGCGGCTAAGGCGGCAGCGAGGGCCAACAGCGCGCCGACCGCAGGCACCGTGATCTTCAGCCCCCATTGCGGCAATTCCGGACTCTGCAGCACGGCCTGAAATATGAGCCATTCCGAGACGAAGCCATTGAACGGCGGAAGTGCCGAGATCGCGACACAGCCGACCAGAACGGCGAAGCTCGTAACGGGCATGCGGTGAATGAGGCCACCCAGCTTCTCCATGTTCCGTTCGCCCGTCGTTGTCAGAACGGCGCCGGCGCCGAAGAAAAGCAGGCTCTTGAAGAAGGAATGATTGAGGACGTGGAACAACGCTGCGGTGAAGGCGAGCGCTGCCAGCAGCTTCAGCCCATTGGCCTGGAAGGCCAATGCAAGGCCGAGGCTCGCGAATATGACGCCGATATTTTCGATCGTGCTGTAGGCGAGCAAGCGCTTGAGATCGTTCTCCATCATCGCGTACAAAATCCCCATGACGGCGGTGATGCCGCCAAGAATGAGGACGATCACGCTTGCGGACCACGACGGCTCTCCCAACAGATCGAACACGACGCGGATGAAGCCATAGATCGCAACCTTGGTCATGACCCCGCTCATCAATGCCGAAATGTGGCTCGGAGCGGCCGGATGGGCGAGCGGAAGCCAGACGTGCAACGGCACCAGGCCGGCCTTTGAGCCGGCTCCGAGCAGCATCAGGATCAACACCAACATAGCGTACGGCGTATGGTGGGCCGCGCGGATGGCTGCAAACCCGTAATCGCCCGCCGGTCCCGCGAGCAGGCCAAAGGCCAGCAGAAGTGATAGCGTACCGAAGCTCGCCATCACGAGATAGACATAGCCGGCCTTTGCGTTACCCGCCTCACGATGGTGCGCCATCACCAGCGCCCAGGACGCCAGCGACATGAATTCCCAGCACAGGAGATAGGAAAACGCATCATCCGCCAGCACCACGAGATTCATGCCGGCCAGAAAAGCGGGGAAGAAGGGGAGCACGCGGGTCGGCACCGGCTCATGGTGGCCGTAGCCGAGACCATAGAGGCTTGCCGCGGCTCCCCCGAGATTGATGACAACAAGGAAAAACGAGGCGAGCGGGTCGAGGCAGAAATGGGCACCAAGCCACGGCAATCCGATCGGCAGCACCAGACCGGCGGCGGTTGTCGTGTCACCAAGTAGCGACCGGAGCGATCCGATCAATGCGACCGTGGCGACGGCCAACGTCGCGCCGTAAATGACGGCCGTATTGAACTTCGAGCGGCTCAGACATATGGCCAGCACCGCCAGTCCAAGCAATCCGGCAGCACACGCCATTTGCAAACTGACGCTGGACATCATGTGCGCGCCCTTGTTCTGCCTGATGCCTTGTTTTCCGATCGGACGCCCGGGGCGAGCCTGACCGAACCCGCATCCGATTTCAGTCGAACGCCACGGCCCTGTGAATTGCTGACCGCGCCTTCGTCGATCAACTCGATGCCGGCAGCGTCAAGAGCTGAGATCAGCTTCACCAGCGAATCGACATTGCCGCGAATCATCGCCTCACTCGCTTCCATACGCTGGATCGTCGGCACCGAAAGGCCGGCCAGTTCTGCGAGCCGGCGCTGATCGATGCCGAGGAGCACCCTGGCCGCCCGCAATTGAGCCGCTGTGATCATTGAATGGCCCCACTCCCCGGACCGCACGAACACCAAACATCACCATTCCATCCTAACTTATCATGTTAAAATGTCAATTAGTGATATATAAAACATCTAATCTAAATATTCCCATTTCTCCCGCGAACGACCGGCATCCGATCTTCATGCGTTCAGAGCCAATTTGTTCTCCAGCTGGCAGCTGGCCGCCGGAGCCGGGAGCTATGACAAGCGCGCTTTCGGCCGGTACCGCAAGGAAGCGGCCCGCCTCGGCGGGCCACTGTTGTTTCGGAAGGGCGTGCCGCTCAGAATCTGCGCAATCGACTTCCGTTCCGCCCGACCAGGGTCGACGGCGCGTCGCTGAACCCCAGCCCGTCCGGCCGAAAGTTGATCGTTGTTCCGCCCTCGACGAACTCGGCGAACATTGCGCGGGATCGCCGAGTGCAGGCCGTTGGCCAGCCAGCGCATTACTGCGAGTCCAAACCGACTAGTCATGCTCATACCGTTCCGAGAGAAACTGGTTGATCGCGTCGAATGCCTGCAGTCGGTTCTTCTCCAGCAGAACCATGTGCGTGCCTTCGCCGATTTCGACCCATCGCCGATATGGCGCGTGTTTCAACGAGAGGAACAAATCCTGCGCCGAGCTGATGGGCACGTCCCGGTCCCATTCGGCGTGGACCAGGAGCACCGGCGTGCAGATCTCGCCGGCATCGTAAAGGGCTTTGCCGGCCGCCCAATATTCGCGGATGTCGAGGATCGGGCCGTTCACCGCACGCATGAGCGGAGGGGTTCCGGCGCTGGCTTTCGGATCCGTTGCGAGCGAGATGTTCGCCCATAGTTCGAATCCGCCTGCTGGAATCAGACTTGGCCGCGCTGCTTCCGGCGCTGCCGAAAGCCAACGCTCTCTAAAGTCCAGAACAGGGACGTTTCGATACGCCCCGAGGCGGCCGCCTGCATCGATCGGAGCTGGGGCCTTCAGCAACCACAATGGCGCGAGCAGCGCGAGCTTCGCGACCTTGTCGTTATTGCTTGCGGTGTAAGCACCGGCCACAGAGCCGCCCCAGGACATGGCAACCAGATTGAGCCGCGTGATGTCGCGGGACTTCAGGATGTATTGGACTGCGCTGCCGAGGTCACGCACACCGACCTCGGTGCGCACAAGCGGTTCAGAATCTTCCGGCGGCGCGTCCATCTGCGGCGGGCGGGTCGATCCGCCGTAGCCGCGCACGTCGAGTGCAAAGACATCGTAGCCATGCCCGGCGAGATAATCCATGAAGGAGACGCCGCCGAGCGGCGCGTCGAAAAGGCTTCCCGACGAATAGGTCGCGCCATGCATCATCAGGATGGTTTGCTCGGCGGAGAAGGTCTTGAGCGTCGCTTTTCGCTTGTTGCGCAAGTGAAGGGAAATTCCGGCCGTGTCGCTCGGGATCATGAGGTCTTCGACCACGAGCTCTTGTCTGTCTGCGCGTGCGTAAGCGTGCTGGTTCATGATCGGTTTCCCTTTCGTCAGAGGAAATGCCAGGCGAAGCCATCGCCGCGGCGGTCGATGCGTCCGACGGACGATTCTGCGAAATGGGTGGTAAAGACCGTTGCGCCACGCTCGGCTGCGTCCTCCAGGACGAACGCGCGAGAGCGCAAGGCTGCATCAGGGAATTCGCAAAAGCAGGAATTGAGCGAAGGCTCATACACCTGCAGCGGATGGTGCATCACGTCGCCGGCAAAAAGCGCCTGCTCGCCCCGTGATACGAAGCGGATGGACGCGTGATCGACGCTGTGGCCGGGCGTCGGAACAAAGGAGATGCCCTCGAGGACCTCGTCCCCATTCACGGCGATGAGCTTGGCAAGACCGGCCTCGATCACCGGCCTCACACTGTCGTCGTAGACGCGGTCGGCCGGCTTGCGCACGGCCGCGCCGAGGGCCGGGTCCGGCCGGGCTGCTCCGATCGGCTCCGTGCCCACTGCAAGGCTCGCGCCATAGGCGTGCTCGATCCGGGAGAGGACGTAGGTCGCATTCGGGAAGGTCGGAATCCAGCGGCCGTCGACGAGGCGTGTGTTCCAGCCGACGTGATCGGCATGGACGTGGGTGAGCAGCACGTAATCCACCTGCTCGGGGGTGACGCCCGCCGCCGCCAGTCGCGCCAGGAAGGGCTCGTTCAGACGATGGAGCGGCGGGATGTCGGGCCGGTTCTTGTCGTTTCCGGTCGCCGTGTCGATCAGGATGGTGTGGTGCGGGGTTTTGACCAACCAGCTGTGAATGCTTTGAATGAAAGTCCCGGTCGCAGGATCGAAAGAGCCGGCGTCGAGCCGGTCGCGATGGTGCTCCAGCGCCTGCGGGTCGGCTCCCGGATAGAGTGCGTCGAGCTGAAATGCTGCAAGCCTCAGCTCGTCGATCCGTATGATGGATGCATCGCCGATGCGATAGGTTTTCGTCGCTTGCGTCACCATGATGTCCTCCGTTCCAGGCACTGGCTGAGCCGGCCTCATTGCCGGCGCCGCCCTGACCGTGACGTACGAAGCGCGACAGGCCGCCGGGAGGGCCGTGGGCTCGATAGGTCCCATCGACGCCATCGATGTCGAAGGGCTGTCAGCCTGGCTTTTCAGACCGCCATTTTGGCTTTACCTCTCTCATCGCGGCTCGTCCGGCCGCGATCATGTGCCTTGAACGGAGGAGGACCGATGCTGGATGCGGAACACGGTCCAGGTCGGCTGGCCGATGACACCGATCTCGCGGACATCGACCTTGGCCTATTGCTCGCCCTGGAGGCCCTGCTGCGCGAGCGGAATGTTACACGCGCGGCGTTGCGCCTCAGTATCGGCCAGCCAGCGCTATCGGCACGGCTGAACCGATTGCGACAGGTCTTTGCCGACCCGCTTTTCGTACCTGCGGCGGCCGGGCGCGGGGTGGTGCCGACGACGAGGGCGGTGGAGCTGCAGGCCGAACTGGTGGACGTGCTCGGCAAGCTACGTCGCATGGTCGAGGGACCGGCCGTATTCGACCCCGCCCGGAGCCAGCGCACCTTCGTCATTGCCATCCATGAGAATCCAGCCGTGACGCTGGCGCCGGGTTTTGTCGCGCGATTGACCGCCACCGCCGCGCGGGCGAGGCTCGCCTTGGTCCATCCCACGCGCGACGTCGTCGATCGGCTCGAACGGGGTGAGATCGACATCCTTGTGACGGGGGCTGATGGGGCACACGGTGACCTGATGCAGCGCCCGCTGTTCGACGACAGCTTTCTCTCCGCACAGCGCAAGGGTCATCCGCGCGGCAACGGGGCGCTTGACCTCGATCGCTTTTGCGCGCTCGACCATCTGCTGATCTCCGCTGACGGCGGCGGCTTCTCAGGCCTCGTCGACGACGCCCTGGCCGCGCTCGGCCGCTCGCGGCGCGTCGCCGTCTCGATTCAAACCTATGCGCTGGCACCGGTCATCCTTGCGCACAGTGATTGCATCTGCACCCTCCCGCGACGCTTTCTGATGCGATTTTCCCACGAGCTCGATCTCACGCCGCCGCCGCTCGATCTGCCGCCGGCGCGCATCGTCGCGCTGTGGCATCCGCGCAATCAGGAGGACGGAGGTCATGCTTGGCTACGCGAGTGTTTATACCAGGCGGCAGCCGCGTAATCTCGATTTGCACTCAAACCGGTTGACAACCGCCTCGTTCTTGGCGGGGAACGGAACGCTTGCCGGCGCGACACGATCTTCCGAAAATCGGTTGTCACAGGCGTACGACGTCGCCGCTGCGAATGCTGGCGTCGGCGGCAAAGACGATGCCCAGCGAGTTGATGGCGGCATCGTGATGCTCGGACAGGTCGATCTCGCCACGGATGGCGCTGAGAAATAGCCGCTGCTCGCGCTCGCAGAGCTCCTGGTGGCTCGGTTCGTCCTCGGTCGAGAGGAGTTCGTCCGGCCTTGCGAAGCGGCCCTCCAGGTCGCGGGCTGCGTGATGGATCCGCAGTGCGTTGGTTCGCGTATGCGTGTCATGGTCCGCAGAGCTCGCAGTCGCATCGCTGCTTTCCCTCGCAACCATCGATACGCTGCCGTTCGGGCCGATCATGTCCTTCACGAAATGAGCAGTCTCGCTCACCATCGGTCCCCAACCAACCTCGTACCAGCCAATTGATCCGTCCTCGAACACGATGTGAAGATGGCCGTAATTGTACATGCCAGGCGCGATCTCGTCCGTGAGCCTCGCCCCGACGGCGTGCACAGCGATCGGACGCGAGCGCGTCACCTGGCACATGATATCGACATAGTGCACGCCGCAGTCGACGATCGGTGAGGTCGACACCATGAGCTTCTTGTGAACCTCCCAGAACGAGCCGGCCGATTGCTGGTTGAGATTCATGCGCATCACGAGCGGCTTGCCGAGCGTGCGGCCGATCTCGACGAAGCGCGACCATGACGGATGGACACGAAGGATATAGCCGATCAGCAGCGCCTTTCCGCTCAGGCGCGCTGCGTCGACAATGTACCGGGCTGCCTCCAGCGTCTCGGCCAGGGGCTTTTCGCAAAACACGTGCGCACCTGCCGCGAAAGCCTGCAGGGCCATGGCGGCATGATGTTCGGTATAGGTGCAAATCGCGACGGCATCGGGACGCAGTGTCGCGAGTGCCTCGTCGTATCGCTCGAAGCGCGGCAGACCGGGAAACTCCGCGTCGAGGTCATGGCGAGCGGCCGCGCGAGAGGTGCAGAGGCCAACGAGCTTGAACCCTTCGATCGCGCCGTAGGCGCGCGCGTGGCTGGTTCCCATGGTGCCGAGCCCAACCACGAGAACGCGGATGGGCTGCGTCGTCGACGATGATGAGGAAGACATGCCCAATCGCGTCCTTCAATCCAAACAACACCCGCCAAGCTCGTGCATCAGGAGCCGCTAGACGAGCGGCCCTCGATCCAGGTTTCGAGCACGTGCAAATCGTCGTCAAGATGCACCAGGCTCGCCAGATATCCGGGCGCGATGCGGCCAAGCTCGCTCTCGCGTCGCAGAAACGTTGCCGGAACGCGCGAAGCCATCGCGAGTGCGTCGCCGAGCTCGATCTCCGTTACCTCGACGGCAAACCGTACGGCTTCGTCCATGGTCAGAACCGAGCCCGCGAGCGTTCCGTCCTCGAGCCGCAGGCTGCCTTCTGCGCAGGTCACGCGGCGGCCCTGTAGATCGAACTGATCGGGACCGCCGGCGGCCGGCGGCATCGCGTCGGTGATCAGCATGAAGCGGTCATGCCGCTTGGCGGCGAAGGCGATACGAAGGTTCGCCTCGTGCACATGATGACCATCCGCGATGATTCCGACGAAAGCCTCGTCGAGATCGAGCGCTGCGCCGACCATGCCTGGCTCGCGCCCGGCGGGCGCGCTCATCGCATTGAACAGATGGGTGAATGCGTGTGCGCCGGCTTTGACGGCCGCGCTCGCCTCCGCGTAGCTTGCATTGGAGTGGCCGAGCGAAATGAGCACGCCATGCCGCGCGAGTTCGGCAATGCTCGCCCCATCGACCCGATTGGGCGCGAGCGTCAGCATGACGGCGCCGCAATTCGCTGCGGCGATCGTCGCAATGTCGTCCGGCTTGAGGTCGCGGATGTATCGGAGCTCATGCGCGCCCTTGCGAGCCGGATCCAGGAAGGGTCCTTCCAGATGGACGCCGAGCGTTGCCGGGTTCAGTTGCCGTGCTTCGCGCGTCCCGGCGATTGCTGCCGCCATCACTTGCGGGGCATCGGTGACCAGCGTCGGCAGCAGTCCGACGGTGCCGTGCTTGCGATGCGCTGCGGCGATGCGGGCGATGCCTTCGGGCGTCGGATCCTCGTTGAACAAGACGCCGCCACCGCCATTGACCTGCACATCAATGTAGCCGGGCGCAAGCAAACCGCCACCGAGATCGCGTGCCGCGCCATGCGGTCGCCCGGAGTAGGGAGGACCGCGGCGACGCGGTCGCCTTCGACGAGGACTACGTGGTCGTCAAGGAAACGCTCGCCATCGAAAATCCGTGCGCCGGTCAAAACGATCATCAAAGGGTCTCCGTCACCTTGCGCAGGTTGCGCGGGCGGTCGGGATCTCGCCCGAGCTGGAGCGCAAGTGCCTCGGCAAGGCGATAGAACCGGTGGATCATGACGATGGGCTCCAGCAGCGTCGCCTCGACTTTTGCCGTGGCGAGACGATCCGTCTCGTCGGCGCCTCCGGCCTCGATTGTAATCACCCTCGCGCCGGCACTGGCCAGCGCCGCAAGTGTCGTCAGCATGCCGTCGCGTGCTGCGTCGGATGGCAGGAAGGCGATGACGGGAAAGCCCGAGGTCACGAGTTCGGCCGGGCCATGCAGGACCTCGGCTGCGGAATAGGCTTCGGCGTGAATCGCGCAGGTTTCCTTGAGCTTCAGCGCCGCCTCGGCGGCGATCGCAAGCGTAGCACCGCGACCGAGGACGAAAGCGCTGCGGGCATTCGCAAGCTGCCCGAGCAATGCCGCGGGCGGCGGCGCCGTTTGTCCGCGCAGGATCTCGGGCAGGCCGGTGAGGGCGTCCGCTAGCTGCCGATCTTCGCACCAAGCCGCGACGAGGCTCGCGCCCGCGACGAGACCTGCGACCATCGATTTGGTCGCCGCGACCGAGCGTTCAGCGCCGGCGCACAATGGCAGCAGCACTTCGGCCTCTTGCGCGAGCGGCGAGGCCAATTCGTTGACAAGTGCGACGGCCAGCGCACCGCCGCGTCGTGCGGCGCGCTGCATTTCGACGATGTCCGGGCTGCGTCCCGATTGCGAGATCGCGACGGAAACGCCGCTTTCGAGCCGCATCGGCGTGCGATAGAGCGTCGCGATGGAGGGACCGATGGAGGCACAGGGCACCCCCGAAACAATCTCGACAAGGTATTTCAGATAGAGCGCGCAGCAATCCGACGAGCCGCGGGCGATGGTCGCGACGAGCGGCGGATCGAGGCGGCGCAGGCGCGCGCCAAGTTCAGCGAGCCGCTCCGCGTTGTGGCCAAGCTGGCGCGCGGCCACTTCGTCAGATTCGCCAATCTCCTGAAGCATGCAGGTCGTCATCGATGCGCCTTTCGGGCCGGTGGCGACAGCGTGAGTTCGGAGACGAAGTCATACGCGTCCGCCCGGTACCAGGATTTCGTGAATTCGACGCAGGATCCGTCGGCAAGGTAGGCGATGCGCTGGATATAGAGCGCCGGGCTGTCCGGTGCGACGCCGAGCAGTTCCGCATCCGCATGATCGACGAGGGTCGCACGCAGGCGCTGCAAGCCCCGGGCGGGCCTGAAGCCTCGCGCGGAGAGCGCCTCGTAAAGCGAGCCGGCGACCGAATCCTGTTCAGGAAGAAAGCGTATAGGCACGGCGGCGCGCTCGATCGCCATGGGCGAACCGTCGGCCAGGCGCAGGCGGCCGAGCCGGAACACGCGTTCGTTCGGCCGCACGCCAAGCATCATGGACTCTTCCGGGGTCGGCAGGAATACGCCGCGCTCGAGTTCGCGCGAGCTCGCCTCCAATCCGCGGAGCCGCATATCTTCCGTGAAGCTCGTCAGGCGCGACGAGGGCTGTTCGACGCGCGGCGTTGCGCGATGAATGAAGGTACCGGCGCCATGGCGGTGAAACAGCACTCCCTCGGCGATCAGATCGGCAATCGCCTTGCGCAGCGTGGTGCGCGATACCTCGAGCAGCTCGCACAAGACCCGCTCGGCCGGAAGCAATTGCGTCTCCGCGAAGCGACCGGTCTCGATCTCGCGCCGAAGCGCGTCGACTACGGCACGATAGAGCTTTTGGCCGGGCGCGGTTTCGACCGTCAGGGACATGCAGCGTCCTCCGCGAGCGTTCCGCCGGCGAGCAGGATTGCGCCGTCGACTGCGTCGCGCTGTGGCAGGGCGAGGCGCTTGGCCACATCAGGGGGCAAAAATGGGCGCAAGGGCTCACCGAAGCCGCCGGCAAGTGCAATGCGTTCGGCGCCGAGTGCATTGAGCGCGTTCGCAAGTGCCGCTATCGCACCGGCTGCTTCGCCGACAATTTCGCGCGCGCGCATATCTCCGGACCTGGCGACGTCCAGGATCTGGGGTGCGAAGGCGCCGTAGTCGCTGGGCCTCGCGTCCGCTGCCCAGCGGCTCATCCGCAAGGGATCGCCATCGAAATGTCGCCCGAGCGCTTGCGCCAGGCCGCTCATCGGCTCGAGGCCATCGATCGCACGCAGCGTCGCGCGCAACGCCGACTCGCCAAGGCGTGCAGCAGATCCGTCGTCGCCAAGCCAGAACCCGCGTCCGCCGATGATAGTCGTTCGAGCTCCCACGCGAGCGATGCCCGCCGAGCCGGTGCCCGCGATGATCAGGCCGCCGTCGCCGAGGCCATTGGCACCGACGCAGGCGGCGACAGCATCATTGACGGCGACGATGCGCGCAAAGTCGGGCAGGGCGGCGGAGACGCGCGCTGCTTCTTCGTCGTCCGAAAGCCCGGCAAGGCTGAGGCCGACTGCGATCTCCTGCCGTGCTGCGCCGGCCGCGATGGCGGACTCGATCGTTTCACGGACGACCCGCATGGCTTCGTCGAAATCGAGATAGATGTTGGAAGCCGGCCCGACGCCGCGCCCGAGCTCGCGGCCTGAGGAATCCCGCAGTCTCGCGCGACACCGGGTCGCGCCGCCGTCCACACCGAGGAAGAATTGGGCCGTCGCCAAGGAGCCTCCTAAAAATTCCTTAACGCATCTAGACAAGTGGTATGTCACGCGGTTAAAACAAATACAAGAGGTCTGTACCATTGGTATGCACGATGTCAGGACTGCCGAACTCGGGGATGGACGGAGAGAGGTGGCGTGGCACCGGCGCCGGAATGGGCGGCGAGGCGATGTTCGTGAAGGCATTGCTCGCGTCCTACGGCCGAGCGATCGCGTCGGTCGCGGCTGCCTCCGGAGACATCCGCGCCGCCGCGCTTCGCCTCGCTGTGATTTGGCGAGCAGGCGGACGGCTGATCTATGCGGGCGCGGGCTCTTCCGGTCTTACAGCGGCTGAAGATGCAGCCGAGCTTCCCGGCACGTTCGGCCTTGATGAGAACCGCATCGCGATTGTTCTGCCCGGCGGGACCACCGAGCCGTTCCGCATCGATGGTGCCGCGGAGGACGATGCCGCAGCCGGCGAGCACGCGATAACCGGGCTCGGTGATCTCTCTCGTGATGCCGTGATCGCCGTATCGGCGAGCGGCTCGACGCCGTTCACGGTGGCCGCGGCCGCAGAGGCGCGCCGCCGCGGCGCCTACGTGATCGGCATCGCGCACCGTCCGGGCTCGCCCTTGCTCGTCGGTGCCGACGCCTCGATCTTGCTCGAGAGCGGAGAGGAGGCGTTGCGCGGTTCGACACGGCTCGCGGCCGGAGCTGCGCAAAAGGCCGCGCTAGGCATGCTCTCGTCATTGATGGGGTTCGAGCTTGGTCACATCCATCAGGGCCTGATGGTCAATCTGAAGTCCGACAATGCGAAATTGCGCGAGCGGGCGCGCGGGATCGTCGCAACAATCGCCGGCATCAGCGATGCCGAAGCGGAAGCGGCGCTGCGCGAAGCCCACGGCGAGGTCAAGCCGGCCATCCTGATTGCCTGCGGTATCGGCAGCATGAGCGAAGCCGTCGCGTGGCTCGCTGCTGCAGAAGGCCGGATAGACGACGCGTTGAGCCGCGCACGCGCAACAGCCAACGGGATCAAGGGCGAAGGCCCGAACAAGGGAGCGTAGCATGAGACGGACATTCAAGGCTGCAACGGGAGCTGAGCTTGCCGCGTTGGCGTTGCTTGCGGGGCTTGCGTCGGCCCAGGCAGGCTCGTTGAAGATCGAGAGCTGGCGCAATGACGATGCTGACATCTGGAACTCGAAGATCATCCCCGCCTTCAACAAGCATTATCCCGACATCAAGATCGAATTCGCGCCTTCGGCGCCCAAGGAATACAACGCCGCCCTGAACGCGCGACTTGACGGCGGTACCGCCGGCGACCTCATTACGTGCCGTCCGTTCGACGCCTCGCTCGCGCTCTATCAAAAGCATCAGCTCGACGCAGTCGACGGCCTCAAGGGTATGGACAATTTCTCTGATGTCGCGAAGGCGGCGTGGCAAACCGACGACGGCAAGACCACCTTCTGTGTTCCGATGGCTTCGGTCATCGCTGGATTTATCTACAACAAGGAAGCGTTCGCCAAACTCGGCGTGTCCGAGCCAAAGACGCTCGATGAATTCCACGCCGTGCTTGAGAAATTCAAGAAGGACGGGACCTATGTCCCGCTGGTGATGGGCACGGCTGACCAGTGGGAGGCCGCAACCATGGGATTCCAGAACGTCGGCCCCGACTATTGGAAGGGCGAAGTCGGCCGCGCCAATCTGATTGCGGGCAAGGAAAAACTCACTGATCCGCAATATGTCGCGGCGTTCAAGGAGATCGCAAGTTGGGCGCCGTATCTCGGGTCAGGCTTTCAGGCGCAGACCTACGCCGATAGCCAGAACCTGTTTTCTCTCGGCAAGGGCGCGATCTATGCGGCTGGCTCGTGGGATATCTCGACCTTCCGCGGCCAGGCGAAATTCGCCATGGGTGCATTCCCGCCGCCGCAGCCGGCCGGCACGACGGATTGCTACATTTCCGATCACACCGACATCGCGATGGGCGTCAACGCAGCGTCGAAGAACAAGGAAGACGCAAAGAAGTTCCTGGAATGGCTGACGACGCCGGAATTCGCAACGATCTATGCCAACGCGCTTCCCGGCTTCTTCCCGCTCGCCAAGACTGCGGTGAAGGTCGACGACGACGTCGCCGCAACGATGGTCGGATGGCGCCAGACCTGCAAGTCCACGATCCGCAACTCGTATCAAATCCTGTCGCGCGGTACGCCAGATCTGGAAAACGAGCTCTGGAACGTGTCCGCGCAGGTCGTCAACGGCAAGCTGACGCCCGATGCTGCCGGCAAGCAGCTCCAGGACGGCCTCGACAAGTGGTACAAGCCCGTCAAGTGACGTCGCTCCCTCTTCCCGCTTTCGCGGGGAGAGGGACTGTCCTTGTTTCATTCGACAGTCGCTGCACACTCCGCTAACAAGACGGCATCAGCCGCAAGCGCGGAGAGGGACGACAACGCACGGCAGGTTTAACCTCTTTCCGTCATGGCTGAATCGGTCTCGAACATCACGGCCCAGATGCCTCGCGCCAAACTGGCGGGCCTTCTGCTGTTCTTCCTCGGACCGGCGGTCGTGATCTACACCCTGTTCTCGATCTATCCTCTCGTCGCGACGATGGCGCTCTCCACCTACACGAGCGACCCGTCTGGAGCCCGGTTTTTCGTCGGGCTTGCCAATTTCGAGACGCTGCTCGGTGATGCGCTCTGGTCGAAGCCGTTCTGGAATGCCCTCGGCAACAATCTGATATTCTTCGCCGTGCACATGTGTATGCAGAATCCGATCGGTATCGCGCTCGCAGGATTACTCAGCTTGCCGGGCCTGAGACTCAAGGGCTTTTATCGCACCGTCATGTTCTTGCCGACGATGCTATCGGTTGTCATCGTCGGCTTCTCCTGGAACCTGATCCTGTCCCCGCTCTGGGGCGTGGCTGCCGGCGCCTTGAAGTCCGTGGGGTTGGGCTCACTGTTCGCGCCCTGGCTGGGGCTCGAATCGAGCGCGCTCGTAACCCTATCGCTCATTTCGGTCTGGCAATTCGTCGGCATTCCGATGATGTTGATCTATGCCGCGTTGCTCAACATCCCCGAAGAGCTGATCGACGCGGCACGCGTCGACGGGCTCGGACAATTCCGCATCTTCTTCCATATCAAGCTTCCGCTCGTCCTGCCGACGATCAGCCTGGTCTCGGTCTTGACCTTCGTCGCCAACTTCAACGCTTTCGACCTGATCTATTCGGTCAAGGGCGCGCTTGCGGGACCGAATTTCGCAACCGACATTCTCGGCACGTTTTTCTACCGGACCTTCTTCGGTAACCAGCTCCAGCTTGGCAATCCGACGATGGGCTCGGCGGTCGCGACCGTCATGTTCTTCATCATCCTGGTCGGCCTCTGCCTCTATCTCTTCCTCGTGCAGCGGCGCATCCGCCGTTACGTTTGAGGGGGAGCGGCATGACGGCGGAGCAGCGCGCAAGGAGCCTCGGTGTCCACCTCGTCCTGGTCGCCTACAGCCTGCTGGCGGTCGGTCCAATCCTGCTGGTCGTGATGAATTCGTTCAAGGTGCGCAGCGCCATCTTCGGCAGCCCGCTCACGCCGCCCGACGCTTCGACCTTCAGCCTTGTCGGTTATGAGAAAGTTTTTCGCTCCTCTCATATCCTGACCTACTACTCGAATTCGCTGATCGTGACTCTCGTCAGCATGGCGCTCGTGCTGCTGTTTGGCGCGATGGCAGCCTGGGCCTTAACTGAATACCGCTTTCGCGGTTCGACGGCGCTCGCACTGTTCCTCTCGATCGGCATCATGGTGCCGATCCGACTTGGCTCCGTTGCGATCCTCAACATGATGCGGTCCGCGGGCCTCAACGACACGCTGACCGCCTTGGTCCTCGTCTATGTCGCGCAAGGCCTGCCGATGTCGATCTTCATATTGAGCGAGTTTATCCAGCAGATCCCCAGGGACCTGCGGGACGCGGCGCGCTGCGACGGCGTTCCGGAAACCCGCATCTTCTTCGAAGTGGTCGCCCCTCTGCTGCGTCCCGCGATCGCGACCGTCGCCGTCTTCACCATCGTGCCGATCTGGAACGATCTCTGGTTTCCGCTGATCCTGACGTCGAGCGACTCGACGCATACGGTCACGCTTGGCGTGCAGCAGTTTCTTGGCCAATACATCACCGACTGGAATTCCGTGCTCGCGGCGCTGTCAATGGCGATCCTGCCGGTCGTCATCATCTACGTGATCCTCTCGCGCCAACTCATTGCAGGCCTCACCTCAGGTGCAGTCAAATAGGTTTTTGAATGGCCAATCTGCGCATCGAGCATCTCAACAAGCGCTATGGCGCGGCGACGGTGCTCAACGACATCAACCTGGGCATCGAGGACGGTGAGTTCGTCGTGCTCGTCGGCCCATCGGGCTGTGGCAAGTCGACGCTTCTGCGCATGATCGCCGGGCTGGATGGAGTCTCGAGCGGCGACATCTATATCGCAGAGAGGCCCGTCAATACGCTCGCACCTGCGGCGCGCGGCATCGCGATGGTGTTCCAGTCCTACGCACTCTATCCGCACATGAACGTGCGCAAGAACATGACGTTCGGTCTGAAATTTACCGGCGTGGCGCCGGCCGAACGCGAGCGGCGCGTCGCGGAAGCCGCCCGCATGCTGCGGCTCGTAGACCTGCTCGATCGCTATCCGCGCGATCTCTCTGGCGGCCAGCGTCAGCGCGTCGCGATCGGACGCGCGATCGTCCGCGAACCCGCCGTCTTCCTGTTCGACGAACCGCTCTCCAATCTGGACGCGGCGCTGCGCGTCTCCACCCGCGTCGAGATTGCCAACCTGCACAGAGTGTTGAAAGCCACCATCGTCTATGTGACGCACGATCAGGTCGAAGCGATGACGCTCGCCGACCGTATCGTCGTGATGAACAAGGGTCGCATCGAGCAGGTAGGCAAGCCGCTCGACCTCTACTATGAACCCGCTAACCTGTTCGTAGCCGGCTTCATCGGCTCGCCCGCGATGAATTTCTTCGATGCAAAGGTCGAAAGCATCGAGGACGGACGCGCGCGTGTCGCCGGTGCCGGGTTTGCCGACCTCGAACTGCCGGCGGCATCGCTGAAGGCCGGCGATGCGCTGACGCTCGGAGTTCGTCCGGAGCATCTTGTCCGAGGCGTGGACGGCCCCTTCGCCGCGGAAGGCATCGTCGAGCTCGTCGAACGGCTTGGCGAGGCGTCGTTCGCCTATTTGCGCCGCGCCGACGGCAGGATGTTCGTTGCAGAGGTCCGCGGCCGCCTGACGCCGTCGCGAGGCGAGACGGTGACGCTGGTTGCGGCGGCTCCCGACATACACGTCTTCGACGCCTCCGGCATGCGGGTTGCGGCGCAAACCGTTGATGGGAGCGATACGATGCCGATTGCAAGTTGCTCTGACGGCGTCATCATTCAATCATGACGAATGTCATACGCTATCTGACCCATCCTCAGGTGAGTATCGATCCCTCGATTCCCGTTCCGTGCTGGGGACTTAGCGAGGTCGGGAAAGCGCGTACGGAAGCCCTCACGGTCGCGGGAGGGCTGTCAGGTACCACGCAGGTCGTCTCCAGCGCAGAGCGAAAGGCGATCGAGACCGCTGAGATCATTGCCGCAAAGCTGGGCGTCGAAGTAGAAGTGCGCGAGGCAATGCACGAGAACGACCGATCGGCCACGGGCTTCCTCGTGCCCGACCAGTTCGAGGCGGTGGCCAATCAGTTCTTCGCGCAACCGCACATCAGCGTTCGTGGCTGGGAACGAGCGGTTGACGCCCAGCTGCGCATTGTCGGCGAGGTCGAGCATGTGCTGGCGCGCAACACGCCGGGCGACGTGCTCTTTGTCGGCCACGGTGGCGTTGGGACTCTCTTATACTGCCATTTTTCCGATTTGGCGATTGATCGCGCGCATGACCAGCCCGCTGGCGGCGGTTGCTTCTTCGCGTTCGGCTCGCATGGCCGTCGGGTGCTGCATGCGTGGCGTCGCCTCGAAGAACTGTGACTTTGGCGAAGAATCAATCCCGCTTGCGCGGTCTTTGAAGCCAATATCCATTTCTTGAGAAATGCGCCGCGTGATCGGTGCTTCGATCCCACTCTGCAGCTTGACAAGCGTGACGAATGTTCTCGATGCTGCACCTCGCGGTGACGTATCCTTCGCACGGCTGGTGCGAACGCAAGGGCTTGTTCGGTGAGGATTCTGATTGTCGAGGACGATGCCGCCATGGCGCGGGGTCTTGCCGAGCGGCTCAAGCTGTCCGGCTTCGCCGTCGATATCGAGTCTGACGGGGCTTCGGCGGCGCAGACTGCGTTGCTGGAGCCCTATAGCCTCGTCATCCTGGACATCAACTTACCAAACGTGTCGGGATTCGGAGTCCTGCACGAGATACGGCAAGCCGGCTCAACCGTTCCGGTCATGATTCTGACTGCCCGTTATGCGGTCGGCGACAAGGTCAGCGGGCTCGATCTCGGCGCCGACGATTATCTCTCCAAGCCGTTTGATATCGCCGAATTCGATGCCCGCGTCCGTGCGCTCGTGAGAAGAGGACAGGGACTTCCTAATCCGACCTTGATCTGTGGCCCGCTCGCGTTCGACCGCGCCGCGGGCACGATTACGTTGAGCGGCCGGCCGCTTGAATTGCGACGGCGCGAGTTTGCCGTGCTGGAAGTGCTGATGACCCGGGCCGGCAAAGTCGTGTCCAAGGAGCGCCTGATCGCGGAGGTGTTTGGCTTCGACGAGGCGGTAGCGCCGAACGCGGCGGAACTCTATGTTGGTCGCGTTCGCCAGAAACTCGGTCCCGCCGGGCCGCGGATCCGAACCGTCCGCGGGCTGGGCTATCTGCTGGAGGTATAGTGATCGCCACCTGGCGGCCGTCGTTGAGGCGAACGCTCCTCACCAATCTCGTGGCGCCCGCCATCGTGCTGGCGATGGTGCTTGGAATCGGCGGCATGTTGCTGATCCAGCGGGTTGTCCAGACAGTCCATGACCGGTTGCTCGATGGGTCGGTTCTCGCGATCGCCGAGCGCGTCGGCGTGGAAGATGGCGAACTGACCGTCGATTTGCCGCAGGTTGCGCTCGGCATGCTGGAAAGCCAGTCGCATGACAGCATCTATTATAGCGTGACTTACCTTGGCGAATTGATCACTGGCTATAAGGATCTTCCGCTGTCCGGCTTCGATCGATTGAAGGCCGGCGAAACCGGCCATCACGACGGCGCGTACCGCGGCAAGACGGTTCGTATCGGTGCGCAGGCGCGGCAGGTTTACGGCAGGCCAGGGCTTGTCCTCGTCGCAGTCGCCGAAACGCTTCAGGCGCGCCGCGTCGTGGAACGTGAAATGCTGATCGGACTGGCGGTGCTCGAGGTCGGATTGATTGGACTGATCGGTTGCCTCGGCTGGTATGCGGTCGATCGAGGCCTGAGGCCGCTTGGCGAACTCAAGCAACAAATCGACGCGCGCGGTATTCAGGGCGGTCCAAATCTCAGTCCACTCGACCTTTCCCGGGTGCCGCAGGAAGCTTTGGCACCGGCGTCCGCGGTAAATTCGCTGCTACAGCGGCTGGATCTGGCCATTGAACTGGTGCGCCGATTTACCGCCGATGCTTCGCATCAGATGCGCACGCCATTGGCGATATTGAGGACGCATCTCGATCTGGTGCGACGCCTTGGGTCGGAGACGCCGGCGGGCCAAGCTGCCCTTAACGAGGTCGATAACGCGATCAACCGCCTTGAGCGGCTGCTCAGGCAACTGGTGACACTGGCTCGGGCCGACGAGCAGAACATTGCGCAACCGGCCCCGGAGAACGTTGACCTGAACGACGTCGCCTTCAATGTCTTGTCGGAGCGTACGCCACAGGCTTTCGCACGCGATATCGACGTCCAGTTCGATCGATTTGACGGTCCCGCCGTCATCGCCGGCAATAGCGTCATGATCGGCGAATTGCTGGCGAACCTGATCGACAATGCCATCCGCTACAATTGCCCGGGGGGATGATCCTCGTTCGCGTGGTTGTTGATGCCGCCGCCGCGCGAGTTGAAGTCGAGGATACCGGTCCGGGAATACCGGAGGCTCATCTGGCCCGCGTCTTCGAACGTTTTTATCGGATTCCCACGGCGAACGGCCCGGAGGGCAGCGGCCTTGGACTGGCCATCGTGAAAGCGTTGTCGGATCGTCTCGGGGCTCAAATCGTGCTTGCGCCCGGCCCGGAAGGTCGGGGCCTGCGGGTCTCCGTCAGCTTTCCTCTTGCCAACCGCGATAGTGAAAGCCCAAGCTGAGGCCGGATTTCGCACCGCCGTAGCAGAGGGTTGCAATCCTGACAAACTGAAGCCGTACCGCGGCGCCTGGATGAGGAAACGTGTCGATGAAGGCTACGAAAGCCTTGGTCCTGTGCGTTGGAATCTTGCTGGCGTGGCCTGCCATGTCGGAACAGGCGCAGGTAAGCCCTCCCGACGGGCAAGCGTCCACTAGCGCCGGAGCCCGAGAGCAACTCAACATCGTATCGACCACCCAGGACGCGGACGTCGCCGACTTGCTTGCCGATTTCCGGGCACGTCATCCGGACATCGAGATCGTCCATACGAAGATCAATTCGAACGACATCTACAACCAGATCGTGGATCCCTCGAGCTCCAGCGCAGCACCCGGAGACATTATCTGGAGCTCCGCGATGGATCTGCAGATCAAGCTCGTCAACGACGGCTATGCTCAAACCTATGTGTCGAAGGAGATTGCCCATATCCCCGATTGGGCAATCTGGAAGAACGAAGCCTATGCGATCACGGCAGAGCCGATTGTCATAGTTTACAACAAGAAGCTCGTTGCGGAGTCCGATGTCCCCCGAACCCGCGCGGATCTGAAGAGCCTTCTAAGCCGAAAGCCTGACACATATCGAGGCAAGATCGCATCCTATGATCCGGAGCAGAGCGGGACTGGATTCCTGTTCATCACGCGCGATGCCCAGATCACTAGGACGACGTGGGACATGATCCGCGCGTTTGGCGGCGCCGGTATCAAGCTCTATTCGACCACCGGGACGGTGCTTGATCGGATTTCATCCGGCGAACATCTGATCGCCTACAATATGATAGGGTCCTACGCGATCGAACGGGCCAAGGAAGATGCCTCTATCGGAATAGTGTTTCCTGCCGACTACATCACCTTGATGTCGCGCATCGCGTTCATACCCGTCACAGCGCGGCATCCGGAATCTGCAAAACTGTTTCTTGATTACTTACTTTCGGAACGCGGCCAGAAATTTCTCCTGGGCCGGTCAGTCGGTCCCGTACGCCTCGGTCTCGGCGCAGACGGCGTGATACCGGCCGATCGCATCGATGCTGTCAAGCCAATCCATATTGGTCCGGAATTGCTCACCTATCTCGATCAATCGAAGCGAGCTAGCTTTCTAAAAAGAGTGGCGCCGCGCATTGCAGGATCGATAGAAATCCAGGGGTTGGGATTTCAAACGAAATAGCATCCACGAGAAGCCCTCGATCTATGCCGCCTGACGTACCGCTCGATCGCTGAGTGGGGCGGTTGTGCATCCGCATGATATCAGGTCGACCGTTAGCCGCCGTGCCGAACCCCGGCTTCGACCGGATTTGGTCGCAACGTGCGGAAGTGACAGGTTGGTGACAGCCAGCTGATATACGGTGAGCGACCATCGCAGCTTGAACGACAGCGCCTCGCGCATCGGTCAACCCGGCCGCGGTCAAGTTCGCAACACCTGCCAGACGGGTGGACAAGACAAAAAATTATAAACAAAGGGAGGACGGTATGACGGCTACCACCGGACAATCCAAGCTCGGCATGGTGCTGCGCGTCACCAGCGGCAACTTTCTCGAGATGTTCGACTTCTTTCTGTCGGGCGTCTACGCGTCGTACATCGCCAAGGCATTCTTCCCGCTGGAAAACGAATACGCGTCATTGCTGCTGACCTTTGTGGCGTTTGGCGCGGGATTTCTGATGCGTCCGCTCGGCGCCATCATCCTCGGCGCCTACGTTGATCGCATCGGCCGTCGCCAAGGCCTGATCGTTACATTATCCATCATGGCTGCTGGGACAGTGCTCATCGCATTCGTGCCAAGTTACGCGACCATTGGCATATTGGCACCAATCCTCGTTTTGATTGGACGGCTGCTGCAAGGCTTCTCGGCTGGCGTCGAGCTTGGTGGCGTTTCTGTCTATCTCTCGGAAATGGCCACACCTGGAAAGAAGGGTTTTTACGCGAGCTGGCAATCGGCTAGTCAACAGGTTGCGATCATCGTCTCGGCCTCGCTGGGTTTCGCTCTCAATGCATGGCTTGCGCCGGCACAACTTGACGGCTGGGGCTGGCGTATTCCGTTCTTCATCGGCTGCCTGATCGTTCCTTTCGTATTTTTCATTCGACGCTCGCTGCAGGAAACCGATGAATTCCTGGCGCGGAAGCATCATCCGACACCCCGCGAGATCTATCGCTCAATCCTCGCAAACTGGGGCATTGTGCTTGCCGGAATGATGATGGTGATCATGACCACGGTGTCGTTCTACCTCATCACCGTCTACACACCGACGTTCGGCAAATCGGTCCTCAAGCTGTCGGCGGCCGATGGCCTGATCGTCACGATTTGCGTGGGAATTTCGAATTTCATCTGGCTTCCCATCATGGGCGCGTTGTCCGATCGGATCGGTCGTCGGCCGATCCTCATCGCCTTTTCGACCTTGGCATTTCTGACGGCCTATCCCGCGCTTTCCTGGCTCGCCGCAAGCCCGAGCTTCCCGAAGATGCTGACGGTCTTGCTTTGGTTGTCTTTCATCTACGCCAGCTACAACGGCGCGATGATCGTCGCACTGACCGAAGTCATGCCGGTTGGGGTTCGAACGTCGGGATTCTCCCTCGCATATAGCTTGGCGACGACGTTCGGCGGGTTTACCGCGGCGATTTGCACGTGGCTGATTGCTGTGACTGGTGACAATGCTTCGCCGGGATACTGGATGAGTGCGGCAGCGCTTTGTGGTCTGGCCGGCACGTACTTGGTTTATCGGCCGCAAGAACAACGCTCGCTGTCCGGTGCCAATTCGGCGGAGACGGTGATAGGCGCGTGAACACCAATTGCTCGATGGCGTCGATCGCCCTCGAGCCACGACAGTCCCTGAATTTATGCATTGAAGGAAGTTGCCGATGAGCGTGACGATCGTCGTGCGCAGGCTAACTGCGCTGAGCTTGCTAATTGTCTTGGCGGCTGCGGCGGGAATCGCTGAGGCGTCCGAGGTCAGGGTCATGATCTCTGGAGGCTTGGCGGCACCTTATAAGGTACTCGTAACGCAATTCGAACGCGAGACGGGAAACACGGTCATCACGGCCTACGGCCCCTCGATGGGCACGACGGAGAACGCCATCCCGGTGCGACTGGCGCGCGGGGAAACCGCAGACGTGCTCATCATGGTCGGCGATGCGCTTGCCGAGATGATCGAGCAAGGCAAGGCAGTCAAAAACAGCCGTGTCGACCTGGTACGCTCGCCGATCGGGATCGCGGTACGCGCCGGGGCGTCGAAGCCCGACATCCGAACGCCTGACGCACTGAAACAGGCACTGTTGAACGCGAAGTCAGTTGCATACTCAGATAGCGCCAGCGGTATCTATGTGGGCACTGAGCTGTTCAAGCGCCTCGGGATTGCTGCCGAGATGAAGGACAAAGCCAAGATGATTCCGGCTGAGCCGGTCGCGAATGTTGTTGCGCGCGGTGATGCCGAACTCGGCTTTCAGCAGATCAGTGAACTGTTGCCGATCGCTGGAGCCGACCTAGTCGGGCCGCTCCCGCCGGAAGTCCAAAAATCACGATCTTTTCTGCAGGCATAGCCTCCAGTGCCAGTCAGCCGGAAGCCGGAAGGGCTCTCATTGCCTTCCTCGCTTCAGCGGCAGCTGCTCCGGCACTTAAAAAAGCGGGTCTCGATCCCTTCGCAACATCGGAGAAATAGACCGGCTTCGGATCGGTGAGACGCGCACGATTCCAGCGAAGGGGAAATTGAATGGAGCAGTATCTCAACAGCTTCGACGCCCGCCACCAGCGCAATGGAGAGCGATATCGCTTCCTGAAATGGGGGCGGGGCGCATTCTCGAATTTCCGGGTGGTCCCTCCAGGGACCGGTATCTGCCATCAGGTCAATCCGGAATTCCTGGCTCAGACGATCTGGACCGGCCCGGCGGAAGACGGCGGGAATGAACTGGCCTATCCCGATACGCTGGTCGGCACGGATTCGCACACCACGATGGTCAACGGCCTGGCCGTACTCGGATGGGGCGTCGGCGGTATCGAGGCCGTCATGCTGGGCCAACAAATTTCGATGCTGCTGCCGCAAGTCGTCGGGTTCAGGCTCACCGGCCGGCTCAAGGAGGGCGTCACGGCAACCGATCTCGTGCTGACGATGACGCAGCTGCTGCGCAAGCGCTGCGTGGTCGGCAAATTCGTCGAGTTCTACGGCTCGACGACATGACCGTGGCGGACCATGCCACGGTCGGCAGTATGGCGCCGGAAAATGGCGCGACCTGCGGCTTTTTCTCGATCGACCAGCGAACGATCGACTATCTCACCACCACCGGCCGCGATCCCGCCCGCGTCGCGTTGGTCAAGGCCTATGCCGAAGCCCAGGGCATGTGGCGCACCGCCGATACCCCGGATCCCGTGCTCACGGAGTCCCTGCACCTCGACATGACTGCTGTCGTGCCGTCCCTGCGCGGTATCGAGAGCGGGCTGGTGCCGCGCCAGAAGCTCGCAGTCGAGATCCGCGGGTCCGATGGCGCCAGCAAGGCTGTCGTTCCCTTGACCTGCCGCATCGATACGCTGGACGAGCTGGAGTATTTCCGCAACGGCGGAATTCTCCAATACCTCCTGCGCCAACTCGCGGCCTCACTGCCAAGCGATCGGAGCGCGCTATGACTTCAATTGCCACACTGCCATCGCAGATGGAAAAGGAAACGATGCGGAAGGTGACGTTCCGCATCATTCCCTTCCTGATGCTCTGTTACTTCATTGCGTTCGTCGATCGCGTCAACGCCGGTTTCGCCGCGCTGCAGATGAACCAGGATATCGGGCTGTCCTCGGCCGCGTTCGGGCTTGGCGGAGGGCTGTTCTACATCACCTATGTCCTTTGCGAGGTGCCGAGCAATCTGGCGATGGAGAAGGTGGGAGCCCGGCTCTGGATCGCGCGGATCATGATCACGTGGGGCATCGTCGCAGCATCCATGGCGCTGGTGGTCGGGCCCAACTCGTTCTATCTCGTGAGGATGTTGCTGGGCGCGGCCGAGGCAGGCTTCTTTCCCGGCGTCATTCTGTACCTGACCTATTGGTTCCCAGCCGAATACCGCGGCCGGATCGTCGCAATCTTCATGGTTGCCATTCCGATTTCAAGTTTCCTCGGCTCGCCGATCTCCGCCTCGTTGCTGCAGCTTGAGGGGTATCTCGGCTATCACGGCTGGCAGTGGATGTTCGTGCTGGAGGCGGTACCCGCGATATTTCTCGGCATTGCCTCGTTCTTCGTGTTGCCCAACGGTCCTGCCCATGCGCGATGGCTTACCGATGCGCAGCGGGACTGGCTGGCCAGTCGGTTGGCCAAGGACACCTCTGCGCCGAAAAAAGCGGCGGGGCATCTGTCGCTTGGGCAGGTCATATCCAACAAATACGTGCTTGCCGCCTCGCTGATCTACGCTGGCGCGTCGGGTTCGAGCCAGGTTCTGTCGTTATGGCAGCCGCAGATCATCAAGTCATTTGGCCTGAGCAACATGGAAACCGGATTGGTCAATTCCATCCCGTTCGGAATTGCATCGGTGCTGATGGTGCTCTGGGGCCGCAATTCGGATCGCACGCGCGAGCGAACCTGGCACACCGCGATTCCGCTGATGCTGTTGGCGGTCAGCCTTTCGGTGGCTCCATTCACCAGCGCGCTGCTTCCGGTCGTCCTGTTGCTGTGTGTCTCGGTCACGGCCACCTACATCGTCAAGGGGCCGTTCTGGGCGCTTGCGACGGAATGGATGTCGGCAGGCGTTGCCGCCGCTGCGATCGCGCAGGTCAACGCGATCGGAAATATCGGCGGATTTCTGGGGAGCTATCTGCTGGGCGTGATCAAGGACGCGACCGGCAGCTACTCATTGGGGCTGCTGCCGCTTGCCGTGCTGTCAGGCGCGGGGTGCATCATGGTGCTGGTGCTCAGCCGAAATCCGCAACAAAGCGTCGCGGCGGTTCAGGAGCCGGTCCATTGAACGCCGGGCAACGCTTCGATAGACGCCGGCTGAAAACGGCGCTTCATTCAAGGGGGAATTGCGATGACCACAGCCAAACCACTGCAGAAGCTTCCCGCCACGCTGATTCCAGGCGATGGTATCGGACCCGAGATCGTGAAATCGGCCGTCGACATTCTCGACGCACTCGGCTCCCCGTTCGAATGGGACGTCCGGCAGGGTGGCCTGGCCGCGATCGAGGAAAGCCGTGATCCGCTGCCGCAGGCGACGCTGGACAGCGTCAGGCGGACGCGGCTCGCTCTGAAAGGCCCGCTAACGACTCCGGTCGGGGGAGGATTCCGTTCGATCAATGTTCGTCTGCGCGAGGAGTTCGGCCTTTACGCCAACGTGCGGCCGGTTCGAAGCATGGTGCCCGGGGGACGATTCGACGACATCGATATCGTGCTGGTGCGAGAGAACCTCGGCGGGCTCTATGTGGCTTTCGAACACTACATCCCGATCGGGGACGATCCGCACGCGGTCGCGATTTCGACCGGGGTCAACACGCGCGAAGGATCGCGCAAGATCATCGAATTCGCATTCGACTACGCGCTCAAGAACGGACGCAAGAAGGTGACCGTCGTGCACAAGGCCAACGTGCTGAAGGCGCTGACCGGCATCTTTCTCGAGGTCGGTCACGAGGTTGCAAAGACATACGAGGGCAGGGTGAAGATGGACGATCGCATCGTCGATGCCACGGCCATGCAGCTCGTCATGAATCCCTGGCAGTTCGACGTCATCGTCACCACCAACCTGTTCGGCGATATCCTGTCCGATCAGCTCGCCGGGCTCGTGGGCGGCCTTGGCATGGCACCCGGCGCCAACATCGGCCCGGACGCCGCGATATTTGAGGCCGTGCACGGTTCGGCGCCTGATATCGCCGGCAAGGGCATCGCTAATCCACTGGCTTTGCTGTTGGCGGTCGGGCTGATGCTGGAGCACGTCGACCAGCCTGATCTCGCGAACCGTCTCAGAACGGCTATCGATCAGGTCTTGCGGAAGGACGGAGTTCGCACCCCCGATCTCGGCGGTAAAGCATCCACCACCGATTTCACCCAAAGCATCATCCGTCGGCTAGGATAACGACGACCGCGAGAGCCGTCCGCAGGACGGAAACGATTGGTGCCACCTCGTTACGTTGAACTGCAAGATCAGGAGAACAAGATGCCGAAGGGATCAGATCTATTGGTTGCCGCACTCGAGAACGAGGGCGTTGACCGAATTTTCGGCGTTCCCGGCGAGGAGAACCTCGACGTCGTGGAAAGCCTGCGCAACTCGTCGATCAAGCTGATCCTGACACGCCACGAGCAGGGCGCGGCCTTTATGGCCGCGACATACGGTCGGCTGACCGGCAAGCCCGGTGTGTGCATCACCACGCTCGGCCCGGGCGCATTGAACCTGACGACCGGCGCCGCCTACGCCCTGCTCGGCGCCATGCCCATGATCATGCTCACCGGCCAGAAGGGCATCATGAGCAGCCGGCAGGCCAAATTCCAGATCGTCGACGTGGTGAGTGCTTTCAAGCCGTTGACCAAGCTGTCGCTCCAGATCGTCAGCACGAGCAGCATTCCGACGATTGTTCGCGATGCCTTCCGGATCGCGATGGAAGAGCGCCCGGGCCCGGTTCTCCTGGAACTGCCGGAGGACATCGCGGGTGAGGAAGCCGAAGACGTCGCCATGGTGCCGCGGCATCCGATCGAAATTCCGGTCGCCCATCGTGCCTCGCTGGATCGCGCCGCCGACATGATTCTCAAGGCCACGCGGCCTTTGATCATGCTCGGAGCTGCCGCGTCCCGGCCGCGCAGCACGGCTGGCATCGGCGGCTTCGTCCGCCGCACGAAAATCCCGTTCTTCACCACACAAATGGGTAAGGGAACGGTGCCGGGCGGCAGCAATCTCTACATGGGGACGGCTGCGCTGAGCGAGCGCGACTACGTTCACGAGGCAGTCGACCGGGCCGATCTGATCATCGCCATCGGTCACGACACCATCGAAAAGCCGCCATTCATCATGGGCCCGAAGGGTCCTCCAGGTCATCCACGTCAGCTACACGCCGGCCAACGTAGAGCGGGTCTACTTTCCGCAGTGCGAAGTGGTCGGCGATGTCGGGCCGAGCCTGGAGCTGCTGGCCGATCGCATCGAGGGGCGCCTGCACAATGCCGGCGCGCTGTTAAGTCTTCGCGAAGGCATCCTGGCCCGGATAACCGATCGGGCGACCGAGGAGCGCTGGCCTCCCACGCCGCAACGCATCGTGCACGATGTGCGAAAGGTCATTCCCGAAGACGGCGTCGTCGCGCTGGACAACGGGATGTACAAGATCTGGTTCGCCCGCAACTACCGCACCTATGTGGCGAACACGCTGCTGCTGGACAACGCGCTCGCGACAATGGGTGCCGGGCTGCCATCCGCCATGATGGCGGCGATGCTGCATCCGGAACGCCGTGTGCTCGCGGTCTGCGGTGACGGCGGCTTCATGATGAATTCGCAGGAAATGGAAACCGCGGTTCGCCTCAAACTGAATCTCGTCGTGCTGATCCTGGAGGATTCGGCTTATGGCATGATTCGTTGGAAGCAGGCTGTCGACAGTTTTCCCGACTTTGGCCTGACGTTCGGCAATCCGGATTTCGTCAGATATGCGGAGAGTTACGGCGCGAAAGGCTCGCGCGTCGAAAGCACGGAGTCATTGATCCCGACGCTCGAAAACGCGTTCAAGGGCGGCGGCGTGCACCTCGTCGTGGTGCCGATCGATTACAGCGAAAATACACGCGTGCTCGTGGACGAACTTCGCGAGAAGCTGAAACAGGTTGTCGACCCGACCGCGTGAGACATCGGCAAGGGTCAACTGATTGGCTGAACAGAATTGGCGTGGTCGCAAACGCCGGCGATGGAGAGTGCAAATGAGTGAGCAGATCAACGAGCAAGCCGAGAAGATGCGGGAAATGGCGCAGACCACGCTCGACAAGGCGAAAGAGGCCGTGTCGAAGTACATGACCGAATCTCAGAAATTGAGAGAAAAGGCCGATTCCAGCGTTCGCTCGACCTATTCGGCGGCGAAGGAGATGAACGAACGGGCCGTCGCGTTCGCCGAGGAAAATGTGGTGGCGGGCTTCGAGCTTGCGCAACGGCTGTTGCATGCAAAGGACCCGCAGGAAATGGGCGCGGTTTATCAAAGCCATCTCAAGGAACAGATGGAAAAAATGAACGCGCAATTTCGCGAGCTTGCAAGCGCAATGAGCCAGCCGTCGACCGTTGACCTGAATAAATAGGGTCAGTCATGACGAGGGCGGCGGTGATGAGAAGATCATCGCCGTGCCGATGCCGAAACTAACGATGCGCTACGCCCATGTCAGCGGGATCGCCGACATGCCGCAAATCACGATCGAGCAGATCCAGCACTTCTTCGAGCACTACAAGGACTAGAGCCGGGGGGAGTGGGTCAAGGTAATCGGCTGGGGTGACAGCGCGGAAGCGCGCCGGCTGATCGTTGAGGCGATCGTGCGGGCACATAACTGAGATCTCGGATAGGGAATGAGGCATGAGACTGGTTCTGTTGGGACCGCCGGGCGCCGGGAAAGGCACGCAAGCGACGCGAATTGTCGACCGCTTTGCGATCCCGCAATTATCGACCGGTGACATGCTGCGCGAAAGCGGTCGCGGAAGGCACAGCAGCGGGATTGCTCGTCAAGCACATCATGGATCGCGGGGAACTTGTGCCTGACGACATCGTGGTGTCGGTGATCGCCAACCGTATTGACCATTCAGACGCGGCAAGCGGCTTTATCCTCGACGGCTTTCCGCGCACGGTCGCGCAGGCCGAAGCGCTCGATCAGGAACTCGCCACCTGGGGCATCAAGCTCGATGCGGTGCTCGAACTCGAGGTCGACGAAGATGCGATGCTCGACCGCATCAAGGGCCGCGCCGAGGAGGCGGTCAACAAAGGCGAGCCGGTGCGCCGCGACGACAATCCGGAGGTTTTCAAGACCCGGCTCCACGTTTACCGCGAACAAACCGCGCCCGTCACCGAATACTACCGTTCGCAGGGACTGCTCAATGTCGTCGACGGTTTGCAGCCGATTGACGACGTGACCGAACAACTCACCGCGGCGCTTGCGGCGTTAACGCCCGATCAGATCAGGGGTGATGTCAGATGAAAGCTTTTACCTTCCAGGCGCCGCCCAACATTCTGTTCGAGGCAGGCGCATCGAAAAAGCTGGCGGAGCTGGTCGCGGGATACGCGGCAAAACGTGTCCTGCTGGTGACCGACAAGGGCGTCCGCAATGCAGGCCTGACGAAAAACGCTGAGGCGGGGCTGGTAGCCGGCGGCTGCGAACTGACAATATTCGAGGACGTAGAGGCGGATCCGCCGTCGCATATCATCGAGCGGGCGGTCGCGCTTTGCCGTGACAAGGAAATCGAACTGGTTGCCTCGATCGGTGGCGGCAGCGCGCTCGATACCGCGAAGCTGGTGGCCTATCTGGCCAAGACACCCGACCGGCTCGACGATATCTACGGTGTCGGCCTCGCCAAGGGCGAACGCCTTCCGCTGCTGCTGGTGCCGACCACGGCCGGGACCGGCTCCGAGGTGACCCCGATTGCGATCGTCACCACGCCCACGACCGAGAAAAAGGGCGTCGTTGCGCCCCGCCTGCTGCCGGACTGGGCCATCCTCGATCCGGAGCTGACGCTCGGCCTGCCCGCGCATGTCACCGCCGCAACCGGCATCGACGCCATGGTCCATGCGATCGAAGCCTATACCGGCAAGCACCGGAAGAATCCGATGTCGGACCAGTTGGCGCGGCAGGCTCTCGCCCTGCTGTCGGCGAATGTCCGCACGGTCTGCGCCGACGGATCCAACCTGGAGGCGCGGTCGCAAATGCTGCTGGGTTCGATGCTGGCCGGCATGGCCTTCGCCAATTCGCCGGTCGCCGCCGTGCACGCGCTGGCCTATCCGATCGGCGCGCTGTTCCACGTGCCGCATGGCCTGTCGAACGCCTTGGTGCTGACCCAGGTGTTGCGGTTCAATTTGCCGGAGGCCGAAGGGCTCTATGCCGAGCTGGCGCCGATCGTCGATGCCAAGTCGGAAGGACTGGGTGTCAGCCAGAGGGCACGGCTGTTCGTCGATGCGATTGCGGCGATCTGCCGGGATTGCAACGTGCCGGCCTCACTGGCCGATGTCGGCATCGCGAGGGGCGACCTGAAGAAGCTTGCGGAGGACGCGATGAAGCAGACGCGGCTTCTCGTCAACAATCCGCGGGAATTAAGCTTTGACGATGCGCTGGCGATTTACACCGAAGCGTTCGGCAACCGCGCCGCGGCCTGAGCAGGGACAAGAGTGAGCATCATGAGTGAAAAGGAGAAATCGGCTGCCGCTGACTCCGACCCCGGCCTTGAATGGGCAAAGCTGTGGCAGACGATGGCCGAATCCTCGAACCGCATGGTCGAGGCGTGGTCCGGGTCGATGGCACCGTTCATGCTGGCACGTCTGTCGGAACGACCGGGCGGTTTTGGCGACGGCAACGAATTGTCGGCGGCGATCGAGCGGATGGCGCAGGGGCCGCGGCTTGCCGATGTCTGGGACATCGACCGGAAAATGGCGCTGGCCTTTGGCGCCTGGATCGAGATGCGCCAGCGGCTTGCGAGCTACAATGCGGTGGCTGCCGCGCCGTGGCCCGAAGCGTCGAAGCGGTTCGTCGAGACGATGTCCGCGAACAGTACCGGTGGCTTCCCGAATCCGGATTGGCGCGAGGCGTTCGCCAAATGGAGCGAAATCTCGAACGAGGAACTGATCCGCAATCAGCGCACAGACGGTTTTTTGCAAGCCCAGAAGGAGCTGTTGCAAGCTGGATTGGAATTGCGGCGCCGGCAGGATGACGTCGCTGAAGCGGCCTCGGCCATGTTGGGCCTGCCGACCCGCAAGGATTTCGACGATGTGACGCGGCAGTTGACGGAACTGCGCCGTGAAGTCCGTACGCTCACGCGCCAGATGCGCGACCAGAAGAGCGAAGGCGCACGATGAGCGATCAGGAGAATCAGGCGTCGCGCTTCGCCCGCGAGATGGCCGCCAACACCGAGAAAATGTTCAAGGCGACACAGCTGATCGCCAATACGCGCGATGAAGACGTCGCCATCGGCACGACGCCGAAGCATCTCGTCATGCGCCGCGACAAGGTCGAGCTGTTCCACTACGAGCCGATGGGGGAGGCGACCGCGAAGACGCCCGTCCTTTTGGCCTACGGCCTGATCGGGCGATACACCATGGCCGACCTACAGCCCGACCGGTCGCTGGTGCGCAGCCTGCTCTCCAAAGGGCTCGATCTCTGGCTGATCGACTGGGGTCAGCCGGGCCGAACCGAGCGATGGCTGTCGATCGACGATTACGTCGACGACTACATCGATGCCGCAGTCGACCGCATCGCGCAGGAGACCGGCCACGACAAGATCACGCTGCTCGGCATCTGCGAAGGCGGCGTCTTTACGACGTGTTACGCCGCTCTGCATCCGGAGAAGGTGAAAAATCTCGTCATCACCATCACCCCGATCGACTTCCATGCCGACGTCAAGGATGAGGCCGCCCACCACGGTTTCCTCAATATCTGGACCCGCAGTCTCGATCCGGAAGACATCGACAAATTGGTCGATACCTATGGCGCGCTGCCCGGCGAATTCATGAGCTCGGTGTTCTCGATGATGACGCCGATGCGCTCACTGACGAAATACAATGTCGATCTCATCGACGTCGTCGATGACCAGGCCAAGTTCATGAACTTCCTGCGCATGGAAAAATGGCTCGCCGACCGTCCGCATCATCCCGGCGAAGCGGCGAAGCAGTGGCTAAAGGATCTCTACCAGGAGAACCGCCTGGTCGATGGCAGCTTTGAGCTGTCCGGCCGTCGGGTCGATCTGAAATCGATCACAGCCCCCGTGCTGAATGTTTTTGCGCTGGACGACCATATCATTCCACCGGACTGCTCGCGTGCGCTCGGAGCGAAGATCGGCAGCACGGATTATACCGAAATCCCGCTGCCCGGCGGCCATGTCGGCCTGTTCGTCTCCAGCAAATCACAAGGGAAACTCAGCCAGAGCATTGCCGACTGGCTGGTCGCCCGCGACGCCAATTCCGGAAGCAGATCCTGATGCGCAACAAAATCGTCGACGCAGCCGAGGCGGTTGCCATCATCCGTTCCGGCGACACCGTTGCCTCCTCCGGCTTCGTCGGCGTGGGAACGCCCGACGAAATCATCAAGGCGCTGGAGCGACGCTTCGTCCAGACCGGAGAGCCGCGGGATCTTTCGCTGGTGTTCGCGGCGGCGCCGGGGGACGGCGCCGATCGCGGCCTTAACCGCCTGGCGCATCCCGGCCTGATCAAGCGCCTGGTCGGCGGACATTTCGGCCTGGTGCCGAAGCTCGCCCGGATGGCGGTCGACAATCATGTCGAGGCCTACAATTTGCCGCTCGGATGCGTATCGCATCTGTTTCGCGAAATTGCGGGGCGCAAGGCCGGGCTTCTCTCCAAGATCGGGCTCGGCACCTTCGTCGATCCGGCCAATGGTGGCGGAAAGCTGAACGCGCGCACCACCGAAGAGCTGGTGCGGTTGATCGAAATCGATGGCGAACAATGGCTGTTCTACAAGGCATTTCCGATCAACGTTGCGATCATCAGAGGGACCACCGCCGATCACAACGGCAACATCTCGATGGAAAAAGAGGCTTTGACCCTCGACAATCTGGCGCTGGCCACGGCTGCCAAGAACTGCAAGGGATTCGTCATCGCCCAGGTGGAGCGCATCGCCGCCTCCGGTTCGCTCAATCCGCGTCACGTCAAAATTCCGAGCGTGCTGATCGATTGCGTCGTCGTTGCCCAGCCCGAAAACCATGTCCAGACCTATGCCACCGGTTACAACGGAGCATTCTCGGGCGAATTGCGTGCGCCGGCCGATCGCAACGTTCCGATGGCGCTGGATAACCGCAAGATCATTGCGCGCCGCTGCGCGCTGGAATTGCCGATGGGCGGCGTGGTCAATCTCGGCATCGGCATGCCCGAAGGGGTCGCGTCGGTTGCCGCCGAGGAAAAGCTGTTCGACTTTGTGACGCTGACGGCCGAGCCCGGCATCATCGGTGGCATTCCGCAAGGAGGCCTCGATTTCGGTGCTTCGATCAATGCAGAATCGATCATCGACCAGAACCAGATGTTCGACTTCTACGACGGCGGGGGCTCGATCTGGCTTGTCTTGGCATGGCCCAGGTCAATGGCCATGGCGACGTCAACGTCAGCCTGTTCAATGGCCGCCTCGCCGGCGCCGGCGGCTTCATCAACATCTCGCAGAATGCGCGCCGCCTGATCTTCGCTGGCACCTTCACTACCGGCGGCCTCAAGACATCGGTCGTGGATGGCGAGCTCAAGATTCTCAGCGAAGGCAAATCATCGAAATTCATCGACAAGGTCGATCAGATCACATTCTCGGGCAAGCTGGCCGCAACCAACAGGCAGCCGGTTCTCTATGTGACCGAGCGATGCGTGTTCAGGCTTACCCCTGAAGGTCTCGAACTGATCGAAATCGCGCCGGGTGTCGATATCGAGCGCGACATTCTCGCGCTCATGGGCTTTCGACCCATCATCCGTGCGCCGAAATCCATGGACGTTTCGCTGTTCGGCGAAGCGCTGATGCAGCTCGACGACCGGCTGCTCAATCGGCCGCTGGCGGAGCGGCTGTCGTACGATGCCGATCGCAACACGCTATTTCTCGGGCTCGACGGTTATCGGGTCCATAACGACGCCGATGTCGAGGCGATCCGTGCCGCCATCCTCGAAGTCTTTCATCGGGTCGGACGCCGGTTTTCCGCCGTGATCAACTACGATTCATCCGATATCGCCTCACACATGGCGGACAAGTGGTTTTCGATGGCCGCCGAAATCGAACGGACCTGCTACGATCATGCCTCGCGCTATACCACCAGCGCATTCATGCGCCTGAAGCTAGGCGACGCCCTGTCTCGCCGTGACGTTGCTCCGCATATCTTCGAAACATCGTCCGAGGCCCACCGATTTGTCGAATGACCCGATGGAGTTGAAATCCCCTGAATTGCATGGAGCCTCAAAGCTATCCGGAGCGTGGCCTGAAGGGCGGCAGGTGGCGCCGGACCGCACGGGATCGGTGCGGGGGCTGACCCGGCGCAGCTTCCATCGCATCGCATTCACGGATTGGGGGCAGCGTCCGCAGTGCGGCCGGTGCTCTGTGTCCATGGATTGACCAGAAACGGCCGGGACTTCGATCATCTCGCCGCAGTTCTCGCCCGCGCAGGGCGGCGTGTCATTTGCCCGGATTTGCCAGGCCGGGGACAAAGCGAGCGGCTGCACGACAGCAGCGACTATGCCTTGCCGCAATATTGCAGCGACATGACCGTGCTCCTGGCGGCGCTCGGTTCAACGGAGGTCGACTGGGTCGGCACGTCATTGGGGGGCCTGATCGGGATGGTGCTGGCCGCCCTTCCGGGCAGTCCGATCCGCCGCATCGTCGTCAACGATATCGGCCCCTATCTGCCCTGGGCCGGATTGCTTCGTCTCGGTGCCAATCTCAACGAGGCGCCAAAATCCTTTGAGTCGATCGAACAGGCCGAAGGCTACTACCGGCGGGTTCTGGCGCCTTTCGGACGATTGGAGGATGCGCACTGGCGGCATCTGACGACGCATAGCGTGGCCTGGAACGTGGAGGGACGCTGCTTCAAGCCGCTGTGCGATCCGAACATCGCGCATGCGTTTCGAAACCCCTGGCACTACAGCGTCGATCTCTGGAAATACTGGGACGCGATCGACGTCCCCGTTCTGGTAATCCGTGGGCAACAATCGGATTTGCTCTCGGAAAGCCTCCTCAAGGACATGATGCGGCGCAATCGCAATGTCCGCGTCCACACTGTCGCGGACTGCGGCCATGCGCCGGCCTTGATCGCCGACGACCAGATCGAGGTCTTGACGCAATTTCTGAGTGGCAAGGAGCTCAGTTGACGTTGAGCGCTTCATGCCGACCTGCATCATAACGGTATCAACCCCAACGTAGCGGTGCTCACGATGATTTCGAAACTCACGCTTAATAATCCGAGCCTTTTGCGTAACGCTTGCCTGGTCGCGGGCGAGTGGGTAGCGGCCGATAGCGGCGGCACCATTGCGGTCGATAATCCCGCGACCGGCGCCGTGATCGGGCATGTCCCCAATATGGGGGCGGCCGAGACCAGGCGCGCCATCGAGTTTGCCAATGCGGCGCTGCCGGCGTGGCGTGCCCGGACCGCGAAAGAGCGCGCCGTGATCCTGCGACGCTGGTTCGATCTGATGATGACGAACCAGGACGATCTCGGCGCGATCATGACAGTAGAGCAGGGCAAGCCGCTTGCTGAAGCGAAGGGCGAGATCGCCTATGCCGCAAGCTTCATCGAGTGGTTCGGCGAAGAAGCAAAGCGCGTTTATGGCGATACAATTCCGGGCTTCACCGCCGATCGCCGCATCATCGTCCTGAAGCAGCCGATCGGCGTTTGTGCCGCAATCACGCCGTGGAATTTTCCGGCCGCGATGATCACGCGCAAGGCTGGCCCGGCGCTGGCGGCGGGTTGCACCATGGTCGTCAAGCCGGCCAGCCAGACACCGCTATCGGCGCTGGCGCTTGCGGTGCTGGCCGAACGGGCGGGCGTCCCCAAGGGCGTGTTGTCCGTCGTCACGGGTTCGGCGTCGGCGATCGGCGGAGAAATGACCTCCAATCCGATTGTGCGCAAGGTGACGTTCACGGGTTCGACCGAAATCGGCAAGAAGCTGATGGTACAAAGCGCGTCGGCCGTGAAGCGCACGTCCATGGAGCTCGGCGGCAATGCGCCCTTCATCGTCTTCGACGATGCGGACATCGATGCCGCAGTCAAGGGCGCGATAGCGTCGAAATACCGCAATGCCGGCCAAACCTGTGTTTGCGTCAATCGTATTCTTGCGCAGGACAAGATCTACGACATGTTCGTCTCGCGTCTGGCTGAGGCGGTTGGTGCGTTCAAGATCGGTGACGGGTTCGAGCCAGGCGTGACGATTGGCCCGCTGATCGACATGCGCGCCATCGAGAAAGTGGAAGAGCATGTTTCCGACGCCGTTTCCAAGGGCGCCCGCGTCGTGCTCGGTGGCAAGCGCCATGCGCTTGGCCGTACGTTCTTCGAGCCGACGGTGTTGGCGGATGCCACGCCGGGCATGTTGATCTTCCGCGAGGAAACTTTCGGCCCGGTCGCGCCGGTATTCCGCTTCAAGACTGAAGAGGAGGCGATCCGGCTCGCGAACGATACCGAGTTCGGCTTGGCCGCCTATTTCTACGGCCGCGATATCGGGCGGGTCTGGCGCGTTGCCGAGGCGCTTGAATACGGTATCGTCGGCATCAATGAAGGCCTGATCTCGACCGAGGTTGCACCGTTCGGCGGGGTCAAGGAGAGCGGCAACGGCCGTGAGGGCTCGAAATACGGCATCGAGGACTATCTCGAGATCAAATACCTCTGCCTGGGCGGAATCCAGATTTCTGCTGCTTGAGCGGTTGCCGGCATCGGGATCAAAGCACCGGCGGCTCAGACGCAAGCCAAAGGCCCCCGCTTCTTCGATCAAAAGCAACAGACATCGAACGCCGTGATTAACTTGCCGAGCGCTGCACCACGGCAGTGAACGACCTCATTGGCTGTCACGCCCCGCCCAGCGGAAGCTCAAACTCCGTCCGGAACAGCCTGCTTGCAATGTTTAGTAACTCGTGGTTCACTAAACAAATCGAGCTTGGCTGATCCTTAAGAATCCAGGCAGGCACGAGGAAACGTCCGTTTAGTCGTTCAGCCCGTGAAGGACTGTATCGCTCTGCTCGAAGCATTCGAGCGGGTTGGAGAGTCGCGCCATGTCGATGGCCGGCCCCACTGGGAGGGAAAGCGTAATGAGACAGACAGTAAAGGCGCTTCTTACTAGTTTCGGAGTTCTCGCATCCGCGCTCGGTGCCGGAGTGGGGACGACACCTGCGCACGCGCAGGCCAAGACCATCACGCTGTGCTGGGCCGCGTGGGACCCGGCGAACGCGCTGGTCGAACTGTCGAAGGACTTCACCGCCAAGACCGGCATCGGTATGAAGTTCGAATTCGTGCCGTGGACCAACTATGCCGATCGATTCCTGAACGAGCTCAATTCGCACGGCTCGCTGTGCGATCTCATCATCGGCGATTCTCAGTGGATCGGCGGCGCCGCGGAGAACGGCCAGTACGTCAAGCTCAACGATTTCTTCAAGAAGGAAGGGATCAGCATGGACGACTACATGCCCGCCACCGTGGTCGGATATTCGGAGTGGCCGAAGAATACGCCAAACTACTGGGCATTGCCCGCCATGGGTGACGCGGTGGGCTGGACCTATCGCAAGGACTGGTTTGCGCGGCCCGAGATCCAGGCGGATTTCAAGGCCAAATTCGGCCGCGATCTCGCCGTGCCGAAGACGCTTGACGAACTGCGCGACATCTCGAAGTTCTTCCAGGGCCGCGAGATTGACGGCAAGAAGGTCTATGGTGCTTCGATCTATACTGAGCGGGGCTCGGAAGGCATCACCATGGGAGTGTCAAACTATCTCTACGACTACGGCTTCAAATATCAGGATCCGAAGAAGCCATATTCGATGGACGGGTTCGTCAATTCGCCTGGGGCCGTGAAGGGGCTTGAGGCCTACAAGGAGCTCTACAAGTGCTGCACGCCCCCTGGCGCCTCCAACTCCTACATGTCGGAAGGCCTCGATGCGTTCAAGTCCGGCCAGGTCGCGCTGCAGATGAACTTCTTCGCCTTCTTCCCGGGCCTCTACAAGGACCCGAACGTTGGTGGCGACAAGATCGGTTTCTTCAGCAATCCGGCCGGCCCCGCGGGGCAGGCGACGCAGCTCGGCGGACAGGGTATCTCGGTCGTTTCCTATTCGAAGAACCAGGGCGAAGCGCTGCAATACATCAAATGGTTCTCCGGCGGCGATGTGCAGAAGAAGTGGTGGGCGCTGGGCGGTTATTCCTGCGCCAAGTCCGTGTTGAACGATCCGAGCTTCCCGAAGAGCGCGCCGTTCGCCGGGGAGTTTCTGAAGTCGATGGGAATGGTCGTCGACTTCTGGGCCGAGCCATCGTATGCGCAACTCCTGCAAGCCGAACAGAAGCGCGTGCATGACTACGTCGTGGCGGACAAGGGCACTGCGCAGGAAGCGCTCGACGGTCTGGTGAAGGACTGGAAGGCCATCTTCAAGGAAGAAGGCAAGAAGTTCTAAGGCAACCGCCTGGAGCGCACGCGAGCGCGCTCCAGGCTCTCTTCGGGATTATGGGCAGCTGTGGTCAGCTGACGCTCCCGGCGCGAGGATTGACCAAAGCCATGAACGATTTGAGTGCCTCATCGCAGATCACCTACGGGGCCGTCCCGGTCCGGCCAGCCTTGGCGCGTCGGATCCGGGGCCTGTCGGACCAGGCGCTCGCTTGGCTCTTCATCACGCCGACGATCGTGCTCCTGCTGGCGATCAATATCTTCCCGCTGGTGTGGACGATCTATCTCTCGTTCACCAACTACCGCGCCAACCGGGCGAACGCGCCGACGATATGGCTGGGCACCGACTGGTACCAGTCGATCCTGACTGATCCGGATATCTGGGCAGCGATGCAGGTAACGGCGCATTTCGTGATCTGGACCGTGCTCATCGAGACCGTGCTCGGATTTGGTCTTGCCCTCCTCATCGACAAGAAATTCCGTGGCCATGGCATGTGGACCACGATCATTCTGCTGCCGATGATGCTTTCGCCGGCGGTCGTCGGCAATTTCTGGACCTTCCTTTATCAGCCGCAGATCGGATTGTTCAATTACGTGGTCGCTTTCTTCACGGGGCGCGACGCTTCGTCGTTCCAGATGCTGGGCGACGTGACACTCAGTCCCTGGGCCATCGTCATCGTCGACGCCTGGATGTGGACGCCCTACGTGATGCTGATTTGCCTGGCGGGACTGCGCTCGATTCCGGATTACATCTATGAGGCGGCGGAGGTCGACCGCGCGTCGAATTGGCGGCAGTTCTGGTCGATCACGCTGCCGATGGCGCTGCCGTTCATCATGCTCGCGGTGCTCTTTCGTGGCATCGAGAACTTCAAGATGTTCGACATGGTCAACCTTCTGACCGGGGGCGGGCCGGGCTCGACCACGGAAGTCGCTTCCATCACGCTGAAGCGGGCAGCGTTTGAAAGTTGGCGAACCGGCTATTCCTCGGCCTTCGCAATCATTCTGTTCGTGACGGTGTTCGGCCTCGCCAACATCTACGTCAAGGCGTTGAACCGGGTGAAAAACCGATGAGTGCCGCAAATACAGCCCATTCAGTCGTCGAACCGTCGGCCGAGGTACGCCGCTTCGCCGGCCTGTTCGTCATACTCTATGCCATCATCACGATGATTCCGCTGCTATGGATTGTGCTCACCTCGTTCAAGTCGCCAGACGATGCGATCTCCTATCCTCCGAAGATACTGTTCAAGCCGTCGCTCGAAGGCTACTGCAATCTATTCACGACCCGCTCGCGCCAGACGCCGGAATTCATCCAGACGCTGGGTCCGCCGCAGGGGCTTTGCGATCGCATTGCGCGTAGCCGCAACATGGTCGTGGCCGGTCCGTCGAACTATGTGCCGCGTTTCGTCAATTCGCTGATCATCGCGTTCGGTTCGACGATGCTCGCCGTCACGCTCGGCACATTGTCGGCTTATGGGTTCTCGCGGTTCCGCGTGCCGCTGAAGGACGACCTGCTCTTTTTCATTCTGTCGACGAGGATGATGCCGCCGATCGCGGTCGCGATCCCGATCTACCTGATGTACCGCACTGTCGGGCTCTCGGACACCCGGCTTGGGATGATCCTGCTCTACACATCGGTCAACGTTTCGCTCGCCGTCTGGCTTCTCAAGGGTTTCATCGACGAAATCCCGCGGGAGTACGAGGAGGCGGCGATGATCGACGGCTACACCCGTTTCCAGGCATTCGTGAAAGTCGTGCTGCCGCAGGCGACAACAGGAATCGCGGCGACGGCCATCTTCTGCCTGATTTTTGCGTGGAACGAATACGCCTTTGCGGTGCTACTGACCTCCGGGAACGCGCAGACGGCGCCGCCGTTCATACCGATCATCATCGGCGAGGGCGGTCAGGACTGGCCAGCAGTCGCGGCCGGTACGACTTTCTTCCTGGTGCCGATCGTCGTGTTCACGGTGCTTTTGCGCAAGCATCTCCTGCGCGGAATCACCTTTGGAGCCGTCCGCAAATGAGCCTCGATGCGAACACATCCACGCTCCGACGCGACTTCGCTGACAGGATTCTGCGACGCGGTCCGCTGGAGGCCATCGCGACGACGATCATCGCCGCCGGCGTGGTCATGCTGATGCAGCCATTTTTCCTCACCCTCTATTCGTGGTCGTTTGCGACCACGCTGTTCGGGACGGTGATGTTCACCATCGTCTCGAAGGTCAGGGAGTAAGGCGCGATGGCACAGATCAGGGTCGAAGCGCTCGACAAATCCTTCGGGACGTTTCATGCGGTCAAGGCCGCCAGCTTCACGGTGGAAGACGGCCAGTTCCTGTGCCTGCTCGGGCCTTCCGGCTGCGGCAAGACCACAACACTGCGCATGATCGCAGGGCTGGAATTGCCGACGGCCGGCACCATCAGGCTCGGCGGCGAGGACGTTACAATGAATCGCGCCTCGGCGCGCGATATCGCCTTTGTGTTCCAGCTGTTTGCGCTCTATCCGCACATGAACGTCCGACGCAATATCGGCTTTCCGCTGAAATGCGAGCGAATCGGAGCGGCGGAGCGCGACCGGCGGGTAGTGGAGGCTGCGCGAATCCTGCGGATTTCCCATCTCCTCGACCGGTCGGTGTCGGGCCTCGCGGGCGGCGACCGGCAACGCGTCGCACTTGGGCGAGCCATCGTCCGCAAACCAAAATGCTTCCTGATGGACGAGCCGCTCGGCGCGCTCGACACCGAAATGCGGGAGGCGATGATCCATGAATTGCGCGCGCTGCATGACCGGCTCGGCGCGACTACGGTGTATGTCACGCACGACCAGCTCGAGGCCATGGCGATGGCCGACATGATCGCGGTGATGAACAACGGCGTCGTCGAGCAGGTCGCGAGCCCCCGCGACATCTACGACCGGCCTGCTTCGCTCTTCGTCGCAGACTTCATCGGTTCACCACCTATGAATTTCCTGCCGTTCCACGGTCGACTGCAAGTCGGCGCGCAGGCGGTCTGGCTCGGCGAGCGCGAAGTCGCAATTCCTGCGGCACGCGAGGAGCTGGCGGAAAGCGATCTCGTCCTCGGGGTCCGGCCGGAGC